>CAXSGP010000005.1:0-96043 GCA_964236955.1 uncultured Oligoflexus sp. | reverse complement strand
TTGGGTAAAAGCGGAACGATCTCTAGCTGGGCGACATTGACTTGCGAGAGGGGGAAGACTCCCCACTCTCAAGAATTTTGAGCCAATCACTTGAAAGCGGGGAGTCTTCCCCCTCTCGCAAGTTATAACAAGCACTCCCCTATTCGCATTATCGAGCAATCGGCATCTTCATTTTTTTGCCATCAAAAAACCGCATACTTCTTAAAAATGAATACGCCGCCACCAGCTGATTGTCCTGCTTCGCGCCTGCCGGCCAGGCATCAATTTCGGTACTTATTCCCGAAGTCTTGGCGAGATCCGACAAATCATGGCTTTCGATATGGCCTTTGAGGTCGGATTCCTTCCTCATGCCTTCGCTTTTAACTTCGCCCTGCTGATAGGAAACGACGACATCCGGGGTAATGCCCTTGGCTTGGATGGAGCGATCCTTAGGGGTGAAATAACGTGCTACTGTGATTTTTAATCCGGACTGATCGGGCAGGGAGACCAGGGTCTGGACGGAGCCTTTGCCGAACGATGTCGTCCCCATGAGAAGGGCCCGCTCGTGATCCTGCAAGGCGCCCGCGACGATTTCGGAGGCCGATGCGCTGCCGCCATTGATAAGAACGACCAGAGGCAGGTCGGCATAGGTACCCTTTTTGTGAGCGTATTCACGCTCGACATCCTTATCGGTGCGACCGACCGTCGAGACGATCACGCCGGACTCGATAAAGAGATCGACGACTTTCACCGCCTGATCGAGAAGGCCACCGGGATTATCGCGCAGGTCAAGGATAAGACCCTTGGCAGTTTTTGCTTTCTTCTCAACAATCGCTTTGAGTTCTTCGGCGGTATTGTCCTGAAAGCTGGCAATGCGGGCATAGGCGACATCGTGAGTCAGGTCTTCGCCGCGCACCGATTTTACCTTGATGATTTCCCGTACCAATTGAAAATTAAGAACCGCCGGAGCATCTTTTCTGCGAATCTGCAGCTTCACCTTGGTGTTGGGTTTGCCGCGCATCAGATCAGACGTATCGTTCACCTTCATCTTGTCGAGCGGAACGTCGTCGATAGCAATGATCTCATCACCGGCTAAGATTCCGGCTTTGGCGGCAGGCGAATCATCGATGGGCGAGACGACGATCAGCTTGCCTTTTTCGGTGGAAACGATGACTCCGACGCCGCCGAATTTACCCTGAGTGTCGGACGTGAACTGCTCGAAAGATTTGCGCGGCATGATCATGGTATGGGGATCGAGGTTGCTGACGATCCCGCGCAAAGCCTGATAGGTGAGTTCATCAGGCTTTACTTTTTGAGGATCGACGTACAAATTTTCAAGATAATAGAGGCCGCGGGCCAGAGTTTCCAACGAACGATAGCGTTGTTCGACATCTTTCTCTTCGGTGGCTTTATCGGCGGCGAGTAGGGGAGACCCCAGGAGGCAAATCAGGGCAAGAGCTCTGGTATGAAAATGCATGCCGTTATCCTTTCGAAGACAGTCGCAAGACAACCCGAACCGGGCTCGGGCCCGTCCCTGACATTTGTAGCACGAGTGACTAGGGGCTTGGAGGGGTTTTTCTCAAACCCATGCTCCAAGCCCCTTCAGCGAAAAAGGGACATCCCCTCATGGTTTGCGATTAACGAGGTCTTGGGATCGGTCGAGTGGGAGCGCTGCGGGCCTGCTGCTTGGCTTTGTTGGTAGAGCTCAGCAGACGCTGCGCCTTGGAGCGATCCTGTGGTTCGAGCTCTTTATTGGCAAGATAATCCTGAATGGTTTTCATCGCCAGTCCACCCTTGCCGGCCTTCAGCTGAAGCTGAACCGAGGCATGAATGGGGTCGAAGCATTTAAGACAGGCTTCACGCGCTTTCAGATACTGCTGATAGGCTGCACCACCCTTCTTCTGCTGCTCATAGACCGCTCCCAAGCGCATCAGGGATATATAGTAGTAGGGGTTGTCCTCCAGAGCCAGTGAGTAGTACTTTACGGCTAGGTCATACTTTTTTAAACGCTCGGCTGCGAGACCGATGTTGTGCGTGATACGTTCCGGATACTGATAGGCCTTACCAGCATCGCTGGCCTTCAGATCCTTTAGGACTTTAATCGCTCGCAGCGCTTGACCGGTCTCAATGAGCGCAGAACTCAGATTCAGTGCGATCGGGGCACGGGGCTGCAGACGATAGGCTTCTTCAAAGTAAGTCAACGCCAATTTTGCGTTTTGCATCGAAAGATGAATAAGGCCCATGAGGTTTTTTAGATCCGCATCCTTAGGATTTTCTTTTTCCAGGGGACGAAGTTCGCGCAGGGCCATACTTGGCAGACCCTGGTTGATATAGTTAATCACCATGCTTTTTTGGGTTGAGAGAATATCCTCAGCTTTCTTATCATCTTCGCCAGGTTTTTTGAGAGTTTGACAAGCTGGCGCACACAAGATAATAATAGCTATAAGATAACAATGAAATACTCGGCGGCAAATGCGCAACACAGGGATCCCCCTTAGATGCGTTGGTGAGTGAAGATTGTGGTTCTTAGTTCTAGTTTAATATGGTTAACTCCACATAGGAAGTGGCGCAATCGGCTCAGTCGAAAATTTGTCTGCATCACTAGCAGTGATGGCGGAGCCATAAGTGCTGAAGCTTAGATTTTTCAACAGAAATCGGGAAAGCACTTCGATAAAGTTGTACAATTAATAATTAGAATGTCTTATCCATTCCGATAGGCACTGGAGACCTTATATGACTACCGAGATCGACAACTCGAGCGAACCCTTTGTATCGCCCAAAAGTTTTGGCGCTGCCTTACGTGAGGCGAGGGAGCAGGCGGGGTTTTCTATCGAACGGGCGGCGATGTCGACGCGTATTTCAGCGGCGTTCATAGACGCGCTTGAGACACAGTCTTTTAAGGTGTTACCGGGCGAAGTATTTGGTCGTGGGTTTGTCAGAAATCTCTGTCGCGCTTATGGCTGCGATGCAAAAGCCCTCGTCGTGGCATTCGATCAGGCCGTCGCTTTGCAAAATGCCGAAACAACCCAAGAAAATCAAAGAGATAATAAGCCAAAGCCGATTCGCTATTCCGATTCGAAACGGTCTTCTTTTGATTCCAATAATATTCAGAGAAACGCCTCAAAAGTCTGGTCGTTTTCCCGTCCCGTGCTGATCGCGGTACCCGTGATCCTAGGTCTCCTGTGGATCTCGCAAACTGTTTATCAAAGTTGGAAATCTTCCGATAGATCCGTACAGCTGGAAGAAAGTTCAGCGGTTGTGGCCAAACCTGTCGCAGCCCTCCCTGCAGCTCCGGCGCAGGCAGACGCGCCTGCCTTGGCAACGCAGCCGCCCGTTCCAGCCGAGATTCCCCCCGTGGCCGTGGCCAAGGACGCTGGAGCGGTCATAGTCCGTGGGACAGGTATCGAATCTTTGGATATCGTCGTCAAGGAGCCTGTTACGCTTCGGATCGGTCGCGATAAGGATAAGCAAGTTAATGAAGTGCTTCAGCCAAATAGCTATCGTATTCAATTTGACGAACAGCTGCGATTGCTCGTCAATGATATGTCACTGGTTGAAATCAAATTTAAGGGCCAGGTCATTCCTAACAAAGGCATCAAAGGCGAGAAGCGTTATATGACCTTCGCTGTCTCTGAAAGCACCCTTGCCAAAAAGTCTGATAAAGCCAAGCTATAAGCCCGGAACCAGGCCTCATCCCTACGCTCTCAAGCATGAGGCCTCCTATTCAACTCTCCGCCGTGACCCCACAGTCTCATCAACCCTACTCGCGGCATCTTCCCAAAAATTTTGTGCCTCGACTCAAGTTGCGCCAATTCTTACCGAAGAGTTAGGTATGGAGATTGATTCTTCATAGGTTTAGTAGGGCGGAACCTGAGTGGTTCCTACGGGGCAGATTAGATTCCTTTGTGAATCACGCGCAAGGCTCAGGAAGAGCCGAATTGCCATGAGGGCGATTTTTGATGACTCCTTACCTATCATTCCTGTTTTTCCTCAGTCAGATGCCTCTCCCCTTCCTCCATCGACCATCGTTTGCTCTCTCCCGTAAGAACGTGTAATACTAGCTAGTCTTTACTGTCAGAAGAGATCTGCCTACTTTGACATGATGAGGTAGCTGTGCCGGTTCGCACGATAATCGCTCCTTCGGATTTGCGGGCGCAAACCTTAGAGTGGCGACTCCAACGCAAAAAAATAGCCTTTGTGCCGACGATGGGCGCGCTCCATGATGGCCATATTTCACTGGTCGAAGGCGCGAAAAAATACGCGGATCATGTCATCGTCAGCATCTTCGTCAATCCCCTGCAGTTCGGTCCCCAAGAGGATTTCGGAAGTTATCCGCGCATGCTTGCAGCGGACGTGGGAAAACTTGAGCAGGTGGGCGTCGATACTCTTTTTGCACCGATTGCGGCCGACATGTATCCCAAAGGTTTTCAAACCATTGTGACCAATAACGAGATCAATAATATTCTAGATGGACGATCCCGTCCCGGACACTTCGATGGCGTGTTGACCGTGGTCAGTAAGCTTTTCAATCTGGTGCAGCCGGATTATGCACTGTTTGGCAAAAAGGACTATCAGCAGCTCAAATTGATATCGAATATGGTCCGCGACCTATGTTTTCCCATTGAAGTCATCGCTTGCCCTACCCTTAGGGATGACGATGGCCTGGCGATGAGCAGTCGCAATTTGCGTCTGTCTGCTAGCGAGCGCAAGATCGCGCCTCGAATTTACCAGGGTTTGAATCGTATTGCTGAGCGCTTTAAGTCGGGCGAAACAAGCCCGGAAAAACTCGCTCAAATGTTTAGGGAAGAACTCGCTAAGATAAAAGAATTTCGCTTAGACTACGTTGAGATAAGAACTCAAGATCGTTTGCAATCATTCGAAGGAAAGGTGGATAAGCCCGCCGTTGCACTCGTTGCTGCGCACCTCGGTAGTGTTCGACTGATCGACAATCTGGAGTTCGGTGTAAAATGATGAAGTTTCTGATTCGTATTGGGCATGTGCTCCTGTCCTATATCCTGCGGCCCGTGCTCCTGTGGGTGCAGTCGACCGTTCATCCGGATAATTTGAAAGAATTTCTGGGGCTCGATGATATTCATGTGATCTATGTGCTGCCCAAACGCTCCATCATCGATTATCTGGTTTTACTTATGGTGTGCCGACGCTATGGCTTGCCGGAGCCGGATCTCGGCCTTGACTTTAGCCGCAAACGAAAAGCGATCTGCCTGTTCCTTGAGAAGACCGGTCCCATTAAAAGAATCCGTAAGCTAAAGCCCAGCCATGTCCTGCTTCACGTCGTGAACCAGGCCAGCGAGCGGGCTGGTATCAAAGCGCAGATCGTGCCGGTTTCGCCATTTTGGGGCAAGGATCCGGGCAATACCGAGCCCTCGATTTTTAAACTTATTTTTAATGATGATGAAGATGCCGGCTGGCTGCAGAAGTTTTTCATCGTGGTGGCCCAGGGACGCAATAACAATGTTCACTTTGGCAAACCCTTTTTGATGGAAAGGGCCGCCGACCTTCAAATCAGCAACGAACAGTCGGCCCGCAAGATCCGCCGCGTCCTGAGGATACACTTTCGCCGGGTGCGCAACCAGGTGCTTGGGCAGAAGATCTATGTGCGCGAGCAGGTGATAGCCCGCATCGCCAGTGCCAAACTCGTGCGGCAGGAGATCGAAAAGGATGCCAAGGGCAACGATCAAAAACTGCGCGACCTCGAGGCCAGCGCCATCAGCTATGCCCGGGAATTGTCTGCTGACCAGACCTATTCGATGGTGCGGACCTTCCAAATCATCCTCGGCAAGCTCTGGAATAAGCTTTTCTCCGGCGTGGAGATTGCCAATCCCGAAATACCCATGAAACTGGCCGCCGAGGATTATGAAATCGTTTATATGCCGACGCATCGAAGCCATCTTGATTACCTTCTGGTCAACTACACCGTCTATAACAGCGGTCTCCCCTGCCCCCATACGGCGGCCGGTATCAACCTCAACTTCTTTCCCATGGGTTGGTTTTTGAGACGGGCTGGCGGCTTCTTCATCAGACGTTCCTTTCGCGGTAATCGCATCTATACCGCTGTCGTCGAGGAGTACATTGCCTATCTCCTGACGCAAGGCTATCCCCTGTCGTTCTTCCCGGAAGGTGGACGAAGCCGGACGGGGCGGCCGTTACCGTTAAAAACGGGCATGCTGGCGATGGTGGTCAAGAGTTTTATACGAAACTCCGAGCGTCCTATCGCTATAGTTCCCGTCTATATCGGCTACGACAAGGTCATGGAAGTGAAGAGTTACCTGGCTGAATTGAGTGGGGGAGCCAAAAAGAAAGAATCGATGGCGCAGCTTTTTCAAGCCCGAAAGCTTTTGCAAGTCTATTACGGAAAGGCTTACCTCTCCTATGGCGAACCGATCATTCTCGATCAGTATCTCGATAAAAAACAGCCTGCATGGCGGGAGGTGAAGGACGGCAAACCCGAATGGTTGAGCTCCATCGTCAATGACCTTTCGCTCCTGATTGCTAAGCATTTAAACGAAGCGGCGACTCTCACGCCGGTCTCCCTGATCGGGCTTGGACTTCTCGCGGCGAACCACAAGGCCTTGCCTCTGGAAGAGCTGCAGGTGTTCATCGAGAAGATGATTGAGCTGCATAAAAGAAAGCCCTATCATGAGAACGTCAAACTCGTGAAAGAGAACTTTGCCGAGATTCTGGAAGAGGCTCAAAAGCTTAAAAGCATTTCGATCTATAAACATGCGGCTGGCGACGTTGCCTTCGTCAACGATGTCGATGGTGCTCTGATTTCCTATTATCGGAATAATATCGCTCACATATATATTCTCCCGGCGCTGATTGCGCGGTTTTTTCATCAGCAGGAAGAGATGTATGCGGCAAGTCTTGCCAAAGGCTGCGCTGAAATTTATAGCATTCTTTCTGAAGACTCGGTACGGCGCTGGTCTGACGATGAAATCGAGGGCGTGGTCCTCGAATATGCCGACGTTCTGGTGGAAATGGGGCTCTTGCGTAAGGTTGGTGACTATGCGTATCGCCGGCCGCCGCCGCAGTCGGATGAATCGGCCGTGCTGGATATCCTCTCGCAGGTGATGGGGGTGACCTTCGACCGCTTTATCATTACGGCCGTCCTACTGGCGAAACACAGTGAACGAGGCTTCGTCAACAGCGAGGAATTCCTCCTTCAATGCGAACGAATGACCCAACGCTTCGCCATATTAAATGGTCTGAACAATCCGGAGATTTCTGAAAAGACGTTCATCCAAAAACATATACAGCTTCTGAAGAAAAAAGGTCTGCTGATCACCGTCGACGAAAAATCCCTGAGTGTTGATCCGCGGGTTTCGTCTTTGGCCCAGTATTCCAAGAGTCTTCTGTCATCGGATGCGCTGCGTAGTGTTGAGCGAATTTTCAAGACGACTACACAGGAAAAAATAGCTCATGACGAAGTGGAAGTACCGGCAGGGGGATGAAGATGCCGAGCACCTTGCCAAGGTCGATAAGATACGGCGCTCGAAAGATAAGCTGAAGAAACACAACCGGGACGAAACCCAATTCGAACTCGACAAGGATTCCTGGGCCAAAGCCGGGGAAGGCTGGTTTACAGCGCGCGTAGTCGAGGTCCATAAGCGTTACGCATTCCTTTCGCCCGAGGCTGTCGAAGGGGACATTGATACGCGGGATGTTTGGCTTGCAACCGTCGCCCGGCGTCACCTTCAAAGTCGACGTGGAGAGCGCAACAATATTGTTGTTGGCGATATCGTCCTATGCCGGCCAACGGATGAGCGGGACGTGCAGATAACCACGGATCTGCCCTGCTGCGTGATCGAACACCTGGCGCCCAGGCGTAGCCGGATCGCCCGTCGCGACCCGATGGTGATGGAGCGCGAGCACGTTCTGGCTTCCAATATGGATCAGCTGCTCGTGGTGGGAAGCTATAGCAATCCAGGGGTGAAGTGGGGGCTGATCGACCGCTATCTCGTGCTGGCTGCCGAGCAGGATATCCCGGCTATCATCGTTATCAATAAAGAGGACCTCCTCCAGAACGAAACCGCCGAGTTTAAAGAGAAGTGTGACAGGGAAATTGCTTATTTTCGGGCCCTTGGTTATACCGTTTTTAGCCTGCAGGTGGAGCATCAGGAGTTTGACCATCCCCTGATTCGTGAACTTCACGCCATGATGGATCACAAGACGACCATACTCAGCGGTCATTCCGGGGTAGGGAAATCTTCGCTCGTCAATCTCTTTCGGCCTGAGATTCAGCAGGAAGTGGAAGAGAATTCCAATATCAATTACAAAGGCCGGCATACGACGAGTTATGCGAGCATGATCAAGCTTGGTCGAGGTGGTTACGTCATCGACACGCCCGGGATCCGAAGCTTTGTGTTGCGTGAGCGTGGGCCTATCGAATTGAGTTACGGTTTCCTTGAGATGCGTGGCCTTGTGAACAAATGCAAATTTCGTGAATGTCGGCATGTCGATGAGCCTGAATGTGCGGTTATCCTCGCAGTGGCTGAGGGTGTGATTTCCGAACGCCGCTACCATTCCTACAAAGGAATACTTTCGGGCCTGAGTGGGCGCGAGGGGCGGACGCGCGACGACTCGCGAGAAACCAGTGGTCGCGAAGGTGGCCGCGGTGAGATAGAAGGTTTAGAAAAAGAAACCGAATCAGAAGACTAAGCGCGCCTTCCGGGTCCGTTTAGAGAAGGGGATAAATATGTCCTATAGTTTTGCAGAGAGCGACGAGCTCAAGTTGCTTCGTCAAAGTCTTCGTGATTTCGCAGATAAAGAAATTGCTCCCCGGGCCCATGAGCTGGATGAGAGGGAGGAATTCTCCGAGTCCCTGACCAAACACATGGGCGAACTCGGCCTGTTCGGAACTTTTGTTCCTGAGAAGTACTCGGGCCAGGAGATGGACTACATCTCCTATGTCATCGCTGTTGAGGAGATTGCTCGGGTCGATGGCTCGCAGGCGGCAACAATAGCCGCGCACAATAGCCTTGGCGTGGGCCCGCTTTATTATTACGGCACCGAAGAGCAGAAGAAGAAATACCTGCCGCAATTGTGTACGGGCCATGCTTTATGGGCCTTTGGGCTCACCGAAGCCGAGGCTGGCAGCGATGCGCAGGCGAGCCGGACCAGGGCGACCTATGATCAGGCACGCGATGAATGGACGATCAACGGCTCAAAGATCTGGATTACGAACAGCGCCTCAAACCTAACCCAAGGCATCACGGTTCAGGCCATAACCGCCACGCGGGCCGATGGCAAAAATGAGCTGTCCTGCTTTATTGTCCCGGCTGATGCCGAAGGTCTGACACGCAAGGTCATGCATGGTAAAATGATGTGGCGGGCTTCCAATACGGGCGAACTCTACTTTGATAATGTCAAGGTTCCCCATTCCGCGATGCTGGGTGGCAAGGGCCAGGGCTTTAAGATTATGATGGAGACGCTTGACAACGGCCGACTCAGCATCGGTGCCATGGGCCTGGGTCTAGCCAAGGGCGCTTTGGAAATGACCTTAAAATATGCCAAGGAAAGAAAAACCTTTGGCGTCGCGATCTCGAAGCATCAAGCCGTGGCCTTCAAGCTCGCTGAAATGGCGACTCGGATCGAAGCCGCGGAAACCCTGCTCTATAAGGCAGCGTGGATGAAACAAAATGGTCTCGCCTTTCAAAAACAGGCGGCGATGGCCAAGCTCTATTGTTCGGAAGTCGCTGAATACTGTGCCCGGGAGGGTCAGCAGACCTTTGGTGGCTATGGTCTGATGAAGGAATATCCGATCGAGCGCTTTTATCGCGATGCCGCTCTCCTGCGCATTGGCGAAGGTACCAGTGAGATTCAACGTCTGGTGATCTCACGTTATTTAGGCTGTTAAATGATGCGAGTCCTAGCTCCTTTCTTGCTCTTTGGTTTCCTGCAGATGTCTTGTGCTCTGTTCAATGGCCAAAGCCAAAAGGAGTTTGACGAGCGGAGTTTTTCCGTCCTCAATCTCAATCTTTTCAATCAGCGGACGGCTTCCGCTCTTTCCTCGAAAAGCTGGAAGGGCGATTGGCTGTTTCGCCGGGAACGCATCGAACTTATCGACGAGCAGCTACGGGTGTCGAGGCCTGATATTGTGGTGTTTCAGGAGGCACTTACCCGGCGCGACAGCCCCAGCGAATCGGATATGAACATCCTCAGTGCAGGCGCGCTGGACGGATACGAGTGGGATGCCTCGCTCGTCCAGGCCTATCGCGACACGCAAGAGGTGCAGTACAATGCAGCCGCGGTTGGTTTGCCCGTTAAACTCATTACCCGGGACCTTAATTTGAAGTCGGTGTGGCCCATCGGGGTCGATGGGGCGATGAGCTATTCCCTGCTTGAACTTGATCAAAACCCCATCCTCCTGATCAATCTGCAGATGCCTGAGGCGACGCAACGGGCCGATGCCTGGTATAGCTTTGTCAGAAATGAAATCAGGAATCTGCTCAAAACCGTGGCCGTCTGCCCAAAACGCATGATAGTCTCAGGCCATATTCCTGGCAGTTCCATCTGGAAAGGCTATTCAGAATTCGTCTCGGAATTCAGTCTGAAGGATACCACCAGCGGCTTTTGCGAAGCGGCCTCGGACTGTCTGACGACCAGTACCCAAAACGATCTTTTTGCTTCGATCAATAACGGCCGGGGAGCGTCCCACTCCGAGCGGATTCTTGTGCATACCGATTCGATTATTTTTTCCAGCGGAACAGCGATGACGAAAATGCGGCCGACCTCGGTCAATGGCCCTCAGTACGGAGTGCACCGCCTGTGGGCAAGTCCGAGTTTCGGCTGGGAAGCGGAGCTGCGCCTCGCCCGTTGCGTGGACTAATTCAGCCGTCTCAAGCACCCTCTAAAATCCCACACCATAGCCAAGCGAAATTTCCAGCCCCTGCAGATTGTTGGTCTTGGTCCCTTTCCAGCGGCTGAGCGATAATTCCACGACCCCTTTGCGCGATGTAAGCCACCAGAGGGAAGCGTTGAGACCGGCGGCGATTTCCGTGGAAAAATCCGGATCTTTGACAAAAGGTGGTAAGGATTTTTGAGCGGGAAGTATATACGATAGCTCGGTTCCAACGAGGACATAGAAGGGATGGTAAAGCCGGAAAGCCGCCTGAGTTTGATTGGAAAGAAGAATCAGGTTGAGGGCCTTGCCGTCTTTGCGTATCACGGGCTTTCTTTCAAACTTTAAGCCCACAATCCATTCCGAATCAAGGCGGTGCGCGTATTTCATGCCGATCCCCGGTGCTTCGCTGTTATAAAACGAGCGGCTTTTCCCATAGGGATGTTCGAAGGGCATTGTTAGGAACGCATAGTCTTTTGAATAGGCTTTGGGTATCGTTTCCAGGGCATCCTGCTCTTGTGCCATAGCCAACGCTGACGACAGGAGGAATATCATGCAAAGGAATGGGGAGATGAGAGGATGACCGAGACTATTCATTTAGGGATAGCACCTTCCGTGGGGGTGGAAAAGCAAATCATAAACAAGAACACCAACAAATGGGAGTCCCTTCTCCTCCATCTCGTGGTCCTTACCCTGCTTTTACCGACTGCCGCCCAGTCTTGCAGCGCCGGTCTATTGGTATTTACTCTGCTTATTCCAAGGGGTTGGCGCTACATTCCCAAAGCCCATGCCATAGCTCGCATGTGCCGAAAGCTATTCCAATCCCTCTTTTTTCTTTGGGGAATCCTAGTGCTTGCGTCTCTTTTGCAAGCCTGGGTCCATGGCGATGGCCTCGATTTTAAGGCCTATATGCGGCTGATAGGCAAACAAGGGGTGTGGGGCTCCTTCATCATTACAAGCTTTGTCTATCTGCAGATGAAGCGAAGCGAAAGCTTTCTCATACCCAGAGTCCTGCTTGCTTTCTCGCTGTCTCTTCTGGTCTATGGGCTGCTTCAAAGATACCAGGGCGTGGATTGGGTGCATGGCTTTCAGGCTCGTCTTGGGGCCAACAGGGAGGCCTATGGCGTGTATCGTGTTTCGGGCTGGATGGATCATCCCCTGACCTTTTCCTTCAACCTTATGCTCTTCAGTCTCCTGTCTTTTGCCCATGCGCTGTGGCTTTGGAAAAAGGCCAGGCTGAAGGACGCCCGCTTTTGGTTTTTTGAGACGGGCATTCTCCTCCTCCTGCTGCTCCTCACCGATTCGCGCTATCCCATCATGCTTACCTTTCTGCTGCTGCTGCTCGCCCTGGCTTGGGAGTTTCCCAAACTGCGAAAGTTTTTAGCGGTGGGAACTGTGCTTTGCGGTCTTGTCCTATGGGGACTGCTGGCTTTTCTGCCTAGTGAATATCTCGGGCGCTGGGGCGAGCTTTTAGATTCCAGGTTCACCTGGGAACAACGCTTTGATCGGATAGTCTTTTGGAAGGTCAATTGGCTGTTGTTTTTGGAACATCCTTTTATTGGCACAGGCTTGGCACGTTACGACGTCAGTCTACTGGACACCTATTTGCATGCCGGATACACTGGTTTAGAGAGAAAATATAATGCTCACAATATTTACCTCCAGACCCTGGCTGATAGCGGTATCCTGGGTGGGGTGGGCCTGCTGATCCTACTCACCGCTTTGGGACGATTGGCATTTGAGGTGAAGAAACGCTTTCATCATCTCGGTTTAGTCCTGGTTTTTCTCGCGACCATAGGGGGCGGCCTTGTGCAAAATCACCTGCGAGATACGGAATACCTATTCGCACTTTGGATCTCTATGGGCTTGTGTTTGAGTTGGTTGATAGTGCATGGCGGCGATCCGAAGCTTTCGTGATGCTACGCAAGGGAGCGTTAGCTTGCCTCGAAACACAAGAACTGGCCTCTCGATGCATCGTAGCAGTCGCCACGTCGCGCTAACAACTTGTTCAGGGGGATGCTATGAGTGAAGACCTGGGAGCCAGCTCCAAGATCTCGAACCCTGACAGAATTTCTCGTCTGGTTGCACGGATGTGTGACGGAAATATGCAAGTGCTCTTGAGGCATCGGGATAGTGGCAAGGTCACCATCCGCGGTGCCTTTATAAAGATGGGCAATATCGGCCAAAAACCTGTCATCCTCATGGGTAAAATGTCGGAAGCCGGACTCATTAAACTCGAGCGCGACATGCCGGTTAAAGTCGAGGTCTTAGGCATGTCCTCACAGCTTACCTTTCAAACTCTGATCGTAGATAAAAATCAGGATGGCATCATTTGTTCGATGCCCAAGACTTTGATCAATACCGAGCGGCGCACAAACTCAAGATTTCGTGTTTCTAATAAACTTACGGCTTTTATGAGTTTTGGCTTTTGGAAGTCAGTTGAAAACGATCCTTCCAGCTCCCCTTTTTTCAGTAGCTACGGCGGCATTCCCAATTGGATAGGCATTGCTGATATAAGCATGGGCGGGGTTTGCCTGGTGACGCGTTTTCCCGCTTTTCTTCATGCGTCAGAGGCCATGACCGACAAGGTCCAGGCCCTTCTTCATCTGCCCATGTCCCAGCCTTTGCCTATGAACGGCGTCATTCGATGGCGACGAAAGATTAAAAATCGGGTCGAAGATGAGCTTGTCGGCGAGCGCTTTCAACTCGAATATCGAATCGGTTTCGAGTTCGCCGAAATTGGTGACGATCAGCAGCAGAAAATTCGTCACTTCATTCGCCAGCTGACCGTCGCGGAAGCTATCTAGAGGAATGTTATGCCTATTTTTCTGATATTTTTACTCTTGACCTTAAGCTCCTGCGCCAGCCTTTTTAATAGGGAAACACCGGCCGGTGAAGCGGCGGCGGCGGCTGTTCCCAATGGCTCGGGATTGGCGCCCAGGGTCACGCCCATCGATGCTATCGAGTTGCGGCTGGCCCAACTCTGGTCGAAGGTGGATGATCTGGAAGCGCAGCAGCTGCAGCAAAAGGAGCGCAGCAAAATCCTTGAAAAGGGTTTGCTTCTCGGCCTTATTCCCGAAGAATTAAGGGCGGAAGGAAAGAGTCCCAGGCCCAAAAAATCTGCGCCTGACGAGGAACCGGCACTTAAACTTCAAGTCCCGGTTGCCGTCCCAGTTCCCGCCCCCGAGCTGAGCCATGACCGGACCCTTTATCGAAAACTTCTGCAGGACGCTCAGGATAAATTCAATCGCGCCAACTACGGGCAGGCGATCGTCGCGTTTAATGACATCGGTGCAAAGTTTGATGATGAGATCACGGAAGGCAGCCATCATTATTGGATCGGGCTCAGCTGGTTCTATCTCAAAGAATATAAATTGGCCGAAGAAAGTTTCATGGCTTTTAAAGGCCGCTACCCGAGCAGTCCATGGACCAATCACGCCGGTTTCTATCTCGCCAAGATTGAACAGAGCCGAGGGCTTAATCAAAGAGCGCTGGAACAGTTCCAAAAGATACTTGACGATAATCCCGATCGAGATCTCGGGGAAATGGCAAAAGCGGAAATCCAGCGTATGAAGGAGCAATTATGAAGCCGATGGCTTGCTTGCTTTGGATACTTTGGATCAGTGGAACCAGCGGAACCAGCTTCGCTGAGGAGCCTAGCCTCGAAAGTCTGGAGGCCATGAGCGATAATTCTGCGCCCGACGCCAAGCCGGGGAACAAGGCCGCAGCTCCTGGTCGCGAGATGAAACCCGCCAGTGATACGGCTGGGTCCGAAGCCATCGATATCAGAAGTCGCATAAAAAAGATCTCAGAACCCAACCTCTTTGCAGGTGCTCCACCCAATCCTGGGGTCATGCGCAACCTGGCGACGGGCGAGGCACCGGAGGAGTATTTGGTTCATGAAGGTGATACCCTTTACGATATCTGCGATCAGCTGATCGATGAGGCCAAGTATTGGCCGAAGCTTTGGTCCTTTAACCCAACCATCACCAACCCTCACTTCGTCTATCCGGGCATGCGTCTCAGGTTTTATGCCGGCGACGACTCGAGCCCTCCCTTTCTGCAGGTTATCACGGAAGACGATATCCTTCCCGTCGCCAAGGGCAAGGTGTCCGAATCCGAGCTGGTTCGCGAAGATATCGCCGGGATGCTGATGCGTTCGGAAATTCCTGCGAATATGAAGATCATCGAACCCGATGAACTTCGGGGAATGGGCCGTATCGATGCGATGTTTGTCGATGCCGGTGGCCGCTATAACCTTGATAGCAAGCCCGTCTTGATCCCTGCTTTTATCGTCGAAGACGAACTTGATGAACTTGGGGAAGTGGTCGGTGGTTCAGCGGGTTCGTTTCTGGTCGACAAGGGTCAGCAGACGATCGTCAAGCAAACCGGTGGGCTTAAAGTGGGAACGACCTACTCCGTCGTTCGTTTGGGCAGCAAGATCTTCAGCGCGGATCACTCCAAGGTTGGCTGGCGCTATGAATTCATCGCCCAACTCAAACTCGAGGCCCAGGATAAGGACGATGATGATGTCTTTAAGGGCTCCGTTTTATTCAACCGACTGGGTATTCAACCTGGCGATATCCTTATATCCTACCGCTCGGTAAAACGCCGGGTGCCAACGGATCCCTCCGCGGAAGGCAAGGGCCTCCAGCAGGAAGTGGTTGCATTCTCGGAACCTCGATCCTATCTCGGGGGGCGTGGGGCTTTTGTTTTTATCGATCAGTCGCTGGGTAAACTGCAGGAAAAAGAGACCTACAATATTATTCAAAACGTCAAAGTCGCAGCGACAGAAATCATGAAGGATCGATTGCCCGATACCGACAGCCGGGTCGCGCGCGTCTACATACTCGACGTCAGTGGGGCCGCGGCTCTCGGTTATATAACCCATGACTCCTTTGAAGTCCGCCTGGGTGATCGCCTTGCCCCATAGAATTTGACTTGCTGGCAGCGGCGCTGCCTACTTTAAAACCTTAGATTTTGTCCCTGTCCTCCTTGCTCCAAGCTCGCTAGATTGCGAGGCAAGGGAGGATTCCTCATGTATTTCACTTTGCAGATCGAAGCCGTCATCACCCATGCCGTCTCACAGCTTGCCTATAAATGGTTGCCTTTACCTCTGCCCTTGCCTATGGTTCAGGCGAGGCCAACCGAGCATGATCGCTGTGATGTTTTTGCGCTGAGTCTACAGGATTGGGCGCACTATATTGAAGAGCAACGGCGGACTCTTTCGCCTTCGGCATGGGTGCGTGTTCTTGAGCGCATCAATTTTAGCGGCATCGGTTTGGCGACGGTCATTTTTGATAATCTTTATCAGATCAATCACAACCGGGCGCTACTCATTGACTACTTCCACCCTTCCTATCCCTATCTTTTAAAGCATATTCCTGACCCTCCTGCATGTTTGACGTGTATAGGGGATCTCAGTCTTTTGCATAAACCCAAGCTTTGCCTGGTCGGTTCCCGCAAAGCCTCTGATTTTGCTTTTCAACAATCGAGGGCCCTGGGTTTGGCCTTGGCGCAATCGGGAGCTGTTGTGGTCAGCGGCGGAGCAATTGGCTGTGATGCCGCAGCTCATTTGGGTGCGCTTGAAAGTGAGCTGGATCCGGTGCCAACGATCGTCGTTTTTGCCGGTGGACTTTCAAAGCTTTACCCCCAATGTCTCAGCAGTCTGTTTCAGCGGGTGCAGAAGAAAAACGGCTTGTTTATCAGTGAAAGGCTCTGGGAATATCCGGCTCGGCCGATGGATTTCCCGGTTCGAAATCGCATCATTGCCGGCCTCTCCTCCTATCTGGCGCTTATGCAGGCTGGAGTCAAATCGGGAGCGCTGAGGACCGCGTCTTACGCTCTCGAGCAAGGGCGGGAGGTCTATGCTCTGGTCCATGATGTGGACGACATCAGGGCGGAGGGTTCACGGCGGATCCTTGAGGACGGCGCCTTTCCCTTTCAATCGGCGGAAGACTTTTTAAGTCTTGTTCTTATGTACTAGAACGAGGCGTAGGACTTGTCCCAAGTTTATTTTGCTTTCTCAAGTGTAAACAATTAGGCTAATATGAAGATCATAAAGAATACATCATGAAGAGCTTAGATCTGTCCGAAAAGCGGACCTGGCGGAACCAATTGAGGAGTGAGCATGCACAGCGTCACTTCAGGAGCGGCTTGGTGGTTAGTTGTTCAGGCTATGGCTGAACTAGTAGTCTATGGCTACGACGAGCTAGAACTGACAGAGCGATACGTTCGGAACGAACTTTTAGATGCTGGATTTTCGAGTCATGATATCGAAATGGCCTGCGACTGGGTGGAAAAGGCCGTTAACTCCGGTACGGTCGTTGAATCTCTAGCGATGCTGCAGACCCAGGGCGATGGCGTTCGAATTCCGCACCCTATGGAACGAGTGTGTTTTTCCAAGAAAATCTGGTCAAAACTTGAACTTTGCCGTCACAAAGGAATCTTATCCAATGACATCATCGAGCGTATGCTCGAGGGCGCAAGGGTGATCGATACCCGTGATTGGGACGATGAAGAGGTGTCCAATCTCTTGGCGGAAATCTTTACCTCAGTCCTGCCTGGTACTTCAGAAAATGACTTTCTGGAGATGTTTAAGGTCTGTGTTCCCGAATTTTATTGCTAAGCCTCACCAACCACCAACGCATTATCCTAGGCCTTCTCTCAATCGTTTCGTTCCGGGTCTATATTATATGACCTAAACGCTTTGAGATCTTTTATGTCCTTCGAACACTTCATCGACGATCTTTTTCTCGCCGATTCTTCTATTGACGAATTACTCTTTGATGGCTTTGACTCGCTTTGCACAATTTCAGGCGATGTTAAAAGCTATCGGGCTTCGCCTCTAAACGATTTTACTCTTTCCATGATCCAGGACTTCGCGTTGGGTCAGGGGGTGCGTTGGGACCCCATGCAGCCGTCGGCAGGAGGCAGCTTTAGCGTCACAGCTCAGCCTTTGCAGCGTCACTACCGTTGGCATGGATTGTTAGCTCCCGTTGCGCGGGATGGGCTTCTGTTAAGCATCCGTCGGCACCGGCTTGGCGATTTTTCACTTGCTGATTTTATTCCTCCCCCCCATCAAGCCAGGGCCCTCGCCTTTCTCGCTTCCGAGCATCCGGTTTTTATCATGGGACCCACGGGATCAGGTAAGACCAGTTTCATGGTGAGTGCTCTTATGCATTTTGCCGAAGGCGAGCGCATCGCTATCCTTGAGCAGCTCCCGGAGGTTCCCCGGCTGTCTTCGCGGTGGATAAGGCTTTGTGCCCAGGCTCCCAATCTTGCCGGAGAGGGAGCAATCACGCTTGAATATCTTATCGATGAACTTTTAAGACTGCGGCCCGATCGGATGATTATCGGTGAGCTCAGGCGCGAGGAGATCTTTGCCTATAAAAGGGCGCTCCTAGCTGGTCATGCTTCGGTATGGACCACCGTTCATGCGGCAAGTGCTGAAGAATTACCTTGGCGTTTGGCTGAACTTGGGGCGGCGAGCCGCCGGGAGTGGGAAGAGATTTTAATATCCCACGGCGCGTTGGTGGTGGTGTTAAACCGCCAAAGCCCCCGTTTTCAGGGGCTCTGGCAGTTTACAAAGGCTGGTGCTATTTCTTGCGTTTAAAAAATACCGAGAAGATTTTTTTGAAGAGACCAAGGAGAGTGTAAGGAACATCTTGGTTCTTCTTGATGGGATTGACAGGCTTGATGATCGGTCCCGCTGGAGCGAGGACTTTAAGCTTTCTTTCGCCCCCTGCCTGAGGTCCGGCGATGATCTCACGTTTAGGCTCTCTATCACCCGGGTGATGGGCTCCCGTATGAGCTTTTTTGTGCGGTCGGCGCTCGCCGCGTTGGGCTTGATTCGTCTGATGTTGATTCGGCTGTTTTGCTGTCTGTGCTGTTTGACTTTGACGTTCGTTCTCGTTACGATCGGGTCGCTGCGACCGATCGCCTCTTGGTCCACGACCTTGCTTGGTCTCTTCAGGACGATTGCGGCTGCCTTGGGGTCGGCCTGTGCCCCCCTCACTTCGGCTGCTGCCACGACCACCCTGCTGAGATCTTCCACTTTGTGAGCGGCCACCGGACCGCTGGGAGTCCTCATCCTTCATGCGATTGCCCTTGAAATTCGAATCCTTGTAAGGGTTTGCAGCCTTGTCTTCAATCTGAAGAAATTCTGCAGGATACCAGTATGTATCGATAGGAATATTCTCGCCCAAATAGCGTTGGATAGCGAGGAGGTTATGGCCATAATCTTCACAGACCAAAGAATAAGCGGAACCTTCAGCTCCCGCACGCGCCGTCCGGCCGATGCGATGCACGTAGTTGGCCGCGTCATCGGGCAGATCAAAATTATAGACGTGCGTAATGCTTGATATATGCAAGCCACGACTGGCTACATCGGTGGCGATCAGCGCTTTAACTTCATTATTTTTGATGCGCTGAACAAGTGCGATACGCTTGGTCTGCGGCAGATCGCCTGTGATCAGATCGACTTCGATCCCGTTGTTGTTCAGTTTGTACTGAAGCCATTCGGCAACGATCTTTGTATTCGTGAAAATAACAGCGCAAACCGGCTGATGTTCACGCAGTAAACCCAGCATCACCTGCAGCTTTTCAGTGGATTCACAGATCACGGCAAACTGCTTGATACGCTCGGGAGTCATAATTTCCGGGTTTGCGGAAATATACTTAGGGTTTTCCAGGTATTCAAAGGCGAGCTCTTTTACCTTCTCATTGGTCGTCGCCGAGAACAGCATCTTTTGCGTCTCTGGGCTCAACTTGGAAAGGAAATACTCAACATCGTCGATAAATCCCATGTCGAGCATGCGGTCCGCTTCATCACAGATAAAGAGGCAGCAGTCTTTAGTCGAAAAGATCTTCTTTTGGAAATAATCTTTTAAACGACCGGGTGTGGCAACGATGACATCGATTCCGGCACGAATGGTTTGTGCTTGTTTTTCATAGTCAACACCACCGTACACGGCCATCGACGAGATATTGAGCTGGTTGAAAAGAAGATCAGCATCGCTGCTGATCTGTACGGCGAGTTCCCGGGTCGGAGCCAGAATAATAGCCTTGGGATCTTTGCTGTAATCGACACCGGCTTCACGCATTTTTAGGATTTGGTGCGCGATGGTGATCAGGAAAACGCCGGTTTTACCGGTTCCAGTCTGCGAAAACCCGGCAAGATCCTGGCCTTTGGTCGTCAAAGGCAGACAAAGCCCCTGAATTAATGTGGGTTTGGTCCAGTTCAGCTTTTGAATGGCTGCCATAAGCGGTTCGGCCAGACCAAGCTCTTCAAAGGACTCAGCCGCAATGGGGACGTCATCAATGAGAGGCTTTTCCTCCTCCTCCTCCTCTTCTATGACGATATCGATATCTTTTTCTTCGATTGTGGCCGTTTCAGGGTCAACTGGGAAATCATTGCCGGTTAACTCAGTCGCATTATCGTCCGAAGGACTAACCGTGGAAGGATTGTCATCAACTGATTCGTCTTTTTTCAAGTTTGCATTCGTGTCAGTCATCGTTACTTCCGCCGCTTAAGCAGCTAATATTTTTGATTTTAACCGATACCGTAGTCGACGGCCAAATAAAAGGTGGACGAATGGCAGAAAATCATCACGACGACCCTCTTTTGACGCAGGAAGCGACCGATAATCAAGTAGAGTCTGATGCCTTCGACACAGCGGGAGTTTCTCCAATAGACTCTGGGAACGAACTCCCCCACACAAGCTTGGAGGATACAGGAGAAAGCTCCTCACTCCAAGAACAAGAAGCCAGGGTAACCCAAAATATTGGCGTACAAACCCCACCCGCCTCCGTCTCAAACGGGCATTCCTGCGGCACAATAGAGGCCGTCAGCGCCGAGTTGCGTAAATATGAGCGAGAAATGAATGATTATTTGACCTGGAAGGAAAATTTGCGCATCACTTCAGTGGATCTTCAAATCGGCGGGCCATATTTCGATCTATGGACGAAAGAGGCTAATTTGTTTTTCCGGCGTCTTGTTATATTAAGGAGGCGCATTGAAAGTATCAAGAAGCAGAAAAGGGCTTAAAATGAATGATTCGTCTTCGGTTAAAAGTATAGGCTTGGGGCTGTGTCTGGTATTGACGGGTTGTGTTACACCTGCCGAAGAGCGTCAGCTCAAAGACGATATTTTCTCGCTGCAAACCCGATTGGTGGCGATGGAAGGCCAGGTCAACAATCAAAGTAAGGAAATCACGACTCAATCGAGTCGGCAGGAAGCTTCGGTCACGACCCGGCTCGACAAGATATCGATCGAAATTCAGAGGATCAAAGGCGATATCGATGCTCTTCGGGTGGGGGTCGTTACGGGCCAACTGCCAGGAACTGAAGGCGGAACCCAAGAAACCAGCGCCGCTAAAAGTATGAGCGATGTGATCGCCCGCATCGATGCGATCGAAGAGAATCAAAATAAGATCATTGCCGCTATCGACAAGGCCATCGACACCAAGAAACCCGAGAAAAAATCGGTCTCGGAAAGCTCGGAAGCCAAGGAAAAAAAAGAAAGCGAAGGTAAGCTCAAGTCCTTTAAGGATCTTAAGGCTGCCTTTGACAACAAGAATTATAAGCTCATTGCCGATCATGGCGACAAGCTGCTCGGGACTCTGAAGGCAAAAAAGGTCAAACAGGAAGCGATGTTTATGCTTGCGGAAAGCTATTATAAAAGTGGACAGATCCGGGATGCCGCCTTGCGTTATAATGACTATCTGGAAAGCAAACCGAGCGACAACCTGTCTTTCTCCCTGCTCCGCATGGGCGATTGCTTCAAGCAGCTGGGCGATGCCGAAACTGCGAAGATCTATTATCAGGAGCTGATTCAAAAGTATGGCAAATCGGAAGAAGCCAAGCAGGCCAAAGAAAAATTAGCCAAGCTTTAAGAGGATGCGCCATGACCCGAATCCTAGGGATCGAGACAAGCTGTGATGAGACGGCCGCGGCCGTCGTTGAAGATGGGCGCATCGTCAGGAGTTCGATCGTTGCTTCGCAGATCGCCGTTCACCAAAAATTTGGCGGAGTGGTTCCAGAGGTGGCGGCACGAGCCCATCTCCAGGTCATCGATGCCATCGTCGACGAGGCCTTGACTAAAGCTGGCGTAAGCCTAAAGGATATCGATGGGATTGCGATCACTCAAGGACCGGGACTGATCGGCGCCCTGTTAGTCGGGATTGCTTATGCCAAAGGCCTGGCGCTGGCCTCGGGTATTCCGCTGATTCCCGTGAATCACGTCGAAGCCCATGTGCATGGCGCCTTACTGGGGCTGGCGCAAACCACGGCCGAACTTTTTCCCTGCCTCGCCCTGGTTGTATCGGGAGGCCATACCAATATTTATTTTATGAAGAGCCCGAGCGAATTTGAACTGCTGGCTTATAGCATCGATGATGCCTGTGGCGAATCCTTTGATAAGGTAGCCAAACTCTTTGGCCTTGGCTACCCGGGTGGCCCGGCTATCGAAAAGCTGGCCCGTGAAGGCAATCCAAGCACCTTTCCCATGCCGCGGATGATGGAGCAAAAGGATAAGCTTCAGTTCAGTTATTCTGGACTGAAGACCTATATGGTAAACTTGCATCATAAGAAAAAAGACTTCTCGGAGCAGGAGGTCAAGGATGCCGCGGCGGCCTTTCAAGCGGAAGCTTTGGGGCAGCTTGTGCGCAAACTCGAAAGCGCCTGTCATCTGCGTTCCGCCCAATGCCTGCTGATTGCCGGCGGCGTCGCGGCCAATCAGAAATTTCGCCAACTGATCAAAGAGCGATTAAAGATTCCGGTGCATTTTCCCCAGCTTGATTACTGCTCCGACAATGCCGCGATGATAGCTGCCCTGGGTTATCATCATTTTGCCAAGGCAGCGCAAAATGATGCCTTTCATCAACTCGGCTGGGACGCTTTTTCCCGCTATCAGTTCTCGTGATTGATAGGCGTCAGATCTAACCTTAATGTCTTCCAAGTGAACGTGGAGCCTTCGATATGAGCTACGATCGGGACAGCAATCCCCGCCAAAAAAAATCCCTGAGTCAGGTCTTTCTGAAGACCGACTGGCCCGTGATCAAAGTCGCCGACGGGATCGAGGAGTGGAATATCTCCCGGGTCCTCGAAATCGGACCAGGAGGCGGGATCCTCACGCGGGCTCTCATGGCAAAGCCCTGGAAACTCACGGCAGTGGAAAAAGACGATAGGTTTGTTGAAAAACTTAGCGATTATTTTACAGTGAGCAAAGGCGATTATCCGGGCAGCTTTGAAATATTCAACGAAGACGTTCTGCGCTTTGACCTAGGCAACTGGCTAAAGGCATCCCAGGAGCCCACAGCGATCGTCGGCAATATACCCTATTCCATCTCTTCTCCCATCGTTCTCTGGCTCTTGCCCTTTCTGCAGCAGGTGAAGGGCGTGAAGCTGTTGGTTCAACTCGAATTTGCCCAAAGACTGGCTGGGGTTGCCGGGACCAAGGACTACGGAAGCCTCTCGGTCTATACCCAGCTGCGCTCCCAAGTTTCTATAGACTGTAAGGTGGAACGAACCTGTTTTACGCCCGTTCCCAAAGTCGACAGTGCTATCATCACCTTAAAGCCTCGCGCCGATGTCATAGCGGAGGAGATGCTAAGAAAAGTTGAGAAGGTCTGCCGGGCTTGTTTTACCCAACGACGCAAAAAATTGCGAAATGCGATCAAACAATTCGTTAGGGAAGAACGCTTGGAGGATTGTCCAATTGATCTCAATCGACGGCCGGACGCCATCAGGCCTGAAGAATATTTGCAATTGACCCGCTTTATATATAGCGAGAATTAGCCGAAGGAATGGGCTCCGGGCAGAGCCGCCCAGTTCTTAGCGAGCAAGGCTCAGAACCTGAGGTTGCTCGCGGAAGAGATAGGTAGACAGCCCTCGAATGAAGCGCATCGTGTTGGGTCGTGTGCGAAGAAGCGAAACGTCGAGTTCAATAAATTCACCCTTATTCAGCACAAAAAGTGTTCTTTCATTGGTTTTGGCAGCATCAAAACCAATGCGACTGATATAGGCCTGGGCTGATCCCCGGTAGATGAGGTCAGCGTTGAAGAGTTTGCGGATATCATCCCATTCCTTGTTGTTGAGATCGCTCGCCGAGACGATGCCGACGATCTTGTCCTGGCGAACGATATAGGAGCCTTTGGCAGGAATACCGGGCCAGTCCGCTCGGGAAACCTCACCATTATTGCCTTGAACGATACTAAAGAGTTTGCGCCTGTCCTCTTGTTCCGTCACCCCGATCCAAATGCGCACATTGGTCTTTGGAGTGACGTAATACCAGGCCGCGTTAGAAGACTGCATCTTGATTCTATTGAATCCCACCATGATACCCTCACCTTCAGCCAGACTGCGAATGCTATAAACTCCGGTATTGGGAGAGATATGTTCGATGACCTCGCTGAGTGCATCCGATTCGATAGAATAGCCGGCGTTGACGGCAAACGAACTCTGCTCCAAATTATCGAGGATACCCGCTTCAATCAATTCCTTTGGCGTTATGCTTAACTTTTTGCGTCCGCTTGCCACCTTGCCATCGACTCGGATATGACCCTTGGGTCCTGAGACGTTGATGATGCCCTTCCATTTTGAGCTGATGGCGGAGGGCATCCTCAAGGGTAGATCCACGTCCATATGCAAAGGCTTTCCGGTTACCTTGGCGATGGGTTCCGACGTCCAGAATTCGCCGCTCAGTGGGGAAATCAAGGGTAGGAGCTCGGCATCAAAAGCGGGGACTACCGTCTTGCCGATTCCTGCGGACGCGTTAGGGCTTGGGCCAGGCTCGGGTTCAGGAGGAGTGGGGCAGATCTCCGGGGGCGCAGGAAACGCCGACAATTTCATGCTGTCCCCTATCGCTACATTTTTTAAGGCATTTAACGATGCTTCTGTCTCGCGGGAGCCAGACTCAACGGATTTCGGAGATGCCTCGAGAGTTTGCGGCTCGCTCGCCTTGGTAACAATCCGCCCCTCGTTCGTTTTGAGAATAATGCGGGACTCTTCCTGTTCCCCGCGTTCATCGCGACCCTCTTTTTCAGCTTTTGTAGAGCTTGGCAAGGCTTTATCAGGGGCGGCTTTTGGCTCTTCGGCCTTAACCACCAAACGGCCTTTGAGGACCGACACTTCATGATCATTAGACAACGGCGAGGGCAAGCCCAGCTTTACTACCGAGCTGGGGCTGAGCTGAAGCTTTCGGCCACCCTCGAAGGTTATATTCACGCGGCTCTTGGTTTCAGTCGAAATGAGATCATTGCTATAGAGCTCCTGCTGGGGCTTCGCCTTTTGCCATATCATCAGACTTTCGGAGCGAACCGTTACGTTCCCTTCTATTTTTTCTATGCGAGCGATAGCCTTCCCCCTTGCCAGGTGGGTTCCACTATCGCCCAGCAAGCTCCATAGGACGGGAGCAAGGCAGGCTAGCCAGATTATCCAAAATATTTTCCATCGCTGTGACACCGGTTTGCACCTTGTCTCATTCATAAAGCATGATGTCACGTCTCGGCAGGCTATGGAGAAAGTTTAGACAAGTCTCTAAGTTGGGATCCTAAGCCACCGATAAGTAAACATGAAAGAGCATAGGGCAAATTGCGCGACTTGGACTAAAATAAAAACAAAAGAAGAAAACCATACATTCCAGATAGGTAGGAATAGCCGTTTTTTATTTTGAGGAGAGACCTTTGGGGTGTAAATGCTGATAGGCAGCATGAAGCAGCAACCGGCGATAGCCGTCTGGATGTTAATGATAGTAATCATTAGCTGCTTGAGTGCGCCTCTTTCCGCAAAAGAACTGCCTGTAAAAATTGGCCGTTTGACCCTTTCTTTCCGTGCCGATCAAAGTTTTGTCCCGGAAGCGTTTCGAGTGCGGCTCAGCGAAGACTGGAAGCATTTTTGCGCTGATTTTGCCTCCAATTTTGTGGTTGGCAAGGGGCCCCAGGGACGAGGGATCGCCAGTAAAACCGAATGCCAGCCTCTCGACTTTTCCGGCAACGAAGTAATACCGACAGACAATCCATGGAACGTTATTTTTAATTGGGATGCTGAAGGATTTTCGGTAACAACTTACTTTGGCGCGAAAGGGGCGAAGGGCGTGAAGGGTAAGCCCAATCTCATTATGAAGTATGTTATGCCTGACAAGCTGACGCCGGATCTCCTCTTTAGTGCACAGGAACCTAAATTTTTCCTTCTCTCCCGAATCTATCGCCAATTGCCTGTGGGTTGGACCGCGGTCTTTAATAAAACGGACATAGAGTGGCAGTTAACGTCTCTTAGGCCTGCGATGTACGCAGTCATGAATCCTCCCCGCAAAATAGCTTTGTTCGCGCTGGCCTATCATGTCGAGCAAAAACTTTGGATTCCGACGCTCTATGCCATCGCCGAAACTATAATTTCAGACGATAGCAGCAAAGCCTTTGGTCGGCCCGGGGAAGGGCCGTTAGCGGTTCGGTGGGTTAAAATACCTCACGTGGCGAAGCTCAGACTATGGGCGCAGGAAATCTTTGATCCACTCGAGCCAGAACTGGATGCCTATGCCCTCGGCAAGCGTGACAGCCAGGAACGGGGCATATTGGAAGGCTATGCTTTGGAAGCGCTGAAATCCGCTGTGTTCTCCGTGCGCTATGGAGTGCCCATTCCGAAAGGGGCAACCGTCGTGAGTCAGGCTTCGAAAATCGAAGGTACCGTCAGCGTCGGTAGAGGGTTTTTCGAAGGATTTTATTTTGGTTTTGAACATTCTCCCCGCATCGAATCTAAGGGTGACAACGAAACCTATTCCTACACCTGGACGCGCATGGAAGCGGGTTGGTCGTTTAGCCTTGGGGAACCGCAGACGATCGATCGATTTGCCACTCGCTTCCGCCTGACCCCAAAGATAGGAATGCTGAGCCTTGATGCCTATTTTCCGCTGGCAGGCGCGGATTCCGAATTTGCCACGACTGCCCAATTTAAGTTATCGAGACAGTTGGAGTTGGGCGGGGAGTTCTCCTGGGAACTTGAGTCGCTCTCGTATCGAACGAAGATCTGGGTATCGAATCACCTGACGGGCTATGTGCTGGCGCCTAAGAATCCAACAAAGATCTCCAATCAAAGGGCCGGTGCTGATTTCAACTACGATGTTTTCAAATCCCGAGGTGGACTCCGAGTTGGTGCCGTAGCCTTTGCTTATATCGACTGGGTGACCTTGCAGGCAGAAGTTCCCTCTGACATTAATTTCACGCTGGTGGCCGACAAGACAGCAAGCGGTGCTTCCTACAGTGTATCGTATTTCGGTCTGGGTTTGTCCTTGACTTGGTAATAAGGGTTGATGAAATGAAATGGATAACCGGCTCTTTAAGAATTAAATTTTTCTTCATGACCTTTTTTCTGGCCTTTGCCACGATCACGACGATGGGTGTATTGCAGTCGCGGGTCCTCACCGAGCTCTTAGTCTCAAACTTTCGTAGTTCATCGATAGAAACGAGCGAGAAGATCGGTAGCGAAGTCGATGCTCTGATCAAGGGCTGGGCGCTTTCGACGGTCTATCTTCTACAGGGAATTTACCCTATGCCTGAGTCCCAAGCCAACGAAGAGCTGCAACGTCTGATCAATGTGGAAAAGGACTTTACCGCGGGTGATGTCTTTCTTGAGGAAAAACAAGCGATAAAGCTCGTCAACAGCTATGCAAAAGACGCCGTGAATGCCGATGCCGAACGGCCTGCATTGGCACAAGAATGGCTAAAGAAATCCCGGGTTGCCAATCCTAATCGTCTATTTTTCGTGGATATTACGGCGACTAAGGGCAGTCTGCGCATGGCTCGTGGCATTCCAATCGATGTCAAAGAGGGGAAGATTTTTTGGATCGTTGTCGAAGCTGTTAAAGCCCCGGTCCTTGCCCTGCTTAACCTGCAAGATGGAATGAAGACCTATATAATGACCGAATCTCTCCAGGACTTTCTTGCCGGCAAGGCTTTGCCTGCGGATCTATTTAAGATCCTGAAGTTGCGGCGTATCGATCAAATGATAAAGCTGGAACTTAGCTCAGGTTTTTTCGGAAGTTTCACGGACAATAAAAAGGTGTCATGGCAAGGTTCCTACTACCGCCTCCCCGTGTCAGGGCTGATACTGATACTCCAGCAGCGTGAAGACATTCTCTTTGCCCCTCTGCGCTTTCATATCATGCAGACAGCGAAGTGGGCTGCCCTTATCCTCCTCCTTGCTTCACTCGTCAGCTTTTTCACGGCGGAGGCGCTGATCAATCGCCTGGAAAAGGTTACATACGCCACTGAATCCATCTCCAAAGGCGAGTTCACGACCCGAATTACGGTCAAGGGCAACGATGAAATCAAGACGCTTGGCGATTCGGTCAATACCATGGCCGGACGGCTTTCAACCTTAGTGAATCAAGAGAAGGATTTGGTGCGTCTCGAGCTTGAACTCAATGTTGCCAATGAGGTTCAGGTTAGCTTTATCCCCCATGAATATGCGCAGGAAGGAGCTTTGGTGCTGGCCTCAAGCTATCGCTCGGCGTCTGAATGTGGGGGAGACTATTGGGGACATTATATCATCGCTCCCCACACGCACATGCTGCTCGTAGGGGACGCGACTGGTCACGGAATTCCTGCTGCCTTAGTCACCGCTATCGCCTATGCAACGGGGCATCTGTGCAGCAAATTGCCGGAGACCATGCCGGCTGATTTTATAAAACCATCCCTGGTGCTGTCGATGCTCAACCAAGCGCTTTACGACAGCTTGAAAGGAAAGCTCTGTATGACCTTTTTCGCCTGCATCGTCAATACCAAGACGGGCCGCATGCAGTATAGTAATGGTGGCCATCCTTTTCCCCTCGTTATTCCCAAAGACCCGGAGGACATCCGGCTGAAGACGGGAAAACGAAAAGCCAAGCATTATATCGTATTGAGCGATATCAAAAAAATGGGGCAACCCCTGGGCTTTGATCCGGGCTCAGTCTATCACGATGTCGAGCAGCAGTTTCTGCCAGGCGACCGTATGGTTCTGTATACCGACGGCATCGTCGAATGCACCAACGCGGAACACAAGCAGTGGGGTGTCCGTAACCTTGAGAAAGCCGTCCATAAATATATGAATCTTAGTCCGGTGCTCTTTCGGGATCGTATTATGCTCGACATGGAAGAGTATCGTGCCAGCATACCCCTTCCCGATGATGCGACTCTGGTCGTTATTTCATCAGAATTCGAAGGGGCAGCCTGATGAAGAGCTATGCCGGGATTATAGGTATTTTTTTCAACCTTTTTTTGAGTTGGAATGCTGGCGCCCAGGACCTTGAAAGCGCCGACCATGCGGCACCAGCCCCCGCTGAAGCCAGCGCCAGGGAGAGTGAGGAAAAAAAAGCTGTCGACTATGCATCGATTCTGGCCGGCTGGGAAAAATCCTCGGGACAAGTCGAAGCGATGATTCCGCGCACGTGGCTCTTTCTCCAGGAGCAGGGAGGTGCCTACGGCGCTCCTTCGCCCCTTAGCATCGACCGCATTTCGTTCGAGGGCTATGGATGGTTTGAACTTGCTGATCCGGAATCGATTCGTCTCTTTATCCAGATCAATCCCACCCAAAAAAAGGCTTCAGTCAAAGAGGAAGAGCTGCCGCTTCGATTAAAGCGCTATGCTGAACTCAGCCATGCCGAGGGCGTGATTCTCAAAACCTCTTCGGCCAGTTCCGCCTGGGCGATCTATTCAAGCAATAACGGCTTTTCCCAAGCCGTTCTAACCTATGAAAAGGGGCCAGAATCCATGCGGCAGGATCTTCCCGCCCGCTGGCTTGTTCAACAGCTTGGCTATGATGCTTTTGTGGTCGGTAAGACCGAAGACTTTTTGGTGCTTGCCAAACTCAAGCCTTTAAAACGGGGCGCTCAGGGATTAGTGCTTAAGAAGTCTGCCGAAGGTCTTGCCTCCGATAATGAACGGGAGATCGGAGCCCTTTTGCGCGTGGTTTTTGAAAACGACAAATATGCTTTGGCAAAGGTTTCCCTCGCCAAAACTTCCCGTTCCAAAATCGCGAGAGGCAGCAAGATCTTGTTTGATCAGCCCTAGGGGAGCGCGACCTTTTTTTTCACTCTGGCAATCAGATCCAATGAGTGAAAAGGCTTGACGATAAAGTCATCAGCACCGAGAGCGACAGCCTGCTTGACCGATTCAGCCTGACCTTTGGCGGTGACGAGAAGCACGGGAATGCTACGAGTTGCGGCGTTGGCACGCAGTTTTTCCAAAACCTCGAGGCCATTCATTTTTGGCATCAGCATATCGAGTAGTATGGCATCGGGTCTTTGCATCGCCACGAATTTCAGGCATTCTTCCCCGCTTTCGACCGTATGAGTCAAAAAACCGGCTTTTTCCAACAGTTTACTCGTCATCGTGCGAGCCATTGCTTCGTCATCAACGACCAAGACCAAAGGTTTATGTGTCGTCATGGCTTGATCCTTATTGAGCATTAATGAAAATTGTATCCTGGCCTCCCTATTTCCGATAGCCAGGCGACTCAGATCCGTTATCATTTCCAGGACCACTAAAGGCTTCGGAAGTAAAAATCTTTTATGTCGGGACCAGCTCTGGTAAGCCAAAGCCAGAGGCAAAGTCGATTCATCATGGGCTCGACTTTGGTATTTGCGATAAGGAACGAGGATATGGCTCAACTCAACTGGGATATCTTTCTGGGCCGGGTCGAGGGCAATGAGTCATTGGCACTGGAACTCGCTTATGATCTGCTAATCTGTGTGGATGAGTATGTGGACAACTTGAAGGTGGCCCTGGCGCAAGCTTCGGGTAAGCAGATTGAACTGTCTGCGCATGCCCTGCGCGGCTTGATAGCACCCTATGGCGGCAAAAGTCTGCTTGCTATTTTAAAAGCGATTGAAGAGGAGGTTCGCGGGGATGGAGCCTCAAGTTTTAAGGATCTACCGGCCGAAATTGCGACGATGGTGCGTGAACTTAAAGGCGAAATCAAAGTGAAACTGACCCATTACTCACCAAAAAAGGTGTTTGGTATGCGGCCTGAGCGGACCCTATAAGCCAGGCCTGGGGATAAAGCCTTAGCCCCGAGCTATCCGCGATTCGGTTGTGGCTCCCGCTCAATATTCGTCCATACCGATGTCAGAGTCATATTCATTTTGAAAGCTAAGATCGATCGTGCAGTCGCCTAATACACGAGTCTGACAGGACAGGCGAATCGTTCCATCCGCAGGTTGGGAAAGGCGACCGAGAAGTTTTAGCTCGTCGGCCTTCATTGGACTTAACAGCTCCTTGCCGGCAAGGATCCGTACCGCGCAGGTTCCGCAGCGACAGGAGGCGCAGGCAAAACGAAGCGCGACCCCGGCCTTCCTCGCACTTAAGAGCAATTTGGATTTTTCATCGACTACAACAGCGAGATTGTCCGGACGAAACTCAACACGTGGCATACATTCTTCTTTGCTTACACGGAGATGGCAAATTCTCTCAAGGTATCATTTAAAGAGGTTTTGAGATTGGTCGAAGCCTTGCGATTGCCGATGATGTAAGCGCAGGCTGTATGGATCACGCCGCCTGGCACCTGTTTTTCTTTGGTACCGGGCAGGACCACAGCACGATCGGGAATAAAGCCCTTGGTTTCAATAAACCTGCCATCTCGAATATCAATGATAGGAGTCGATGCGGTAAGCGTGACGTTTGCCGCTAAAACCGCTTCAGCTCCGATTTGAACCCCTTCCACTACAATAGCACGGGAACCGATAAAGGCGCCGTCGCCGATAATCACTGGCGTAGCATGGGCGGGCTCCAACACGCCGCCGATGCCGACACCACCGGAGAGATGCACGTCGGCTCCTATTTGAGCACAGCTGCCCACGGTTGCCCAGGTGTCGACCATCGTATTCTTGCCGACGTAGGCTCCTATATTCACATAGGAGGGCATGAGTACGACTCCACTTTCCATGAAGCTGCCGTAGCGTGCCGTAGCGGGAGGCACCACCCGAACCTTGAGACGTTCATAGTTCGTTTTTAAGGGGATTTTATCGTAGTAATGAAAGGGCCCAACTTCGAAGGCCTTCATCTCCATGAGGCGGAAATACTGCAGAATGCCGTGTTTTATCCAGGCCTGTGTCACCCAAGTGTCACCCTCGCGAGTGCAGACGCGCAGCGTGCCTTCATCCAAATGCTTAAGCAAGGCGTGGATGGCCAGGCTTTGTTCTTTTAAAATCTCGCTCTTGCCTTGGGTCAAGGCCGCTTCAATATGCTCGATGGACGCTCTGAGGTCTTTGGTATCCAAGATTTTCTCCTGCATGAGGGCTATGCGCCGCTGGTCAGAGATTTTGAAGAAAGCATAAACGGCCGCGTTTCAGGCGCATAATTATGCTTTTTCTTTAAGATTGAGATGACAATAGCTGTTTACAGCCATGCGAGGAATGGAAAAATTCTCGAGAAGACTGGCATAGCTGCCACTTTGTAAGCAAGAAAAGTTTTCAGCTGTTTGGATTTATGGCCACCTGCGCCTGTTGGTGATTTCCTACGTTGCCTGCTCTCAAGTCCTCACTGTTGCCTTTTGGGATTTCCTAAATCTTCCCAGGTCAGCACCCATAAAATCGGCAAGCTGGCTATACGAATAAAGGCCAAAGAGAAGAAAATTTAAGAGGCAATCGGATGATTTTCCTAATAAAGATTGTATATGTATATATGACCTATGTAGGTCTTGCAGGTCAATGGACTCTGGGTTAGTCAGTCAAAATGAATGCAAATAGGCGTTTCAGGTTCTGGAAAAAAAGACACAAAAAAAATATATCGGGCCCATGTAAGCCCTGGACTTGGGCTTGTCTGCTGTGTTTTTGGGAAGCATCAGATTTTTTTCTGTATGCATTTGGTTGGGAAAAAAGGAAGCTGGGGGAAAGGCAACAAGGAAGACTTATGAGGGCACAGCAGACTTGCATAGTCCAGGCAGCTCCTAGGAGTCTGCCTGTTGAGTATACTATTGCAAATTGAAGGCCAAAGTTTTGAAAGCGGTAAATTTTTTTGTATTATGGAAGGATGGGCAGCTCAATTGACAGGCTAGGATCGGCAGCTAAACTTACAAAATAGTCTTCGGCAGTAGCAGCAGCATAGAGCGGATCAACTGTATCAAGGGCGACAGCCAATCGATGGCCACGCGGAACAGTGAACGCGGACACATTAAGATCAAACGATACCTGGGTCGTATCAAAATTTGGATCCTGGTAGCTTGTCACACTGAAGCTTACAAGCTCTCCCACTCCGCTAGTATCGACATCATAGAGATAGGCGACAAGAGTAACGGGGGTGTCATGAGGCATAAGGGTAAAACTGAGGCGCGGGGATCCACGAACCTTCAGCTTCCTAGTCAGAACAGGAGATTGCATGACCGCCGCGTATTTTCTATTGATGTCAGCAATAGTTTTGCGCACGGGGACGTTGATGTAGGTGTCCAGCGAGTCACTGATGACCGGTATCCCCGTGGTCGCTCCCGAATCGCGATTGCCTTGAAATCGGATAATGGAACGGCCCGAGCCGGCATCCACACTGGAAAGATTCAGGACATTGAAGTCCTTGCTTCGAAAATTGAGCGGCGGATAATTTTCAAAGTCGGTTGAGTCGGTTCTGGTGCGAAAGGTAAGACCCGTCTTGATCGGGTGGGTTCTATCGATCAACCAATGATCCATCCAATCATGCACCTCATCCCATAGGTCTGAGGGGAGGCCGATGAGGCCGGGAATGGCAGCACTTGCGTGGATGCCTTCGTCCACGATCATACGTTTTTCGCCTAAAAGCTTTTCGTAAAATGGCCGAATCTGTAGCGGCGGAAACAGCGCATCGAGGTAACTGTTCTCCAAAAATACAGGAGCTCTCCGGGCATTTATAGCCTGAATCAAAGTCTCAGGGGAGCGCCTTGCCGCCCAGGCGCGGGTCGCGGCGATATCCGTACGGTTTTTCATGTTGTCGATCTGATCATCAATATCAGGATCGAGGTGCCCGGCAATCCGACCACTGGCCACAAGAATATTCATCCAGGCTTTTTGGATTGTTTCGTTGCGATAAAGGGCCTGTTCCAAATTTCCCCAACCGCTCATGGCTGCAGCGGTCTTTATCCGCGAATCCGTTGCCAGAGCCAGAAGTGACATCCCGCCCCCAAGCGAAACACCCGCCATTCCAATGTTGGCTACATCCACTCGTGTATTGTCCTCTAGCCAGTCTAATACAGTCGAGAAATCATGCATATCATTGGGTCCACCGACAGTCACCCAGCCATCGGAACCCCCAAAGCCGCGCGAGGAGTAGGACAGCACGATATAACCTCGGGATGCAAACCGCCTTGCCTGAAACTCGTACTCATGTTCGCCGAGGGTCCACGAATTCGTGAAGACGATGGCCGGCCGCTTACCCGTAAAGGCGTTGAGTTTGGGTTCATAGAGGCGAGCGTCCAGCCGCAGCCCGTCATGAGTTAAAATTTTGATATTGCTCGTGTCGAAATTCGTGAAGAGGCCCCTTTGGTCTGGACTCGATTCAAAATCTTGGGGCGGAATTTCATGGGTGTTGGCAAATGCAAGGCTTGAGACGGAGTAAATGGAGGTGAAGAAACTTAAGACGAGTCCAAAAAAAAGCACACGGATTCCAGGCCTTGTCACATCGATCCCCTTCAATGACATAGCTATTGTAAATCGTTAAGGAGACACAGCTCTTCAGTAAATTTGGGCGAGTACCAAATAGCTGCTGTTGGTCCGGACACGATTGATTATTTCTATTTTGACTTAGCTCAAAGAGTTTTGCAAATTCGGAAAAATTAACAGTTGTACTCAGCTGAAAAACTAAAACCTAGGATCGAGGAGCCTGAGCTGTTAAAAGCGGCTCTAAGATCTTTGCTAATATGGTAAAAGGCTTGAATAAATAAGGCAAAGCTAGGCTCGCCGCAGGATATAGGCTATAATTCCTAAGTACTTTTCATAAAGGAAGAGTTATGCAATTGAAATCAATCCTAGCATCAATCGGCATGGTCCTGGCCGCGACTGGCCCCGCGCTGGCAGCGACAGGTGATAATAGTCAAGGCTTTCAAGCGGCCCGCCAACTCACTGGCGAAGCGATGGGCGAAAAGAGCGAAGGTTACAGTGGCAAAGTTGTCGATGTCATCAACGTTGCAAATTATACCTATGTGCAGTTTGCTCAGGGTCAGGACAAACTCTGGCTGGCGACCGCAAAAACGTCTGTTAAGAAGGGTGACATGGTCTCCTTCGCTGATGGCCAGAGCATGCACCAGTTTCATAGTAAGACGCTGAACCGGACCTTTGACGAAATCTTCTTCGTGAATGAGATTGAAGTTAAGCGTTGATCGGCAGGGCCATCGCAATCTTAGCCGCTTCCCTTCGAAGCGGTTTTTTATTTGGGACCCTGAATGAACTTTAAACCAAGGTCGTATGCTCGCCTGTTTTTTCTTACTTTTGTTGGCCTGTTCCCAGTCCCTCTCCTTGTCAGCTCCGAGCTGACGGTTCCTCAGCCGACAGTCAGTCCCTGCAAGAGCTATCGCTTCGAGAAACTAAGCCTGCCCGTGCTGAGTTCCCAATTGGAAGAGATGAGCGGTTTGGCCCTGGGCGGGCTCGATGCCAATACCCTGGTTCATGTGCAGGATTCTGGCAATGATCCCCTTCTGATCTATACCAGGCGCGATGGGTCGATCCTCGCAAGCTACACCTATGCTGATAAAAATACGGATTCCGAAGAACTCGCGCGAGGAGACTGTCCATGGGGAGGCTCTTGCATTTACGTTTTTGATACCGGTGATAATTTTCACTGGCGTTCCCATCGCAGTATCTGGGCCATCGAGGAAGCGACCCTCCGCAGCGATAGGGTTCACAGCGAAAAGATCGATTTCAAGTTTCCCAATGACGAGCATGTCGACGTCGAAGCCGCGACGCTCATCGGTAAAACGATCTATCTCTTTGTCAAGGAGCCGAAGCACAGCCGTGTTTTCAAGCTTGATACCTCGGCTTGGAAGCAGGGCGGGGGTGAAGCCGGTTTTGTAACTGATCTGCCTTACACCATGGTCACCGGTGCAAGTTCAAGCACCGACGGCAAACGCATCCTCCTTTTAAGCTGGGAGGGCGTGGTGGAAATGTCAGCGGCAAGTCCGTCAGTCAAAGCTTCGACTGGTTGGTATCCCGATCGAAGGCGCATCAAAATCAAAAGTCTTGCCCAGCAGGAGGCAATCACTTTCGATGGGGATCAGCGGTCTTTCCTCTACAGTTCAGAAAAAAAATTATTTTCAAATCAGGAATGGGGAATAATGCGCGCCGTCTGTATTCCCGAATAAAAAAATCCGGAGCCAGATTTTGCCTCGGACCTTAAGCCCGTTCGTGTCCTGATCCAGTCAGGACTTCTTGTCGATATAGGTTTCTTTGAGCATAATCATAAAGGTAAGCTCTTCGGCCGTTTCCTTGAGCGAATCATAGCGACCCGAAGCGCCACTATGTCCTGACTCATCCTCTATCTTTAAGAGGAGCATGTTGTCATTCGTTTTGAGGTGACGAAGCCTGGCCACCCATTTCGCGGCTTCCCAGTAAAGCACCCTTTGATCGTGAAGGCCGGCCACGACCAGCATATGCGGGTAGCCCTGAGCTTTGACATTATCATAAGGGGAATAGCTCCGGATACGCTCATAGTCCTCTTCGATATTGGGGTTGCCCCATTCCTTATATTCAAGCGTGGTCAACGGCAGATCAGGATCAAGCATCGTGTTGAGCACGTCGACGAAAGGCACCGAGGCGACGATTCCAAGAAAGAGGTCGGGGCGAACGTTGGCGACCACTCCCATCAGCATACCGCCGGCGCTGGAGCCTTCGCCGATGATCTGTCCGGCTTTTGTCCAACCCTCCTTAATCAGATACTCGGCGGCATCGATATAGTCGTGAAATGTGTTCCACTTCCTATCGAGTTTGCCGTCGAGGTACCAGGATCGGCCCATCTCCATGCCCCCGCGGACATGGCCCATGGCATAGATAAAGCCACGATCCACCAGGGCCAAACGATAGTTGCTGTACTCGCAGTCCAGCATTTCCCCGTAGGAACCGTAGGAATGGAGGATGAGTGCGGCGCTTGGTTTGGTGTTTTTATGATACAAAAGCGTGATCGGAATCTTCTGCCCATCACGAGCTGGTGCCCATACGCGTTTGACAATGTAATCGTCCTCCTGGAAGGGCCTGCTGCCGACCGAACGCTTTTTAAGAAAGGTCTTTTGCTGCGTGGCGACGTCAAACTCATAGAGCGACTGGGGGACGCGGGGCGATGAATACCAAAAGCGAAAGCTCGGCGATTTATACTCACGGCCTTCGGAGACGTTGAGCTCGTAGGCCTCCTCCGGTATATCGATCCAATAGGGCTCCCTATCGCCGGTCAGGGGGATGACTTTGAGTCTCGGCAAGGCTTTGTAGCGTTCGCTTATGATCCAATAATCCTGAAAAACGTTGAGGCTTTCAACCAGCACGTCTGGATCATAAATCTGTATGGGCCGCCAGTGTTTGATATCGATCCTGTCCACCGGGGTCTTAAAAATCTGATAATTTGTGGCTTCGTAATTGCTGATGATGAGAAAGTCCTGACCGTGATGAGACAGCTCATACTCATGTTCAGAGGCCCGTGACAGGAAACAATGAAACTCAGGCTTGGGATCGCCTATGCGATGGTACCAAATCTCGTTGGCATCGTAGCCATTGCAACCGAGGAAGATATACTCTTCGCTTTCCGATGAATCGAGAGCCAGAAAGTAACTGGTATCCACTTCAGTGTAGATGAGATGACTTTGGCTTTTATTGAGGTCCCGAAAATAGAGTTCGAGAGGCCGGTCGCGGTCGTCAAGCTTGATGTAGAAGAAGCTATGATTCGTTTTCCATTCAAAACATGTTGAGATGCCGTCTATGCTCAGATCGGTTTCTTTGCCGGTCTCCAGGTCCCGAATGAGTATTGCGTAGCGTTCGCTGCCCTCGAGATCGACTGAGTAGGCCAGGGTCTTATGATCGGGGCTGACATCGAGAAATCCAATGTCACAGTACCTGTGCTTTCTTGCTATGGCATTATGATCAAAATAGATGTCCTCTTTGGCTTCCAGGCTGCCTTTTTTTCGGCAGTAGAGCGGATACTGTTGCCCCTCCTTAAAACGAAGGTAATACCAGTAGTCCCCATCGCGTTCCGGAATACTGCTGTCATTTTCCGCGAGTCGCTCTTTCAACTCGGCAAAGATAAGCTTCTGCAAGGCCAGGTGCGGTTTCATCGATTTTTTATAAAAAGCGTTTTCGGCCTTGAGGTAGGCTGATGTTTCGGGATCTTCAATATTTTCAAGCCACTTCCATTCATCTTCAATATGGAGATGAGTCTTGAGGGGCACGGGGCGCTTTTGCGCAAGGGGAGCTTTCATCGGCGTACTCGCGACAGTCAAAGCGTGGGATTACCTTTGAACAGGCTAGTAAATTACTTGCCTGTGGGTATTTTGCAAAGGCCTTTCGCAGACCTCTGCCCCTAAGCAATCCCATGGCCATCAAAACAGGCCAGAGTCTCGTCGCGGCTGAAGTGTTTCTTGTTGCAACCCCGGCAGACATACTTAGCGCCATCTCTGAAGAACTTCTCGGCGTCGTCTTTTTTGGAGGCCAGGGTTTTCGGAACGTGGTTCATCGCCTTTGCAGCTGCCGCCGCAGCCGTGACGGGAGCGGCGGGTCTGGTCTTATCCGCCTCAAAACAGGCAATCACGTCATCCTTGCTAAAATATTTCTTTGAGCAGGTGCGGCAAACATATTTTGCTCCGTCACGAAAGAAGGCCAGCTGATCACCTTCCTTTTTCGTCTTGCCAACAACTGCGACGTCATGGGTCTGTGAGCATTTGACGACGTCTTCAATCGACAGATAGAGTCTTTCGCAGGTATTGCAACGGAATTTTTTGCCGTCAAGGCTATAGCGGGCGTCTGTCGATTTTGGTTTGGCATGAGACACCAGCGTTTCGCCATGACTATCGAAACAGCGTTTGACGTCTTCCACGCTGCCATAACGCTGTTTGCATCTCATACAGCGAAACTGGTCTTTGTCTCTCGTGAATTTAATGTTTTCACCTTCCATGATCTCCGTTTTCTTAGGAACGTAGACACTCAATTTGGGAAGGTCGGCTATCGGCTGGGCCGGCCTGGGGCTCTTGGCGGCTTGGAGCGCCGTGAGTGCCAGGGGGTCTTTGATATATTGGGCGAGCACTTCCAGTTTGTTCTCCGCGCTCACCGCCTGGCCTGCTTTAGCCTCGCTGGCGATGCGGGCATCGATGCCTGTCCGGCAGTTGGCGGAACAGACTTTGGCTTCCTCAACCGAATTGTAGACGCGTTTACAAAAGCTGCAGCGGTAGCGTTTGGGAGCCGTTTCTATCGTCCCTCCATCCGCTAAAAAATTTTTGGTGCATTCTCTGAGGTTGGCCTGGACATCGAGGAGATCGGCAAATGTCGATCCACAAAGCCCACAGATATAAGTGTCGCCTTTTTTAAAGATCTTGCGCACCTTTGCGCGGGGTACCGACTTTTCTGATGTCATTAAAAAATCCTCTTGGCTCTCTAGCTTCTCGGCAAATTTAGAGAAAGCTTAACAAAATCAATCTTTCGTTTTGCTCACGGTTGCCAAACGATTGGGTAGTTTTCGGATATTTGTTGAGATAACCAAAGCATAATTGACAAAAATTAAAGGGATTGCTACTGCTCCCTTCATGAGGCTTAAAAACCAGAGCGGGGCGCTATTCCATGTCAGCCGATATTCGTTATCTTTCGCAAAGAAGTCTGGCCGTCTATGAAGCTACGGTCATAAGCCGTTTTTCAGACATGCATAGACGCAATGTTCGGATTCAAGCTGCAAAATTCCTGGTCTGGACCCTGGTTTTCGTCTTCCTTGCAGGAATGGCCGTGTTGCTACCCGTTGGCACTCAAGGCTTTCTAAAATTTCTCCTGGAGAACTAAGTCAGTCTTTCCTTCGCCTTGGCCCCTCATGTAAAGTAGCGGGAGCTATGGCAAACGGAGGAAAGTTATGGCAAAGAAACCGAGCGGCAGCGAGATCAAGCTTAGCAAAGAGGCTTATCTTCATGGCTATTCATCGATCGAGCAGGACCGTCTGAAATATCAGGCGCAATTCACCTTGCCATCCATTTACGGCAATCTCGATCACTCTTCGGTCACAGAGCTTCTGGAAGTAGGAGTCGGCGTCGGAGCGCGATCAGAGATTTTACTCCGCCGATTTCCTCAGATAAAAATCACCGCTATCGATCCAATTGAATCGCAACTTAGCGCAGCCCGTAGCTATCTCGCTAGAAAATCCTATGCGCAAAATCGATTTTTGCAATCGAGCAAAGGTCAGATTGCCTATCTTATCACCCATGCCGCCGACCAAAAAAGGAGATTTAAGTGTATAAGCTTTACGTCATCCAACTGCTAGTAACCTGGGCTCTCAGCGCTTTGGCCCTCATCCTGATGTCAGCTATTATGCCAAGAATCCGATTGAGCGGAATTGCCTCCGCATTTCTAGCGTCGTTGGTTCTGGGATTGCTTAACACGACAGTTCTAAGGATACTTTGGGTCCTCACCTTTCCCCTTACCATCCTCACTCTGGGCCTCTTCCTATTATTGCTGAACGGTGCCATGCTCAAGCTTACCGCAAGAATAGTCAGCGGCTTTAAAGTGGATGGTTGGCTGGCCGCCATCTTCGGCTCTATCGTTTTGTCGATTACTCACGCGGGGGTTTATTATTTTTATCGGCGTATAGCCGAATGAGATCGTGCCTGATCATTGGGTAATGCTCGCTTGTGGGCCATTGTAAGCCGCATCAGCACTAGCCTACAAGTGAGCCCATGCATTGGCAATCTCTCCCTCAATGCGCAACCTCATCGTCTTGAAGAGGGATGATTTCTATATCGGGATTAAATTCTGCCCGTAGAATATTCTGCATCGCAGAAAGAGTCCCCGTTACACTACTTGGGCAGGTACCGCAGGCGCCTTCGTAACGGATTGTTAAAAAATTGCCTTCAAGCCCAAGGATTTGCAGGTCGCCGCCATCACCTTGCAGCGCAGGACGAATCGTTCGGTCCAGGATCGCTTCGATCTGCTGGAGATCCGGACTCAACTCCGTGCGGCGCTTTTCATCTGGAGAAAGGAAGTCAGCTTCGTGAGTAGGCAGTAGAGCCTTGATCAAGCGGCGGGCTTCTCCCAAAACGTCATCCCAGGAGATGGATCCATCAACTGTCAGCGTAATCGCATTCTCAAAAAAATGAACCTGGGTCACACTTTTCAATTCGAATAAGGCTTTTGCCAGGGGAATGTGCAAGCAGTCGGCCGCATTGGAAAAGGTGATTTTGCCGATAGCTTTGACGTCATAATTAACGATGATTTTCTTCGCATAAGGATTGGGTGTCGGTTGCACCATCATTTTAACGTCCATGGGGGACTCCTTTTCTGCGTTTAGATTGCTCACGATTTCGGGCCTCCAAAACTTTGCAGCACATCCTGCACGTGTTTCGTAAAATGAGTGCCGCTGATACGGCTTATCACGTCTCCAATAAAGGCGCTGGCCAACATGCGCTTTGCCTCATCGCGCGGTATCGCACGGCTTTGCAGATAGAACAATTCCTGGGAATCGATTTGGCCAATCGTGGCGCCGTGTGAGCATTTGACATCGTTGGCGTCGATAGCAAGCTGCGGGCGGCTGTCGACTTCAGCAAAGGGGCTCATCAAAAGATTCTTATTGAGCTGCTGCGCATCGACCTGCTGGGCATCTTTTACGATGGTGATCTTGCCATTAAAGACGGCACGGCTTTTGTCCTCCAAAACACCCTTATAGAGCTGTGAACTCGAAGTGTGAGGGGCGAGATGCAGGACCTCGGTGACGTTATCAATATGATTATCGTCCTTGCCCAGGTAAAGACCATCGAGCTTTGCCGAGCTGCCAGGAGCCGTCAGGCGAAACAGCAGGTGACTGCGATTGAGCCTGCCGCCAAGGGCCAGGTTGAAGGATTCAACGCGAGCGTCCCGGCCAATATGAAAGCTGTGCTTGCTCACATAGCGTGCCGTCGCACCCAAACTTCTTTCAAGCACGTATTGGCAATGAGCCTGCTCTTTGACAAAGATATCCGAAACGGCATTGGTGAAGTGCTGGCTGTCACCGAAATGACTTTCAATGATGTTGACCCGCGCACCGGCTTCGATGAACAGAATATTTCTAGGGCTGATCATCGCCGCCTCAGCCGTCGGATCCTGGAGAAAGAGAAGCTGAATGGGACGGGTTACAACCGAATTTTTGCCCAGGCGTAAGACCACACCACTCGAAAAGAAAGCCTGATTCAGCAGCGACAGGCTATCGCCCCCCTCCTCCATAAGGCAAGGCTGAATAAGGTCTTGCTCAGTCAGGAGCGCATCGCGGAGTGGCACCACCGATACGGCGGCCGGCACCTGAGACAACTCACTTTGAAAAATGCCATTGATAAAAACCAGATGATCGGCATCAGCGACACGAAAGGCATCGACGGATTCCTTGCCGACGCTTTGGCTTTGAATCAGCCCAAAGGTCGATTCGCTCAGATTTCTGGTGCTCGTATATTTCCAGGCTTCATTTTGCCGTGAGGGCATACCTTCGGCCAGAAAGCTATCGTAGGAATTTTGCCGAAGCGCCCTTAGCCATAGAGGCGTCCACTGCGCGTCCTGAACGAGGGTTTCAAAAGCTGAATGAAATGCAACGGACATGGGAATTACTCCTTAATTCAGTAGCCAGTCGTAGCCGCGTTCTTCAATTTGCAAAGCGAGCGAAACATCGCCTGATCGCACGATACGGCCTTCTGCCAGGACGTGAACGAAGTCCGGCCGGATATAGTTCAGGATACGGTGATAGTGCGTGATCATCACGATCGCGTTGTCTTTGGATTTAAGCTTATTCACGCCTTGGGATACGATGCGCAGCGAATCGACATCGAGACCGGAATCGGTTTCGTCGAGCAGGGCCAAGCGTGGATTGAGAACGGCCATCTGCAGAATTTCGTTTCGCTTTTTTTCGCCCCCAGAAAGATCGACGTTGAGCTCTCTATCTAAAAAGCTCGAGTCAATTTCAAGCATCTTGGCCTTCTCGCGCACAAAGGCTTCAAAAGCCTTCGACTCCATGGGGTCGACACCCTGGTGTTTGCAAACTGCGTTGAAGGCCGCTTTCAGGAATTCAAGGTTGGGAATCCCTGGGATTTCCACCGGATATTGAAAGGCGAGAAAAAGGCCGTTGCGGGCTCTTTCATCGGGTTCCATCTCCAGCACATTTCTGGGGCGAAAGTTGACATCGTAGGTGATGCTGCCCGAGGTTACCGTATATTCGGGATGGCCAGCGATAACCTTCGATAAGGTGCTTTTACCGCTTCCATTGGGGCCCATGATCGCATGAACCTCGCCGGCTTTAATAGATAGGCTAAGGCCCTTAAGGACCTGTTTTTCTTCGACACTTACATGCAAATTTTCGATATTGAGCATATGGGATCTAACTCCAAACTTACATTTTTAATGCAACTTAACCGACGCTGCCTTCAAGCTTCATTTCCAGGAGCTTGACCGCCTCGACCGAAAATTCGAGGGGAAGCTCTTTAAAGACTTCCTTGCAAAACCCATTGAGGAGCAAACCGATCGCCTGTTCCTCTTCGAGACCCCGCGACTTGAGGTAGAAGATCTGCTCGGTGCTGATCTTCGAAGTTGTCGCTTCGTGTTCGATGACGGCCGAATTATTTTTGACTTCGATATAGGGAAAGGTATTGGCGCTGCACCGGTCACCCACCAGTAGCGAATCGCATTGCGAGTGATTGCGCGCGCCTTCGGCAGATGGCATGATCTTGACGAGGCCGCGATAGGTATTGCTCGACTCTTCGGCCGATATACCTTTGGAGATGATGCGACTGCGGGTATTTTTGCCGATGTGAATCATCTTGGTACCCGTGTCGGCCTGCATTTTATGGTTGGTCAGCGCTACCGAATAGAATTCGCCCCGTGAACCATCGCCCTGCAGAATGCAGCTTGGATATTTCCAGGTGATTGCGGAACCAGCTTCGACCTGCGTCCACGAAATGCGGGAGTTTACGCCCTGGCAAAGCCCCCGCTTCGTTACAAAGTTATAGATGCCGCCTTGGCCTTCGCTGTTGCCCGCGTACCAGTTTTGAACGGTTGAATATTTGATTTGAGCGTTATCCATGGCAATGAGTTCAACCACGGCGGCATGCAACTGGTTTTCATCGCGCTGGGGAGCCGTACAGCCTTCGAGGTAGCTGACATAGGAATCGCTGTCGGCGATCAGCAGCGTACGCTCGAATTGCCCCGTGCCGGCTGCGTTGATGCGAAAGTAGGTGCTGAGATCGAGCGGACAACGCACACCTTTGGGGATATAGCAGAACGAGCCATCGGTAAAGACTGCCGAGTTGAGCGTTGCGTAGTAATTAGCTTTGTAGGGAACGACTTTCCCCAGGTACTTCTTAACGAGTTCCGGATGCTTTTGAATCGCCTCGGAAAGACTGCAGAATATGATGCCGTGCTTTTCCAGCTCTTCCTGATGGGTTGTGCCTAGAGACACCGAGTCGAAGACGATATCAACGGCTACGCCGGTGATTCGCTGCTGCTCACCGAGCGGAATGCCAAGGCGATTGAAGGTTGCCAGGAGTTCGGGATCAATATCCTGAAGACTCTTCGGGCCATCACCCTTGTTTTTTGGTGCTGAATAATATTGTATCGCCTGAAAATCTATCGCGGGATAGTGGACGAGTGCCCATTCCGGTTCCTTGAGTGTGAGCCAGTGGTGATAGGCTTTAAGCCGGAACTGCAGCACAAAGTCGGGCTCTTCTTTGACGGCTGAAATACGGCGGACGATGTCTTCGCTCAAGCCGCGCGGGAATTCCTCAGTCTCGATGTCACTGACGAATCCGTATTTATATTCGCGCTGCGCGAGTTGAGTTGTGATTTCGTTTTCAGTCATTTCAATTCCCTCTCCATAATAATCTTCGCCTTGCCCCTACCGCTTGGCTGCTTTCATCCCGAGTCGTTCGAGGCAATCGGACGAAATCTAAAGCAAGTGATCGGCGACGCTGCGAAAGGGCTCACGGCCGTGTCGGCATTCTTGAATACCATCGCTTCTACTATTTGTCTGGCCGCTGCCGAAGCGCTGTTCAAAATCCAAAAGATTCATAGCCTCAAGGCAATTGCGCATAGATTCAAATATGAATTGCCAGGGTTCCACCGCCGCACAGCTTTGCATAAATTCGCAGCCTTGATGTTCATCGACACACTGGACCGGATAAATGCCATCCTCGACCGCTCGAAACACTTCCCAAACACTAATTTGCTCGATTTTGCGGCTGATCCGATAGCCACCGGTGCGCCCGCGGACGCTTTCAACAAGGTCGGCTTTGCGGAGACGAATCAGAATCTGATCCAAATATTTGGAAGGAATTCCCTGTCTTGCGACAATTTCCTGGCGACGGACCAGCGGTTCATTCTGTCTATGAGCAAGATCGAGCATAATTTTTAAAGCGTAACGGCTGCGCGATGTCAGATTCACAAACCGTCCCCTTTTTATGGCTGCAAGTGAGGCACTTGTTTAGCGGAAAGCTATACAATTCGCAACTCTAAGATAAAATGTCTACTAAATCTATAAACATTTTTTTGTAGATCTTTTCAAGGGGTTCTGATGCTTCGGCCGGGTAAATCGGAATCGGGTATCTGGTGTTCGTCGGGGTCATGCCAAATCGTTAGCGAACTCTCCTGTCTTAGAAGAACTCGAATTCAACCAAGAGAACCTACCCCTCGATATCTCCCAAAATGTTGGTGAATCGCGCGAAGCGCAAGCTGATTGGACCGTGTCATCGATCGGGCTAAAGAGGATGGGAAAGCCAGCGGTTCAGCTTTTGAGTCAACCGCAAATCGGCGTTGAGTCGGATTTGTATATTGTTTTAGCAAGGGTTTATGAGTCATTAGACCTCTATGAAGCCTAGCTGAAAGGCCATGTTTGCACTAGAATGCCTACGATAGGAGAGCGTTATGCAGCAAGAGCGAAAACCCAAGCTAAATCCTGATGAAGTTGCCGAGCGCGCACGACGTCATGCGCAGCAGAGTCGACAGAGTCTACAGGTGGCGGCGCGGCTGGCTGAGTTATTTCCTCAAGTTCTAAAAAGTATTAAGAAAAGTGTCGCGGGCAAAGGCTCCCAGGCGGATCGTGAAGCCCTTACCCATCCTGACTATCTTGCCAAGCTTGATCAGTATATTGCCGTGTTAGGCGAGGGTCTTGAAGCTAAAATTCAATACGAAACGCACCGGATGATGCTGCAGGCCTGGCAAAGTGAGAATGCTTTTCACAAAGTGTGCAATGGACTAAAAATTCAAGACAAACGCAAATACTCACACGCTACTGGGCGTACGAAGAGTTTCTAAACCTCAAGGTTAGAGGCTGCAGGATTCATAATGTCCTGAATAGAGCCAACTGCAGGCAGTTCAATCCCACATTTAGGGTTTGCAAGCCGCTCAAACCACACAGTCGTCAGCTGCAGCCCAAGCCGTAAACGAGAGTTGGCTCCGCTTTTTTTCGCTTCAGCCTCGACAACACCGTAAGCTCTCTATATTTTGGACTATTGAGCAATGTCAGTCGAAGACCCCCGTCCTTCAGGAACAGCATATGTCAAGGGAGCATGCAGGTGAGCTACTTACCGAACGTTTTATTCGCGATCTTAGCAATCGCTACATTTGGTTTTTTTGGGAAGAACCTTCTCAAAATTGCCAAGCGGTTTGAGTTTGGCAAAGGCAAAGAGGAAAATCGATTAACCAACCTTCCCAGACGTATTTATGAGGTCGTGCGTTTTGGTTTTATTCAAGAAAAAATGTTTCGTGATCCCGTTGCTGGCATCATGCATGCCCTTATCTTTTGGGGCTTTGTCATCGTGTCTCTCGGGACGACTGAGGTCCTGATCTCTGGAATTTTTCCTGGCCTCCATTTTGGAGCGCTGCTGGGTGAAAAAAGCGCTGCCTACAGAGCCTTTCTATGGTCGCAGGATTTTGGCAATTTCATCGTCTTTGCGGCGATTGTCTATGCGATCGTGCGACGCCTTACCTTTCCTCCCAAACGATTTCAGGGGTTGGAAAAAGCCTCGCGTGTGGATGCGATGTACGTCCTGGCTTTCATCCTGGCCCTTGTTACGACCTCATTGATTCTCGTTGGCTCGCGGGCGCAGGCGGGGCTCATTCCCGCCAGCTCCGTTCCATTCGGTAATGCTTTCGCCTCGATTTTTTCAGGTATGGTGAGCGATTGGGTGGCCTTTGATAAAGGTATGTTCTGGGCCCACAGTCTGGTTCTTTTTGGATTCATGACTTTTCTCCCCTACTCGAAGCATCAGCATTTGATTTGGGTCTGGCCTAACATTTTTTTCCGCAATCACCATCCTCGCGGTCGTCTCCGTCCTATGATCTTCGATGAAAACGCGGAGTCCTTCGGTGTGCACAAACCCGAGGAATTCACCTGGAAACAGCTCCTTGATTCCTATACCTGCGTGGAATGCGGCCGTTGCACCGAAGTTTGTCCAGCCAATACGACTGGTAAACCGCTGGATCCCCGTAAAATCATGCATGATATCAAGTACTCTCTTATTAATCATGTGACGACGCCCGAGGCTGAGCATCGTCCCCTTATCGGCGGCAGCTTTGTGACTCCCGACGAGCTTTGGTCCTGCACCACCTGCGGTGCCTGTATGGAGGCTTGTCCACTCTATATCGAGCACATTCCGGCTATCGTTGATATGCGCCGTTACCTAACTATGACCGAGGGGGCGTTTCCTGAGGAAGCTCAGGCGACCTTTCGTAACCTTGAGAATAACGGCAGTCCATGGGCCTTTAGCCCTGCTAACCGGGCCGACTGGGCAAAAGGCCTGAATGTTTCGACGATGGCCGAGAAGAGTGACGTCGAATATCTTTTTTGGGTCGGTTGTGCGGGTAGCTACGATGATCGCTATACCAAAGTCTCCAAATCGATTGCCAAGATACTCGACAAGGCCGATGTGAGCTTCTCCATACTGGGTACGGAAGAGCGTTGTAACGGTGATACCGCAAGACGCCTTGGCAACGAATATCTGGCCGATATGCAGATCCAGGAAAACATCACGACGATGAAAAAATACAATGTGAAGAAGATCGTGACCGGGTGTCCTCACTGTTTCAACACGATCAAAAATGAATATCCGGACTTTGGCTTTAAAGCCGAAGTCATTCACCACAGCGAGCTGATCACGGACCTGGTGAAAACGGGCAAAATCAAATCGACCGAAGTTCCTGACTCTGCGAAAGAAGTCACCTTCCATGATTCTTGTTACCTTGGCCGCCACAACCAGGTCTATGAAGCGCCTCGGCAGTCCCTGCTGCAGGTTCCGGGCGTGAAGCTGACCGAAATGCCGCGTAACAAGGAAAAAGGTTTTTGCTGCGGCGCTGGCGGCGGTCGCATGTGGCTCGAAGAAACGATAGGCGAGCGCGTCAACGAAAACAGGGCGAAAGAAGCGTTAGCAACCGGTGCTTCGACCGTAGCTACGGCTTGTCCCTTCTGTATGACGATGATGAATGACGGAATCAAATCCCAAGGAAAAGAAGCCAGTGTTCAGGTCAGGGATATCGCAGAAATCGTTGCCGATAGCTTGAGCTGATCGATCGAGGGGAGGGCTCTTGGGGCCCCTTTCTTTCTGAAACTTTCTGGTCTTGCCAAGAACCGATAGTCGTGGCAAGGCGCAGACAACAAAAAAAGAGCCGCTTTCGAACGTATCGAAGCGGCTCTTTCTATTTCAGGAATCGTCTAAAGTTCGAGTTTTAAAGTGGCAATCGCCTCCACGATATCGTCAGTAGAGTGAATGGTAAAACCGTCCTTTGGAACGATGCGTTTCACGAGACCATTCAGAACTTTGCCAGGCCCGATTTCAATAAAGCGGGTCAATCCCAGATCTCTTGCCTGTTCAATCGATTGAATCCAACGAACCGGGCCATCGATCTGCTCGATGAGATATTTAGGACCGTAATCCGAAACCTCAGTAGCGTTGATATTAGGAATAATGACAGTTTCGTTTTTATGAAAGCTACTGTCAGAGAGGAGCGGAGCCATAAAAATTCGAGCAGGCTGCATGAGGCTCGAATGAAAAGGCGCGCTGACGGCTAATTCAATGCAGCGGGCGCCTACTGTTGCAGCTTCGGCGCAAAGTGCCTTCACGGCTTCTTTGTGGCCAGCAACGACGAGTTGAGCGTCACTATTGTAGTTAGCGAGTTCGACGACGCTGGTGCTGGACGTCGAATGCTTTGAGCAAAGAGCCTCAAGCTGGTCGCTAGGCATCTTCATAATCGCGGCCATCGAGCCCACCCCTGGAGCGACGGCTCGCTGCATAGCTTCGCCACGTTGTTTTACGAGGAATGCTGCGCGCGCCAGGCTTAGTTTACCGGCGGCGACAAGTGCCGAATATTCGCCCAGACTGTGACCAGCGAAGTACTTAAAATCGAGGCCCAATTCATCCCGCAAAACCTGCCAATAGGCTACGCTTACTGTGAGAAGACAGGGTTGGGTGTTAGCGGTAAGTTTGAGTTCGTCCTCTGGACCTTCAAGGCATAATCGTCGAATAGCAACTTTGGAAGCGTCCTCTGCTTCTTCAAATATCGCCTTCGCCGCGGGGAAAGCTTCGAGAAGCTTCTGCCCCATGCCCACATACTGGCTTCCTTGCCCAGGGAACATGGCTAGCGTTTGCATCGGTTATTCTCCGCCAGTAGCGAATCCAGCTTCCAACTTATTCAACTGCTTAGGCTCAAGCCATTGCTTGCCTCGGTAATGGCCGCAGGCTTCGCAGATGCTGTGAGGATGTTTTACCGTGCTGCAGTTTGAACAAACCGAGAGTCCGCCTAATTTGATAGCGTGGTGAGAGCGGCGTTTATCACGTTTGGAGGCTGACGTGCGTCTTTTTGGTACTGGCATATGAATGACTCCTTATCATCGCGGGCGATGTTACGTTCCATTTAAGAACCTACCCTATTACCGTTTCATGAAGAACGGGTCAAGTACGGAGTCTGTCATAATTTGAGAGTGAGTTGGCTTATTGGATGTCTTGAATGAAGATAGTCGCTTCGCCACCTTCCCTGCGGGCATTTCCTGTCAAATATACACTTCCACTGGATTTCTTAAGCTGTTCGTAGTAGGCGCTTTTGAAAAATACGGCTTTGATTGTCGCACCGGTCAAGTCTCTAAAGACAAGCGAGCATTTGCTGGGGCACGAATCCAATGCTCCCATCGAAAAGCTCAATGGTCCAATCTTTTGAATACTGCGGGCGTTGGAGTTTACCGCTCGGGCGATGGCCCCCTCCTTGTCGACGACTTTTTTAGGCGCCGGAGTTGTCACGGGCGCTACCGTTTTGGTCGGTGGAGCCTTAACAACAAGAGGAGCTGCCGCTGGAGCGGAAGCTGCTGGGGCCACGGCCGGCGACTTTTTGGGCGGTTTTGCAGGCGCTTTGCTGGGGCGTTCCACCAGCACGGGCTCTGGTTTCACCGCAGGTCGATTCGCTTTGGGCGATGGCGGAGACGCGCGGTTTGCTTTAGGGGACCGACGCGGTGATGACCCCTCATCCTCATTGTCATCCAGGCCTTCATTGGGGGACTGTTGCAAAAGTTTTGGGCGGCTGCCGCGTCGGCCGTCATCTTTGTCGCGGTCGTCGGATCGTTTCGACGAGCGACTTGAATCGACAACGACAAACAGCAGCACGCCAAGTATCAAACCGGAGAGCAGCATTATCAGATAGGTCTTGTTTTTCCGGCCTTGGGCAATCTTTTGTGCATTGGCCACACGTGACAGCTCATTGAGAACCTTAGAAGATGGGCTGCTGACCTTTTGGTTGAGTTTGCCATCTTCGGTCAATTCCTTCAGGCGATCTTCGGAATAGCTGGCAATAAATTGGGCCACAGGAATTGAGCGTGTGCCGCCTATACGTTGTACCTTCACTTTTGCGCCCAAAACGCCGCGATTATAGAGAGACTGGATTTCCAGACCGCTGAGCGGGCCAAGAATCTTACTCTTATCAATAAGATAGTAACGTTTTTGATTGGACTTGGAATCGACCTGCTCCCGAAAGTCAGCGCTTTGATCGGTACGCCAGGATAGAGGTACTCCCCCTGCCGTCGTCGGTGGAGGATTCGTACGGGGCTGGTTAGGATCCGCGGCGAAGCTTGCCGAAAAGTTTGGAGGCGGCCCTACGCGCGATTTTGAGGGATTCATTCCAGTATTTATCCCGCTTCCTGCACCACTGCCGGATCCGGAATTGGCGGGGCGTACCGGACCCGTCGCCAGGGCGATCGTAGTCCCGGTTCCGGTCCCCGAATTGGTGCCGTGGCTTAGCTCCGATACCCTCATGCCCTGCGCCGGGACCGAGTCGTCCTCGTCTTGAGTTTCTTTAAAAATTTCGTCAACTTCAATGAGGTCTTCGCGGATATTGGAGCCCTCAGCCGACACCTTGTCGAAGGGATCCAGTGTCCCTTTACGCAAGGCCTCACGAATCTCCTTGGCCGTCTTTAGGCCGAGATTTTCGCTGCCGTGATGTACATTCCAACGCTTGGTCATGAGACTATTGGTCCCGTTCCTAATATAGGATCCGCTTTAGGTCGTTATCGTAATCGGTGCTAAGTCAAAAAAGTGTAAGAATTTATTGTAAGCCTTTATTTTGATAGGATTTTTTAAATTAAAGAAGGCAAAGAACCCAGTATTCACAAAGGCTTGCAAGACATTAGGACCAGGAGTAGAAGAGGGGGTCCGTCGTTTTATGAAGTTGGGGTGACTATGAAGGTCTTAGTAAAAGACATGCGCGAATCGAAAAATATACAAATCGATGGCACTGAGGCCTGGTTAAACGAAATATATGCATCTTTTTTAGGCAACGCAGCTTATGGCCTGAAGGGTCAGCTCACTATTAAGCCGGAAGCCTACGGTCTTTATACCGTCGAAGGCAAAATCGAATACGTGCCTTTGGTAAGCTGCAGTCGTTGTCAAAAAGAGATCCCTTGGCCTATCAACAAAGACATCAGCGTGCGCTTCATCGATCGGGTCGCGGCTGAGTCGAGCTTTGAAATCGAAGGTATGGACGACGACGATGAAGTCGAACGCGACCTCGTGCCGGAGGATCTGGATACCTACTATCTTGATGAAAAGGGCGAACTCGATGTCGAGATGGTTATCAATGACATTGTTCAAACGGCTTTGCCCACACGGCTTATCGTTTTGAATAAAGATGGAAAATCCTGCCTTATCTGTTTAGATAATGTGGAGACGCCTCTTGTTTACAAGGATGAAAAGGATATCGATATAAGTCCATTTGCCATGCTAAAAAACTTGAAGTTGCCTGACGCTTGATTGAATGTACTTGTTCTTCTGCAATTTCAGCGATAAAGTCCTGTGGCTTTTTTCAAAGCTTTCGCAATTAAACAGAGAGTGGGCAACGAAGGTCAGCCAGCGGCTGTCAGTCAAATGAAATCATAGGATTACGTTTGCACCTGCTCTCGACGTACAACCTTCAAGGGGTTTTTAAATGTCAGTTACCGTCAACATGAAGCAGTTACTCGAAGCCGGTGTTCACTATGGTCACCAAACCCGTCGCTGGAACCCAAAGATGGGACCCTATATCTTTGGTCAGCGTAACGGCATCCACATCATCGATCTGCAAAAAACCGTCAAGATGTTTCAAAAGGCCTGTGACTTCCTTGAAGCCACGTCTGCTAAAGGCGGCCATGTTCTATTTGTAGGTACCAAGCGTCTGGCCCGTGATCTCGTTCAAGACGAAGCGCGCCGTACTGGCCAATATTTTATCAATCACCGCTGGTTGGGTGGAACTCTCACCAACTTCCAAACCATCCGTCAATCTATTCACCGTTTGCGTAAAATCGAAAAAATGTCTCAAGACGGAACCTTCTTGAAACTGACCAAAAAAGAAGTTCTGAACCTGACCCGTGAACGTGAAAAACTTGATCTCGTTCTAGGCGGGATCAAGGATATGCCCGGTCTTCCTTCGGCAATCTTCATTGTCGATGCCCATAAGGAAACGATAGCAATCCTGGAAGCGAAACGCCTGGGTATCCCAGTCGTCGCTATCGCCGACACCAATGCTGATCCGACCATGATCGACTATCCGATCCCAGGTAACGACGATAGCCTTCGCTCTCTTGAACTCTTTATCTCGACCGCAGCTCAAGCCTGTGCCGAAGGTAAAATCCGTTCCAAAGGCGAGCGCAACTCCGATGAGAAGCCAGCCGATCGTATCGTTCAGGTCAAAGAAGGCAGCTTCCGCGATGACAAAGGCAACCAGGTTGCCGTTGAAAAACGTTAGTTGACGAAGGGGCCGCAAAGTTACCTTTTAGGCCTCACCTTCGCATCTCATTATTGTTGACTCATATTTTCTAAATATCTGAGGCCGACCAAAAAAGTGTGCAATGTCAGGGATCCAAGGTGAACCTTAAGCCTTTGCAACGCTCAAATTGATGGCTTCCAGCCTTTTTTGATTCAGGAGGATTATCGTGACAATTACAGCAGGCATGGTTAAAGATCTTCGCGAGAAAACCGGCGTCGGCATGATGGAATGTAAGAAAGCTCTTGAAGAAAACCAAGGCGACTTGGACAAAGCGGTCCTTTGGCTCCGTGAGCGCGGCCTTTCACGCGCTGCGAAAAAAGCTGATCGCATAGCCGCAGAAGGCATCGTCAAGATCGCCGTGAGTTCTGACCACCACACGGGTGTTGTCGTAGAATTCAACTGTGAGACAGACTTCGTAAGTAAGAATGAGGATTTCGTCAAATTTGCAGACGATGTTTCGAAGTTGGCCCTCTCTCAAAAAGTAAGCGATGTCGAGGCCCTGAAAGTCATGAAGCTTGCCGATGGCGAAACCGTTGGTGGCCGTCTGACGACCCTGATTGCGAAGCTTGGCGAAAACATGAAAATACGGCGTCTGGGTCTCCTCACGACCGCCAAAGGAACAGTTTCCGCTTATACCCACATGGGTGGTAAAATCGGTTCTCTCGTTCTTCTTGACGGCGCGGAAGGCCAGGATATTCAAGATCTTGGCAAAGATATAGCAATGCACGCGGCGGCGGCTGGTCCTCGCTATCTGAAGAGCGAAGAAGTCGAAGCATCGGAAATCGAAACTGAGAAGGAACTGGGCCGTAAAGCTCTACTTGAGCAAGGCAAGCCGGAAAACATGTGGGAAAAAATCCTAGTTGGTCAAATCAACAAGTTCTACAAAGAGATTGTTTTGATCGAACAGGGTTTTGTGAAGGATCCTGGCCAGTCGATTAAGCAAGTTGTTGCGGAAAAAGGCAAAGGCGCTCAGCTGACAGCTTTTCATCTCTTCAAGCTCGGTGAAGGCATCGAGAAGAAGAAAGAAAACTTCGCGGATGAAGTAGCTGCCGTTCTTCGTTAATTGAATAATAAGCCCCGAAGGACACTTCGGGGCTTGTTTCATTTTAGGGTTGCCATCCTCAAAGGTCCAGGTTCGGCGACTTTGTAAGAGTAAGTCTCGGTCTTTTGAAACAGCCCGTGTATACTTTTGTGGATAAGAAAAGACCAACCGCAGCAGTCTTTGTGACGAGGCAATAAATGAGTGAACCGAAGTACAAGAGAATCATGCTTAAGCTCTCTGGTGAGATGCTTGGCGGCGAGCTAGGATTTGGCATTGAGGGCAGCGCCCTTCAATATGTCGCGCGTGAGATCGCTGACGTTCAAAAGACTGGAGTAGAAATCGCCATCGTGATCGGCGGCGGTAATATCTGGCGAGGCGCTCGTGCTGCGGGCTGGGATATGGATCGTGCGAATGCCGATTATATGGGTATGCTGGCTACGGTCATCAATGCCCTTGCCCTGCAAGGTATCCTTGAGGCCAAACATAACGTCTATAGTCGCGTGATGACGGCCATTCACATGGCCGAACTCGCCGAACCTTATATTCGCCGGAAAGCCATTAAGCATCTCAGCAAGGGGCGCGTGGTTATCTTTGCAGGCGGGACGGGGAATCCCTATTTCACGACCGACACCGCTGCGAGTCTGCGTGCCCGTGAAGTAAGCGCCGACGTCATTCTTAAAGCCACCAAAGTCGACGGCATATATGATCGCGATCCTGAAAAATATCCAGATGCCGTTAAGTTCAAAGAGTTGACTTATTTCGATGTCATATCGAAAAAACTCAACGTTATGGATGCAACGGCAATTACAATGTGCATGGAATCGGCAATTCCAATCCGAGTTTTTAAACTGAGTGAACAAGGCTGTGTGATGCGCGCCATTAGCGGCGAATCGGTCGGCACCTTGGTGCGCTGAAATACTGAAAAAGCAGACGCAGAAGAAGAGGTAAATGATATGACTGCACTTATCGAAAAATGTAAAAACGAAATGAACACTCGAATCGCTGGCTTCGATAAGGATTTGACCAAGATCCGTACGGGTCGCGCGTCGATCAGCATCCTCGACAATGTCAAGGTTGATTATTATGGCACGCCTAGTCCTTTGAATCAGGTAGCCACGCTATCGACGCCAGACGCCCGAACGATCTTGATTTCACCCTTTGAGAAAAAGCTTATTCAAGAGATTGAACGGTCGATCATGAAGGCCGATCTTGGATTGCAGCCGAACTCCGATGGTGTCGTCGTGCGGGTGCCGATTCCTCAGCTCAATGAAGAACGTCGTAAGGATATCGTGAAGCAGCTGAAAAAGATGGGAGAGGACGCGAAAATCTCGATACGCCATATCCGTCGAGATATCAATGAAGAAGTGAAGAAAGAAGAGAAAGATAAGGTCGTTACCGAGGACGAAGCCAAGCGTATGCAGGAAGAAGTACAAAAAATCACCGATTCCTTTATCAAGGTTCTCGATGACAAGATGGCTAAAAAAGAAAAAGAAGTCATGACTGTTTAGGTCTTGACTTCAAAATGCAAAAGTTTGGTTCGTAATGAGGCTGCCGTCCTTGAGAGACGGCAGCTTTTGTCTTAAAGTTCTTTAGAAGGGGCGTTGAGTGGGACAAGCTTTCTTTTTTTAATCCGTTCGACCAGGGTCGTCCGATTCAAACCGAGCAGCTTTGCCGCTTGGTTTTTATTGTTTCCGGTGCGTTCGAGTGCCTGCATGATCAATGTATTCTCAAGCTGCTCGATGTAGGTCTCAAGATTTAGGCCCTGGGCCGGCAGGAGTTCAACTGAAGCCAGGTCAGGCATGATTAGGGGCGCGTCGCTATAGAAAAAGGACGTGTCAACGGCCTTAGCGCTGGCGCCGGCCTTAACCGTCTTATATTCATTGGGCAAAGCGCGGATATCGATTTCACCGCCACCGCTCATAACGACGAGGCGTTCGATGAGGTTGATGAGTTCTCTGACGTTTCCCGGCCAGTTATAACGTTCGAGGCATTGATAGGCTTCGTTGTTAAAGTAGCAAGGATTGTTCAGAGCGTGAGTCATATTAAAAAGATTGAGCGTGTGATCAAGCAAAAGTCTCACATCACCCTTACGTTCACGCAAAGGCGGCAGGAGAATGGGCAAGACATTGAGGCGATAATAAAGATCGTTTCTAAACTTTTGTTTGCCTACAGCATCGTCCAGATCGACATTGGTCGCGGTTATGATGCGAACATCGGCATGTCGAGGTTCAGTCGACCCGATAGGAACAAATTTTTTCTCTTGAAGAACCCTTAGGAGCTTTGACTGAAGGGTGAGCGGCATATCCCCGATTTCGTCGAGGAAAAGTGTGCCACCATTCGCTTCTTCAAAATAGCCCTTGCGGGTTTTATCGGCGCCTGTGAAGGCTCCCTTAACACTACCGAACAGTTCTGATTCCAACAAAGTATCAGGAATTGCAGAACAGTTTATAGATATTAAGCGCTTGCTTGCGCGGCTCGACATCCTATGCAGCGCTTTGGCAATGAGTTCTTTTCCCGTTCCGCTTTCGCCTCGAATAAGGACGGGCGCTTCGGAGCGGGCTATCTTCCCCACAGTTTGGAGAACTGCTTCCATTACATCGCTCTTGCCAACAATTTCACTAAAGACCTGACGCAAGGAACCTCCCGCGAACAGTGAACTGCGTTCAATTCCTGAAGGATCAAATTCGGATGTCAGGCTGCCATCAAAGACATTGCGCTGATTCATGGAGAAGTCGTCGCCTCCTCAGTTCTCTATTAGACGGGGTGTCTTCAGAGCGGATTCTAAGATGCTGGGATAAACACATGGCTCACAGAACTATTGGCGAGAGCCACTCGTGCTGGCTACCCGTGGAGTCTTGAAACGCTGATTGCTCGTGGTCTTCATTAATTATCTTAACAGACGCTTAAGATAAACCGCAAGGTGCCCCGCCTTTCTGATGGGCTGAGTTTTTTTCGGGAAGAGACGTATCATACGGATGGGACGTTGTTTTTTTACTGAGTTTTTCAGAGTCGAAGCGCATAATTTTATGTTCTTCTCAAGTTTACAAGGAGGGCATTCGTGCGCGTAGCATACGTTCATGATTGGCTAGTGACATATCGAGGCGGTGAGAAAGTGCTGGAGGCTCTCCTGGAACTCTATCCGGATGCTCCCATTTATACGCTATTCTATTCACCCTCCCACATGCCGGCGAGCATCCGGCAGCGCACTGTCCACGTTCCGAAGTGGCTTAATCATCTGAAGCCACTGCGGAAAGCTTTGCTTCCGCTGCTGCCCGCCGCGATTGAATCACTCCCGCTCGAAGGCTATGATCTAGTCATAAGCACGAGTTCTTGTGTTGCGAAGGGCGTGTTGATCGGTCCCTATGCCCGGCACCTCTGCTATATGCATTCCCCGATGCGCTATATATGGGATCAAAGGCAGCATTATTTAGACAGAAATTCTAGCTTTTCCCTGAAAGATTTTTTGATTCACCTTCTAAGTCAGCGTCTTAGAATTTGGGATGTCTCGTCCAATCATGGCGTCGATTGTTTTATTGCCAACAGTTCTTTCGTATCCAAACGAATCACGCGTTATTACCGGCGAGATTCCAAGGTTATTCATCCGCCTGTGGACCTGGAACGCTTTTTTCTCCACATTCCTCCACCCATTAAAAAAGACTATTTTCTCGTCGCCGGTGCCTTTGTTTCCTACAAAAGATTTGATTTAGCGATAGAGGCCTGTGAGCGCCTCGGCGAGCCACTTAAAGTCATTGGGTCCGGACCTGATGAAAAAAGGTTGAGAAAATTTGCGGGAAAGCATACGGAATTTGTCATTAAGCCGAATGCAGAGGAATGGGTGAAGTTATTTCAAGGTGCTAAGGCTTTGCTCTTTCCCGGGGTCGAAGATTTCGGAATAACCGCGATAGAAGCGCTTGCCGCCAATACCCCCTTGATCGCTTTTAAGGCGGGTGGAGCCCTTGACTTTGTTGAAGAGGGTCGGACCGGTACCTTCTTTGAAGAGGCAAAGGCTGAGTCTTTGATGGCGGCGATCCTTCGTTTTGAAAGCATGCGTTTTGACTCAAGTGAGCTCGAAACATTTGCGAAGGGTTTTTCCAAAACTTCTTTTCTAGAAAAGATTCGTCAAGAGCTGAATGCTTTGGAAGGATTAAAGTGATTTACCATAGACACTCTCAGTCCCTATCGGTCATGATAACGGCTTCTGACATGGTCATGGCAGCGTTTGCGTGGTGCCTGGCCTATGTCCTGCGCTTTCACACAAGCCTCGAGGTGCCGCGTGGCGTGCCACCGGTCGGGCTATATATAAAAATTATCCCCTTTGTGCTGGTAATTTGGATATTTAGCGCCTTGACGACAGGACTCATGAAACGATCGGGCCGGCACTCCAGCCCGATTCTTGAGGCTTTCGATCTGATTCCGACCGCTACCGTCGCCCTGGTGATGCTGATCACCTTCAGTTACTTCTATGAAGAGTATCGTTACTCGCGCCTCACGCTCGTCTTATTTGGGGCTCTTCAGCCGCTATGCATTTTAGCTGGACGATATTTCATCAGGCTCTGCCACCGTTGGTATCAAAATAAGCAGGATCCAAGACAGCTGCTGGTTATCGCCAGGGGTTATGGACTTTTACAGGTGCTCACCTTACTGCGGGGAATGGATCCGACGGTCCGGCCCGTGATTGTGCTGCCGGGCACCGATGATAAATCCCAGGACGAGGTGTTGGCCCGCGAACGTGGTCTTGAGTGCATTGCCGAGCCAAGCAATTGGACCCAGTTTTTCCTTGAGCGTCCCACTCAATCCTTATTGATTGCTCTGCCTCAAAGCTATACAAATTTTATCGACATAAACCTCGAGAAGATTTCCCACCAGGTCCCGGAGATCAAAGTCCTTCCCGATATCGCGCGCTTTACCAAGCTCAACCCGGGGATTGAATTGATCGAAGGCATTCCGCTTATCAGTGTGCATGAAAGCCCTTTGACAGGATCAAACCTTCTTGCGAAACGACTGATGGATATGTTTGGAGCCCTTGTCGCGCTCATTCTGTTCAGCCCTCTCATGCTGATCGTTGCGGTCCTCATCAAGCTGAGCTCGAAGGGGCCCATTTTCTATAAGCAGGAACGTATGGGTCTTGATGGATCTTCTTTTCAATGCTTGAAATTTCGTTCCATGCCGGTCGATGCCGAGCTGCATACCGGGGCTATTTGGGCTCAGGCCGGCGACAACCGGGCGACGCCCCTGGGCAATCTACTGCGCCGGACGAGTCTCGATGAGCTGCCACAATTTATAAATGTGTTGATGGGCGAAATGTCGTTGGTTGGACCGCGACCGGAACGTCCGGTCTTCGTCAAGCAGTTTCGCCAGGAGATTTCCGGCTATATGCTCAGGCATAAGGTAAAGACGGGTATGACGGGCTGGGCTCAGGTCAATGGCTGGCGCGGCAGCACGAGTATAGAAAAAAGAATTGAATGTGATCTTTTCTATATTCAGAATTGGTCGCTGTGGCTTGATATTAAGATTTTGTTTATGACGATCGACGAGGTGGTAAGGGGAAAGAACGCCTATTAGACTAGGCGTTCTTCTAAGGCCTGAAAGAAACACAGTTTTAGATCAATGTGCTGAACCATCAAGGTTCAGGTAGCGACGGATGTAAGCAAAATAGCCATTAAAATCGATTTCGCGTGAATAGTGGTCAGGAATGCTTTTGTACATGACGCTTGATTTGTCATTGCTATGATCAAGCTGCATACCGTGGCCAACCTCATGACAGAACAAGTGATAGAGATGTTTGTATTCATCTGAAGATTGATCAGTCATGCCTTGCAATTTTTTTGCAAAGTTTTCGGCATCGAATTCCAAAGACATTGAGTGGATCACAGTAACCTGTCTTTCCGCTCCGTAGCTACCGACATTATTCTTGGATTTTTCAGTGGTGATCCACTGACCAAGACCCAATTTGGAACCTTCGGAATCGGTAAGATGGTCTACAAAGTTGATGTTCGAATTTGAGTCGTCTTTGTCTTCGACAACTGTCAATGCCTGAGCGCCGACATCATTATTGTATTGTTCAGTGAGTTCAATGATTGCTGATTTGAGTTCAGCGTTGTCGCTATTCACATAAAGTCTAAAATCTTTGATTTCGCTTACTTTGTACTCCTTACAGGCAATGAGGGAAAACAGGGACATGACAGCAGCGGCACGGCACAAACGGGTCAGCATGGAGGAACCTCAACAACAGCTTGGAACAACAGCAACAGGGGGGAGCAACTGCTCATGCTTATGCAACAGCTATGCCTAATTGATATACAATGTTTTTTTTGCTTTTAGTTCTATGAAATCAAGATATTAGATTATATGATTGATATCATTGAATAAAATGGGTAATGCCTGGGCTCAATTTATTTGCTAGGTGGGAATTGCCTTGTCAAAGCTTACAGATGCAATTTTTCTCAACTATTAATAATGAATAATTCTTAGAGCTTAAGTTAAAAATTGGCTGAGGCAGGCAAGAAAGTTCTGCCTCCGGTTAAAAATTGCCGGGCTTTCACCGATCTAGAGTTTAGCTTGATTTTTAACGTCTTAGTAAGGATTCGATCATGAAAGGTCTTCCCGGCGATGCCTACACTGTCACCCTCGATGACGATCAGTTGGTTCATCAGATTATAGAACGCTCCACTAAAATCCGTACGGTGGGTATTAGGACCTCTGAGGAGCTTATGGCCCGTCTCGAGGAGCTACACCCCATCGCGGTGTTTGTAGACATCGATTTTGCCGGCAATAAATCCGGTTTGGACATTATCCCCAACATCCGTCAGGCATGGCCCTTTTGCCCTATAATGGTCGTCACCGACACTCCAACAGAGATAACCATTGTGCGTGCCCTAAACTCCGGAGCCGACGATTTCATCCGTAAGCCTCTTATCCCCGATGAAGTAAATGCTAGATTTAAATTGAGAATCAATGATGCTGCTCAAAAAGCAGCCAAGGAAGTTGTCGTTTTCGGTGACATCACAATTGACTCCGCGCATCGCACGGTCGAAGGACCTTTGGGAAAACGCTTTGCATCTCCGATTGAAGTCAATCTTCTTGCATGCTTGGCCAACACCGAAGGTTCCATCGTCGAAAAGGATGGTCTAAAGATGCGCTGCTGGGGCCAGATCAAAGTGACAGACAATGCTCTGCATCGTAAACTGCATGCCGTTCGTCAGCTCCTGCGTGATGTATCAAGTGCAGTTGTGATTGAGACTAAATACGGTGTAGGATTCTATTTGAAAGATCTTGGCGAAGAGTACCAAGCTTTAAATGTTGCATCTTAAATTGTAAATGGAGGGATCATGATAGGTGTCGACATTTCGGCAGACCAGGTCCCACTGATCGATCATGACAAATTAGACGCTGTGAAAGAGCTCGCGGAGCCTGGAGATGCGGATGGCTTCTTCAAGGATCTGGTCGAGCTTTTTTTTAGTCGTGTTCCTGTTTTAATCAAGGAGATGCTTGAGGGAGTCGGCGAGGGGGATCCCACAGCCGTTTCGAAAAGTGCTCATACTTTGAAGGGCACGGCTGGTAATTTGGGAGCCGTTCGGCTTATGAAGTTGGCGGAGACGCTTGAAACTTTGAGTCGCGCGGGTACTCTGGATCCTTTGCCAAAGCTCCTGACCGATATTCAGTCGGCCTTTGACCTATCCAAGGTAGAACTTGAAAATAACATGACAATTCCCATGTGAAGCGGTCTCAGGCCGGTAAATTGTTTCGCCTTGTTATGACCTCTTCGCTAAGATAGTGTCGGTCCGGAACTGGGGATGGCAAGGCGCGAGGCAGACAAAAAGCGGTGTTTATTCCCCATAAATGAGCATTTTTTTCTGCCGACGAAACGCAGCCATCGCCTTTTCCCGGCAGACACTAAGATAGTGACAGGATTTGACTGTCTGTGGAGAGGTTAACCCATGCTCATTCCCTACGAAACCTTTGCCTCTGGCCAAAGCCACATTCCCATTATAATCAGTGCTCCGCATGTGGGCACCGAACTTCCCCTCCACGTAAAAGAACAATTGAATCCCGACATGGCCCTGCAATTGCCTGACACCGATTGGTTCGTCGACCAACTCTATGACTTCGCGCCATCGCTCGGCGCGGTGTTGATCAAGGCCCGCTATAGCCGTTACGTCATCGACCTGAACCGTCCGGTAGAAGGCCCTTCGCTTTATGCTGACAGTCGACGGCAGACCGAGTTTATCCCCTCGACAAGTTTCGATGGCATTCCACTTTACCGGGAGGGCTATCAGATCGACGAGAGCGAACGCCAAAAGCGTATCGAGCTCTACTATCGCCCCTACTATGAAGAGCTGCACCGGCAGATCGATCGTGCCGTGCAAAAATTTGGACGGGTTTTACTTTGGGATGCCCATTCCATCAAACGACGGGTCCAGTCGATCCAGGCGGATCCTTTTCCTGATTTGATGTTAGGGGATCGTGATGGACAAACGGCAGCGCCTGCTCTCGTGGGCATCGCCTTGCAAAGCCTTCGCCAATCGGCGTTTACCGTAGCCTACAACGCTCCGTTTAAAGGCGGGCAGATCACCCGCTTTCATGGACGCTCAACACCTTATGTCCATGCCATGCAGCTTGAGATGTCACAGGATATCTATATGACCGATGGAATGCTCGATCCCATCAAGGCCAAAATACTTAAGCCGCTCCTCGCAACAACTCTTAAAGCCTTGGCCGAAGGGATGGCAAATCTATGAAATGGCTCAAATTTAAAGCGGCCTATTGGAATGGTCGTTGGCAGAGTCCTTTTGCTATTCAGCTTGATGCAGCGGGTAAGATCGTCAGGACGAGCGCAGCAGAAATCAATGGGCCCGCCGAAGATTATGATGTTTACCTGATGCCAGGTATTCCCAACGGCCATTCCCATTCCTTTCAGTATGTGATGTCAGGCTTATCGGAGCGCATGGTGCCCGGCCGTGAGCACGACGACTTTTGGTTTTGGCGTGAGCAGATGTATCAACTCGCCAATGATATTCAACTCGACGAACTGCTGGCCGTGACGACCCAACTTTATATGAATCTATTGGAGCAGGGTTACACATCGGTTGCCGAGTTCCATTATCTTCATCATGAACAATCCGGCAAGGCTCATCCGCGCCCTACCCAGGTTGCGGAAGTCATCATGGAAGCAGCGGAACAGGCTGGAATCCTCCTCACTCTGATTCCCGTCTATTATAACCAGGCGGCACCAAACGTCCCCATCAAGCCCCAGCAGAGGCGTTTTCATTTTAAGGCTAGCGATATCTATCTGTCTTTTATTGAACAAACTGTTAGCGTCGCCAAGGCGAATTATCCGGATGTGATCGTGGGTTATGGCGTGCATTCGCTGCGAGCCGCGCCTCTCGATGATATCAAGACGATCCTGAGCGGAGCCTGGACCAAAGGGCCCGCGCACCTTCATGCCTCTGAGCAAACCGAAGACGTGAGGGCCTTCGTTGAGGCCTATGGCGTTAGACCTATCGATTGGCTCTACGATAATGTCCCCCTGAGCGTCCATCACAACCTCGTGCACGCCACCCACATCTCGCCGGAAGAGAGCCAGAAACTTGTGAAATCCGGAGCGACAGTTGTGCTTTGTCCGTCCACCGAAGCCAATCTGGGAGACGGGATTTTTCCCATCCTCGACTATCAGAAAAGCGGCGGTTCGTGGTGCATAGGCTCCGACTCCCACATGAATCTCAATCCCTTCCGCGAAATGCAGATGCCTGAGTTGACGCAAAGGTTTCTCGACCGAAAGCGCAACGTCTTTTGTCGGGAAGGGCAGCTCGATTCGGGTGCGATTCTTTACGACATGGTCTTGAACGGTGGTCGCAAGGCGCTAGGCCATGAGACGGGAAGTTTTCATAAAGGTTCTTATTTTGAAGGGCTTTTAATCGACCCTTACCATGACCGCATCCTGGAACGGCCACTGGAAAGTCTCCTCTCCATCCTTGTCTTTGCGCCCGAAGCTAATATGGTCAAGGCTGTCTTCAGCAAAGGCAAGCTGCAGGTCGAAAAAGGTCGACATCTGAACCGGGACAACAATCAGGTCGCTTATGCAAAGGCTCTGCATCGACTGATGAGAGGATTGAATAGCCTATAGGCCTGGAATCCTGATGTCGATAGCAAACGGGGCCTCCGCATGAAGCGAAGGCCCCGGTTCTATCATCCAGCTCTCGCCAGAGACTATTTCACGAGCGATTTCACGGCAGCTTTTGAATCCTTCAGCTGCGGGTTAAAGTTGGAACGGAGCTTTACCAAGTTGGTAAGGCTTTGTTTGTTTCGCCCTTGCAGGAAAAAGCCCGATGGGGCCTTCATCTTGCCGTCTATCATAGTGGAATCAAAGTCCATCGTCGTGTGCAGCGCCTCGGCTTTCTCGGCAGAGGATGCTGGAGGGGCCTCAACCCAAGCTAACACTAGCAAGGCGATTATCAAGAATAGTTTCATGGCAAGGCCTCTATCTTATTGAAGTTGCTTTTCCAGATCATCGATTTCTTCGGCATCGTTTTTGTAATTTTTCTTCTTAGGTTCCGCTGCTTTTGCCGGCTTCGCCTCAACCGCATCCCGCGGTGGGGTAACCTTGGGCGTAGTTGCCTTCGCCGCTGATTCGCTTTGCACCGTTTCCTTGGGCGCATCGACTGCAGCTTTTGTACTTGTCTTTTGTGCTTCAGCCTCCTGACGGAGGCGAGGTTCCGCATCAACGAATTCTTTGTCGTCGCCGGTTCGGTCGATTCTGCCTTTTTGGGCTTTCGCCGCAAGCGACATGATGTCCTTGTCAGAGACGCGTTCGCCCATGGCCTCTTTTTCGCCGCGTATCTTGTCGATCAAGGCAAAGGCTTCCTGGTTGTTGCGCTTTTTCGCATAATCCAAGTCCAGGTAGGCTTTTACATACTCAAGGGCTTTATCGAAGTTCTTTCGTTTCTCTTCGATGATCGCCATGTTGTAGATCGCGATCGGATTGCTTTTGGAAACGCTCAGGATCTTTTTGTTAAGAAGCTCGGCCTTATCAAGGTTGCCGCGACTCGACTCTATGATGGCCATGTTCAGGCTGGCATCGGGATGCTCAGGCATGATTTTAAGAATGCGTTCAAATTCGATAGAGGCTAGACCGAGCTGCCGATAATGGACATAGAGCACGCCGAGGTTCATGCGAACCGCAATGTCGCTAGGATTGTGCTTGAGAGCTTCCTGGAAGGCGAGGAGTGCGAATTCAGGCTTGTCCTGGCGCAGAGCGATCATTCCAAGGAGGTTGAGCACCTGACTATCCTTGGAGTTGATTGCGTCCAAGCCATTGAGGATGATCTGGGCCATCTCTAGATTGCCACGACGATAATAGATTTGAGCCAGGATTTTACGGGCCGGCTCATTCTTAAGATCCACCTTCAACGCATCCCTTACGGCGTTCTCGGCCTTGTCAAAGCGAGCCGAGGCAAGCTGCGCCTGGGCGAGGTTGATCATGGCATCAAGATCACGAGGATTGTCTTTGATGCGAACTTCTAGTTTCGCAATCAAATTCTTGGTCATGCTGTCTTCATTGGCGACCATGGCCGACTTGCCATCATCCTGGCTTTGCAATTCGAAGCGGCGTTTTTCTTTGTCGATGCGCGTCACCTGGCCGGTCGTTGCACAGCCGCCAAGCAACCAAAGGCTAACGAGTCCTGATGCAATTGTTATCGATATTTTTTTCATGCTTGTTTCCTCTTTCTTGGCTTAGTCGGCTAAGTCAGCGACAGATTTATCCCAGATCATCAGATGAGACATGTAGGTCGGAGACGTCGATTTCTCGCCAATGATCGGATATTTTTGCGGGTGCAGCTCCACCATCTTCTCATAGGTCTTTCGTGTCCATTCGGTAAAAGTCTGAACCTCCTGAGACCTTTGAAACGCTGTCTCAAAGAATTTGTTGCTTTCGTCACGCAGCGGGAAGGCAACCTTTTCAATCGAACTTCGATACTCATCGATTTGCGCCTGGGACTGACCCGCCGGTGCCGGGGCATCGAAGAGCATCTTGGCGAAGTTGCCATGCATTTCGCCCATCCGGTAGAGCGAAGCCACAGTGAATTCACCGCTGCCGAGATCGATGACTTCCTGATAGCGTTTAACGAGATCGACAAGTTTTTCCTGTTTTTGTCCCGCCTCCTTTTCGATGCGCTTGGCATCGGTGATCTTGACCGCCTGAAAGCCGCGGAAGGAATTTTCCAGATCATTAAAGAGCGCACCGGCAGCCACACGCCGCGCTTCGGTCGCAGCCGGAGCGTTTTTTGCCGTCAGATCCTTATGCAGCCTGATGATCTCTTTCGAGGCCTCCTTTTGGTTGCCCTGGATCAAGAGGATGCGGGCGCTCCGGGAACGTGCGACCAGGTTGCCTTCGCTTCGGTCCGGCCAAAGAGCTGCGTATTGGCTGTAATAGGAGATGGCCTCGGGATAGTTCTTCTCCTTCTCGGCGATTTGCGCAATCTCCAGACGGGAGGTCTTGGCCAATTCATCCTTGGGATAGAGCTGTATAAACTTTTTGTAGAGCTGGCTAGCTTCAACGCTATTATTTAAGCCTTTGTAGAGCGTTGCCGCATTGAAGAGCGCATTTTTCGATTTCGCCTCTTTCGTGTGGTTGATACCATAGTCTTTATAGAGACGGGCCGCTGTTGGGAAGTCAGCCAACGACTCGCTGGTTTGCGCCATATCAAGGGTGACATCGGCAGCCAGATCAGACTTAGGATATTCTTTGAGCAATTTGTTGCCAGCTGCCAAGGCTTCTTCGACCTTGGCGACTTTGTAATAGTTCAATGAAGCATTGTAGAGCGCTTTGTCAGCAAGTTCGTCTTTAGGGAACTGCTGTTGAAACGATTCGAAAGTCTTCGCAGCTTCAAAGAATTTGCCCTCTTTGTTTTGCTGACCCGCGAATTGAAAGACGCCCACTTTCATGGCTTTCACAACTTCAACCTTGACAGGTGTTGCCATGATTTTGGCATTGTCGTTGTATTTCCTGCCGACCTTGACAAGGTTCTCCCAATCTTTACGCTCCGCATTAAACGCGAGAACCGCTTTTATGGAGGATTGACCCTGGGTAGTCTCAGGGATATCAAACGCCATCTGATCGAAGCGTCCCATGGCGACTGTATAGTTACCGTAGTCAAAGTAGGTCGTCGCTGCGGTATAACGCATCGGAAAGCCTTCTTTTTCAGTCGGCAGCAGCTTCGTATAGTTGTCGATCATCGTCACGAGCTTGATCTTGACACGAGGCAGCGGGATCGCCTGAGACACCTGACCGGGAGGTGGAAGCTTTTGATAGGTCGTGGCCTCATCGATCTTTCGGATCGCTACCACGGCCGCGAGCGCAGCATCTTTCAGATACTTGCCGTCCTTAGGCCGCTGCTGGGTGACTTTATAGTACTCATCCGCCGCATTTTCATATTGTTCGAAGTAGAAATAGATATCGGCAAGATAATAGCGCAGCTCATAAGCCTCGTCGGCTTTGGGGAAGGTGGCGAGGTACAGGCGATAGAGTTCAGCTGCGGCATCAAAATAATGCTTCTTCTTAAGCTTTTGGCCCTGCTGATGATACATTGCCGCATAGCGATGGATGTTCTTTTGGGTTTTTTCTGAAGACTCTGTGAGCAGCACTTTGTTCTGAGCGTTGGCCGCAACCCATTTGCTGCTTGGATCAACATAGAGGGTGCGCATTTTCTTTAAAGTTTCGACCACAGCCGGCACCTGCAGGGAGGTGTCGTAGAGCTTCGCTAATTTGGAGTGAATCTCCGGATTGCGTGGGCGATTCGGTGATTCGGCAAGGAGGCGACTGTAGACGTCGATAGCCTTGGCCACCTCACCGTTTTCGTCATAAATGCCACCGAGTTTCTCTAGCATGTCGTAGAAGGCTTCTTTCTCGCCAAGATGAGAGAAGTAGTCCATGGCTTCATCGATGCGTTCAGTCTCCGCGAAGACCATAATCAAGTCGTTGATAGCTTCCTGCCGCAGGTTGAAGTTACCTGGACTTTCTTTGTCGCGTTCCGAGATCTTAATGGCAAGTTTGAAGGCAGCGATGGAGCGATTGATATTTTCCATCGCGTCTTTGTCGTTGCCGGCCTTGGAGTTGTAGTAGGCCCAGCCGAGCTTATAGACCGAAAATGGATAGACCTTGGACTCTTTGAAGTTCATCGCTTCTTTGTAGTTGTCCTTGGCCTTTTCCATGTTTTGCTTATAGAAGTAGAACTCGCCCAAAGCAAGATAGGTGTCGGGTAGCAGCGGCGAGGCCTTATGGTTTTCGACCAGCTGATTGAAATAGAGCACGGCGTTGTCATTGTCGAGGAGCAGCAATGTCTTGGCCAAGGCATAAAGGGCAGCATCGGTGCGAGGGTGCTGCGGGAACTCACGCACGAGGCGACGAAAGGCTTCGGTGCTCTTCAAGAGCTCAGCCTTCGAATTTTTTGTCGTCAGCTGGGGTTCGCTGCCTTTTTTGGCGACTTTCCACTTATCGTAAGAGGTTTCCCACTCTTTCATTTCCACATCACGAAGGTATTCACTGCGCTCGGCATAGATTTCACCAAGGCGGAGGTAGAGTTCAAATTTACGGCTGCCATTCATTGCTGGATCGCCGAGTAGTTTTTGAATGGAAACTATGGTCTGCACCCGAAGGCTATCAGCTTCGCGAAGCTTTTCCGGGGAGATGCCCTGACGATTCTCCGAGAAGTAAGCGGACATGTCCTCTTTTTTCGGCGCCTGGGCAGCAGCGGTCGAGGTCTTTTTAGTGGCTGCCTCCGCGTGCAGACTAAGAGTCGCCAGCAGGGCTAAGCTGCACAGGGTTTTAACGATTTCTCTATTCAACATATGGTCCTCATAATGTATTGGTGGCGTTGTTTACAGTTTGCATTCAGGTTCGACATCGATGATCTGATAGCCGATCTCGTCCCACCAGTATTCGTTTTTCGTGTCCTGCCAGCTCTGGGTTCGTTTGCTCCAGCCACTGAATGCATCCTTGTCGGTGACTCGAGTGACCTTGGTTTCAGCGTGCAGCTCACGCCCCAATATCTGCTCCTTCTGACTCATAAGGAGTTCGAGGTAGAGGAACTGCGACTGCGAGTAGAGCTCTTCGAAATGTTCTTTGAGGCCTTGAAGTTCTTCGAGAAAAAGCTTTCCGATCTCGTTTCTACGGCTTTCGGCCCGTTTCAGGAGCTGGTTTTTGTAAACGTCGTATCCAAATTTTTGGCCGTAGATCCCATAAGTGTCCAGCTGAGTGAGTTCCTCGATCAGGGTCGCATATTGGTCGCGCACGAGTAGCATGACGTCGCTTTCGGCAGCGGTGCTGAGAACCTTGAGGGGTATTCCTATCGATTCTCCGGATACTCCGGTCACTAGGTTTTCGAAGAGCTGATAGGAATTTTCAGGGTTGAGGCGCTGACGGTCAAGCCAGACGCCGAGGGAATCGATAGCTTCACGGTTGCCATCGGCAAACTCAGCAAGGACTGAGCGGGCGTCATCATAGCGACACATCCAGTAGTAGATCATCGATTCCAAAACCTTGGCTTCCGGATTGAAATGATCGCGAAAATACGGGGCATTCACGGCATAGAGCGTGCCGAGCGCATGTTTAAGACTGCCTGACATGAAAAGTGACCAGGATTGTTCGAAGAGGGCTTCATAGAAAAGGTTGCTACTGCGACGAACCAGACGATACTCGCGAGCCGATTCGATGAACTTTTGATCTTGGTAATAAAGTCGGGCCAAAGCCATATGCGCGTAATTGATCATCTCCAGCAGATCGCTGCGCCTAATCTCAGCCATGCTTTGAGCGGTGGGATTGAGAATAGCGTTGAGATAGCTTTCCGCTGCCGCTGATTTCTTTTCATTGATGGCGATCATGCTCAATTGATATTGCGCGGAAAAGAAGTAGCGATCCTGCATGACCAAGTTCTCAAAGGCTTCCTTGGCTTTATCCGGCTTGCCTTGCGTGACGTAGGCATTGCCGAGAACATAGAACCAGTTGTTGCCAAACTCCGGAGGAAGAGCAATTTTCGACTGCAATTTGGGCGCGACTTCCTCGAGTATATATTGGATCGATTTCACCTTGGAAACGGTCCAGAGTATGCGCCAGAGGGGGGTATGATTTTCGGCGAAGGGCTCTTTGGCAAGCGTTAGGGCCTGGGCCGCATATTCGCAGGCAAGGACTGGAAAACCTGATAGATAGAGAAGTTCAGCACGAACCTGGAGATAGGTTTGCTGGTTATCGTCGGACAGCTGGGCAAGGGATTTTGTGAAGGGCTCAAGCGCATCCCACATAGCTTTTTTCTGCAGTTCGCCACGGCGATAGCGCTCGATGACCTTAGAAAAGGTCTTATCGAGCTCAGGCAGTCTTTGCGCCTGATAGACGACAGCTGGGATATTTTTAGTTTTCGCCTTTTTGGGAGCTGCCATGGCCTGCCCCGCCAGCAAGGAAAGCGAAAGTATCAAAGTCGAATACATGATCTTCATCGTAGCCTCTAGAATAAGAAGTAGCTCAAACCAAAGTCGACAGAATAGGTGGATTTTTTATGATCAAGCCCGGCAGCTTTCTCTTTGTACATACGGCTTTTAAAGTCGACGCGAAGGGAAAGGCTTTTTTGCCAGTAGAAACGTTGTCCGGCTCCCCAGGTGAGGCCGGTGATACCGCCTTGATCCGTGTCGAGTTTGGCGACGCCCCCTGTTAGATAGAGGTCGGAGTAGATTATTATCCAATCTGCAAAATTCAGTTTGCCGTAGAAGGGCGCGATCACGCCGGTGATATCGATGATTTTCTTCAAACGGTTCACTTCGGGATCGGGGTGAACTTCGATGTTTGCATCATCAAATTTTCTATAGCGAAGGCGTCTCAATGCCTTGAGGTCGTCCGAGTCGCTGACAGTGGCTGTCGTTGATTGCACTTCAAGACCAAATGTTTCATTCATGAAGAGCCCGCCGCGAAATCCCATCAGCTGGGTTGCAGTGTAGGCTTCATTCGTTACCGTTCCAAAGGCGACGCCCAGTTCCGGCCGGAAGGCTTTGACGAAGTAACGGTTTTGAAGAATGGTGACCGGGGATTGCGTCGTCTTGCCCCTGACCTCATCAGGCTTAAGATCTATGGCTCCAAGGTAACCGGGTGCTCCTAAAAGCGCTGCAAACGTGAGGTTTAAGAGTCCCCTCAAATGGCGTGCGAACATATCCACCTCTAAAAAGGGTCTTCCTTCTGGGAAAACCTCTCATTTTTGATTCATTCGGTATCAAAGTAACTTTTCTTAATGCATTCTTGATGGCGGGGCATCCGTGATGGTAACACCCTTTAATCATGATCTTATTGAAGTTAAGTTGCCAAAATCCGAAGTTGAATTAATTGCGATTATGGTAAAAGAAAAATCATTCCTGGCCTCTTCGGTCACGAAGAAAGATTTCAAGAATAATTTACCATGAGGTTGTGAGGTAAAAATTGCCGGTGGAGAGAGGAAGGTTGAAAGTCCTCGGGGACGAGGACTTCAGGGTTTTATCGCTTGATCCCTCGGCGACGCATTTCCGAGGTTAATAAATTGAGTTCGCGACTCGTCTGGCCTAAAACTGAACTGTTCTCCTGGGCGCGGCGGGTAAGGTAGGGCAGAAGCTCTTGAACCGTTCCGTAGGGAACGTATTTGGCGACATTATAGGACCTCGAGGCGAGGTTAAAGCTCAGGTGATCGCTCATACCGAGGAGTTGGGCGAAGTGAATGCGATTATCGTCGTGAGCAATGCCGTGTTTTTCCATGAGCATTGTGATGAGTTTTGCCGATTGCTCGTTATGCGTTCCGGCACAGATCGATATGCGGCCGATTTGTCCCAGGCAGAACCTAAGCGCTTCGTCGTAGGCTTTGTCGGTGAGTTCCTTGCTTGCATTGATGGGAGAGCGGGTACCTTTTTCAGCAGCAACCCGGTTTTCTTTTTCAAGGTAGGCACCGCGCACGAGTTTAACCCCGAGGAAATACGAGCCCCGTTCCGCAGCAGCCAGAGATTCTTTAAGAAAAGCCAAACGATCGTGACGATAGAGCTGTATCGTATTGAAAACAATGGCGCGGTTTTTATTGTATTTGATCATCATATCATGAGCGAGGGCATCGACGGTATTTTGAAACCATGATTCCTCCGCATCGATCATGATGCGAACATTTTTATTCGCCGCATAGCTGCAAATATTATCAAACCGTTTCCTAAGCTTTTGGAAGGCTAGTTCTTCGCCTTCGGTCAAAGGCTTGCCGGCCTCTTTTTTGGTAAGGACTTCGACGCTGGCTATTCCGCTCGGTTTGAATACGGCGAAGGGTATCCACTGATTTTGGGAAGCCTCCTCTATCGTCCGGATAATTTCGGCCTCCACTTCGTCAAAATCGCTTTCCCTGCCTTCGCCTTCACGAGCGAAATCGAGAATCGTTCCAATCTGATAGTGAGACAGATTTTCGACGCGTTTGAGGGATTCCCTGATCGTCTCGCCACCGCAGAAATGAGCAAAGACCGTTTTTTTGATGAGGCTTTGGATTGGCAGATGCAGCTTGAGCGCCAGATCGGTAAAGAATGGGCCCATCGAAACCACCGTGCGTTGGCCTATGATTTTGAAAAGCCAGTAGGCGCGCACCAGTTCTTTGTCGGACAACGCTTTAAACGCGATCTGGGTGTCGTTAAAATTCAGCGATTTTTGAGCCATGTTGCCGCTCCTGTCGATGCGTATCGTCTTGTTGGTGCCACGCTTCCGTTCTAAGACAAAAGCCCTGAACCAATATGCTCAGGGCTTTGTCTAGAGCAAAAGAATATAGCTTATCGAAGCGAGCAAATCAAAAGGTACTGGGTAAAAGCCTGCGCTTCTTGCCTGATGCCGATCAAGCGGAGCCAAAAATTGGCTTAAACTTTATTGGCCAGCGTCTTTATTGTTTCAAAAAGGTCGATAGGCATAGGGAAGAAGATTGTCTTGGTATTCTGCTCATTCGACATGTCTGACATCGTTTGAAGGTAACGCAACTGCAGCGCAGTCGGGTTGGCGGAAATAAGATCCGCCGCGTTTCTTAGCATCTGTGCCGCCTGAAATTCACCTTCAGCCGAAATGACTTTAGCTCGTCTTTCGCGTTCCGCTTCCGCCTGACGGGCCATGGCCCGTTGCATGTCGGGGGGAAGGTCGACGTGCTTGACTTCAACGGCACTGACTTTGATACCCCAAGGATCAGTATTTTGATCGAGGATGATCTGGAGCTTCTTATTGATCTCATCGCGCTCGGTGAGGAGTTCATCCATAGCATGCTCACCAAGGATGGAACGCAAATGGGTTTGAGCCAGCTGAGTGCTTGCGTAGAGGTAGTTCTCAACGTTGAGTATAGCCCGCATCGGATCGACGACGCGAAAATAAAGCACTGCATTAACTTTTAAGGAAATGTTGTCTTTGGTGATTACATCCTGTGGAGGAATATCCATCGTCACAGTTCGGGTTGAGACGCGAGCCTCTACTTTATCGACAAAGGGAATGAGAAAGATAATACCCGGTCCACGAGGCAGTGGCAAAACACGGCCGAAACGAAAGACTATCGCTCTTTCGTATTCGGGTATAACTCGAAAGACGGAGAAGGCGATAAAGAGCAAGGCTACTATCGCAAGGATCAATCCAAAACTCATGAGCAATTCCTTTTTTAAGATCGAAAGGGTCGAACCGTTAACTTGAGGCCGGCGCGTACCACCACAATAATTTTATCGCCGCGTTTTATCGCGGCGTCATCGATCACTTCTGCTTTCCAAAGCTCACCTTCAATGCGAACGAGACCTTGGCCTGATCGAAAGTCCTCGACCGCCACTGCGGTCTCTTTGAGAAAGGCTTCTTCGCTGGTTGGGACATGAGCCTTTCGGCTCTTCATTAGCAGATAGCCCACTGTGACAGAGACTAAGGCCATGACGAGGCCAATGGGCACGATCGTATAGGGAGATAGACTAAGGCCTTGAGCATTCGGTTCATCGATAACCATCAATGAGCCCTTTATAAATCCGACCAGCCCTGCCAGTCCTAAAATTCCAAGCGCCGGAAGAAAGACTTCGGCCAACATAAACGCGGTCGCTATCAAAATAAGGCCTACGGCACCGTAATTTATCGGCAGCACTGTGCCGGCAATCAAGGCCAGGCCCAATAAAATTCCTCCGATTATTCCAGGTATAAAGGTAGCCGGATGAAGAATCTCTAAGGCTATGCCGAGCAAGCCAGCGATCAAAAGCAGATAGAAGAGATCGGGATTACCAAGTCGATCCGAAAGATGATCCTGAAGGCTCTGTAAAAGCGCGCTCGATTGAGGAGAGGTCAAAAGTGGGGAGGCAAGGGGCAGGGGATAAGACCAGGCCAGTGGTGTGATGACGAATGTCAAAGCCATATAAATTAATGTTTTTATGGGATTCGCCATGCCTTGAAATGCCTCGTGTTTTTAATCAGCGTGAGACGCGCATTCTTGCAAAGAGACTTAGCAAATTTTGATGATAAGGTCGAGAGTCATCGCCTAGACATAATAGGTAGTAGGAGTCTGGTGGATTTTAGGGAGCTGTTTCCTCGGTATTATAGACTAAGGACAGCACCCACTGGCGGCCGGGCAGCGGTGAGCCGGCATAGTCGCTGAGCCCGGTTCGGCCTTTGCTTGGTCCCGAATCTATTGCAACGTTTGTAATATCGCTTAGATTTTTCACCGCCAGGCCAATTTCATAATTTTTGTAGCTATGGTCGAAATTCATGTCAAATATCACGCTGCCGGGAAGTTTGAGCGAATTACCTTGGTCTCTAAAAATCGCGCTTCGATAGCGGCCTGTAAAATAAGTTGAACTTGTCTCAGTCCATTGCTGGCGCCACTCGGCTACGACGAGATGGACTGGAATCCCCGGCAGGATTTTTTTTTGGGCCCGGCTCGTATCGTAGGCCTCGAGATTTGAACCTTTTAAGCTGAGTCTTGCGTTAGCTCCATGCCAGCCGATGGAAGCATCATAGCCATTGATATTGGTTTTGGCAACATTGAGCGCCTTACTGGCATTGGCGAGAATTGGGACAAAAACAATCTTTTCGCCCGTTTGATCGAGATAAGCCGCTATTCCCAAATCGAGCCCCAGGGCTTTGGTAAAGGCGCCGGCTTCGCGATGGAACAGGAGTTCAGGCTTTAGAGTATTGTTGGGTCTTAGCTCGCTGCCGTTACCAAATTCCTCTAAAAGGCTGGGCAGTCTCCCGCTGCGGGCAAACTGTCCATAGATACCATTGTTAAAATCGCCAAAGGCAAAACTTACGGCATCGGCTCGGCTCGATTTATGGGCTTTGGCCTGATCGGCTTCCTCTTCCAGAATAATCTTCGTCCGTTCGTCCGTTTGATCCGATTGCCGCTGTTCGGAATGTTTAAATTCGACGAGGAGCCTGTCCCAGGGTGTAAAAGCAAGGCCGACAATGCCGACCCCGTTGCTGCGTGTTAGGCCTGTGCCGACGTTTTCTTCATAAGTCTGATCTATTTTACTGACTGATTTTTCATAGCTTAAAAGAATTCGGGTCCGCTCAAGGTCGGCCTTAAGATGAGCTCCCTGACGATCCGAGATGACTTCCATCGTCGATCTTCTCGCGGAGTTTAGGACGATGCGCTGGGGGTCTATCGTGTTGCGCTTATCATCAGTATGGGCCAGATGGATGTCGAGCTGAACTGTCTCGGCAAAGGGCAGCCCGGCCCACACCCGTTCCAGGGCAATATCCCCAAGAAAGCCTTGGTTTTTTTCCCGTGCCGCACTGTCGAGGATCATACTGCCCGAAGCGATGCCCCGTTCCGTTTTATGAATCCAGGCCAAGGCTTGGAGGGAATAAGGTCCCCATGATTCCCGGTAAACGGGAATGATCTGCTGGGATCTCTGGTCATTGTTGGTTCGGATCTTAAACTTATCGTCTCTGCTATTATAAGGCGTGCTTTCATCCGAATAATAGCGGTAGTGCCCTGTTGTCTGGTGAGTTCGGGCGTAGAGTCGCAGCTCTCGTTTTTCTTTTTTATGAATCATGAGGGACCAGAGCGAGTTACCGTAGGGGCTGCCGATAGATAAACCGATGCTTGACCTGGACTTGGCTTCGTGGCTCAAGCGATAGCGTAGGGTACCTATCGGATTAAGATTGGGAACGGTGACCGGAGAAATTCCTTGATGCAATTCAAGGGAACCAAACGCCCGAAGGTCCAGATCGTCGATCAGAGGCATTCCGGAATAGGGATCCTGAAGCAGAGTGTCTTCGAGATAGAGATCGGTAAGCTTGCTGTCCTGACCGCGGATTTTAGGAATAACAAATCCTGAAGGGGATATTCTGCCGGTTTCGGCAAAGGTCAGCGAACTCTCGCGTTTGAGTTGGGTCGCAATATCAAAGCGTGAACTCTCATGCGGCTGGATCAATTGCGATTGGCCGGTGCGGGCACTGCGTTCGCTTTCGTCCTTCGATCGTTGACCGTGAATAGTTATCTCCTCGGTTTGGCTGTAGCCAAGGCGAGGAAAAACAAGCATGCCGGCTACGAGGAGGCTTCCTGGCAGGGGCAGATGTCTCAGGCGTTCCATGCTTATCAATAGAGGAAGACGCCAGAATAAGGGACGACGGGCAGGGGCACAAGCAATCGGGTGTTGTCGTTTTTAATGACTGTGAATTTGCCAACTGTCTCATTGCTGATGTCGCCAATCAACAGATTGTTTCTTAGCTCATCATAGAAGTATCCGTAGTAGCCACCCGAGGTCGGTTCATAATTATAGGTTGTTTCGCTAGTCTTGGTATCGGCGTCAAATTTCACGATGCGTTTGGTGAAGACACTGCCTTCTTTTTGATCGACTTGGGCAAAAAATCTGTTGTTCCCCGAGCCGGCTGCGAGTACGGAACCATTCATATAGAATCCAGAATTATCTAAATCCCACAGTAAAGACACGGTTTGAGTCGCCGGATCCAATTGCTCAACTGCATTTTTGCAAACATTGGCCGGATTCGCAACAGAGGGACTTACAAAACGACTGCACATGCTTACGATAAGAACTTTGTCGCTTTGAACCCGCGGGCGAACGACGATAGGGAACGAGCCTTGAATTTTTATCCCTTGAATTTTAGCGGCTGAAGAATCGAGATCATAAGGAACAAGGGTGGAACCGATCTGCTCCAGGACGAAGATTGTTTGGGTTCCATTAACCGTATAAGTTAGACCCTCGTAGGCAATCGCTTGATGTATAACGTAAATAAAGCTGCGATTGCCCACTTTGCTGCGCCAAAGTGCTTCGGGTTTGAGATCCACGCCAGGGGGTAAATCCCACTCAGCCTGGATGTCAGAAATTTCTTCGCCGCTGCTTTGTTTCATCAAGGTCAAGCGACCCTGGTTATAATGGGATAAAAGTACAGTATCATTGCCAAGATCTAGCGCATCATGGGGATCACCCAGGACGCCGCTAGCAAACCGGTTTTGGCCGCCTATCGTCACCGTATTATTTTCTGGCTTTAAAATGCGATAATTTTGCATCCCGGCACTGCGATTGAAGAGAAGGACATCTTTAGCCGATTTAAAAATTGCGGTATCTCCGGACTCAGCCGTAAGCAGGACCTCCGTGGCAAAAGTTTCCGGATCAAGGCGAAGAACGCTAGCGACGGAGGTATCGGTCTGAGAATTGGCACCCGTAAAGATTAAACCCTTGGAACCCGACGCTGTCGTAGTGGTGGACTCGGAGGATCCGCAAGACGAAAGTGAGAGACTCAGGCTAAAAATAGCGGCAATAGAAATGGGATGGCACATGGGTGGATCCTTGGATCGAAGGGTTTGGCCTGGTAAAATAATGATTGCCATCGCGGCACAGTTACGGACGGAACCGCCTGCCCAAGCTATATAATATGCTGTAAATGGGAAGTCTATTGGCTAGTTGATGAGCGCTAAAGGGACTAAGACGTGTTTCTCGTTTGCCGTGTGCGCTAATTACGGATTGACGTTTGGAATAAGAGATTGAAATGTGAGGATAAACTCTTATTTTAGCTTTACTCTAAATGAAACGACGAGTCTGCTTTGTCACGATTGGTGCGCACGCATGAACGTGAGTCGTAGCTGACCCCGAGTATGCCGCTAAGCCTAGTCAAAAGACGTGAACGTCCCAATAGGCAAGGATTGCTTTTGCCGATCAGTTGATCCATAAAACTGGCTTAGGGCTGTTGACATTGGCTAAAGCAAACGTCAGCAGCCCCTAATAGAGTTTGGAGATTCTTATGAAGATGAGATCGGCCGGGTGTGTTGGATGCTCTCCCCTTCCAGATGAGCAAAAGTCACAGCATCATACCGACAGAGGCTGTAACTTCATTTTTCATAAGCTTGATGTCACGGAGCCTTTCCGGAGTTGCAGCCAAGCCAAAGCCTGAGTAGTTAAGCGCGACGCTTTCAGGTTGAAAACTGCCCGTATAGCGATACTCCAGGCCTATTGATGTGTCTTTGGTCAATTTGCTCTGAACACCTAGGCCAGCATCGAAGTTCCAAATATCGAAATCATCGTAAGCTACGGTTATAGGACCCATATTGGTGTCCTTGAGATCGAGTTTATGATAGGAAATGCCGGTTTTCCCATAAACTGAATAGTTTGTGTCTTTAACAAAATCGACAGCACCATAAATAGCAGGATAGAGGTCGGAATAGCTAACTTTCTCGTTGGCATTGAAATAGTCGGTATAGTTAACTTCGGCTCCGAGGTGGCCGTATTCCCCGATTCTAAAATCGAAATCAGCTCCGTAGCCCATAGCGTTGACGTTAGAATCCGCGTTTTCCAGTCGGCGCGTTCCACCTGGTCCTTGAACGGCAACAGAATTCGCTTTGAAATTTGAATTACTACTGATGGCTTTAGCTTTGATGGTAAAGACTTCTTCAGCTTGAGCAGCAGTTCCCATGAGACCGATAGCTGCGAGGCCCGTAATAAACTTAATCATAAATTACCTTTCACTATACCTAGAGGAAACGTTACCCGATCTCAATAGAGCAAGGACTGGACCAAAGTTTGAAGGCGCTCTGACCCTAATAAATGCATGTTTTATGTACAATTTTAGCAAATCACTGTGAATCTGAAGCTCCAAGGGATGCAGATGAGGCAGAATTGCATCATTCTCCCTACAAGCTGTAACAATAAGGAGACAGATAGGGCTAAGATTGAGTGAGAATCAAGATTAAGGAGGTCTGGATGATGCTCCGCCCAATGAATACGGCGGCTTCACCTGGGCTTGTCGATAGCCCGGGCTAGCTTTTGTTGCGGGACTTATCCGCACCGACCGTGCGACCATGGCCGTAAGGGAGCAGCATTTTGCTAAGGATTGGGTCCCGCTCAGGACTGCCGGAGCAAAAGAAAGTTGCGCCGAGGACCTTCGTCTTAAGGGTTTTGAATGGGGGATGCATCGCCATAGTCCCAATTTAAATCTTTGATCTTAAAAACCTTATCCTTGCCGTCTTTGACGATTACGTAGTGCTCCCTTACGCCCTTTTTCCTGGCAAAATCGCTTTCCTCGTTGATGGTAATCGTGACCTCGCCATTAATAGTGTTCTGCGATATCTCAGTGGATTGTGTCGAGTCGGGCAGTCTTTCCCCAAGCTCCTCTCGAACCTGTTTGGCAAGCTGAGTGACGAGCTTGGATTGTTCAGCCGACCAGACCGTGTACTGCGTCCTGCATAAGTCCAGGTCGGTGGCTAGCAGGCATTGATTAAACTGTTGGGGGATTTTATTCGCTTGATTATCGAAGCCTATTGTTGAACAGGAAAATCCTTGGCCAAAGATGAGCGAGAACAGTCCTAGGATGAGCACGCCGATGAGGAGGAGACCGAAGGCAAGAGCAAGACCTATACCTACGAACATTAAAATTCCGACAGCTAAGATGCCAAGGATTATAGTCAATATTAGGCTCATTTTTTTACTTTCATTTCTTATTTTGGATTGGGATTGGAGTACAGAATTTAGAATCACGGCCCTATTATAGTGACAAGTGTTTCGCCTTCCTGGCTCTCATGATTGCGATTCTCATGGACTCGCTAACCGGGCTGCGCCTTTGCACGCTAGCCTAGCATAAAATATCGGTCTTCGAAACGTTAGAGGCTACGGTTTACTCTCAGAGTACAGGGCGCTAGAACAGTGGCGTTCTGAAAGCTTGGAAACAGAATTGATCCCTTTCATGGTAATCTTACGGACTTGTCGCCCCCCTATAAATTTGTCATAAGGTCGAAAGTGGTTGAAACTTTGCCAGTAGAAAAATTGCTGGTGATAAAGGCTTATTTTTTGCTCATTGACCTCCAATCGTTAAGGGAACTGTCTATGGAACAAGCGGAAATTAGCGCTCAGATCAAACCAAATCTCACCGTGCTGGCGAAAGGGGTAAAGGTCGGAAGTGTCGATCATATTGATGGCGACTATTTAAAACTCAATAGAAAGGACGCTGAAGATCGACTGCATCACTGGATTCCACTGACGTGGATCGAACGGGTCGATGAGAATAATGTTTTTTTGAGTCATAGCGTAGCCGACTATAAAAGCAACAGACGCAACAGCAAACCTCTCATGTAGCCTCAGCTTAAGAAACCAAGGCCGTGCCTTGGTTTCTCCCTTTCCCATACTTTTAATCGCTATCTAATATTTATTCACTCTTCCTTTTGTAAATTATACATAAATAATTTTAAGGTCTTGCAAGTCTTCAAATATTCCTCTTTAGATTCAGCCTATTCAGCCCGATAAATATTTGCCATGCTCATGATCTTAAAAAGGAATAGTAGATGATTAAAATCTCTAGCAAACTTCTAAGTGTCGTACCGGGGCTATTTTTGCTTGCTTGCGGCGCCGACCCACAAGACAAGAATATGAATCAAGAAAAGCCTGCAGTCGAGGCCAGCGTGAATGCTGCAGCCGATGTAAATGGAGAAACAGGCGCAGGGGCGTCCCGGGCGGATTTAGAAGCGCAAAGCAGCGTCTATCTCGACGATGTGGTTAACTCAGCAGGCACACCGACAACGCCAACGGATCAACCTACCGATTCCGTAAAGGAAGACTTGAAAGCCGCGCGCATCAAAGCTGCCGCTGGACGCCTTTTGGCTCAGCTCGATAATGATGGCTCCAAGACTCTTTCAAAGGATGAATTCCTCGCTATCCTTAAAACTGTCGGTGACAAATGCAAAGCTCTGACTCCAGAGAAACTCGTTGAAGTTACCAAGAAATTTGAAGACGCCTTTAATGCGGCCAAAGGTACCGATGAATTCTTGGATGCGGTGGAGTTGGAAGTTGTCCTCAAAGCCCAGGGCATTCGCATAGGCAAATTCCGCGACCATGCCGGCCAAGGGGCCCAAGCTGAGCGCGTGAAAAAGACCTTTGAAGACATCCTAGCGGAATTCGACAAAGACGGTAACGGTCAGCTCAATAAGGAAGAGTTCGATGCTTTGCGCGCCGCAATGAAAGTAAGCGTCCAAAGTTCCCACCAGGGCCAAGGGGTTGCCAAGGATGCTCCGAAGCCAGCTGACGCTGTTATTGTCCTTGGAGCCCCAGCTGCCTGATTTTTTTGATCAGCGATTCCTGAATAATAAAATTCAAGTTAGATGGCGGCCTTTCTTGGGTCGCCTTTTCAATCTGGTAGGACCGGTGCTGTAATTAGAATTGAAATTGAAAGACTGAATCCCGCTATAATGAATAGAATGGTTTTGCCTTAGTAGTCAGACATAGCAGGGGTGGGTATTGCCGGTGAAAAAGAAGAAAAAGAATCGGCCATTGAATACTGATTCGCTCGATAGGGAAGATGTCGAGGATATCTTATCTATGAATGCAGAGGACCTCGAAGAGGCAAGGGAGGAGCTGCAAAAAGATTCCGACCACAGTCAAGCCGAAGGTCTTGCCAAGCGTCTCACAAAAATGACTTTACCCGAAAGAACCGAGGCCTTGCGCAAGCTCAGGCGCGAGGATATTCTGCTTTTCGAAACCGTAGAATATCTCTTAAAACGAATGAGCATTCGTTGAGGCCTATCCCACCTTCACGCTTGCTGCCTTCAAGGCCCTGCCTTTTAATAAATTCATCACCTTACCGATCCCCCTCGATCTTAGCAAAATTGACATAATACATCTTGTATTTTAAACATTATGCCATTATATACATGATGTAGTTTTCGTCTTTTCTGTCTGCATTAGATTTCGAAAACTTAAAGTCAACGATTACACGGGAGAAGGACGATGAATCTACTTTGGGTCGCAATCCTCGCGCTTATAATTCACGCAGGACCCGTGGGCCTCAAATATGCGCTTGATCCCCTGTACCTCATCGACAGCAGAGCACTGGCCACCTTGCTTGCCCTCACCCTCTTGCAGATGACTTTATTGAGTTTGCCCGGGAAAAAGGGGCGCCTGCTTGCAATCATTGTCTTTATTCCCTTAGCTTTCACCACCCTTCTCAATGTCATAAGTCTGGTTATATTCAGCAGTCCGGTTTCACTGAGCGGTGTCTTCGCTATTTTACAATCGAACAGCTCTGAAGCTATGGAATTCACAGCCGCCTACTCCACCCGCATTGCCCTGGCTGCTGTCATCACAGTCCTTATCTTAGGCGGCAGTTTGGCCTTTTTTGCCAGGAGTCCTACCTTTAAGAATTGGAAGGCAACAGTCCTTATGTTTACCCTGAGCCTCTTAGCCTCGGGACCCCTTTTGCGAAAAGCTAGCCATGACCCAGTTTTAGCTGCCTGGGATCTCCATGAGGTTGCCTTTACCGACCGAGTCCTAACATCGGTCATCCGATACCGCAGCCAGATGCAGGCCTGGAATGAAGAGCGATTGCGCTGGCAAAATCGAGGCGATATTGCTGAGGATCTACAACTGAAAGTCATCGATGAAAAGAAGTTGGCTCCGCTCGTCGTTGTGGTGATTGGCGAGTCAACGACTCGCCATAACCTGGAAATCTATGGCTATCATCGACCCACCACCCCAAAGCTCGCTCAAATGAAAGACGATCTGGTCATTTTTAACGATGTCATCACACCGGTTGCTCACACGATACCGGCCGTGATGGGAGCTCTTTGTTCGGAAAAGCTCCGAGCGGGGGAAATCAACTGCACTTCAGCAACGCTTGTCGATATCGCGCGGGGTGCAGGCTATCACGTGACTTGGATCTCAAATCAAACACCGGTCGGCTTTGACGACAACGTACTTGTCCACCTGGGAAAATCCGCCGACAAGGCGATTTTTGTCAATCATGACGTTTCGAGCGCCGCTGAAGCGGACCGCAATACCTCTCTTGATGAAAAGATTTTTGCTCCACTCGACGATGCTATGAGCGAGGCCGACCGTACGGGTGAAAAGAATATGATCTTTATCCACCTGATGGGGGCCCACTTCACCTACGAAAAGCGCTATCCGGCTGCGTCGAAGATATTTAACGATAATGTGCCTAACGATCTGAACCCAGTGATAAAGGATAAGGATGCCAATCTTTTGATTAATAATTATGATAACGCAATCGCGTATCAGGATGAAATCCTAAGCCGCATTTTCACCCGCATCAAATCGGCAAAGCATGAAGCTCTGGGGGTTTATTTTAGTGATCATGGGGAAGAAGTGTACGAGAGCAAAAACTTTCACGGCCATAACGATATGAATTTAACCCGATCCATGAGCGAAATTCCGCTTATCCTGGCGACATCCGATAGCTATAGTAGGACTCACGTCAAGGGTATGAAGGCCATTCGCAGCTACCAGAACCGACCCTTTACCACTTCGCGCTTGACGCCTTCTATCGCTGATTTACTGGGACTTAAGTATCCAGCCCTTGATCCGGAACGTGGTCTTTTTTCGCCTCGGTTCAAGCCCGAGCCTCGGGAGACGGCAGCGGGCGTATATTCCAAGATGCACGATGGATTTGTGGGCCAGCAATAAAGCGGAAGCTGCATGCCTGCTGCAGTCCGAAAAAATGACCTAAAAAAGCGACTTGCTCCAAGAGTAAGTCGCTTTTATCAATTCTAGCCCGACTTTAATTCGCTGAGGAATTAACAGACTGAAGAATGATAGCCAATAACGTCATCTACTACGATATTGTTATTCAGTGCTCTCAAACAGAGATCTTCGGAGCCTTCACAACCCATAAAATGGAGGACGGCTGATGCATCTCGATTGGCATCGATGATGCGTTTATTACGTTCAATCGTCGCTTCAACACCTTGAATCTTGCGATTCGTAGGTACGATAGATAAACGAACGTTATTCTGCATGGCCCACTCAGCTGCCATAGTCTCAGCTCCAAGCTCCTGGCCCAGGACGATAGTCGAAACTTTGTGGCGTTTTGTGTATTCACGGAGTGTCTTGGTGAGTAGCTGAGAGTCTTGGTAGTTTTGCGATCCACATACAATAATCTTCATTCGGCTCCAGTTTTACGGTAATTACTCCTCGAGAGGAATGCTCCGAAAGTAACAGCGTTAGGCTAAAATGGCAAGCCTTATCGTTGTAAAAAACGAAAGCTTGGTTTAATGTCTGGGGCCACAACGCATAGGGCCTGTTCAAAAGCGACTTCAGAATAGAAATTTCAATGGGATACGGCTGTCCAGCTGGTGATGACGACGGGGGACACCCTATCGAACGAGCGAACCTCCTTACTAAGGCTCAATTAACACTCGCCATTTCTCAGCAAACGACGTCTATTTGGGTCTTTAGGCTCACTATCGTTCTCTATTCATAATACTCCTTCGGCCCCGAATTCAGGACGCGCCGGTTCTTGCGCAACGTTTTAACCGGCGTTGAACTTTCCTATTACCATACATTTGTATGCAATGGGGCCTATCCTGTCAGCCGTTCGGCTTTTGCGATAGGATCTCCGCAAAAACAGGCCGAGTCGGATCGGGATAATGTTTTAGGAAACGGCGTGGCTGAGGGTGGAAAGCCCCCTTATCAGATCCTGGGAAATAAAAAAAATGGCCTTCCCTGTTGATGGAAGACCTTGACCAGGTATGAGAAGCTGAATTTATTTAGAGTAAAGCGAGCGAATGGCTTTGCGGTCGGCATCAGTGATAGCGATGACGCCCTCATAGCCCATGATGGAAGGAAAGACAACATCATGCGCATTCTTTTTAAATTCGTGACCAAGTCCTAGGAGATGGCCCATTTCATGAGTCAAGACGCTGCCGATCGGCATCCCTGATCGTTTTGTGGCATTGAGAAAGATGAAGATCTGGGCGTTATAAATCTCCTGACTGAATTCATCTATCATAGGCAGCGTTACACCCATATTGACCAAGTCGTCCTGATCTTCATTTTTATAATTCTCGATGAAATTTACGCAGTTCTGGTTGAGATCGGTAAAGGGTTTGGCTTTTGGTTTTACATTGACCGTGTATCGGTTATCGCCAATGAATCCGGGCTTGAATCCACCCGCGATAGACCAATTTTCAAGCGAATCTTCGACTAATGTTTTATATTCCAATTTTGTAGAACCACAAACATCAACGGAGATATCCCGTCTCCAGTTGACCGCTTTGCCATCACCCAGCAGGAAGTAGTTTTGGGGAAGGTTTAGGATGCGCACCATACGACTGACCGGTTTGATCTTGGTGAAGTAAAGGGCATTTAACGCTATACCATGATCATCTTCCGTGCTGTAAAGCAGGCTGAAGGCTTCGCCATTTTCTTTAATACTGTAATGCACGGGAGTGGCATTAAAGTTATCGACTAGCGCGAGGACGAGGTTGCCTTTCTCTGCCACGAACGTAAGGACAGGATAATCCTCATGGCCCTGGCTACTGTCTTTCAAAAGCAAGGCCTTACCATCGGCAACAAAGGAATAATCACTGAAGCCCTGGTGCTCTCCTTCGCTAGCATTTGTACTGTTTCTTTCCTCAAGCTCATCCTGGGATGAAATCTTTTGCACAGAGTCTTTGGCAACGACCTGTTTAAACTGTGCGAAACCAGTGATGGTGTAGTGATCCAGATCACTGGCCCGGGCGAAGGTGCCGAGGCCCGACTTGTCCTGGACCGTTCCTTTATAGAGTTCTTTGGGATCCCCATGAACGAAAAAGGCATTGGCCAAAGGCAGACGGTTTCTTACATAGTCATGTTTGTTGCCCTTGGCGGCAGGAACGCAGGAAACAGTAAAATTGGTCGATAGCAGGGCCACAAAAAGGCTCCTGAAAGGTAAATGCATAGTGGGGACCTCATAGACAGCGTTGAGGAGCAGGCAGCTGCTAGATTTAATGCGAGAGTCGTGCCGTGGGTTTTGTTGTTTGTATAATAATTAAAATTAATAATTTCAATGATTTATGATGAAATTAAGGATCTTTTCTGCCTGATGTTGTCAAAAAAATTGACGCCTGTGCAGTATGCCTCATTTATGAGCTGACGCAGGTTGACAAGCAAAGTCCAAGTTCATAATCTAGTAGCTATATTCCCAAAGCCATTCCGTCTGCAATCAGAGGCAGCGCATATGTTAGGTCTGAAGAGGACATCGATGAAGATAATTTCATTAAATTGCGGTTTCCTTATGCTTTTGCCCATTTTGAGTTTTGCCTGCAGCCAGGCTGAAATTCAATTGAAAGCCCTTAGTCCCGAAATCGTCAGTGATCAACGTTGGCAGGATTTGGGCGATCTCGAAGCAAAGGACGAAGTCAAAGTTTCCATGACCGAAAAGTATATCTATGCCCAGACTGGCAAATCTATTTTTCGAAAAGCCTTGCAGTCGAAAGAACCTTGGACCCTGCTGAAGACCTTCGACGATGAATTGATATCAGTCTTTGCTATATCGGGTGAACCCGATACCATCATCGGCTCTGTTGCCGAAGCGTTTGAGACTTTACCGCTGCGAATTTCTCATGATGGAGGAGCGACTTGGAAGGAGTTTGGCACTGAATTTACTGCAAATCCGGACGGTGTCGGGAGTGAATACGAATCGCCTATCCATTTCCTGGTGGTACCTCCGAAGAAAATAATCGCCTCCCTAACCGGCTCCAATACTGCGATTTCGAATGACTTCGGTAAGACCTGGACCTATGCCTATGGAAAAGCCAGCATGCAAACCTGTGCGTCCGGTATAGCGGCCGTCCTTCCCGCTTACCCTAATTTCGTATTCAAGGGGCAGGAATGTCCAAGCGATAATGCGTGGATCGGCTGGTTCAATCCCATGGGCTCTGAGCCCAAAAATTTGGAAAAACTGGTGGATTCGAAAATCATGAGTAATCAACGTCCAACTTCCTTTGCCTCAGTTGCCAGTCAGCCGGACCTGCTTTTTGTAGGAACAGAAGGCGGCTTTCTCAAATTTGACGCTAAATCGAAGAAAGCGAATTGGCTGCTCCAGGCAGGCTCGGGCGGCCGTACCGTCGGAAGGCTAGAGCCCAAAGATACCCAGTGGAACGGTGACATCACGAATATTTGGATCGACCCAAGCAATCCCCAGCATATGGCAATTTCAGGTGTTTCAAGAGGTGGTTCCATCGAATTCCTGTTTTTTGAAACAAGTGACGGCGGATCCAGGTTTCAATCGCTCCGATCACCCACCGACCCATCGGCCCTTACCAAATCCTACGGAGGATTCTCGTTGGGCAAGAAATTAGTTTTGCCAGCGCGCGAGAGCGAAAATAAAGTTCGATTCTGGTTGATCGATCTCACGCAAAAACCTCCTATCGGTCATTGATCAATCCTAAAAAGCCTCGTCCGGGAAGACGAGGCTTTTTACGCTCTAAATACGCTCACATCTTATTTCACCTCGAGAAACTGGCTCCAGGCGATGTCTTGGGATTGGGTGCTATCACCGCCTCTTTGTAATTCTGCCAAAGTGATTTGACAGCGGGTGACTTGGGGGACATGGTTGTCAGGCAAGGTATTGAGTTTGGCGAGAAAGCTAGTGATGCCCATCGCATCAGTTGCAAAACTAAGCTCCTGACGAAGGACCTTTTTATTGGCGCCCTCGCAGTAGAAAGCCATATCATATTCGCCTTCATTTAAAGGGCCTTTGGCCAATAGCACTTGACCGGAGACGGTGGCGTTTACAGTATCGACAAGAGGATTCATGACGTAAATTTTTAAGCGTTGTTCAGGAACCAGCGTCGCCGTGCTTTTTTGTAGGCTTGAAGCGATTCCCGATTTGGATAGGAATTTTATGGAGCTCTTGTCAAAACTCACAGCCACTTCATCGCCTGAAAGTCTTGATCGGACACCTATATCTGCTGCGTAGGCGCTAAAGCTGGCAAATTCAGTGGTGTAACCCCAAGAGCTGAGTGTATCGGGCGTGCAGGTCGTTGAGGAATACAGAGCGGTTGCCAGCAGGATTTGCTTCGCTGTGACCTCGATCCCGTTGGCGGTGCCGTGGGTTCCTTCGATCACGCATGGCCCAAGGAAGACGCCAGGCTCGGGTCGGGCGATGGGAACGAGGGCATCGGCCGATTGAGTTGGGGTAATTTTAACGATGGGTGCTTCCTGTTTGGTATTGATAGTCGTAGCATCAGAATTTTTTTTCAGGCAGGCTATCAGAGACAGACATGCCAAGCAGATGATAGCGGACTTCATTAAAAACTCCCTAAAAGAATAGGCTGGACTATGCACCCTCTGCAAGTCTCTGGCCATGACCTTGCCCATAAAAAATCTATAGATTCTCATGGTGTAGCAAAAGATTTTCAAAGGGTTGGAAAGCTAGCTCGAAGCCATTGGCTAAAAGCTGGACAGTGGATGGGCGGGGAGGGTAGCAGAACGGTTTCTACCGAAGGATATTTGCAGAGGAGGTTTCGATATTATAGCGATATTTGGCAGAAGGCCGAGCGTAGAGTTTGTTTTTGACAAAGCCTACCCTGTTCCAAAAATTTTCAGCGAAAACCTTATTTCTCGTATAGAAAGCCTTGGAAAAAGCCAAATAGTAATTGGATTCAACTAGGGGCATTGCTAGCATGACCAGGCGGTCGTGGTAGCCTTGGGCAAGGATTTTTTTCAGGTCGAAATCGTAGCCTGCCATCAGATCGACTCGATACTCCAGTAATTTGCGAATATTATGGAGATCAGTTTTGCCGCCATCGTCAACTGTGCCGCCAGAATTTTGTACAGAAGTGATCATGACCTGGGTGCCCTTTGCGACCCCGACGGGTTTGCTAAGCCCGGAAAAATGAACGCCATTCCAACTCACCTTTGAACCCGCTCTTTTAACCAGCATGACGCGCGCCATGCCTAAGGAACGACCGCTATCGACAATGTTGCCAATTTTTGGAAATTCGCCTAATTCCCGTGTAAAAGGCACATCGCCTGCGCCTACCATGGCATCGATTTTACCCGTTCGAACCGACTCTAAACAGCGACGCCAGGGGAGGGATATAATCTGCACCGTCGACCCCAAATCGTGGGCTACTGACTTAATGAGAATCTGCATATTGCCAGGATGCCCGGGATCGGGGTTGGTATGGGGAAGCCAAGGTCTCTCATCAATGCATGCAGTGAAGACCCTGCTGCTCATGGCAAACGCAGGGCTGGCAAGTAGGGATAAAAATGTGAAAAAAAGTGAGCATTTTTTCAAGTCTTTAGATCCTTAACATGACCTTTTAAAGCAGGACGTTGGCGATCGGGTGAGGGTTCAGTCCCCTATTTATTTGAGCTGTCTATCAATCTGCTACGCCTAGAAAATAGTAATGACTCTACTTCAAGTATATAGAGTTAAAAAATGAACAACTCATAAAATTTAGGCAGATTTATAGCATCAACTTGACATGCTTAGGCGCAAAAAACTGGAAATCATAATTTCTGGCCATTCGGAGCCGCTTCGTTTTGGGTCTTAATAAAAAGAACATTCGAGATTTCTTAGCTTTTTTGAAAAAGGCATTCTATTCTCAGATTAAATCGACAAGACCGGGACCATAAATGCCTCGATTGTTCAAGGCAAAGCTAACGGATGGCAAAATGGAACTCAGCGATGTGGCAGCATTTGTAAAAGTGGTTCAGGCGGGAAGCTTTACTCAGGCAGCCCGTTTGCTTGAGGCTCCAAAATCCACTGTGAGCGCCAAGGTCGCAGGATTGGAGAAACGCTTGGGGGTCACTCTTTTGCATCGGACCACCCGGCAATTGCGGGTGACGGAAGATGGTGAGCTTTTTTTCAACGCCTGTGCCAAGGCCTTGGCCGAAATAGGCGCTGCTGAATTGTCAATCTCAACCAAACAGGAAACTCCCAAAGGCCGCCTGGTCGTAACGGGGCCGGTGGATTTTGGGGGCGTGCTGGCTATTTTCCTAAAATCTTTTCTCGCCAAGTATCCAGGCATCAATGTCGATCTGATTTTATCGAACCGTTTCATCGATCTCGTCGGTGAAAACGTCGATATTGCGATTCGAGCCGGTAATTTGAAAGACTCCAGCCTGGTTGCCAAAAGGCTCGGTGCTATGAAGGGCGGGATTTTCGCGTCACCCGGCTATCTTAAAATTGCGGGTGAACCAAAGCAGCCCCGCGATCTCGGTAAACATACCTGCATTAAATTTTCTGGCAAGGATGAATGGCATCTTGAAAACCGTGCCCGAAAAGTAAGTGTAAAAGTTGAGGGCCGAACGACCGTCGATCAATTGCTGGCCATCAAGGATATGGCTCTCAATGGTCTTGGAATATGCCTATTACCGACATTTTTCTGTCGCACGGAAGTGGCCAAGGGTGTCTTGATTCCTGTACTCAGTGATTGGTTTGAAGCGCCAACGCCGATCAGTATCGTCTACCCTGGCGAAAAATTTCAGCATCCGAAGACGCGCTTGTTTATCCTGGAATGTGCTGAGGCGATCAAGACCTATTACGAATTCTAAGTCAGCGTGCTATCGATGGCTGTTATGACCCTCTCCCAGCCACTATGGGTACGATCCTTATATTCGGCCAGGACGCCGGTATGCGTCAGAGTAAGAAAAGTATCACGGGCATTCGGCTCAAAATCGATAGCCACCCGGCTCTCACCCATGGGCATTCCCTCGACACCCCAAGTAAAGACCAGACGATGGGGGCGCCTGATTTCGATGTATTCGCCGATATGATTGACCTCCTTGCCGTTCCTCTGAATAACAAATGAGAACTGGGTACCCGGAATCGCGTCGGTAAGGATGTTTACACTTTTATCGCCGGGGGAAGCCGTTATCCATTTGGCGATCGTCTTGGGATTCAGCCAAGCGTCAAAAACTTGTTCTGGTTTTCCTTTGAGGCTGCGAATGACACGAACTGGTTTTTGGTCTAGGGTCATCTTGGTAAGTCCTCGCTAGGAGATGCCATTTCCTTATGAAGTGGCTTCTGAAATCAGGCCGATTGCCAGGCAATCATCGGCTGGTTTTACTGAAAATTCAAGGTCGACCTCTAGCCGGTCCGACTGAAGGCCGGGTGAGTCCCTCAGAATCCCCAGGATTTCTTGCTCTTGCGCTCACTTTAACTCTCCCCGTACAAATTCTCATGTTTCCGGACACAATCAGTATTAATGAGACAATTTTGACAAAGCCTCATATGTGTTTGGCGACATCTCAAGGTTTTTATAAAGGCATGAGTCCGATGGATTTTTACAGCGATGGCAATATTGCCTTCATAGCCAAGGTAAAAAGGCAACGGGGGCCTCGGTTTTAGTGCCTAGGGTATGCCGATCTTCTTAGAAATTCCGCTGCGATAAAGGTCTAAATAGGATTTATTGAGAGTTTTGAGTTATCCTAACCCTACTTTACCCATCAAGCGATGGATCATCTACTAGCGCCGGAGGCCATCGATGACTCAAAAAAAGGGCGACCTAGTACCAAGGGGCGCAGCGGTTCCAAGGCCTCGCTCCCGTTTTTTGCAGTCTATTCTTCTCTTGGCGTTGATGAGCGGAGGCGCCTACTCCTATTGGATCAATTCGCCAAGCTTTGCTGTGCGCGAACTGGAACGCGCTATCCAGGAAAAAGACCTGGCGAGCCTTTACAGTCGGCTCGACCTCGATCGGATCTACGATTCCAGTATCGATGCCCTGACCGTGATAAAGAGCGAAAAGAGTGCCGAGAGCCCTTGGGAAACCGTACAATCCAATATTGGAGCCGGCTTTACCAAAGTCCTGAAGTCGCAGGTCATGAATTCGCTAAAGCACGAGATTGAACTCGTCTTACGAAATAACGACCGGGATCAGGCGCAATCCTCGGCATCGCCCGTCACACCCTCGAGGCCAATCAAAGAATTTTTCGGCGATATTCAAAGCCTGTCTTTTGGTAAAGTTGTTCGATCAGGCGAGAAGGCCCTTGTTAATGTCGATCTGCGCCTGATCAGGATGGAAAAGTCCTATCCGCTCACACTCACGCTGGAAAAATCAGGTGATTGGAAAGTTACGGGATTTGAAGGCCTATCATCAACCCTTAGCCTGTTTGTGAAAGATCAGGAAAAAAAGATAGATGCCCACAATCTCAAGGTTCAATCGGATCTGATGACTCTGCTGCCTTTAGTCGGAGGAGTCAGGCGCGAAGAGGGCATGATGGGCCTTGGGCAGCAGATTCATTTTGAATTTTTGTTTCAAAATAAATCGGAAAGCCGCCTTAAGGAAATCGATGGCACGCTTATGGTGCTCAACCTCCAAAAGGAAGTTGTGGCCATGGAGCCGTTTTCCAGGGTCGAACTCAATATGGCCCCTAAAGAGAAAAAAGCCTTTCTCCTGACAAAGGATCTGGGAATTTTTGGCAATAAAGCTTTATCAGCAGATGGCGAGACCCTGCAATTCAAGTTTGAAAGGGCTTTGTTTGAGGACGGCAAGGTGTATCGACTGGTTAAGGCTTACCGCGAACTTTAAATGGAAGTGTTCTGGTCCTTGACCTTTCGAAAGGTTAGGTTGATTCTTTGCCGGCCAAGCAGCGGATGATCGCCATCCTTGAGGGTCAAAACCCCATGAAATGCCATGCGTGTGGCGCCTCCCCATACCACGACATCGCCATGATCCAAAGCAATCCGCTGAGTCGGTTCGCTGCGCTGCAGTCCGCCAAAGAGAAAAGTGATCGGCAACCCCAGCGATACGGAAACAATGGGAGCCTTAAAATCGCGTTCGTCCTTATCTTGATGCAGACCCAATTTCGCGCCAGGAAAATAGCGATTGATAAGGCAGGCGTTTGCTGCAAAATCGTGGTATCCGGCGGCTGCAGCGGCCCGCCTGGCAAAACTCAAAAAAAGCTCCGGCATTGGTGGCAACGTTTGCGGCAGCGTGGAATAGATTGCGGCTTTTGAATCATCCTCTTCCGTTAACCAGCCTAGGTTGCCGCAGCCAGTCGAAGTAAGCGACATCTTAAGACCGCCACGGGTTAGCATCTGCCGAAAAGGTGCGACTTCGGTAATATGTTGAACGGCTGCCGTCAGTGCATGAGCCTCAGCCAATGCATACGCGCGCAGCAATACGGCTCCATCGCCAAGAGGTTCCGGACTGTTTGCCTTGCCGAAAAAGCCATCAAATGTCAGCATAAGTGCCTTTCCTCTGCGTCCTACTTTCTTACCATACTGACTTATGGTGTTGGATACAAGCGAGGATAGCAGGGCTTCACAGCTTCCATGGAAAGCTATTTTGAGTCTTTCTCCCGCTCGGCGAAGCTCCTCATTACTGTTCCGGCTGCTGGACAATCTTTCCAGAATATGGGGTCTATTGTTGGGGCTTTTTAAAGCCGTAAAATGGAGGGTGTTAAAGCACTCCTCTAAAGGAACCGGTATGACCAACGCTAGCAAGATCGTTAACAAGTCAGTCCCTATCGAACAATTATTTCACAATGCTCGCACTTTTAGCGCCTGGCTCGATAAACCAATAGCGGATGAAGTTTTGGTCGAAATCTATGAAGCCATGGAATGGGGACCGACCTCAGTTAATAGTCTGCCAGCGCGAGTATTGTTCATCAAGCAGGGCGCTGAACGCGAAAAGCTTTTGGCTTGCATGTCGCCAAGCAACGTCGACAAAACGCGAGCCGCTCCCATCACTGCGGTTTTAGCTTATGATGCGGCTTTTTATAATGAACTGCCAAGGCTCATGAAGCATGTAGACGCACGGCCCTGGTATGCAAATAACGCTGCTCTGGCTCAAGAAACAGCCATCTATAACAGTGCGCTTCAACATGGCTACTTTTTGATAGCAGCGCGTGCCCTTGGTCTTGATTGTGGCCCTATGGCAGGCTTTGAAAAAGATAAAGTTGATGCAAGCTTTTTTGCTGGAACGACCTGGAAATCAGCCGTGGTCGTTAACCTGGGTTACGGGGATACCTCAAAGTTATACCCACGTAACGCGCGTCTGAGCTTTAAAGAAGGCGCAAAAATTATCGGCTGATCAGGGATACTAGTACAGCAGTTCTCGCGGCCCGGTTAAAAGCAGAGGCTACTCGGCCCTTTTCATTTGATTGGGATCAAAGCTAAGCTACCTATATAGGGGCCGGCACGATTTCAGGGTGAAGCGCCGGGTTATCCCGAGTCTCCCTGACCGGATCAGCTTGGGTAATCAGCCATCGAAAGAGCAGGCGTTGATCCTTTTTATAAAAAAGAAATTCCGGGTGCCATTGGACTCCCAGGACTGGCGCTGCAAAGTCGATGCCCTCAATCCCCTGCACAATGCCCACTTTCTCCCAGGCCACAGCCTTTAAATGGTCGCCAAGCTTATTTACAGCCTGGCTATGCATACCGTTTGCAAGTACGGTATCACTTTGGAGAATCCTATTGAGAAGCGACCCCTTGGAAATCCCGATTGTTTTACGGGGGAGGAGCGTGGTTATTTTTTGAGTGTCTCCATAGTACGAAGAAATATCCTGGTGGAGTGTCCCACCGCAAAAGACGTTTATAAGCTGTGCACCCCGGCAGAGTCCCAATACGGGTTTATGGCGAAGGATGGCAAGTTTGAGTAGGGCCATCTCCATCACATCGCGGGCGTGATCGATGCGACCGGTATGAGGAATGATGCGCATCAGTTGCCGAAGAGTCTTTAACCCGGCATCTCGAACAGCGCCTAGACCGGGAGGTTTTCCGGCTGCGATATTTTCAGTCCGCTCCTTGATCGCCTCCTTATAAAAAATGGGGTCGACATCCTCGCCTCCTCCCAGTATGAGGGCATCAAATTCGGGCAAGTGGGAAGGATCATAGTCGAGAGTTCGCAATCGTAGCGCCTGCCCACCCGCTAAGTAAACTTGAAAGCGAGTCGTGACCCACATAGCCCAGCCTCCCTGGACTGGTCCTGTAACGAGTATGCGTGCTTTAGGGGACTTCATATTCCGCTCCGAATGGAAAAACTCCAAGAGGTCCTTGCGGTCGGTTTAGGGCAGCATGGGCTCCTTTTGATTGTTAAAGATAAATAAATTTAAGACAAGGTATTATTGACGCCTAAAAAAGATCTGAGGCGAACGGTGGGGTGCCGGCGGTGAGATGTCTATCGATGGCCAAAGGTGAGCTCGATAGCTGAAAGATACTGTGTGCTCTGCAGCGGCCTTTGTGCCAGCTTCTTTTTCTTTTAAGATGCAGGGCTGCGGCTGAAGTTTATTTCGTTTATAATTTGCATCTGTATCTTTGATCTAAGTGAACTCACGAACTCATTCATCTTGGCAAATGGTATCCCATGGCCTTTGGACAATTATCGACCCTAGCACTCCAGGTTCTTCTGCTGAGTTGCAATGGCAAGGGGGCAGGTTAGAAGGTGACGGATGGAGCAGGCGTTTCCGTTGATTTTCCAGGCGAGTATCTGAGCCTTTCGAAATTCCCCTGTTAGATTCGAACAGATGCCGACCGGAATGCGAAGGTTCTGATAGGTGCCAGTGAAGAAGCGATCCCTTTAGATATTAGGGGCTGTTGACGTTTGGCTACGCCAACGTCGAACATCCCCAGTAACGC
>CAXSGP010000004.1:77951-116717 GCA_964236955.1 uncultured Oligoflexus sp. | reverse complement strand
TCGAGTCTCACCAAGATCCCCCGTAATCCACAATATTTCCGTCTTCCATAACGACCTGATAAGGCAATCGCTTTGCCAACTCGTTATCGTGAGTCACGAGCAACATGGTTACCTGCGTCCTTCGACTGAGTTCCACCAGTATCTCTTCAACTCTGTCACCGTTCTTTTTATCGAGGTTACCCGTGGGCTCATCGCATAAAAGAATCGGTGGTTCCATCATTAGGGCCCGCGCAATCGCCACCCTTTGCTGTTCGCCACCCGAAAGCTCAGCCGGTCGATGTTCCAGTCGATGACCGAGGTCTACGGCTTTCAACAGGACATGGGCACGAGCCTTAAGCGCATCACGGTTCAAACCCGCGATCAAACCCGGCATGATGACGTTTTCGAGAGCCGAGAATTCGGGCAACAGATTGTTCATCTGAAACACAAAGCCTACGGTCCTGTTCCTAAAAGTCGACGCCTCTTTGTCAGTCAAATTTGATACGTCTTTTCCATTTAGAGCTACAGCGCCAGAACTTGGAGTATCAAGAGTGCCGATCACATGCAACAGCGTACTTTTCCCGGAACCAGAGCGTCCCGTCACCGCCACCAGCTGACCTTTCCTCAAGGAGAGATCAACTCCGCGCAAGGCGTGAACCTGTTGATTCGCGATTTGAAACGTCTTGTGCACATTTTTCAGCTGAATAATGGTGTCTGTCACTAATACCTCAAGCCTTGCGATGGATTTTGTTTGGCCGCAATCATTGCTGGATAAAAGGCTCCAAGCAAACTTAGAGTCCAGGCAGCTATACAGATAACGCCGTACTCAACCGGCAAATATTTTACGGGTAGACTTCTAAGTGAGACGAGGTTTGCCGGTAAATCGGCATAGCGTAACTGCTGTAAAAGAAAGCACATGGCCAATCCCAGACACAGGCCGCCCATGATCCCCACCGTTCCAATCGTAAAGCCCTGCAGCAGATAAAGGCGACCAACCTCCTTTTGCGACATGCCAAGCGAGCGAAAGAGGCAGATTTGTTGCTTCTTATGATAAACCGTCATCATCATCGTCCCACTGATGGAGAAGGCTGCCACAAGAACGATGAGAAGGAGGATAGAGCCCATCGTATATTTTTCTAGTTTGAGGGCAAAGAGCAGCGCGGAATTGGTGTCCTTCCAACTCTTGCCCTGAATGCCGGGGATTTTTGCCAGACGTTGTTTGTAGGTTTCAATCGAAAGGGGGTCCCTGGTATTGACCCCGACGCCGGACACATACTCGCCATCGTCAAGGGATCTATCATAATCCGCCATAAATTTGCGGCCTTCGTCCAGGGAGACCACGGCCCATTTAGAATCGTAATTGAACAGACCCGTGCGAAAGATCCCGGAGACAACGTAGGATCTGGTTACCGTTCCACCACTCATAATCGTCGCCGAGGACGCGGCTTGGGGGCTTAGCACTACAATTTCATCGCCCAGGTCAGCCCCGAGTTGAGACGCCAGGCTTTCCCCGAGAACAATGCCAGGCCACTCGTTTTTCTCACCATTTTCGGTCACCAGTGGCAAATGGCTTCTGCCTATGGAATCGAGGGTGCCCTCGGTCATCGACTGGTCGAAGGCCCAAAGGGATCCACCGATTTTAGGATCGATTCCAAATAACACGACAGCCGATAGATGTTTGCCCTGCTTGAGTACCACGTCGGCTTCGGTGTAGGGTTGAATAGCTTCGGCATCGGGATAGAGCTTTTGAAAGCTTGATAAGGGGAGATCTTTGAGACTAAAACCAGCAAGGGGATTTGCCGATAGAATCTCCAGATGCGGTTGGCCTTTGAGCATTTTTGATTTTAAATCCTGCTCAAACCCGCCCATAACCGACAGGACGATGATCAGCGCCGCGACTCCGATCACAACTCCCAGGATGGAAAAGGTGGTCATGAAGGAAAGTCCGTGCCGCCCTTTGCGAGCGACAAGATAGCGCCAGGCAGCCCATTGCAAAAACTTAAAATGTGAGGGCACTGCCACGAATCTACCTCGTTTGACGAGCCACTGCGTCCAGCGACGATGGAATGTAGCGGACATAGTATGTTGAGTTCGTGGTAATTTTCAAGAAAATCGAGGAATACCCATAAGAAACTCGCATAGCTGTTTCAATCTGTCGTGTTAGCGCTCGGACCCGCAGCCCTTGACCTGTCTTTATCGTATCGGTGAGATTGGGGCCAGGACGGCCTTTGCCTCTCTTCCCCCCTCCTTACTAATCTGATATAGTTTTCTTGGATTAGTCTTAGATAACGCGCGTATCGCGTAAAAAGTACATATGTCCCAAAAGCGGCGACAAGTATCCTCAGGTTTAGCGAGAACTTAACGAATGAAGATTAAGAATCCAAAATTCAATTTTCTAGTGGTGGATGACGATCCGGATTTGGCTTCTATTATCGAAGAAAAGTTGAAGACTTTTGCGGTCTGTAAGACCACTTCCTCAGGCCATGAGGCGATTGAGATTCTCAATAAGGAATCGTTCGATGCCGTGATCACCGATTACATCATGCAGGGAGGAGACGGCGGTTCATTGGCGCATTTTTGCACCAATAACGATATTCCTGTCTTGGTCGTGAGCTCTTTCCCCGAAACCCAGATTCGTCCCTATCTGCCCACGTGCGCTTTCTTTGTAAATAAATTTCATGCGGTTCGTGGCAATCTGTTGGAAGACACTTTACGGGAACTCCTGAAGGTGACGACGACGGCTAGGATGACCTTAAATAGTCCAAAATAGCATGTTGGAAAGGCCGCTTGCTTCCCTACTCTAGCTCTCGTAGACAGTGGATCTACAGTTATGAGGGGAATAGAGTGCAAGCGTCCCGTCTCCATGCTCTCGGTCTCGATTTTCCATTTATGGTTGCGCCCATGGTTGGCCTCACGCACGTGGCCTTTCGAGCCGTTGTACGTCATTTCACTCCATCTTCAGTCCATCCTCTGCTCTTTACCGAAATGCTTTCCACCCGTCGGCTCCCCTTTGAAAGAATAGATCGAGTCGATGAATTAAAGACTCTGCCAGGGGAACGTTTTTTCGTCCCGCAGATCTTGGGCAACGAAGAAAGTTTCATTCAAAGAAGCATACAGAAACTCCTGCCACTCGATCCCTGGGGGTTCGATATCAATATGGGCTGTCCCGCTCGTCAGCATCTGAAGCACAACTGGGGCGTACGTTTGCTTGGGGACCGCGACTATGCGGCACGAGTGGTAGAAATGACGAAAAAGCACAGCTCAATACCGGTGAGCGTGAAGATGCGTTGTGGTCAGGAGGTCGCCGATCCCCAATTTTTAGATGATTTTACGTCGGCATTGGAAAGTGCAGGCGCCGATTGGTTGACGATTCATGCCAGGCTTCAGTCTCAAAGGCACAAAGGTGACGCCGATTGGACGATGGTGAGCGATATTCGGCAAAAGCGCCGTATTCCTATCGTTATGAATGGTGATATTCAAACGGCTCAGGACGCGCTTCACATCTATCAAAATGGGCTGGCTGATGGGGTCATGATAGGTAGGGCAGCTACGGCTAGGCCTTGGATTTTATGGCAAATTGCTCACTCGTTAGGCTATACCGAAAGTCCGGAGGCTTTTCCGGGAACGGTGCCGCCGCAGACCCCGGAGGAAGAGGGAAGGTTTTTTCTGATGGCGATGGTCAAGTTCATGGAAAGTCTTGATGAGTACTTTGATAGTGATGAAAAGAACCTGCGGCGTTTAAGGTTTTATGTGATCAATGCCAATCGCTGGTTTTTGTTCGGCCACTCTTACTATTCGAAATGTATGAAGGCAAAAAATCTCACGGAAGCCAAACGGCTTACCCAAGAGATGATAGATAGCGTAAATTTCCCAATGACTTCGCGAGTCGATTTTTTATAGTCATGGGCCTTACAGTTGGTGGTGGGCATTTGTAATCTGCATCGGCACGGCTCCATGAACCAGAACTCTTTTCGTCCAGCGGCGCTTGAGCGATATATATTGAGTCTCTGTCCGGAAATGGCGATGGCAAGCCGCAAGGCAGAAAAAAGCGGAGTTTATTCCCTCATAAATGAACATTTGGTTCTGCCGGTGAAACGCAGCCATCGCCGGTTCGGGACCGGCACTATTTACTGGGCAGCATTTGAATATTGGCTATATTTCTACGCGGAATGGATACTTCGCGTTTCTCTACGCGAACAAAGCCCTCAGCCGTTACATACGCAGCCTCCAGAATCACGCGATCGGTTTTGGAAGTACCGCTTGATTCAGCGCAGAGTGCCGCGCCGATTACATTCGATGCTAACCCTCCTTTGAGGTTTAAGTCAGGCAATTTTGCACTTGATCCTCCCGTCGCCGATTTACTCATTCGTGGATAAATCGGCATTGTCGTGGGATCTATATCGGAAGGATAGGCCGGTGTTATAAGCACCTGCGGATATTGTCCCGTTGCACATCCATTCAAACCTAGCTTCAAACAGCGTCCGTTGAGGGTCGATTGCGTTTCGGCATTTGGGGCAAATTTAATTTTGTTATTTCCACTCTTAAATATATCTGTAATTTCGGGCCGACTGCTCGTAGCGCAAATAGTCTCAAACTTAACAGGCATCACCGCCTCTTCGCCTAAGGTCGTGCGCACCATTCGATCGATAGAGAATGACTTACAGAGGCTCACACAGGGAGCTGTCGGAGTTCCCAGGGAAACATTTCTTAATTTGAAGTCGCGCTCGACTGTCGACAGAAAAAGACTAATTTCACTTATCGTTCCGGCTTTTGCCCGCGCTTCGAGGTCGGAGGTCGATACCCGTTTAAAGAACATGCTGGCACCTAGGGCTACTATTGTTAACATGCCTAAACCCATCATTAGCTCTATTAAACTCGTACCGGCCTGCATGTTTTTAAATGGAGATTGCATAATAGAATCTGTCCTTTTTTAGGATATGAATCTACTTCGGCTATTTGAAAGAAAATCTAAAGGTTTTAAAACTGCACAAATATACTTAGGAATATTAATAAAAATAAGGTTATGGTAAGTTTTAGCGGCTGCCTTAATTTACTGAAATCATAACAGTATATTGATACTATGGGCTAACATAAAAGACTTAGCCTGCGAGACTCAGCCGGGTCAAACTTCAAGCTTACACTCGGTAACGCCCTATCTTTGCGACCAAACGACAGCAATTTGCCGTCCCAAATATCCTGGTCCAGTCTTTCAAATGGGCAGCGGATGCAAAAATCTCAGGCTGTTACAAAATCGAAATTGAACAACTGGACAAGTCTCTGGAAAAAGGCGATTTTAATCAATCAATCAAGTTTGCTGTCAATGAGTGTTATTCCGTTCAGTCGGTTGATCGTCCATGAATTCCAGGCCACGCATAAGGTAAAGTACATAAAATGCATCCGCGTTCCCTTTCGCGCAAAGTCCTCGCTATCATACTGGCTGCTTCGACACTTATAACAACGGTGTTGACAGCGATTACTTTTTATATTGAATACCGTTCGGAACTTGGACTTCTGGACAGAAGTTTCGGCCAATTGGAAAGATTGACGCTTAGTCCTTTAAGCACGGCAGTCTGGAGTTTTGATGATGAGCAGATCACAAAGTTTCTTGAAGGCATCGTTGCCACCGGTGATTTTGTTGAAGCTGCACTCTATGACATGGAAGGTGTCGAACTCTTTACCTTTCATCGCCCTGCGAATATCGAAAGGCAGAGCATTCCGCTGCAATTTTTTTTCGATAATCCTTCCGTCGACAGAGCCTTTAAACTGACGCTCAACCAGGGCTCCATTCCTATGCGTGAGCTAGGGACCTTAAGGGTGAAAGCCTCACGCGTGGCAATTTTGCAAAGACTTTTTCAGAAACTGCTTCTGACCTTTGCGATGCAAGCGGTCAAAACTTTGCTTATCAGTCTCGTCATCCTCGCTATCGTCCAAAAACTACTTACGCGACACGTCATGTACGTTGCAAAGTTTCTCGAGAATTTAAGCATTCAGTCATTGAAGTCCCCCCAATCTTTAAGCCTCGGCCGCAATAACCGTTACCCTGACGAATTTGATTCACTGGTTTTTACTGTCAACTCCATGGTCAGTGAGCTCGCTCTCTATCAAAAACAAAACGAAGACCGCCTTCGCGAAAAAGAACGCGAAATTGAAATCCAAAAGATGAACGCCATCAATTCCGCCCGGCTCGCGAGTCTTGGCGAGATGGCCGGTGGCATAGCGCATGAAATCAACAATCCTCTCGCTATCATCGTCGGCAGCGCTCAACGCCTCGAGAGGGAGTTGGACAGCAGCAACTATTCGCAGGTAAGAAAGTGCTCGACGCAAATCCGTCAGACCTGCGAACGCATCGGCAAAGTGGTGACCAGCCTTAGAAAGCTGGCCCGCGACGGAGAAAACAGCCCCCGCACGCGCTTTTCGGTGGCAAAACTGGTGCAGGAAGTTTTAAGCCTTTGTGAGGAGAAGATTCGTCAGGACAGTATCGCGATCGAAGTCGAATTCCAGGACGATATCGATATATTCGGCAATGAGGTGGAAGTCTCTCAAGTCCTCTTCAATCTTATCAATAACGCGGCCGATGCCGTGCGAGAACTCGATAGGAAATGGATTCATATCGTCGGCACCAAGCGACAGGGGAATTATATTGTTTCGGTCATCGACTCCGGCCATGGCATACAACCAGCGATCGCTTCGCGAATCATGGAACCGTTTTTCACGACCAAGGAAGTTGGCAAGGGAACCGGGCTGGGTCTCAGTATTTCACTTTCCATTGCCAAAAGACACGCAGGAGACCTGCGACTTGATGTCACTTCGCCTCATACAAAGTTTGATCTGACCCTCCCCTCAGTGCCAGCCGCCGGAAATATCTGACAGCCCGCAGCATGGCTCCTATCCCAGTTTCCAAACGGCCCTGAAGGACCAGTTAACGGGTAGCCTGAGCCATTTTTTGACTCTTGCAATCAGGCACATACTCGTTGCTCGAATCCAAGGAACAAAGTGTGGTATTTAAATAGTAGTAGTTAAGAATTTGTTTATAATCCCAAGCCTTTTGACTCGCAAGCGCTGCTGCTCCCTGCTGGCTCATGCCCACCCCATGGCCAAAGCCCACGCCCTTGATCACCATCCCACGACTCACCTTGCTGTCTTTTTCCAGATAAAATAGAGGCGACGGCATTTGGCCTGCAACCTTTCTAAAAAGGCTCAAGGGAAAGGCTTTATGCTGACCCGAAGAATCGATCATAGCCATCGCTTTCACGCGACCCGAGGGCGAGCGGCCGACCACCGGGATAACAATGCTTTTCAGGCTTTTGCCTTTGTCGAGAAATCCGGCGCTGCGAAGTTCCGCTTCCATTTGCACCAATGAAAAACTTCTTTCCCAGATGCTTTTGGCAACCTCGACTTCTGGAACTTCGGGTCGGGCTACTGTAAAAGGAATCGCCTGGTTCCAAACGGAAAGAGCATCTTCAGTCTGACCGCCGCTGTTGGCATGATAGAAGGCCTGAATAACATTGCCTCGGAAGGTAAGGATTTGACCCTCCGTGGAAGCAATCGCCAGATCCGTCTTATCCGATATAAGAGTCGATCCCGTGTAGGCTTGAAAATTGATTGTGTCATCGACATCCCAAGTGCGATCACTGGAAAATTTTCGAGCATATATGAGGTGATAAACGGCATAAGTACGAGCGGCAACGGCTTGGGTTTTAAGGGTTTCAAGCGGCCAGTCGCGATAGACCTCGGATGGAACGACGCCACGCAGATAGGTCTTCAGGTCGACAATATTGATCGCCTCCAATTCGCCCTCGTTGGCCTGAAGGTAGAGCGAACCTGTATAGGAAAATTGCGCATTGGCAGGAATACCAAGGCGAACGATCTTGAAAGGCTGGGGGCACTTTATAAACACGGGCCTGGCAAGCGTGGAGGCATCGAGCTCAAGGCTCTTGAAATTTTGCTGGACCGCGGTCGAAGCCACGGCAGCCCTGTCTGTCATGCCATTGAAAAGTTGACAATTACCTTCGGATTCAATGGTGATGTGGTCGCGATGAGCGTCTGAGCCGTGAGGCTTATAATCGCGATCGTGGGGAAATACCTTGATGCGGACAAGAGAACGCGAAGAAATTCCGGCGGAAGCCAAATCCAACATATACTTGTTGGTATCTAATGTATCGGATGCTTTGACCTTTTGGCCCGTAATAATTACAAGCACCATCAATACTTTGCTGATCAAGCCGTTCATAGACTCTCCCTACTCTGCATCAAAGTGGCCGTCTTCTAACATGACCAACCGAATGGAGGCAAGTCTTTCTATCTAAGTCCTTAAAAACCTTGTTTTCTTGTTATGAACTATAGGTCGGTACAAATAGGAAATCCTCAAGGTCCTTTTAAAATTATGGACAAGTATTGAATAACACAGCGCTAAAATAGATAATTCAAAATTCTAATAAAACTTAGTTGACACAGCATTTCGACTTGGCTATTTTGACGTTGCGTCAGAGAACGTCGAACCCGCTAGGAGAACGAATCATGTTGTTTATCGAAAATCTTGCACAATCTCAGTCTGTTGAAGCTCCCTCTGCCACTGTCTCACTAGCTCCTCTCAAAGCTTACCTTATTAAGAATGTCAGTGAAGACATCAGTTTAGATGACTTAGCTGCAACTGTGGGCATCTCCAAATTTGCTCTTACCCGTCTCTTTCATAAACATTACGGCATCGCTCCCATGCGCTGGTTATGGTCCTTCCGTGCTCACCTGGCTCGCGACATCATCGCGAAGGGCCTTGACTTGGCTTTGATGGATGTATTGACCCTTTGCGGCTTCAACAGCCCCCAGCACTTCTCCCGCTTCTTCCGTAAGACCTTCCGCCAGGCACCCTCAAGCTTGGTTAAGAGTCTGCCTACAAAAGCCAATGCGGAAGATGCTCAAAAAGCCAAACAAGATCTCTATGAAAGCTTTGAGAGCACCGTCACGGAGTCGCTCAATGCCTATGCTGATAATTGCAAACTCGTACCCATGACAACTTCCCCAGCTTCAGCAGCAAGCGAATCACCTGACGCTTCTATGATCCTGGCGTAATAAAAGGCAAGCAAAAACAAAGCGAGCCCCGGTGGCTCGCCTTTTTTCGTGGGTTTTGCTGTGATTTTCTATATGTTTATTTCAATTCGTTTTTAATAAAACTTGTATTGTGGCATTGAGCGGGAGGGCGGCGATGCGGACCTGGCCGCCGTCCACCGAGAATTCGGAGTCCTTGAGGATCCTGCCATTAACAAGCACCTTCCAACTGGCATCGGCCGGTATTCCTGCCACTGGACCAAGATCAAAGACATCCAGATGTTCGGTTTCATATTGGTACGTGATGTCAACCTTCGTGCCCATTGGCCATTCACATCGGGCTAGATCCAGCGTGTTGTCGCTGATTCGATAGGATTCGCAGATTAATCGTCCAGCAGTAACCTTAAGGCTGTCGAGCAGAATTTCCGGATTCAGCTTGATCTTCCAACTAGCGGCGGTAACCGCCTTTACCATCACCCGACGGTTCGGCTTATAGTCCTTGGCGGCAAAAGTCACGGTATCCTGAACTCTTTGGATATTGATTTTAGCCGCGCTGTCCATATCCCAAGCCGTAACCGAGCCTTCACTGGGAAGGAGAACGGCATAACGCAGAGATTCGGCAAAAATTCTATCGAAACTTATGGCAATGCTTGCATTATCAACCGGCGGTGCCTTGAACCCAAGCATTCCGTCCAAACTTCGGTAGGAATAGGTGTCTGGCGCTTGGGTCTGACCGTTAATAACCACCTTGAGGTTAGTCATTTCCAGGCCCGTCCCAAGATAAAAGTCTTGAGTCATGACATCAGCCCGACGATAGACGGCTTTAATGGAAGACGTGGTCGGGGCGGTATCAAAAACGATGGAATTGGAACTGCTGTCAAAATGAAAAGCATAGGTCTCAACCCCATCCAGAAAAACATTTAAGTGACCCGGCTCACCGGGCTCGCGCAAAGCAAATTTAGACTTGGGCGGGACGGCATTAAACTCGTAATCAATTCGTACCACTGTTCCAGCAGGAGGAACGGTTTGGAATTCCACCACGTTTTCGTGGGCTGAGAAACCTGAAGTTTGCTGAATATCGTTGAAGTACACTTTGAGCGTGCCCGGCATCGGTATATTCTTTAGGGTGAACTGCGTGAGTAAAATAACGCTGATGTCCTGGCTGATCTTTTGCAAAGTCGAGCTGTAGTCAGCGTCACAGATCGAGCCCCAGGTTCCTCCCGTCTGATCGATGACATTCGCATAAATATTAGCTTTTGATGCCATGGTCTTACATTGGCCCGATGCGAGGCTTGGATGACCAACCAGGCCGTAGACGCGGGCATTGACCCCGGGTGTTCGAATCGATTCCAGATAGTCAGTGAGGTATTTGCCGTAGGCCCAGGGATCGGTGCCGCAGCCCTTTCCGTCCGAACAGTTGTCCTCATCGCTGACGATCAGGACGCCGACTGTCGATTGAGGTCGAAGCCAGCTGCCGCTCGGATTGCATTGACCCTTCAGGCCATTCACGGCCTGTAGGATTCCGCGTTCATTACCACTACCCTTGATCCCGGCATTGATCGCAGTATTAAAGGCCGCCTGATTGTTACTATCAGTTTTGGAAATCAGGCCGCGCAGGCAACCATCGTTAGGATCCGTAGTGACCACACCTACACGCCAGTCGCTCTCCTGCACAAAGCTAAGGAGGGGGGAAAGCTTGCTGGAAAGATTTTTTTGCTCTTCATTCATCGATCCCGAGTTATCGATAACGATTAGGAGATCGAGGGTACCCGTCGCCCGGGAGTTCTGGGAAAATGTCTGACTAACGTTTTTAACGTCCGATCCCTGCACGAAGAAGTCGGTAATGACAGGCCTATCGATCTGACTGAAGGTTTTTTCGATCTTGATAGTATTATTGTCCATCACCAGGGATTGGGAAACTTCATTGGTATTCGAGTAATAGCCGAATTTCCCGGTCTTAAGGTTAGATGACCCAAAGGTCCAGCGGGTATAGGTCGCTGGCTCAGGTGCTGTTTCCCCCTTATCTTCAGGTGTCCAGTCACTGGGCTTGGCATCGTTTTTGCCGAGTTTATTGAGTTCTTCGGCTGTTATCTTAAAGATTTCATCTGCCGGAATTTGACCCATATCATCGGCTGGACTATTGGTAACGTTGGAATCGGCTGGGTTATCGTTCCCTGCGTTCTTGGGAACCTTGGCGTCCACTTTAACGGCCTCGTTAGGTGCCTCTTCCTTGCTTAACACTTCCGCCACTTCAGGAAGAGCGGCGGCAGTACTCGCGGAAACGATCGGAATGCCATTCTCTGCGAATTTTGGAACGGAGCCATCACATGCCATTAAACCAAAAACAATAAACGACTCTAATGCGCAGCTAGAAACGCGGCATAAGCTTAGGAATCGCATGATAAGCTCCACTCTATGTTCGAAGTCGGCTGGCAAGGCCAGAATTGGGTGTCAGCAATTGCTAATAATCCATACGGATGATGCTGAAAAATTCCGAATGAAAAGTTTTAACAGTGGGTTTAGATTGGCTTAAAGGTCATCGAATAAAATCCTGATTGTGTGGGGCAAATGCTGATTTTTATAAAAATAACCAAGGTCGCCACCAATAACTGGCGACCCGACCCGAACCTGCAGTCAACGACGGGCCTGGAGAAGGCTCTGCAATCGTCAAAAAGAAGAAGGGATCATCGGCGAAAACGTAGCACTGGCCCACGGCTGGAAAGATGGGAAAAGTGAAAAGGCCTAGTATAGATAGCCCTTGCCTCAGCTACGGCGTTGTACCGCGAGCTGTATGAGATCAGCTATATAGCCAACGGCTCTATCATTCATAGAGTGCCACGGCACTATAATGTCGGCTGCAACCCTGGTCGGCTCTATGTGCTTTCTGTGCATCGCTTTTACCGAGCCTAGATATTGGGAGGCGCAACTTTCAAAGCTTCGGCCGCGTTCTGCGGTATCACGCCGGATGCGTCTGACCACACGAACATCGTCTTCGACATCGATAAAGATCTTAAGGTCAAATAGCTGCAGAAGTTCAGGGAAACACAGAGAAAAAATGCCGTCCATAATGATGACGGGGCTCGGTTCCAACAGCACTTTGGCAGCGGTCCGGCTATGGGTGGCGAAATCATAGGTGGGTCTTTCAACATTTTGTCCCGCTTGCAAAAGGCTGACCTGATTGTACAGAAGGGACTTTTCGATCGATTCCGGATCGTCGAAGTTACACCGGGCGCGTTCATCGGGAGCGAGGTGGCTTAAGTCCCTATAGTAATGATCTATATTGATAATAAGGGGTCTCTGCAACTCGAGCCTTTCATTAAGTTTGCCTACAAAAGTAGTCTTGCCTGAACCTGATCCACCTGAGACAGCGACCATAAAGGGTGCGAGCATGAATATTCCCTGTAATTTTAATGATTTGTATTTAAATAGGACGAGCACGACAGACGATAGACCTGGGCCCAGACATTAAACCTAGCGGCCATAAATGACAATGCTTCTCTTCAGTCGTCACGTTAAAGTTCGCAAGTTCTACCGGGATCGATTCTGAAGCCTGTAAAATAGAGCACGCAAAGCAAGGTATCGGGCAGAAGTCCGGCGATAGAGGCCGGGACCGGCTATGCGAGGACTCTTGGCCTTTGGCAATGCTGCGAGGATTCGCTAATCCCTGATTGCCGCCGTTCTTGCTCGTACCCATCCCGACTGCACTGCGGCGTGAGATGCGGGCGGTTTGGTACGGGGACCTACTCAGTTCCGTCGCTCTTAAAACAGGTCTTGCGGAAAGTCCAAGGTCTAAATGGGCCGGTACCAGTTGTTGAAATAATATATAATCCTAACATGTCACATCCGGCAAAGGAGTTTTCATGCTCAAGCTCTCAACGCTCTGCTGTTTCACTCTCTGTTTCGCGGCTGCCCTAGGCCCTCTGTCCTGCAAAACCAGCGGCGGTGATCCCAGCGAAGTCCGTGCGGATTCCGGCAGCGCAGCTCCAGGCGATGCGCTTGTGAAAAAATATGGCTATGACAAAGCCCTTCCCCTCAATCTTGATCTGTTCCGCAGGGAGGCCCGCAAGGCTCTCCAATCCACCTTTGGACAAATTGCTGCGGAAGGCCAGATTATTCACAAGGACAACGTAAGCGTCGAACCGAGTTGCTTTTTCGACTTCAACCGCGCCTATTACATCGCCAAAGTTAACGATGAGCGTTTCCAGCTTCCTAGCAATTATTTCGCAACCTATATGATCTCGCCTCAGGGTGACATAAATATTGGCTTCGCGGAAGTCGCGGAACGTGGTGTTTCGGACGGCGGAAGCATGCTTGACGTCCGCTACAGCTTTCCAGGATTTCTAATCAATTTCCAGCCGATTAAGGTCCCGGTGCTCGATGAAAACGGTAAAGCGGAGCTTGACGAAAATGGCAACCCCGAGACCAAGTCCGACATCGCCGCTCAATCGAAAATTCGTGATCCTTATTACATCAAGCTTGTGAAAAATTTTCCAGACCTGGAATTTTATAACGCCAGACTCGGCAACGCGATCACCGTTTCGCCACCTAAGCATGACGGTCTTCCCACAGCGAAAACCTTTCAGAATTTTTCCAAAATGATACAGTACGTCGCCAGCATAAAGGAAATTCACTCGATTCAGCCGGACGGTGAAGCCGCAAAATTCATTGGCACCGAAAAGCTTACAAATTTCGGTGAGGGCAATGGCCAAACGATCGATCTGAACGCACTGCGGACCATAACTCTAAAAGTCTTAAGAGAAGGCCAACCCCCTTGTGCCGGCCTCGTCCCCTATCTTGCCAGACCCTTTGGAACCGGGCAACGCATAGAATTGGGGGAACCCTGAAATTTGGGAATAAAAAGCTGACGAAAGATCCTGGGCAATACCACGGATGACCGTAACTTCGTTCTTATCAAGGGCGATTTCGCGTCTGCTTTTTACTGAACACGACCTACAAGAATCAAGCAACTGAACCATGATGACTTTCTTGGAGTGGCTTGGCCCATCGAGCAGCTCAGGAGAATTTAGATCGTAAGGGCTTCAACTTGTCGATGCAGGGAAGGACCGGCTCTATACTGCGAAGCCTCTACCGTTACCTGTGATCATCAGCAGATATTAACGCTATGTTCATCTCAATCCGCTGGGACCCGTACTGCCCTTCAACTTTCTGAATCCAACTCTTGAATACAAAATGAATCAGATTTATCGCGCCCACGTCCCGATTTGGAGCTAAGATGCAGGAATCGAAAAGTTCCAATGACCCTGGAGGATGCCATGACAAACTTTGACCGGCGACATCTCATCTCATCATCTGCGGCTTTCGGAGGCCTTCTCCTTCTCAGTTGCAAAACGACTGCAGCCTACTCACGGCTCAAAGATGGACTTACAGCCCCTTTAGCTCCACGGGTGCGAAAACGCTGGGAGCCAGGGAAACACTCGGATTTCAAAGCTCAGTATATACAGGCCGTGGAATGGCTCAAGGCTAATGATAAGCAGAAATTCCCGGATGCAGACCCGCGCAGCTATTTAACCTGGTCAAGGTTTGTTGACATTCATAACTCCAGTTGTCCGCATGGTAACTGGCTCTTCGTGCCTTGGCATCGGCTCTATCTCTATTATTTCGAAACCGCTTGTCAGATTGCTTTAGATGATCCAGACTTTGCGCTGCCTTATTGGGATTGGACTCTTGATCCTGTGATCCCCGAAGAATTCTTTACCTCGCCGAGCCTCAAAGTCAGTCGACGAGTCGCAAAGCTCGGAGATTCGATTCCGCCTGAATTTACCGGTCAATCGGTCATGGATCGCATTTACGCCAACGGAGAGTTTTACTCCTTCTTTTCGCGCCCGACTGATTATTTTGCTCCCTTTAGCGTTCCGGCTGGAGCCGGTGGAAGCGCAGTGGGCACGTTCGAAGCCATTCCACACAATAATGTGCATAAGTTCATCGGCGGCCTTATGGCGAATAATGAATCACCCACGGATCCAATTTTCTGGTTACATCATGGTAATGTTGACCGGATCTGGCGGCAATTCCAGAGGATACATCCCGCTGTCCTACCGGAAAAGGTGGCGAAGTTTCTTCGAGGGGGTTCGAACGTCGCGGCAAGAGATGATGTCGCCGAAGTTTATATGGCCACGGCACTTGATTACCACAGAAGTGGCGACGAACTCCAACCAGGGATCGACTGGCCAGAACAAAAACGCAAGGTCGAATTCAACCTTACCGTAAAAGACGTACAGGATCTCAAAAACTTCGGTTATGTCTACGACACCGATAGTCTTCCGCCACCCGCGATACCGAACTCGCAGAGAAAAGGAATTGCAGAAGGTCAGGCTAAACTTCCTGATGTATCGCGACTGGTAATTAAAGGCAGGTCGCGCTTTTCCTATGGATTTGTAGGGACAAACGTTGTCTCAAGCGAAAGGATCGTTACGACCATCGACGTGGCTGACAAGGAGTCGAAAATTGTCCTGGCTGCTTTCCGCTCGTCCATCCAAGCGAGTGTTGCATTTACCGTGGCGTATCTGCTTCCACCGACAGATCAGGAAATGAAAGATTCCCTCGTGATTCGATTCTTTGCTTTTATCGACGACACTTACAAAACCTTCGATTACTTTAACGCGGATGCCTACACGAAAGCTGAGTACGTTGGGGTTTATTCTTTCTTCGGGGCGGACCACGTTCATAAAGGAGAATCGGGGCAAACGGCCAAAAACGCGGTGATCGATTTCACCAATATTTTCCGCAGCTACCTCGGTGAATCAGAGGTTAAAACCATAACTCTTGTCGCTGTCGCTATGAATATGAGGACAAGAAAGCCGATGAGCTACTTCACTGCCAGCCCAAAAACCGAACTCGGCCTGCAGTTTGATGCTGTAAAAAGCATTCTGCCCTAAACCAGGAGCCATTGCAGGCCAAAAACTTTTAGCACCCGTCTTTCCGAGAGCACGCCCGCGTTCGACCGGCAGTCGCGAGTTTTTTGTTGACACACCAAAGTCTTTTGAAGTCTTGATAGTGCAAATGCAAATAAAGGATCCCTTATGAAACATAGTCCTGGCTTTGAAAAACTTGCCGACGAGGTGCGACAGGAAATCACAGAAATAGAGGCTGATTCTGTGGTGAATATGCTTGAGAAAAAACAAAAATTCAATTTCGTAGATGTGCGTGAAGAATCCGAATGGGCTGCTGGCCACCTTCCTGACGCTTTTCATTTATCCAAAGGCATTATCGAACGCGATATCGAACTGCGGATTCCTGATAAAAATGCCGCTATTGTGCTGTACTGTGGCGGAGGTTACCGATCAGCCTTGGCGGCTCTCAACCTTCAAAAGATGGGCTACCAAAACGTCAAGAGCATGATCGGTGGCTATCGCAACTGGTTAGATCGCGGGCTGCCTTTGATTTTTCCTAAATAATAAGGTGCTGAGCAAGTTCTTAGCCATCGAAGCTGCTTCTTTTGCAGCATGACCACTCCATATGGGAAAACATACATGACTTTGAACGCTGGTTTTCAAACGGTCTAAAATTTCATTTATTCGTTAATATTCAAGGATTTAAATCTTTCATTTTAACAGCCCGGCCTTTTTTCTGATCACTCCGCCTTGGCCCAAGTATTGCTAGGTCTGCCCTAAGGTTAGGCTCTCCGCATCTATGGGCTAAGGAGTTCTTATGAATTCAAACAATCATACAAAACCAATCATAGCTGCCGTTCTACTGGAGCCGTCGGATCGCTTCATTGTGGAAGCTGGACGGTTTTTAGCCAAAAAACTTCATGCGCCCTTGCGGCTGGTGCATGCCTTAAGGCCTTTGTTTAGCTATGTTGGTGCAGGAGATATCGTCGTCAATCCCTATTACGGATATGAAACGACATACACAGACGATGAGGAAAAAAAAGCTCGTAACAAACTCGAGGCCATGCTTTTGGAAATCAATGACCTGGAAGCGACTGCCGATATCGTCCGGGATTTCCCAACGGAAGCAATCCTTAGCTATGCCCATGAACAGAATGCCGGGCTAATCCTTTGTGGCGTTCGTAGTGAGCAAAGGGATAATCGCCGGTTCCTCTCGGGCCTATCGACGGGATTTACTCTTGCGTCTGATGCAGACATGCCTGTTCTACTGGTTCCTTTAAGCAAATCGATTCCCTTTGAAGACTCGCTTCGCATCCTGGTGGCGGACAATTTTGAAAGGGAAGGCGAACAGGCTCTTGTAGCGGGACTTTGGCTAGCTCAAGCGCTCTATGCCCAACGTTTGACCCACGTTCACGTTCATGCGACAACCTATGGTGAAATTGATAAAATGATCGCCGCAGTCCGCGAAGCGATGGTGCTTGGCCAGATACCGTCTGATCCCTTGCTCAACCGTGACTATTATATTGAACGTGTCAAGGACATGACCCGTGAGGAATTGATCAGGCGCTGCAATGGGTCCAGAGTCAAGGCCTTGAACAGTACGATTTATGAACCTGCTGTCGGATTTGGGGAACCCGCGGAGATTATCCATGCGGAAGTTCTTCGTTCAAACTCACAGCTGATGGTTTTTGGGCGCCATCATCTCATCCGCCGCAAGACTCTTTCATTAGGCCGTATTCCTTATCACGCTATGATAGAGGAAGGGATTGCCACTCTGATTATCCCTGATAGCCAAAAGGCAGTCCGTACATTTATGGGAGCCGAATATTTAAAGGATTGAAGTCATGAAAAAAGTCTCTGGAATCTTGAGCCTTTCAATACTCTCTCTGGGGATCGCCGCGCATGGGGTGTCGGCACAGGAATCGGCACTCTATCCCGATGCAGGGCAGCAGGCCCTTTCTCCTTTCGGAGCAGGGATGGGGCGTGGCATAGAAAAGGAGTCGGCGGCTACGATTGAGGCCCAGCAGTCTTGCCCACAGCCTTATGGTGACGCCTGGGATACGACATCAGAGCAGGTTTGGAACACACTGGAATTTGGCATCCAGGTAAAGCCCCAGCAAAAGCCCACACCCAAGATGCAATTCTATACAAGGTATACTTGTGCGCGCCCCTTGGAACGGCCGATTACCAGTCGTTAAGGAATGTCTGTCCGGAACTGGGGATGGCATGCCGCGAGCCAGAAAAAAAGCGGAGTTTATTCCGCATAGATGAGCACTTTTTCTGCTGATGGAACGCGGCCATCGCCTTTTCCGGACAGACACTTGTCAGTGGTAGATTTTGGGCCTTTGTCTCGACGCATTCACGGGCCCTCAATCCACCACCAGACTTTAGCTCAAGTTCTAATAACACGTTCGCTATTCACAAACCCAACCCATACCTTTAAGCTTTTCGACAAAAGCTGTGGCATGCTCCTCGCAGTAATCAGCTTTTGCTTTTGAACTCCAAAGTACCTTTTCCTCTCCAGGCGACTGGCTTTCTTTAAGATAGGACACTTTGCAGGCTAATCCCGCATCACCGGTGGAAAGTGTGACCTTTCTCACTCGAGAATCCTGTTTGCAGATAGTTTCCTTGCCATTCGCCGATTCTTTTGCGTGTCCTTCATTCGCTTCTGTTTTGCTAACAGCTGCACTCTCGTCACCTGCTGGTGAATCGGGAGCTTTGCCACCTTCGGCAAGGGCTGAAGTACTGATGACTAATGCGAGTAGTAGTTTTTTCATGCTAAAATCCTCTATGATAATCAACTGACGAATACCCTTCGGCGTCCTTCCCCGCGAGTGGAGTCCAATCTTGATAATGCTGTCTTTTTAGAGGGTTGCCGACTCGTAATCAAAGCGGCTCAGGCCTTTGTAGCAGGCGCTTTATATCCGAAGTAAAAGCCCGCTGTCCTTTGGGCTGCGGGCTTTTACAAAACGTTACTTGAAGACAGAGCTTAGGTCTAAGCCTGCTATGAAGGCGCTTATAGTGGCATCAGGACTTATCGGGAGTGTTAAGTTTCACCCAAAGATAACTGAATTCGAGCGCGGAACGTTTCGCCCTCTGCTGCAGATCAGCGCTAGCGCTGTGGCCACCTTCAATATTTTCATAGTAGAGAAAAGGCTTCTTGAACTCTTCCATACGAGCCGCCATCTTACGGGCATGACTGGGATGCACGCGGTCGTCTGCAGTCGATGTCACAAAGAACACCTCTGGATACGACTTATAAGGATCTAGATTTTGAAAAGGTGAATATTTTTCGATCACCGCCTTCATCTTGGGATCATCGGGATTGCCGTATTCCGCCATCCAGCTCGCGCCAGCCAAAAGCTTATGGTAACGCAGCATATCAAGTAAAGGCACCTGACAGACGACGGCGTTAAAGAGTTCAGGATGCTGGGTGAAACTTGCGCCCATCAATAGACCGCCATTGCTTCCCCCCTGAATGCCGAGATGGGCTGGGGTCGTGATTCCCCTGGTGATAAGATCGCGGGCAACAGCAGCGAAATCGTCGAAGGCTTTTTGACGATTTTCAAGAAGCGCTGCCTGATGCCACCTTGGTCCAAATTCGCCGCCCCCTCGAATATTGGCAAGCACATAAACGCCGCCTTTTTCAAGCCAGAGCTTGCCTGCAATCGCCAGATAACTTGGATTCAGGGAGACTTCAAAGCCACCGTAGCCGTAAAGCAGAGTCGGATTCGAACCATCATTTTTCATAGCCTTGGAATGGATGATGAAATAAGGGATTTTCTCGCCATCGTTACTGGTCGCGAATTCCTGCTTAACCGTCATGCCCTCGGCCGGAAAACGCGGAGGAAGTTGTGTTATCAATTTCTTTTCAAAGGTTTCACCATCGAAACTAAACAGGCTGTTGGGACTTAGGAAACCCTCATATCCTATCAGCATACGATTGCTTTCATCATCGCCAGAAAGCAAGGCAATGGATCCAGTCGCTTCAAGCGGCAGATCCTTTGCAGTCCACGATCCGTCTTTAAGATCCCAACGCATGACGCGACTGCGGACATTATCGAGAAGATTCACATAGACATAATCCCGCGTCATGTCCACGCCGTTGATCGACTGACTTTGGTTAGGGGTAAAAATAAGCTTATAAGGTGTATTGCCCTTTAAAAGCTCACTGTATTTCACCGCTATGAAAGAACCTGCGGGGAAAGTCAAAAGAGCTTTGCGATTGATAAATAAAAGCTGGCCTTTGTGAATGCCATACATCTCCACATCGATGGGAAGGGGCAATCGAAAGGCTTTACCGTCCTTTGGCACATAGATTTCTGAAGTGTAAAAACTTAAACTCCTTGAGTAAAAGGTGTAGTCCTTCTTTTCACTGGAGTCGCGACTGACCCAGCCTCGCACCGAAACATCCGATTTTTCGCCTTTAAAGACTAGCGCTGCGTCGTCAATCTTTTGACCGCGCTGCCACGAGCGAAGCTCCAGCGGATAGCCCGAATCAGTCTGAGTAGCTGGCGTCAATGCATTAGCGAACAGCACCTCATCCCTGCTAACCCAAGCAAGGGAAGACTTGGAAGCGGGCAATTCGAAGCCACCCTTTACAAACTCCTTTTTCGCTATATCAAACTCGCGGCGGATGGAAGCATCACTGCCACCTTCGGAGAGTGTGATCAGGCAACGGTTCGGATCGCTTTGCAGGCAATCGGCGCCACCATATACAAAGGATTTACCGCTGGCCTTAGCCAAGGCATCGATATCGAGGAGCGTCTCCCACAGCGGTTTGCCTTCCCGGTAAGCATTAAAGCTGCTACGCCTCCAGATACCTTTAATGTGATCCGCATCCTGCCAGAAATTATAGACGAATTCTTTATTGATGTGCCCATAGGCAATCTTATCTTTCGCCTCCAGTATCGCCAAGGCATCACGCTTCATACTTTCGAAGGTCGGCGTACTCTCGAGACGCTTGAGGCTGCGTTCATTCTGGCTTTTTACCCAGGCCAAACTTTTGTCGGAGCGCAGCTCTTCAAGCCATTGATAATCTTTGTCGCTTTTAAAGGGTGCAGCGAACCCTAACGATGGAGTGGTCACGATTATTCCCAGCCAACAGTTTCTGATTAGTTTTTGCAATTTTTCTTCTCCCCATGCAAAGGATGTAACAAACTACGGCTTGCAGGCTCACCTGTAAAGCTGCACTTATTACACGCTACGGCCCTGGTGGCCCGAAGCCCAAGATAAAAACCGGCTACGGTCTGGAGAATGCCGCAGCAGTCAGATGGGGATAGGTCCAAATGTAGGACTCGTGGCCCGCACGTTGCGCCGGCACTGTTCCCATTTAGTCGGCACTTTCAGGCAAAGTATCAGGCGGCGGGGGTGGCAGATCCTGACGTTCGGGGGCCGACATGGTTTCGGGCTCAGAACCTGCTTCAGGCGTGGCCTCTGGAATTGCCTCCCTGTCCAGAGGCGACACTGCGGTCTCATCAGGGGGAGGACTTGCCAAAATGGGTTCCTGGACTTCAGACTTGACGGAAGTGCCCCCACCCTTTTTGGCTGCAGCTTGGCCTCTGCTTGTGGCTTTGCCCTTGCCCTTGCCCTTGCCTTTGCCTTTACCATCTGCTTTAGCCCTAGATACAGGGGCTGCAATAGGATTCACATGGGGCTCGATCTCGGGGGGAGGCCCGGGGGAAAAGCTCGCGTCGCTGCCGGTTTCCGTAAAGGCTTCAGCAAAACTTTCTATTTCGATGGCCTTTTCGCCATCGAGCCGAAACAGCTGATAGTTTTCGCTGCCGCTCCAACTGCTTCTTAGGATGGCATAGAGTCCCTTGCCTTTTTCAAAGGCCATGATCGGCACCACTCGCTTCGCATGACCAAACCAATCACCTTCGTAGATAGAGTTGGTTCCCGCCTCCCACCAGCAACCGGTGCCTTCAGAATCCTGGGTTTTTCTTGTTTCATAAGTGCCATCGATGCTGCTCAGCTGCAGCCAATTCTTTGCAGTCTTGACCAGGGTTTGAGCCTGACAGCTTGGGCCGATTTTAGTCATAAGCACGGTGAACTGGAGCGAGGGGAAAGCCCCGACATGCCAGCAGCGTTGAACTTTTTGAGCTTCGGCAAAAGACTTCAGAAGCTCATTTTTTTCGGGCTCGCTACATTCGCTGACCGTCGAAGCTTCGCAATTATCATCGGCGCACATTCCTAAAGGTTTGAGTGCCGAGGTATCGGCAAAGAGTGCGCAGACGCTAAAGGGCTCAGCGGCTAGCGAAAAGCGGCCGTTGTTGTATTCGAGATCATAGATTTTGCCGTCATTGCACAATGCTTTCGTAAATCGCTCAGGCTCTCTCACCAAGACTTCACTGACCGAAATGAGGCTGGCCACCGTGGCAACAGCTAAGGCCGGCTGCTCAGGATCGATGGGATCGGCCTTTGCTTTGGATTTCATGTCATTGTAGCTAAAGTCTGCGGCTATCGCATCACTCAATTCTGTGTCGTTCGCACAGCCCAAGATCAAGCTACCGAAAAATAGCGCAGACGAAAAAAACAAAACAGGATGAGTTCTGAACACAAATCACCTAAATTCTTGTCTTCGTGACTAGCACGGCCCTGAGCGGCTGGTGAACTTCTATCGATTTAGGGAACCTAAGGAAGTTTATCAGAAACGAATGCGACTGCAAGACTATGGTTTGAGTCTTAACGGGGCCAGTGATCCCTTCATCTTAAATTGAATTGGAAAGGCCTTCTGCCATGAACCCAGCCTTAACCCGCTCTATCATGAATTTTGCTATTCAAGTGTGGCCACTGATAGTCGCGGCCTTTGCGGCCGGAATCGTTGATTCGATGGGTGGAGGCGGTGGACTGATCACGGTACCCACTCTGCTCAATATCGGTGTGCCGCCGATATTTTTGCTTGGGACCAATAAGACGATTACCACGTTTGGGTCCCTGCCCGCACTACTCCGCTATCGCCGGGCCAACCTTCTGCCTCAGCTCGCTTGGCAAAACTGGACCTTCCTCGTGTTGATTTGTGCAGTTGCGGCGGCGCTGGGCGCCTTTCTCTCGCAGCAGGAGGCATTTTTGAGCCATATCAGCAGCATAATTCCCTTCCTGCTTATCCTTGTCATGGGTTTTATGATCAAACGTTGGTTTTGGAATCCGCACGCTAAAACCGCGGCCACTGTTGGCACCGGGGACTTATCGCGAGAGAATTCATCCCGCGACCTCTTAACAAAGCTTAGGCAATGGGGAACATCGGCGGGGATTGGGGGCGTAGCCTGTTACGATGGTTTGCTTGGTCCAGGTGCCGGCGCTTTTTACATGAACCTACTCGAATATCATGGTGTTCAAACCTTAAGCGCCAATGCTACAACAAAAGTATTTAATCTGGCCTCAAACATTGGTGCCTTGCTATTTTTCATTAGCCTCGGGCGTAATCTATGGTCGTTCGGAATTGCGGGCGCCCTGTTTTATGCCTTAGGCAGTTACCTCGGTTCGGGTTTCGTATTGAAGCGCGGACAGAATCTTGTTCGCGTGGTTGTTTTGATCGTCACCTGCTGCCTCTTGCTCCGCTACATCGTTCGGTTCCTGGCAGAGGCCAGTTAAGCTTATTCATGAGCAAGCCCACACTATTCCGATTTCGCATCGTACAGCGTCCGTCTTGCCCAACTTTTAATCCGATTATATTTATGTATTCGGCAGCAAAAAAGAAACACTCTGTGGAAGCGATAGAGCCGAGCTTTGGAATTTTGAATGTCCAAGTGAACTGGATGAGTAAAAAAATGCTATTTTTCTTCATTGACATTTCAAAAGATATCGATTCTGAGTCTTTTAAAGGCGGCATGGGTAATTTTCGTAATTTTGCATCATTCCCGGGTTGTCAAGAAACACCTGTTAGCTGGAAAAATTCATGAATAATGTTTAAATATCAAATTGTTACGCTAAGCTAAGACATTGATTATCCCAATGCGGACCGGATAATATTTAGTGATTTTAATACGCAATTATTGATTTAAAATTACTGTCTTTTTTAGAAGACAAGCCCACCAAACCATTCAGAAAAATGAGAGAATTCGTTTACAATTTAGCCACTCGGAAATGCTAAGGTAAAAACTCTAATCCGCTCGACAAACATAAAATTCGCAAATCGTGACTTAGTAAGCCAAATTATGCAAATCCTATTGGCTATGTTTATGTTTTCGTGATTGCTCCAGGAGTTTAGATGAAGGTTCATTTCGCGATTCTTGCTTTCGCCCTGACAGGGATAGGCTGCTCAGATGCGCAAAAGGACATCAGCTCCCATTCTCTATCTGAGTCAACAAAGCTGGTCGCATCCGTTGGCCAACCGTTCCCCGCGACCCCTGCCCTGATGAAAGCCGAAGACAGCGATACTAACAGCCCTGCGGTCGATAAGAATCCTTCCCCTCCGCCTGCCTATCCTTCAACAGAAAAGCTAAATAAAGATTTTACAGGGAATGATCCCGGTCCGTACCCACCCCCTGACAATAAGCCGATGCAAGATGGCTCCGAGATTGATTCGCCAAGTTTTCAAGCTTTAGGAAGATCGATAAATTCCGTTTTAGAAGGCGGTGTCATCATCACTGAAGGACAGATCAGACCGCGACGTCGGCACGAAAATGATATGGACTATTCGAAATACAATCCGTTCTACTGGGAAGGCCGTCAATCCAAGTTCACAGTGGAAGACGCTTCGCAGACCGATCAGAAGAGTATTACATTTACGCTGACGACGGAATGGCCACAAAACTATATCCCGACCCGCGGTCCTGACTTCTCAGCCATCTATACCGGTGATCCCGAAGCGGCCTCCGAGACGACCCGAAGTAAATTTGCTATGAACATAAGAATGCAGCATATCGCCGGTTTCCGCGTCTTTCAAGTGACTCTAGGACCCAACGACCTGGCGGCTAATGCCGATAGTTTCAAAAAAGGCCAAATTCTTACTTTTGAATTTCGCTTCTTTATGGACGAATCCTTTCCCGGCTGGGCGGCGCAAAAAGCCGCCAATCCCCACAATATTTCGGCCTATTACTCCGAATTCCTCCGTATCCGCGTGGGTGAGGCAGGCCTCTATCTCGACAATCCCCACGCTCCCAATAAAATCGCGTCACCACTCCGTAACAGTGGGGGCTGGACGACGACTCCTACCACGCGCGTCGAACCATGGAAAGCTTTGCAGCAGCAGGCCCTTAATCTGACTCACGCGAACTCTCAAAGCTTCATGACCGGCAGGACCTGGTTTCATACTGATTTGGTATCGGGTGAGCATATTGCCGATAAATCAGATGACAAGCCTACGATATTTTTCGAGGCGACCCGAGCGGAACGTGCCGCGTTTTCCTCGACTGCCTACAACGTTGCTAGCTGTAACACATGTCACGTCAATAACGGCTCAAGTTTGCTGCCTGCCATCGGCCTGCCAGTCGACCACACCATTGTGAAAACCTTCGATAAAAAAACGGGCCATCGCCATGTCCTCCTTGGCGATCAGCTTCAGACCCAAGGTGCTAACGCCGAAGGAAAGTTGACTGTCAGTAACTATGAAACCAAAGTCGTTACCTTGGATGATGGCTCAACAGTTACCCTCAAGAAACCAAACTTTGAAATTAGTTCGAATCAGGATCTTGGCAGTATCGGCCTTTCGCCTCGCCGTCCTCCTGCGATGATAGGTATGGGCTTATTGGAAGCCATCCCTGAGACGACACTAAAAGAGCTGGCTCTAAAATCGGGAGGTATCCTTCAAACTTTCAACGGTAAAATTGGCCGTTTTGGTTGGAAAGCCGACAAGACCAGCCTTAGAGAGCAGATCGGCGCGGCCCTGAAAAATGATATGGGAGTTCTATCGAAAAACTTTGTCGCACTGGATTGCGGCAACGGCTGCTTGCGTGGCAAAGGCGAGCTTCCGGTCGAGGCAATCGACAGCTTGGAAGCCTATATCGCACTCCTCGGAGTACCTCCTCGCTTTGATCCGACAAATTCTGCTGTCGTCAACGGCGAAGCGGTGTTCGATCGCCTTAATTGTCAAAGCTGCCACGTGAAAAGCATACGCACGGGGCCTTCCAAGTTTCCAGAACTTGCGGATCAGTTGATACAGCCGTTCACCGACCTTGCCCTTCATGATATGGGCCAGGACCTCGGTGAAGAAAGGCCTAACGCCATTTCAACTCAATGGCGCACAGCCCCTCTTTGGGGCCTAAAAAACGTCAAGCATGCGACTGACGATCATTTGGATATCTTTACCCCGGGAAATATTTCTATCCTGTGGACCGATGCTCAGCGAGTGGCCAATCAAAATCCGATCCAACTCCTTCACGATGGCCGTGCCCAGACCTTAGCGGAAGCCATTCTATGGCATGGCGGAGAAGCCAGCAAATCAGTGAAAGCATACATGGCATTGCCCAAAAACGATCGCCTGGCACTTGAGACTTATCTTTGGGACCTGTGATATCCTCTCGGAAATGAATGACCGAGCATCCTGTAGTTAGAATGCAGGCAGCTTTCGCCGCTTAAGGTTTGCGTTGGGTGACCTGTCACCTTTCGCTAGGGCCTGACCTTACGGCCAGGGAGGCGGAACCACGCCGCTGATGTTACTCGATACGTTAGGGATGAGAACGTCGTCCCAGTTTTTAAATGCGTATCGACGATCAGGTGTTAGCACGTATTTTTAAGGATTTAAATCTTTTTTTCTTGGATGGTGCCTTACATCCCCTCTTTAAAAAGAGGGGGATTACGGCAAAGTATTCTAAAGTCATGACGCTGAAGCTTGACTTGATAGAAAGGACAGTCGCAGCCGCGAACGGCCTTTTTTATCGGCCCTTCCCTTGGGTTCAAGCGTCCCATGCAAATCGAACAGGGAGCATCCGGATTTAAGCTTCGCGCCGTTTCAGCATTCGGTTCGCCATCTTTTCCCTGGACTTGCGGGTCGCAAAACGATCAATGAGTTTAAGACCCATCTGTTCCTTCAGGCGATTCTGCGGCGCTTTTTGAGCCTGGGCATCGGCGAGATGTTGATGATACCATGTAAATAGGGTCGCAAATTCAGCGTCGCTTAAAGATGTTTCTACAAAACTTTCACCCAGCGCCTGCCTCAGATTGGTATCGTCGAAGGTGATATGACCATTACCAAAACGCTTGACCCATCCGCAGATCTTATCGGCAAAGAAATCCAAAGTTGTGACCGGATCACCGATGTTGACTTCCAGATCAATGATCTTCATCAGCACCTTGAGAGTCGCGGCATTGCGAACGGCCTGACCGGTCGCGTGAAATATTTCCAGCGGCTCCGAAGGCGTCCCAGCCGTCACTCGGGCGCTCAAAGCCATCGCATTGGCAACGAGGTCCCCCACCGGAATGAGCTGCAATGGCGATTCAATATTGAGATCAAGTGTTAATGTTTTGGCGCCAAGGGCCTTAGCCGAACGCATCGCTTGGAAATACATATAGATTCCAAAGGGACTGCCGGGATAATAGCCGGTTCGTGTGTCGCCAATCACCACCGATGGTCGGAAAAGAGTCACGGGCAGTCGTGCGCCCTGCATCACCTGCATCGCCAGCGACATTTCCGTACTCCACTTCGTCACTTGATAAGGATTGATCAGCTGGGGATTGGTGTGGAGGATCTCTTTTTTCAATCCTGCTTCGGCACCCCCTGTGTAGGCTGTCGACACATAGAAAAATCGTCTGCATTCGGGCGACAGCTCCGAGACAATGCTATAAAGATCGTTAGTCATTCCCACATTGGACTGAAAGGATGATTCGAGTTTTCTTGGGGAAAAACTCATTTCCGCTGCGCAGTGCCACACCTCCTGCACAGTGTCGAGGAGGTCGCGGTTATGAAATGCAATTGCCCCAAAGTCATAAGGCAGCACCATAAGTTGATTGACGAAATCAATTTCTATGCCCGATTCATCCTGGTGTAAGGCCGTCTTGATTGCCGCGATTGTACGCTGACCATGAGGATCATTGCGGGTCATGGCGATAATCTTAAAGCCTTGGCGCATGAAGGCAGACGCAAGATAGCTCCCGATAAAACCCGTAACGCCTGTCATAAGTACGGTCTTGGTGCGGCTGGTCATATTTTTACCCTTATGAAACCGTATGAAGCACGAGGCTTGATGGCATGCCTACAGTAAGTCATTCGAAAAAAGCGCGGAGGCGCTGGAATTACCAGATGGTTTTACCTATTTATGCCCTATGTCTCGCGAATGAAACAAGTCAAATTTTCGCGAAGCAAATCCCCGCTGTTTTGAATTGAAATTTGTGGGAGCTGGCATCAACTTTGATTTTTACCAGTTAAAAAAGCAACGACTTTCGAGAAAAAACCATAAGCTCCCCTAGCAACTCCCTTTCGACTTGGATCAGCCCCATCTTATGAAAGAGCGTAAGAGCTTCAAGAAATATAAAGACCAAACCAAACACGTAGAGGATGACATTGCGGCAGCAATTCTAAGCCCTGACTTGACTCACGCTGCACTAAAAAATCCAGAGCGGTTCGGCATCAATTCTTAATCATCAATAAATTTTCTAACTCGAGTCGACGAGCAGGAGGGGGATGGAATCTTTCGCCTGCCCTGCTCCGACTGAGGATATTTCGACTTTCTTACCGAACAAATAAATCGATATGCTCAGGTTTGGTGTTTTCTTTATTCATTCTTTCGCTTAGAAATTTTTGCCGTAAAAAACAGGCTCAAACGCACTTTTAGCAACCCATTTTTTGACCAATTGACAGTCGATGTCCAGTTCTTCGCCAGCTCATAAATAGAGCAAAGCTCCTCATTTCGGTGACCTGTCGCAAAGAATTTTACGGCCTGTTTCTTGCAGAATTTCCTCTATTCGCATATCCAGGCGCTAATAGAGGAGTCGCCACATGACAGCGCAGCCGCGCCCTACAAACGTTGACCCATCCATTCCTTCACCGTCAAAGCCAAGAACGGAACGGAGTGGGACAAGGCAGCCGAAAGACGCAAACCCCGTTAAATATTTCGCACCCGGTCGAATACCGGTTCTAATGAGACAGGCTAAAGAGGAGAAGCTTCAACGCAACTTGGATATAGGGGGAGCACTCGTCGGCCTTCTGCTCTTTTCGCCGGCTATGATTCTTGCCATGTTGCTCATTAAGGTCACAAGTTGTGGACCTATCTTCTTTACTCAGATCCGGGTTGGGCGGGGAGGAAGATTATTTGTCCTCTATAAACTAAGGACGATGGTGACCAACGCCGAGCAAAAGCAGAAGAGCCTCGAAGCTTTTAATGAACAGGAGGGAGCCGCCTTTAAAATCAAAAACGATCCTCGGGTCACCTGGGTGGGGAAATGGCTACGCCGCTACTCACTCGACGAAGTCCCGCAGTTCATTAATGTTCTGAAGGGTGAGATGAGCTTAGTCGGTCCTCGCCCTCCTTTGCCGCGTGAGGTAAAATTGTATAAACGCTGGCAGCTGCAGCGACTGATGGTTAAGCCGGGGCTTACCGGTCTCTGGCAGGTGAGTGGAAGGAATCGGCTTGATTTTGATGATTGGGTAAGACTGGATATTCGCTATATCAAACAACGATCTTTGGGATTTGATATAGAAATCATGATCAGAACTTTTAAGGTCGTGTTTCTAAAGCCTGACGGTCAATAGTTAGCATGGATGTTGATTGATGCGATTTTTTCCTGGAGCTTTCTTGCGAGTTGGTTTTGGCATCCTTTGCAATTTAGCCACAGCCGCTCAGGCCGAAAGCTGGCAGTTTCATCCCGAGCTCGAGCTTAAGGCAGCGGATGTCTATTTAAGCACGAGCAATCCAGCAACCCAATACGGATCTACCAACAAGGCTCTTGAAGGTGGATTCATATGGCTGCGTGAAGATTTTGATTCACTCTGGGAAACCAAAGCTCAAGTTGAAACCGCTGTAGCCAACTTATCACCCCATGGCAATTCCTCCTTCAGAAGCCACTACCTTTCAAGACAAAAACTGTCGAGCACCAACTATGAAATTTCCTATATGAAAACCCATGGTTTTGATCCCATAGGACAGCTTATCGAAGAAGCGGCAAACCGCGACGCACGAAGCTTGGAAAGCATGGGCGGTGGCGTCTACCATCAACTTTCATGGGATGTCAAAAACGAAGTTTCTTTTTATCTGGGATTAGGCAAAAGCACGGAGGGAGCCTTAAAGATCGAGTCAAAAGACGCTCAGGTCTCATGGGAGCACCATCATTCCCTGGAGTGGACAAGCCGCCTCAGGACGCGTATCACCGACACAGAGAGCCGGCAGGAGGAAGTTATTCATGAGCACCTTATCCGCTACAGCCCAAAATTAAGCTCCGATATTTCCTACGGCTACGCCTGGCAGGATAACCAAGGCAATCGAAGCCAGGGCGCACTCTGGGGAATGACTCTCCAGTTTCAAACCAGTGGGCTCATTGCTTCGCCGTCGGCCTATCAGGCACTGTCGCCGATACGGGAAATAAGTCAGGAGCATACCGAAAGCATGCGTGGTTCTTCGGCCTATAAAGTGGGCTGGACTCATGCCAGGGATCGACGGCGCCTTGGAGATCCCTACTATTATGCCGATATCTTTTACGGCTCGATTAAAATCGATTTTTTCGCAAATCAGACACTTGAGACCAAAGGTTCTCACTCCCGTGCCTCCGCCGATCAATTGCGTGGCAGTCGCAGCGATTATAAAAGCGAGATTGTCGAGGGAAACTACACGTTTCGCCATCGCTTCGTTGCTCGTCTCCCGGATGCAAATTTAAGCTTGAGCTATTCAGCCGAACACACCGATCTTTCACTGCGGCGTTATTTTCGCGAAATCTATCAGGCCCGCTATAGCCTGATCTGGTGATGGGCAGCAAAAGCCATAGCCTTCACAATTTGAAACGCGGATCGATGAACCATGGCAAAGCCTTAAAAATCAGACCGAGCAGCACAAAAAGACTGAAATTCAAGACCAGGCATTTCATCAAAAATTTTCCGTTCAGACTCTGGTTTTTATGGGCCAGGAAAACGCCGGGAATGAATAACACGAAAAGAATCGCCAGGGTTAAAGCACTTGCCAACATAAGCCCTCCTTAGAAGATATTGATCACGTCTCCTCGTTCAAGAACGAATCCATCAAGTTGATGCTCGCCCTTAAGAAGACTGTCATAGGTCGTTACATATCGCTCGACGATTCCTTTCCTGCCAATTCTATGAAGTATAATCGTGCCCTTTGCGAAATCACCCAAACCCCCAGCGGTCGCAATCCCTTGGAGAAGCGTCGTCTTATCCTGGAAGACAAACACTCCAGGATGCCTCACGTCCCCCGTTATGAACGCTTTATAACTTTCATAACCAACGACGCCGACCGAAACCACTGGATTTTTCACAAAGGTCGCATAGCGTTCAGTAAGGCGTTTCATAAAGAGCTTTTCCGTCAGACCCGAAGCCTTTTCCGAGCCGATCAACGGGAGGCTGATTGTACCCTGCTGCGACACCACAAATTCCCCATTAACATCGCTTCCACCAAGGATTTGGACACTCAATTTATCATTGACGCCTATCACGTATTCGCCTTGAGCTGTAAAGGTTCTTCCCCTGAAGGCCAAAGACAGATCATTTCCCTGAATTGTCGTGGTGCAATGGGAGAGCCAAAGACTCAGTAACAAAAGAAACAGATTTCGAAGAATTTTCATTGACGTACTCCATGATGTGACGCGCGTATTGCGGAAACAAACTACCTATGACCAAGCCGAAAACCATGTGACTGCGAACCTCGAGCAGTCCCATATCGAAAAACACAAAGCTTATCCATTGCGCGCAAAGGAATAGGGCAAGGATCGCATAAAACAATTGAGAACTACTGCGGGCCCAGCATCCACAGCGCGTGATAAGAACGAGAACCACACAACTAAAAGTGCAAAATCCTGCGATTCCAAGCGGACCAGCGAAAGTCCAAAGAAAATAGAGAGTATTATGCGGAATCGCTGCAAACAGCGGAAAGGTCCGCGAGATATCGGGCAGTTTCATAACCTGCGGGTATTCTGTGCCAAATCCGAGGCCGAGCCAGGGGGCGTTGATAACACCGCTAAGAAGATTAAAATTCTCTATGTGTCTATAGGTTAAAGACTCAGAGCTCAAAATTTCACTCTTAAAACCTCCGATAAAACTATAGGGATTGCTCGCCTCGAGCGCGAACAGGAAGGCGACGATGAGTCCCACCCCAAAACACTTTCGGTAAAGCGGCCCGAGACCGATGCGAAGCCGGCGTGGCAAAATCCAAGGCAGCAGGAGGATCGCGATCAGTGCTCCTGTGAACGAGGCTCGTCTGTCATTGAGTACATAGGCGGTTGCCTGGCCTATCAAGGCCGCCAGAAATAGGCTTTTCCTGAGAAGGCCAAGATCCCGCCTGAGTAGCTGCCATACTGCGTAGATCATTCCACAGACCAAATAAATTGAAGTCGGATGGTCGATAAGAAATTCCCGCTCGCCCATCCTCATCTCATAGATTGCTATATAAACATAAAGAGCATAAACGGCTTTAAATAAGCTGGCGTGAAAGATGACTCGAAATATCCGCAGGTCATTGCCGGGACGCAGTCCCATAAAATAGCCAAGGCCAAGCCATACGCTGATTAAAGGCACAACGTGAAGCTGGGTCAGGGCAAGAGTCATCGCATTGCCTCTTAGCTCTCCCGAAATCGTACCGATAACCCCGGCTCCAGGCAGGATCAATGCTAGCGCGGCCATCAACTTCCACTGCTTTGTCCACTGCAGGCCGAAGGTCATCAGCACAGCGAGAAAACTCAGATAAGACAAGATTTCGAAAAGGGTAAAGGGCAGAGGAATGCCATAGAGATCTTTAAAGCCGTGAAATAGAAACTTACCGAGGACTTCCGTCCAGGCTTCATATTCGTTGTAAGCCCGTGACGACGGCACGTCGAGGGCGAGACCCGCACCAAGGAGGACGAGAAGAAAATTCTCCATCTTATGCATCGGTGAGCAGTCTTTCGCCATTGATCAGGTTCCAATCGCCACCAGGCCACGGATTTTTTCAGATTCAAGATGAATAAGCGTGCGTTGCAAATCGAAGTAATGGGTTCGCTTCGCATCGACAAAGATAAAGACGTCGCTGGCAACCGACAGGAGTGCCCGATTTTCTATGAAATGGGCTGCGGGCATGCCGCGGATGAATATCTTTCTATATTTAAAAGGTATATTTTCGATCGCTGGTCCGATTTTTTCAGGCCGGAAGATACGGGTTTGCAGTCCACTTAGCACCGCCATTGGCGGAATAACGTCGAATGAGAAATCCTCCATCTGCTCGCGGTTGATGCAGACGTCTTCAAACTTGGCAGTTCCTTCAATGTAATCGGCAAGATTTAAGACTTTCAGTTCCGATGGCCCTTGCTTAAATACGGGTTCTTGGAGATTGCAGTCGATCATGAGATAATCGTCCTGATGATCGGTCGCATAGATATTGAGAAAGTTTTTAATAACCTGGGCGGACAGATCCTGGGATCCCGCATTGATCAGGAGAACGATCTCGCCTTTGCACTGCTGCATGATGGAAAGTTCGAGCCGCCGGTAGGAGAGAAGAGTCCGGGCCGCCTCATCGATCCGATCAATCCTGCCAAGGTGTGATCGCATCCGGTCGGCCAGAGCTGGAGTAATATTGGTGTATTCATGAGTATTTCTGTGTGAAATTTGCGAGATTATCTTCTTTCCGGTCACACGTTCGATCAGCCAGGCATCGCGTGCCAATGGATTTTGCCATTCCTTAAGCAGGACTGCCAGTCCGGTTAGCAGAAACCCACCAATTAGGAAACCATAGCGCGCGACCCGCCCGGCATTCTTAAAGGGCGTAGGTTCGATGCTGGCCGGATAAAGAATCTGCAGACGGGTTCGTTTGAGGGAATCTTCCTTTTGCTGAATCAGATTTTGCTTTTCAAGCTCGATGCTCTTAATTCTATCGCTAAGATTAGCGAAAAATGTTCCTTGATAATCCGGCGCGGAATTCATCTCTATCGATGTGACATCACGATTGCGGGACTGGCGGTAGCGGACAGTTCGAAGCTGTTCCCTTATTTCGTTGGCCTGTCGCGTCGTCATCTCCTCGCTACTTCTGTACTGCGTCGTTATCAGTTCCAGTTCCTTGCGCTTCTCGACGACCAGGGGATGATTGGCCTGAAAGCTGGTCTGGAGCCGGACCAGGTCCCGCTTGATATTGGTAAATGCTAAATCGCGCTCTCGGCGAACCTGATCGATCTGACTGTTAACAGCCCGAAGGCGTTCGTCAAGCTCGCGTTCTTTGTCTTCATTCTGATATTTCTCGGCTTGCTTAGCCGGATTCTTCTGGTCGTCCTGCAGGGCCTGAGCCTTGATCACGGGCTCGGCACTTACATTTTTCTTGAGCAAGGCCAACTTTATTTCGAGGTTCTTAATCTGCTCATCAAGTTCCCTGCCAATAAACGTCTCCATTCCGACGTTCGCCAACTTTTGGGCTTCCTCTGCCGAAGAGGCAAAGGCTTTGAGGGCCAGTACTCCTGAATCGGTTTCGGGAGAGGCTTCGAATTGTTTTAACAGACTCCGGGCCCGGCCCTCGCTACTGCCGGCCCCTCCGTTGCCGGCGCTATTGAACCAACTCCATTGGGTCAGGGGGCCGGCGGAGGCGGAAATCGCCGCTTCCCTAAGGTTGCCCATGATTTGCTTGGCGAAATCCTGTGATTCAAAACGAGCCTTAAACAATCGGGCCAAGGTATTGTAGCGAACCTGAGCATTGCTTCCCGACGGGTCGGGCGCACTACTGTCGAGATGATCAAAAACCGCGTACACGCTCGATCGATAGGTATCGTCAACTAACCAGGGAGCCACGACTGAACATAAGAGGGTGACGCTCAGGCCCGCGATGATTATTGAAAGATTTCTTTTAAAGACTTTGATAAAGTAGACGCGGTCAGGCATCGGCTTCGGATCACTCCAGTTGCCAACGAGTTCCTTTTCAATGTGTTCGCTGAAATCTTTCATGGATCTCTCTCAATGAGCTTTAATGGTATGAATGTCGGCAGATTCTGATTAATAATGAATTTTGCGTCGTATCTGCAAGGAACATGTCTTCGCTAAGTGGCAGGGGTTAGTGGGTTAAGGCATCACAGTTTATGAAAAAATCAAAGCCCAATGTTCCTTTTTACCGGGATCAGCCCCGGCATCGCGAAAAATACTAGCGTCACGGAAATTCCTGCCGATAAGTGCTGGATCGATCAAAAGGCGAAATCGTGACGGAATCCACAAAAGATCAAAAACAATCGATTATGAAAAACCTTTCCGTTATGACCATCACCGTGGGTTTGACCCAGGTCATCGCGCTCGTCCTGAAGATGCTTATGCCGCGCATCTTCGGGCCCGAAAAGATGGGGATATTTGTCTTTGCAGAATCTTTTGCCAATCTCTTTTTTACCTTTTTGCCACTTGGCCTCACGGCCTATATCAACCGGACCCTACCCTCAAAGCCCAATCATGTAAAAGAGATACTCTGGACCGTCTTGCTCCTGGAAGGGGTAACGGCGGTCGTCATTGGACTGGCGATGTATGGAAGCCTAAGGTGGCAAGGGGCCGACCATGAAACCCTAATGGCGACGATGATTATGGGAGGCTACGCGGCGCTCTTCACTTTCCAGAAAGACATTTTTCAAAAAATTTTCGTCATTCTCGGCGAGGTCTACCTCGTTTCCCGTCTGAGCGTCATAGTCAAAATAATTCTTGTCACAGGCTCGGTGATCATACTGTACACAGCGCCTAGCATTGCCGCAGTCGCCGCCATGCATCTCGCGTCGGAGGCCTTTGGGTTTGCCTATCTCTTTCGGGTGGCGCGCCGATCGGATTTCGTGCAGATGAGCCTTAAAACACCTCATCTTCGAACCATGCTCAAGATCAGCCTGCCCTTCTATTTAGCAGGCGTTCTCAATGGCGTGTATGCGCAAATTGATATCTTTATGCTTTCAAGGCTGTCGAATAACGTCGAGCTTGGGTACTTTGGAGCTGCCTATAAAATCATTGGCATCTGCCTTTTCCTTATCCCCGTATTTCAAAATGCGGTGACGCCCGTGCTCTCTAAAGCGTTCGCACTGTCGGACGGCAGTTTTTCGATAAAAGTTAAGGAATACCTACACAATCTGTTGATTTGCGCCCTGCCATTGGCCGTGGCCCTTATTCTCTTTGGGGATATCGCCGCCGCGATCCTCAATGGCTCGCAGTTTGCCCCTTCGCAAAAAATCGTAGCCTACCTCACCCCAGTCATGCTCATGATGTATCTCAACACTTTTCTGGGTGCTTGTCTTTATCTGGCGAGCAGCGGACAGCGCCTATCGGTAATCTTTATCGTCGGCGGCATCATTAACATTGCTCTGGATTGGGTACTCATCCCTTTTGGTCTCCAACACTTCGGTGAAGGTGGTGCAGGCCTCGCAATCAGTCTTGCGACATTTTTATGTGAGATCTATGTGTTCTTTGCTATGCTTCTCATGCTGCCTGAAAAAATCATTTCGGGACGATTGCTTTGGAACTGCCTGGTTATCTTTCTTCCCTGTTGGTTCGGAATGTACTTCCATCAGGACATAATCATGCTTTCTTTCTGGGCACGTTGTCTCTTTTTTCTATTATGCATACCCTACGCGTTGCTCAGCGGAATCGTAAGCGCGAAAGACGTGGCCAATATAAAGACGCTTTGGCCGAAAAACAGGAGCTAAGGTGAGCCTTTTTCTCTCCGTGATCGTCCCGACTTACAATCGCACCAAGCAATTAGAAAAGCTTGTCTCATGGCTAAAGGCACAATCGGTGGATAGAAAACACTCGGAGATCATCGTCGTTAATGATGGCTCAAGTGACGGGAGCCGAATTTATCTCGACTCCCTTGACGATTGCTGGTTTATCGTCGTGCACCAGTCGAATCAGGGACAGGCCAGGGCGAGAACCGCTGGGGTTGAGAAAGCTCGCGGGGAAGTCTTGCTATTCCTTGATGATGATATGGAACCGGGCTCAGCTGATTTTCTGGAAAACCACTTGCTATTTCATGAAAAATCGGCCGTGCGGACGGTGGCTCTTGGCGCCATTCTTCCTCCGAGGGAAAACTACTGGCGACCGGCTTTTGAACACTTCTTTGAAAAATCCATTCACCTTATCTACGAAGGCTTTCGTCAGGGGACTTTGCAGCCGTCAGGATTGCACTTTTTTAGCGCTAATGTATCGCTTAGAAAGCAGCTTTATGTAGAATCGGGGGGATTCAGCCCGAGCTTCATTCAAGCCGAGGACCGTGAGCTGGGCCTAAGGCTGGAATACGACTTCGGTGCGCAATTTTCTTTCTTGGAGCCTGCTCACGCTTACCACCATTCCCCCACTGGCTACTATCGTTCCTTTTTAAGGCGAGCCTACCTTTATGGCCGTTACGACCTAAAGATGGCGAAATATTATCCGGAACATGACGAATTAAGCCCTTATCAAATCTTTGCAAAGCCCCCGCTCTCCAAAATGGTCATTGCCAAGTCCACCTGGACGATGCCGGGTTTTATGACCCTCTTCAATCAACCTTTGATAATAGTCGCTAAATTGCTCCATCGTCTGGGCTTTACAGGCCCGGCGATCCGCTGCTGCAGCATCCTTTATTGCATCAATTTCGTCTTAGGACTAAAAGATGAGCACAACTATGACATCTAAAGCTGTTGGGAAATCTTTTTGGTACGATGTGAGAAAGGACTTAGAAATTATACTGAGCTATGAGGGGCGGGTCGTAAATCTGAAAAATCTGTTCTGGGCTGTTTTCGCATGCGACGCTTATCTGCTCCTCGTGACCTTTCGCCTTCGAAGCCTTTGTCGAAAGTATCATATCCCTCTCTTCAATCGTCTCTTGCGTCTCTTTCAAACTGTATTCTATTCCATAGAACTTGGCAGTGAGATCCGTCTCGACCATGGAGTCTACTTCGTTCACACGCTCGGAACCGTTGTGGGTGGCGATGCCGTAATCGGCGAAGCCTGCGTTTTTTTCGGCAACAACACAATCGGTGCAGCCCGATTCAAAGGCAGTCCAGTTTTGGGTCGCCATGTCGTCGTTGGCGCTGGCGTACGGGTGATAGGAAAAATAGAAATTGGCGACAGTTGTTTTCTTGGAGCCAACGCCGTCGTGGTACAGGATATTCCAGCCAATAAAGTCGCCGTTGGTATTCCGGCGCAAGTCATAGCCGATAACACCGAATTCACAAATGACGAAGGGCATAAAGGCATTAGACAAGAAAAACTGGCCCTTAGCTCCTGAGCACACTGCCCTTTGATTGAGATCCCATTGGAAAATCTTCGGCACTAGGCGACGTTTCGACGATCCGTGGCCCATTTTTCGATGATGCCCGCAATCCTTTCGATATCAGCGCTTTGATCGACGCCCCCAAGCTTGACCGCTTCCTTTGGCATTCCGTAGACCACACAGGATTTTTCGTCCTGGGCCACTGTAAAGGAGCCTGACTGTTTCATGGCGAGCAGTCCACGGGCACCGTCGGAACCCATACCTGTGAGGATAATACCGAGAGATTTGCCCTTGCTGACTCTTGCGACCGAGTCAAACAAATAGTCTACCGAAGGCTTATGGCGATTGACAGGCTCAGAATCATTGATTGACACCATTAACCTGCCGCCACTGGAAACGAGCGCCATCTGTTTGCCGCCCGGTGCGATAAGGACCCGTCCTGACATCAATTCATCGCCGTCAGCGGCTTCCTTCACTTCAAAGTGACAAATCGAATTGAGCCTATCGGCAAAGGCTTTGGAAAAAACGGGCGGGATATGCTGGACGATCAGCATCGGCGGGATGTCGTCGGGTAAGGACGTTAGAACTTCCGTCAAAGCCACCGTGCCTCCAGTCGAAGCACCTATTGCGACGATGGA
>CAXSGP010000004.1:0-77941 GCA_964236955.1 uncultured Oligoflexus sp. | reverse complement strand
AGGGTATGCGGGAACCTGCACCAACGGGGCGTGAGGACTTGATTTTGGACTCAAAGGTCTTTGATCGGGTGGAGACTTGGGCGTTAGCAGCTGCCTTTACCTTTTCGCAGATAATCGGCCCCAGGATCGCCAGATCCGAGAGTTTTGGCTTTTGCATATAATCGATGGCCCCGAGATCCAACGCTTTTAACACGTGGTTGCCGTCTTCGGGACTCATGGAGGTCAGCATGACAACGGGTATTGGCCGGATAGGGAGAAGTTTTTCGAGATAGCTGACCCCATCCAAGACGGGCATCTGAATGTCGAGCGTCATCACGTCGACGGCGGTTTTGGCCAGAATTTCATCTGCTTCGCCCGGATGGTTAGCAACGCCGACGACTTCGATGTCAGGATCAGCGGCGAACACGCGCGTCAAGAATACTTGAATAGTCTTGGAATCGTCGACGATCAAAACCCGCTTTTTGTCCCCTGTTTTTGCAGGCAAAACCGAACACTGGGCATTCGTGACTATTGGATAAACGGAGGATAGCACCTGAGGCGCGGAAGGGGCGAAATTCGGTTCCACCACCAATCGCCGGTCCAAGGGGGAGCTTGCAGCGAGTGGAACGGTCGGACTGACGAAGGGATTAAAAATAATTTTGGGAATGGCTTGATGATTTTTCGGCAATTGGCTGACTCTCACTCGACCCGTGGCCGTGAAAAAATAGACATTCCGGCCAAGTCCTCCTCCCACATCCTCGCTGATCAGTGGAATTTGGTAACGGGCTAAAGTCCTTCGCGCCACTTCAATATTGAGATTGCCAATTTCCCGGGAAAGGCCTTGAGTTTCGATGAGCGATGCGCCTCCGACGATCTTGGCTTTAAGCTGGCTTTTCTTTACGCCGGGTTGGGCGAGTACCGATTCGATAAGAATCTTACAGGACATTTCCCCGTAGCGCAGCTCGTCGTTCTTACGACTGTCGCGGTCTGGCCAGGGCACTACAAAGTGGTTCATGCCACCAATGCTGCCATCATCGGCATAAAGGCAGATAGAAACGCAGGACCCGAGCACTGTGCTGATGGAGCCACTATCCGAAACGATCAATATTTCCCCGATACCGAGTTGGTAATTCTGGATGTTATTCATTGGGTTTAGGCCCTTCTTCGATAGACGGAAGGTTTCACATATTGCCACTGAGTCTTCACGTTATGAAGGCTTTCGGAGTGGCCGATCACAAGATAACCACCAGGTTTGGTCGCTCCGTAAAGGCCTTCAGCAACTTTCGCGATAGTATCGGGAGTGAAATATATCAGGACATTTCGGCAGAAGATAACATCGAATTTTTTGGTAATTTGGAAAGGCGTATGGATAAGGTTGCAACGCTGATAACTCAAGGCGGCGCGCAGGTGGTCTTTGATCTTAAACCAGGAACTTATGTCACCAGTACCCACGGCGATCGAATCCCGTCGATATTCAAGCGGGATCTCTTCCAGTTTGCTGATGGGATAGACGCCGCGCTTAGCCCGGCTAAGCACCTCCGAATCGATGTCGGTGGCCAATATACTGTAAGAAAATGGCTGAATTTTTGCATGTTTTAGCAGAACCATCGACAGAGTGAAGGGTTCCTCTCCGGTCGAGCTGGCCGCACACCAGATATTAAACTCGGACGAAGACCTGGTTTCGGTCTGCCACTCGCGCAGGATCTCGCGACTGAGATACTCAAAATGCTCGGGCTCCCGAAAGAAATCGGTCTTATTCGTGGTCAGGCAATTGATAAAAATCTCCCACTCAGCATGATTGTCAGGGATCTTTTTGAGAAAGGCGGCATAGGCATCAAAGTCGGGTAACCCCAGCTCTATAACATGCTTACGCAAGCGACCCTTGAGCATTTCACCCTTGTTGTCGGCGATGGCAATACCGACCCGTCGCTTCAATTCACTTCGAAAATAGTCAAATGCTTTCAAATATTCCTGATCGATAACTAAAGCGTGATTCATAATTCATGCCCCTTGTAGAGCTGGTTTAGGCGGCTTCATTTTCTAGGAATGGACTTGCTTCGGAGAAAGCTTCGAGAATGAGAGCCTTTTCTATTTCTAAAATTAGAATGAGTTTGTCGCCGATTCGTGTGATACCCAAAATCATTTCAGTATCGCCCTCGCCTTCCAGATCGGGACAGGCCTGAACATTTTCAGGGTGAACCGCCACCACGGACTCAACCGAATCCACAATAATACCCAGAGGGCCTGATATCAAATCGAGGATGATGATTGCACTTTCTTTTTGACTCGCATCAATCTTCACCTGGAGCTTAAGTCGCAGGTCAATCACGGTGATGACCTGCCCCCTGAGGTTTATGATCCCTTTGAAATGAGGGGGCGTATAAGGTACCGGGGTGATTTCGGTCATGGCCATAACTTCGCGTACTTTAAGAAGGGGCACCGAGTAATGGCTGCCACTTAAATAGAAAACAAGATAACGGGAAGCTTTCCCGGCTGGATGCCCCTCAAGATTGGGACCGAGACCCTCAGTCTTTGACATTAAGCTGATCTCCTTTTAGTTGAGGCCGGAGATTTAGCAAAGCTTTGAACAAGATCTGACATGTCGAGAATAAGCGCCGCGCGGCCGTCGCTAAGGATGGCTGCCCCGGTGACTCCAACAATGTTCTTAAGTTCCGGCCCAAGGCTTTTAATCACAATCTGCTGCTGGCCTATAATGTCGTCGACGATGACTGCATAGGACTCACCTTTCGGCGTTCGGCCAATGACAGCAATGCATTGGCTTAGATCGACCGCTTCGACGGGCGAACGGAAAATCTCGGTGAGCCTATACACCGGAACGGTATCGCCTCGAAGCTTGAGGTAATAGCCTTTGCCGGCTACCCATTGGATATGTTCTTTTTTTGGCTGCAGGCTTTCGATTATAGCTGAGATTGGCACAACAAATCGTTGGCCACCGGCTTTAATAATCATCCCTTCAATTAATGCGAGAGTCAGCGGCAAGACGATGCGAAAGCAAGTGCCTTGTCCCAGTTCGGACTGAATCTCGATTGAACCTTGCACCTGCTCGACGTGGGTTTTTACAACATCCATACCCACTCCCCTTCCGGACAGTGAAGTCACCGCCTCCTTCGTTGAAAATCCAGATGCAAATATAAGCTGGTGAGCCTCATGATCGCTGAGTTTCACATGGGGTCCGATCAGACCGATCGCGCGGGCTTTTTTCATAATCTTTTCGACATCAAGGCCTTTACCATCGTCGTGGATTTCAATAATGAGATTGTCGCCTTGGTTATAGGCGGTGAGTTTTACATGACCCTCGCGAGCTTTGCCCACGGCTTCCCGCTCATCCCCCGTTTCAATTCCGTGATCGACCGCATTCCGAATGAGATGAACCAACGGATCCGAGAGAGCATCCAGAACCACTTTATCGATCTCGGTGTCTTCGCCTTGGGTATCAAAAATAATTTGCTTGCCAAGTGTCTGAGCGGAATCACGAATGATGCGTTGCATCTTTTGAAAAGTTGGTTTTATAGGCAGCATTCTAAGACCCATCGACGTATCTTGAATCTCGCGCGTGACCTTTTCAAGCTGACCTATGGTCTTTTGAATAAATGCGGACTCGATCGAGTTCCGGTATTGATAGAGGACGGTCTGCAGGATGACGAGTTCCCCAACGTCATTCACTAGCTTATCGATTCGACGTAGATTGACCCGTATGCTTTCCTCGGCGTGATGGGCGACTTTATGGTCCCCTGAAGCAGGAGAAACGCCATTCGGCGGCTTGGCTGAAGAGACCAGAGCCAATGGCTGGGGCTCGCTTGCTACCGTTGTTGGGACTCGAACTAGCGCTGCTGCGGGGGCTGTGGGCTCTTCGTCAAAGATGACAAAACCTGCCGAGGGTTTTGCCACTGGGGATGGATCAGTATTTTGGATCAGGCGAATCTCATCGATCCAAGTTGCGATATTAAAGCGAATATTCGTATCACCTTTTAAAACCAGCACCATATGGGCCAATTCATCGTTAGCGCGCAAGAGCAGACTGACGATCGCCGGTGATGGCTGTAACTTGCCTTCAGTGAGTTTGACGAGCAGGGATTCCAGTTGATGGGCAAGTTGCATAAGGTCTTCAAAGCCGGCGGCTCCGGCCGAGCCCTTAAAGCTATGGGCGAGACGAAAGATCCTGCTCAGAACGCTTTTATCATGGGGGTTGGTCTCAAGGTCCATGAAGGACTGTTCGCAGTCACTGAGGAGCTGTTCGGCTTCCTCTAAGAAGGTCATCTTTAATTGGGTCTCAAAATCACTCACGCTTATCCCCTATCCCACCAAAGGCGGACCCATCCCAAGTCGCACCGATGGATCCTATTCGGATCGTGCGCTTCAAACTTTACCAATTCCTGACAGCGACTCAATGTCTGTCAAAAAAATGTTAAATTTCAATATGTTATATAAGATATGCTCGATAATTAAAGGATCCGAAAGGCTGGCGGGAGCTCTACTTTCGTTGGCAAAACAGAAATTTACGCTTACCGGGCAAAAGGTAGGAAATTTCCATCTACTTAACATTACCCTATACTTTCCAGATAATTAGGGCATCGTGGCAGGGATTGCCAATTGTCAAGAGTAAGGGTCGGAACTTAGACTTGTAAACATTGTTATATCATTATCTCTAGGGATGGCGCCTGCAATGAAATTTCTTGTCCTATTAGTTTTTGCCTGCGGAACCCGATGTTTGGCCCAGGTCGCATCGGAGCCAGTCGCGGTAACGCAGGAGCCGAGTCCGGAGCTGAAGGCCGTACAGGAGGAAGACGCTGACAATATCTTTCGCCATAGAGACATCTATTTCCTAAGCGGTGTGCCTGACACCAAGGTGCAACTGAGTTTTAAGCTGCGCCCCATCAAGGCCGAGAATCTTTATTTTGCCTACACGCAGCAAATGTTCTGGCAGCTAGGCAAGAATTCGGCACCTTTTAGTGATGTTAACTATAATCCCGAACTCTATTATGAATGGCCCGTTGGAAAGGCTTTCATCCGAGCCGTCCGCCTGGGAATCGAACATCGATCCAATGGCCGCGATGGTGATACCTCTCGCTCAGTCGATAGGGTTTTCGCCGATTCGATCGCTGCCGTTGGACTGGGACGCTATGAAGTTTTATGGAATTTGAAACTTTTTAAAATTTATGACATCGACTGGGTCAACAATAGGGATATTGCAAATTATATGGGCTGGTGGGCGACTCGGTTCAGTGTACAGGGAGTGGATCAGGACTATTTTCCAAGAAAAGCAGAAGCCTACATCAGTTTTTCCCCAGGCGGCTATCGAGGGGAAAAAATTGGCAACGGCGCTTTGGAAATCGGCCTCAAATACCGGGCCAGACTCCTTGGTTTCATGCCCTATCTCATGTTCCAGTATTACTACGGCTATATGGAATCGATGCTAACCTACAATAAAAAAACGCACAGCTATCGCGCTGGCTTTACGTTTCAATAAGCAAAGCGGCATCGTATGTCTTTAGAAGTCTGCGAAGCTTCTTTCCCTTGCCCTTTTTGCGGCAAAGGAAAGAAGCCCTTCGCGTCCCCTTGGTCTAAACTAAGGACCGAAAGCCTTCGGCCGCTCGGTTAAACGACTCAGGCAATACATTGAGACGGATGCTGGTTTCATTTTTTAAAATCAACATCTCCTCAAATGGTCTTAAGTCGGCCACAGTCATCTTAAAGCCTGTGCAGATTTGATCAAAGACAGCGCGCTCTCCCTCGAGATGGGAATTTTCCATCATACAGAGATCCATAATTGTGACAAGGGTCGCCAACTTTTGCTTTTCGCTGAGTAGGGCCGACGATTGCGAAATGAATTCGGCAAGGCCAAGGCTTCCAAGCAGACGATCCGCACCTTGAATGAGTTCTTTGAGATCATTGGCGCGAACCTGATAGTTTTCAGTTGAGGGTCCGGCTAGAGTCGAGGAGAGATGCATGAGCTCAACTTCGTTAACCGAGTTGCCTTTAACTGCTAACAGCAAACCGGCTAGGATGCTTTGAGGGGTAAGGGATTTTTCATCCCCGCCGTGGCGCGATTTTGGAAAAATTCTCATAGGTGCTCCCTTTTTTGATTGCTTAATATAGCTAACACATGATCGCTAATCAGTCCAGGATTTGGAGCTGATCTTTTGTAATAAAACTACATTTCCCGGCAAAAAATTCTTGGCTCTGCAAAATATCTGCGGACGGCATGCCTCGCGTTTCAAGCAAGCTCTAGAACACCAAAGTATTGCTGAGCGTACAGTTCCCTAGAGCCAGCTCTTTTACATCATTCATGCCGGTAAGATTTTGGCCAACTGTTTTTCAGTCATAATATTTCAGGACTGGCTCATTTTTTGGCTTTCCGCTTGCGCCTTTCGATATGTCGGGCGAGAGGCTCTATCATACCTATTGTTCGCCGATAAATCTCGTGGTGGGTTGAAATATTAAGAAGCCCCTGCTGAGCCGTGAATTCAGTCATCTTTTTAAAAGCGACATTGTAGGTGAGCGGGCTACCGCCCATCGTCAACGCTCCGGATTGACAATCAAAGCTCAACAGATGCATGATCGTGCCTTGCATCGAAGGAATTTCAACCCTGATCTTAAGGTTTTTTGCCCCAAGCCGTTGATAGACGGGGATTAAGGCTTCGGTACTGTGAAAGACCAAGTGCTTGGCTTCGGATATTGCTGTAATACGGGTGAGGTGGGTCAGCAGAAAATGAAAAACATCGGCGCCTCGGTATTCAGGATGGGTGCAAAGCTGTGACGCTTCGATAAAGCCGTCTTTCCAGAGCCAAAGGGGGATCTTTGCACCGTAGCTTGCGTATTCGCTTTTGCTGCGTTTGCCATCATTGAAGATCAGGCGGGCACTGGCCGCCACCTTGGAGCCGACAATGCACATGATCTGCCTTGCATAGGGATCAAAGCCATCAAGCATCACACTGCTATCACGCATCCCCTCCCAAAGGCCTTCATGCTGGACGGCCGTGAGTCTTAGATCGAGAACGGAACGCATATCCTTTTCATGGCAGGCATAGCGAAAGCGGATGGCCCTTTGCATATGGGTCACCGGCCAGCCCATCTTTTTCATTTCACTGATGCTAATACCGGGTTTGGCTATGAAAACAAACTCCGCCAGGGACTCCTTAAAAGCGTCGGTTGGCTTGAGCCACCGGCAGTGGAGCTGATAGCTGCCCTCGACTTCAGCTTGATTGTCTATCTTTACAATCCGCACCCTGCACGTATTCTGCAAACTATTAGGCAATAGGCAACTGAGGCTGAGGCTCTGCCCGGGTATCAGCGAGCGATTGGATTTTGAGGTGCGCAGGAGAATTTCTGTCGGCGAAAACCCATCGATCTGAAAATGAAGAAATTCTTGGAATAAAAGCGGATCTTCGGCATAGGCCAGGGGGCGAAATACCTGACTGAACAGTAAAAGCTTATCGTCACGATCGACCGTTGATGTGGTCCGTGTGACAAAGGTAAGTCCGATCTGATAACCCTGTTTATTTCTTTTGTCGAGCTCGATAACATGGCAAACGATCGCCGATACCACAAAACTTTCATCGCGGTTCAGCCTGATATTTAACGATATCTGCTGACCCCGCAGGGGAAGGACCCGATTATTCCAATCCTTGGTGTGAATAAACAGTCCGGCTCCCAGGGGTGAGACATCGTAGAGTTGAGCATAAAATCCTTCGCCGATACCGGCTACCCATACCGGTGGAACATCTCTTTCATAGAGTGACAATCGTTCAAACTGTCGTTTAATCTCAACCATAACTGCTCCCGCCAACTCTGACCGTCAGCATTACTTAATCGGGGCGCCCTTGCGTTGCTCTCGGATAAAGCGCAAATAGTCTGCCGCAAAAGCGAACTTTTCTCCAAAATCTCATGGCGAAAACCCGCCGCCGCACTTAAGCGCCAAGTTTTCTGCTTCCATTATGCACCGAATCGCTAGGTATTTTATGCAGCTACCAAGGCTCTGCGTCGAAGGCGGGTTGGCTTCAGGATGTTATCATTTTAAAAATCACCAAATCATGAGCAGGAAAAGTTGAAACTTAAGGCGCAGGCTTAGCTCTCACCCGCGCCAGGGTCTCAGGCGGAACAGACTGCAATCTTGAATAATCGTTTCGTCCAGCCTTTGCCAAAAGACGCAAAATCTTCATGAGCTTGATAAAGCGCAAGTCTTTCCGCCGATAGCAGGACGAGGAAGTCGACGGCAGGGATTGCTTTTACTGCCGCCAAAGTCATGGCTCCGATTTCCCCATCGACTTTCAGCTTTGCCCCACCGCTGTTCGCTGCTTTCTGAATAAGTTTGGCCGCTCCCGGGAGGCCATGATTCACCGCGGAATCAAAAATGGCAAGGCGGACCCTGTTAGCGAATTTAGATGTCTTTAAGGGATCCCAGTAATCGCTTTTATAAATTACCTTTGCCTGGATCTTAGTGAGGCTTCTGATATCAGCGGCGCTGAGTTCGGGATGGGCATTCCGTGCAATGCCCCATTTCGTGAGTCCACCGTTATCGGCTGAATTTTCGACTAGCTTTCCGCCCCCTTCGATTTCCATCACGACGTCAAAGCATTCGTCAAAGGTCATGGTCGTTTCCTTATTTGAAGGATTGCCTTTGAGGCATTGGTAGTCTTGCTTAATTGTGCTCCATGAGACCGGGCCTTTGCAATCCGTCCGGCCAGAGTACTAGTAAATAATGGCCTACTTTGCTTAGGAAGGTTCAGCTGCAAGCGGCAAGCGGGGGTCTATAAGCCTATGACTGTTTTGGAATATTCGCTCTTTTTATGGAATACGGGCTGCCCCAGGCGATAAGAGCTGTTAAGTTCCCTATAACAATGAAGGAGCACGGTCATGCGTTTTCTTAGAAAAGCCCTCAAGTCGACACTGCCGATTATCGCCTTCGCCACCACAGCGTCAGCGCTTGGCAACGAATTTAAAGCTCTTAAAAAAGGCGAATGGAGAATCGAGGTCACCGAATCTTCCTTTAGCCCACTTACCGCTGCAATCAAGCCTCAGACGATATGTGTCGACGCCAAATCCACCGCAAGCTCCTGGGATGATCGAATAAAAGAGGAGCTGTCCAAAACGAAAATGGACTGTGACGTCAAGCCACTGGCCCAGGACGCGGCCCACATCTCCTATAAGCTAGCCTGTAAGGGAAATGAAGCGTCAGCACTTCACAAAATCCCTGCCGGCGCCGTGATTGACGGTGTTTTAAATGTGACGCGGGAGAGTGATGAGGCTTATGTTCTGGACCAGGATACCAGTGCCACCGGCTTGCTTTCAGCCGATGATCCGGCTCTTGCAAAAATTCCGGCCGCCCAACGGGCCGCCATCGCCGGGCTGCTTGCGGCTCAAAAAGGCGGAATTAAGATAAAAATGAAGCAGCGCTACAGCTTTGTGAAGGACATTTGCAGCAAAGCTGAAAAAGTAAAATGAAAGCTATTGAGGCCTGTGAACACCCTATAGAAGGATGATGATTAAAAATGTCGACGTGTTCGCTTCTTGATAGCCTTAAGAATTATAGCAAGGTTTGGACCCAAGGACTTGTGCTTTATCCCTCCTTTAATCCCGAATGGGAAAAATTGACTCAAGAGCGGTTGATCACCTTTCTTAACAGTCGTTCGGATGCCTTCGAGCGCAGCTGTTTACCCGGCCACATCACCGGTTCCGCCTTGCTTGTGAATCCCAGCCTCGATAAAGTACTCCTCACACTGCACGCCAAACTTGGCAAATGGCTGCAGCTGGGCGGCCATGCGGATGGTGAGGAAGACGTGGCGAAAGTAGCTTTAAAAGAAGCTCGGGAAGAGTCAGGGCGTCCTGAGGTTGAATTTTATCCTTGGGAACAGCTTGGAGGATTTTTAATTGATACGCCATCAGCCTTCGATTGCGATATACATGAAATTCCCGCCTATCGGGACCAACCCCAACACCTGCATTACGATATTCGTTATCTCTGTGTCCTCGATGACCATTTAGCTCTAAAAATAACCAGTGAATCCAAAGATTTAAAGTGGTTAACCCTGACCGAGGCCAGCACGCTGACCGGCGAAGCCAGTATGTTGCGTCAATTTGAAAAATTAATGGCTATAAAATGCTATCTTGGCTTGTAGATTGAGGCGAATGGGAAAGTCAGCGGTGATGCGGCCTACGGTGTACCTGAAGCGAGCATTTTTCAATTCCTCTCACCTCCCTTCCTGATCCGGCCGAGACCTTTACCTATCTTCCAAACAAGGTCGAGGAATATTCATAATGCCGGATTTCGACCCTTTCCCGTCGCCTGCTCTTTTTTCCCCATCCTCCTTGGGAAAGGAACTCCACAAAGGTATCGGACGATTTTAAATATCTGACCAAAAGCCAGCATCGGAGCCGAGCTCGGATCTTTTTTTCACGATCCCTTTATTTCCCCTCCGTCCTGCCGAAATGCTCTTAGCTCACCCAGGCTTACGGAGACAGCTTGCCATGAAATATTTACTCCTTTACCTCATGTTTTTCTATGGGGCCGGACTCAATGCAAGTCCTCGCAGGTTTGGTGTTGGAATCGTAGTCTTGGGACCGACCGGAGTTACGGGAGAATATATCTACGGCAAAGACCGCGATATATCGGCTGAACTGGGTTGGGATGCTCATTCCTTTCATCTCAACCTCGACCACCATTGGAATAGGAAGGACTGGATCAAAGCCGATGGCGTTGGTATCAATGTCTACTTTGGACTCGGGCTGCGCTGCTTATCCTGGGCTTCCCGATACAACGGCAATAATCATGATGAAGAAATCGGTATCCGTGCTCCAGCCGGTATTCAGCACATCTTCAAAGAAGTTCCGATTCAAATTTTTTTTGAAATCGCCCCCGCGCTCATCCTTGTGGATCACACGGCACTGATCCTCGACCTTGCCCTGGGCACCCGCTACTTTTTCTAAGCCCGAGTCGCCGTCCCGCATCGCAAGCTTGAATCAAAAGTTCAGGAATGCGATGATCATTCCCAGCCGGAGGAAAGATTGAATGTACGAACTGCTTCTGTTTGCGGTTTCAATAGGCGCGGGCTTTCTCGGAGCTTTGCTTGGGATCGGCGGCGGTATCATTGTCGTGCCGGCCCTCACCCTCATATATCATGTGAATATTCGCTATGCCATCGCCGCAAGTTTAATTTCCGTCGTCGCTACGTCTTCGGGGGCCGCAGCGAGTTTTCTAAAGGACTCCTTAACCAACCTTCGACTTGCTGTCTTTCTTGAAATAGGTACAGTCGTTGGAGCTGTCATTGGATTTCTCCTCGCCTCACATATCGAGGCCAGAGGGCTTTATATTCTCTTTGCCGTTTTCCTCCTGTTTTCTTCGGCCATGATGCTGCGTAAACGGAGCGAGCGCGCTGCCCAGATCAATCATCCCTGGGCGGATAAGCTCCGCCTTGATTCGCAATACCCTGATGAATCCGGTGTGCTCCATCCCTACCAGGTCGCAGCGGTTCCCTTGGGACTCGCGATCATGCTGGTTGCCGGCGTGCTCTCGGCTCTCCTTGGAATCGGCAGTGGAATCTTCAAGGTCCTCGCGATGGATGGGGCGATGAAACTGCCGATCAAAGTCTCTTCGGCAACCTCCAATTTTATGATAGGTGTGACGGCAGCTGCCAGCGCCGGAGCCTATTTTCTACGCGGGGATGTACGGCCTGAAATCGCGGCACCTGTTGCGCTAGGCATTATTATAGGTTCGTTCCTGGGTGCAAAATCCATGAACAGGATAGCTGCGGCACGAATCCGGCAAATCTTTGTCGGCATCCTCGTAATCGTCGCAGCGCAGATGATATGGAAGGGATTAAAATGAACCGTGACGAGGAACTGCATCGCCTGGAACTTGTCATCAGCAATTTTTTGCGATGGGGCGTTGCCCTGGCGGCAGGGCTTCTCGCCTTGGGCTGGCTCGGTCAAATGATTCAGAGCGGCGATGTTCTCGCTGGCTTTCACGAATATAGACCCGAGTCATTATTGCTTATTTTCTCGCGGGCATCAGCAACTCGCAACTTAGGCATACTCTTATCATTGGCGGGCCTTGGCGTTCTCGTTGCTCTACCTATCTGCCGCGTGCTCCTTACGACTTATCTCTTTATTCGCCAGCGTGATGGATACTTTGCCGCGATGGCTCTCTTTGTTTTCTGTGTTCTTTTAGGCAGTTTCTTTTTAGGAATAGAGATTTGAAAAAACCCTTCCTTCGCCCGCCAATTTCTGCGTTCACCTTCGTGGGCGGCCTTGACTTCGCCAATCATTTTTTAAAAAGTCTTTCTCATTTTGAAACTCCGGCCAGCTTTTGGTAATTTCAAGAAAGCACGGCGTCGGTGATGCCGCATCGCTTAGCGAGTCCTGGCCCTTGGGTCCAAGAAGGGCTGACGGCTAGCCCGAGAGGCCAAAGGCAAGGTTTAAGCGACTGGAACTGCAGGTATAACCTGAAGCTCCGAGGAATGGTCCCCCTTCAATGTTCGGAGTAACACAATGCAAAAGGATGCAAAGACCTACTGGGATGAGCGATACGCCGCCAAGCCATTCGCAAGGGGCAAAGGTCCCAGTGACTTTTTGCAGGCGATGCTACCCCGCCTGGAACAAGGCAAGGTCCTGGACATCGGAATGGGCGAAGGCCAAAATGCCGTTTATCTGGCTCAAAAAGGTTTTAAGATTAAAGGCTTTGACCTATCTCGTGTCGCTATCGAGCACGCCAAGACACTGGCGAGAGAGAGCGGCGTGACCATCGAGGCGCAATCGACCGACCTTGATCTTTATCTGTTTGGAATCATGGAGTACGAAAGTATTATCATGACGAAGTTTCGTCCGCCCAACTCGCGCTATTATACCAACATTATAAGTGCACTCAAACAGGGCGGCATTCTGCTGATCGAGTCCTACGGCGTAGCCGAAATGAAAGAGGCGATAGGCAAGGACGAAGACTATCGAAACTATTTTTTCCATTCCAATGAAATTTTAAAAAACATTCAAGGACTGCGCATACTTTTTTACCAGGAAGGCTTGATCGATGGCAAGCATGTGGTTCAATGTCTCGCGCAAAAACCGATCGATAAAGATGCCGCGAAGTTAAAACTCTTCGATATGTCCACCAAGAAGAATGACGTGGAAAGCAGCAAACATCTGGAACTCGCCGAAAAGCTCTTCAAGAAGTAAACCGCTATGGGCCGGTCCTTGCCCATCAAGGACCTCGGCCGCTCATTCCAGGGTATTTGGTTCCAAGCTGCGCCGCGCTTATATCCCTCTCATTTAATTAAAGTATTCTAAGCTTAAGTTAGAGTTCTAAAGAAGTTTATTACCCTCCTTGACAAGTCAAAGTTCAGACCCATCTTTAGAAAGTAAGGGTTTCCAATATCCCCTCAATCAGAGGTAGACTATGTCGGATAAATTTTCGAATTGGCACGCAGCAATCGTCTCCTCCCAGTTCATCCTTTTTCCGGGAACTGCAACTCCCGTGACCATTAGCGACGAGAAAAATCTCGCTGCTTTGCGCGAGATGAAGGCCAGAGGAACTAAGCAGATTTACGTAGTGACCTTGAAAGAGGCCACATCCCATATTAACCTTAAAACTATCTATGAAACCGCCTGTCTCGCTGAGGTCGAGCATGTGCGGGGTGCTGATGAAAAAGAAGTTCAGGTTGTCATCCGTGGCCTTGAACGCCATCGCATTACCGATCTTGTCTGGGATAAGCCGCGTGTTCTCGTGCAGGGTGAACCTATTGAATTGATTCATGATACCGACGCGGCGACCGAGGCTGTCTATCTTGAAGCGATCAAAGATCTGGTCGACGAAATCATCACCTTCATACCGGGTAACCTGAAACAGATAGCCGATATGCTGAGAGCAGTTGATGATCCGGAACTCTTGATCAATCTGATTGCTCCTCACCTTGAGGCCTCGTCAGCGACTAAGATCGAACTGCTTGGAGAGACATCCTTAAAGGTTCGGCTGGCCAAACTGCTGGAGCTCATGCAGGACATGAAACACAGTCTGGAAGTCCGTGCCGAAATAGGCCGAAAGGTATCGAATCGTGTCAGCAAACAGAATCGTGATGCCGTACTTCGGCAGCAGATGCGCTTAATCCAGGAGGAACTGGGTGAGCGTTCCACAGAAAAAAACAACTATCAGAAACGTTTCGAAGAGCATGAGGACATGCCCGAGGAGATTCAGAGAATAGGTCTTGAGGAAGCCGAGCGATTTGCATCGATGGAACGCAATTCACCGGAAGCTCCAGGCATACAAAATTACCTTGACCTTTTACTCAACCTGCCTTGGGGCAGCAAGGGGACGGCGGCGATTGATCTTGATAAATCAAGAGAGATCCTGAATGCCCACCACTATGGTCTGGAAAAGGTTAAGGATCGCATCGTTCAGCACCTTGCGGTTTTGAAACTCAAACAAAACTTCAAGGGTTCGATTCTGCTTTTGGTGGGCCCTCCTGGTGTTGGTAAAACCAGCTTGGGCAGGAGCATTGCTGAAGCGATGGGCCGTGAGTTTGTCAGGGCTTCGCTGGGCGGCGTGCGGGATGAGGCGGAAATCCGTGGGCATCGCCGAACCTATTTGGGATCCAGACCAGGCCGCATCATCCAGGCGATGAAACAGTTGAAGTCGAACAATCCCGTGTTCCTTCTCGATGAGATCGACAAACTGTCTCAAGGTTACACCGGTGACCCCGCTGCCGCCTTGCTGGAAGTGCTCGATCCAGAACAAAACAAGAACTTCCGGGATCATTATCTGGAAGCACCCTATGATCTGTCCAAGGTCATGTTTATCGCAACGGCCAACAGCCTCGATACGATACCTGCCCCGCTGCGGGACCGTATGGAGATCATCTCACTGTCGGGATATACAACAGCGGAGAAGCTCCACATTGCGAAGCAGCATCTATGGCCCGAGGCCCTTGAAGAGCATGGTGTTAATAAGGAGCGTTTGATACTGGCCGAGGACGCCCTGCTCCGAGTCGTGACTCACTACACGCGCGAAGCTGGGGTTCGCGAGTTGAAGCGTAAAATGGCGGCCCTTATTCGTGGGAGTACGGAAAAAATACTGCAAACGGAGGGAACAATTACGCTTGGCGTAAAAGCCTTGGAGCCAATATTGGGCCATGAGCGCTTTACACCGGAAGTTGCCGAAGCTCATATGCCTCCAGGTGTCGTTACAGGCCTGGCCTGGACCCCGATGGGCGGTGACATCCTCTTTATCGAAGCGAAATCGATGAAGGGCAAAGGACAGCTGACCCTAACGGGACAGATGGGCGATGTCATGAAGGAATCGGTGCAGATTGCCATGACTCATGCTCGATCGATGTTACCGCTGTTTGATGCAGGGGTTGATTTTGATAAAACTGATATTCATGTCCATGTGCCGGCAGGAGCGATACCAAAAGATGGACCTTCGGCGGGTGTGACGATGCTCACCGCACTGATTTCACTCCTCAGTAAACGACCGGTTAACCCTCGCCTGGCTATGACCGGAGAGATTACTCTGCGGGGCACGGTGACTGCGGTGGGTGGAATCAAGGAAAAAGTACTCGCGGCTCATAGAGCTGGTATCCGCTCCATCATCCTGTCGGAACGCAATCGCAAGGACATTCAGGATGTGCCGGAGGAAGTAAGAAATGAGCTTGAGTTTATCTGTGTTCAAACGGTTGAAGAACTTCTGGAGCGCGCTTTGGGCCTGTCGCTGAAAGGTCATCCTCTCTCCGAACTTGCTGGCACGGAAGGCACCATCAACCCTAGCGTCTTTCAAATCTAATACGACACAAGAGGTCCATGGCCTCTTGCTTCCCTAAGCTTATCTATCCTTCTTCTCATGGCAATCGGGTCTTCTATAGGGAAGACTCGATTTTTTTTACTTAGCTATACTCTCGCGTGGGCGCTGATCAACTCTCTTCGGCATCCCCACGTTTCCTTACACTTTGGCCCTCTGAAAAATGTCTTCATCAGCTCCGCCTTAAGCTGCCATCCAAAGCCTGATGATGTCTTCAAGGGCTTGCCAGGACAGCTTTACACAGCGTGATCGCACGGGATACCGTCGCAGTCCGTCGAGTGCCTGCCAATTGGCTAATCCTCCGCTCTCGGCGCCCAGGGACCACATCGCTTGAAATTCATCATGGACCTTTCGTGCATCCGCTAAAGTTTGGTCCTGTAGCAGTTCCATCATAAGCGAAGCGCTAGCAAGGCAAAGCGAACAGCCAGCCCCCGTGAAACTAAACCGCGCCTTTCCATTGGCGTCGATGGCGGCAAAAACTTTTACCATATCGCCGCAGGTGCGATTATGCTGCTCCGAGGCGAAAGAAAATGGATTTAACTCGCCGTAATGACGAGGGTTTCTGTAGTGGTCGAGAATTATAGCTTTCCACTGTTCGGTCACGGTCTGATCTCAAGTCAAAAATAATTTTTCAGCTTTGCGCAGTGCGCCGAGGAATCGTTCAATATCGGCTTCGTCATTATAAAGTCCAGGGGCGATACGCGCCGTAGCTTTGACGCCAAGCACTTCCATCAATGGCTGGGCGCAGTGGTGTCCGGCTCGTATCGCAATATGATCACCATCGCACACCGCTGCTAAGTCATGGGGATGAATATTGGCATGCGCGATCGTAACGGTTCCTACCCAGTCTTCACCCGGTTCAACCATGATCTGCACGCGAGGAAATTCTTCCCGCAATCGTTTGACAAGCAGGCGACCAAGGGCCTGATCGTGGCTTAGTATTTTTTCCAAGGGAAGACTTTTTAGAAAATCAATCGCCGCACCCAGACCGATGACGCCTTCAATATGCGGGGTGCCCGCTTCGAATTTGCTTGGGAGTTCATTCCAGGTCGAGCCTTCGAGCGTCACTTTTTCTATCATATCACCGCCGCCCTGATAGGGCGGCATGACCTGGAGCAAGGGTTTACGGCCGAAAAGGACGCCGATACCAGTCGGTCCAAAAGCCTTATGGCCGCTGAAAGCATAAAAATCGCAATCGAGCTCTTTGACATCAACCCGCAGATGAGGAATGGCCTGAGCACCGTCAATCATGGTCAGCGCACCAACGGCTTTGCCCATTTTGATAATCTCACGAATGGGATGGATTATGCCCAGGACATTGGAAATATGGCCAATCGAGATCATGCGCGTTTTACTTGTAATCAAACGACGGGCCTCGTCGAGATCGAGTCGCCGATCGGCATTCAGAGGAATATAGCGGATCTTCGCTCCATGCCGCTCCGCCGCGATTTGCCAGGGTACGATATTGGAATGATGCTCACAGACTGTGAGTACAATCTCATCACCAGCCCTTAGAAAAGCCTGACCACCGGAGTGAGCAACGAGATTGATCGCCTCAGTGGTTCCGCGAGTGAATATCACTTCGGGAGCTTCGGCATTGATATACGCTGCTATGCGCAGTCGGGATTCTTCAAAAAAACGCGTGGCATTCTCCGAGAGTTGATAGACACCTCGGTGAACATTCGCGTTCTCGCTGCGGTAATATCGTTCGATCGCCTCGATGACGACCTCGGGCTTTTGGCTCGTGGCATTGCTATCGAGATAGACGAGATCGGGATGACTTTTGAAAATCGGGAACAAAGCTTTCATAAAATAACCCCTTCCGGATGACTCCGGATACACGGAACAAGGCCTTGAATTAACAATCCTTACGTGGCCTCGCAAGGAGATAATCCTCTAAGTTGATAAATTATGCCAACTTATCGAAGGCGTTCCGGCGGGATAGCAGTTAAGACCCCGATTGAAATGACAATAGGGGGTTTGCCGAGAGGCAGCAACGTGTCAAATTGGATAAATGTAGGGCTCTTAAAAGCGCTGGAGCTGCTTCAGAAGTGCCTGGTAATGCAACGTGAGGAGCTTAAAGCGCTCCTCGCAGCCCCCTCGATCGGGATGAAGGGCCTGAGCCATTGCCCGATAGCGATGCCGCAGGTCGGAAAAACTGGGAAGTCGGGAAAAGCTCATAAAGCTCAAGGCCTCCTCGAGAGGACTGAGTTTACGTTTTGGAATCGGCGGCGAAGGGGGCCTCTCTGGTTCATCTTTGGGCTTCGCCTGCCAGCTATTGCGGGATTTTTGCGCCATATACTGGATATGCTGGGCATAGAGAAAGGATTCCGTACGGGCCCATAGAAAACCGTAAGAGGCTTCGAGATCATTGCGACAGGCCTTGATACGCGTTGCAATCTGGAGTCCAAATTGATTGAGCGAGGGACTGTTTAATTCATCAGGAATGGCGTCCGGCAGCTCCTCCAGCGAAATATCCTGAAATGGCGAGCGGAGATTATTTAGGGCATGCAGCCGCTTGTTAAGCGCCAAAAGCCGTCCCCAAAGGGAAGACCCTGGATTATAGCGATCCGTCGCCACCACAGCCTGCTTCCAGAACTCAGGAATCAACTGTCTGAGGGACATGGCTTGGGATTCCTCAAAAGCCATAAAAATAGGTTCATGATAGCTGGTGCTTGCTATGGGGCTTTTGTCATTATCGCTTGGAACGCTGGAACGAAACCAGGCCTGCGGTTTGTCAAGCGGCAAGAGCCCGACGCGAAGCCGCAGGGTTTTTTCAAGGGCTCTGACATCGTCGTGAAGGAGGCGGATTTGATCGGGAGCATGCGCTGCGGGATTCACTAATGCATTACGCAGGGCCTGCACAAAGTGAATCTTGCTTTGTTCCTGACGGAGAATTCTATCGAGACCTGCGGGAAGGTCGGCTCCAAGGCCGCTCGCAAACCAATCGGCAGAGTGGGCACTCAAGGACAGACCTCGCTTTCAGGTTTGGCGCTTCTCAAGCTTGACGGCAAGTTCATTTAGATCATCGGCGACTTCCTGAAAAGCATCGCCTTTTCTAAGGACGACCCGTGACGCGTAGTTGCCCCGCGAAAGGTCTTTGATATGTCGACGAAAAGCGTAGGTCGGTCCTACCAATCGATGGGTGAAAAAGATAGAAATGGCGACGGTGATCACGAAATAGACAATCAGCGCCAGGAGCATCCACACAACGATACCATGAATGTAAGAATTGAGGATCTCCGAGACTTCCTCGCGCAAATCAGTAAGTTCCAGAACGAGATCATAGAACTTATAGAAGTTGATATAGATGATGGCAAAGACGCTGATCCCAAAGACCAGTGACAGAAGTATTGCGTAGAGACCGAGTCGAACCTGCAGAAGAGGCTGCAACAGGAAATTGGTAAGCTTACGCTTTTGTTCACTCATGCTGCGCTCTCCCTAGGGAATACTCGAGTTCGATATAGGTCTATTTTGCCTTGTGTGGGCGCGGCATGCAATAAGGGGCTGATAAATAGTCGTGAGCGTCGCTTCTTTGGTGGCAGGTCGAGACCCATTTAAAATAATGGCAAGGAGAGCCGTTGGAAGGAACCGATTCAATCGAAAAAACAGGCCATTTAGGCAATTTCGTGCCCCATGGCACTCTGCCCGGCGAAAGCTTATCCACGTCTTTTAATGAAAGCGCTCGTGGCTCTTCCTTGGTCATGATAAGTTAGCGGTTTCAAAGTTAAACCTGTGAATTTTTTCTGCTATTACTCGCTGATATACCATTAGGAGTATGCGGGCTTCTTCAAATGAAGCCTGGCTTCTGACTTAATGAAAAGGACACGCTGCCGATGCCTGCACCATTAAATAGTTCTCCAGCCGGTCTTTATACTTGGGATAAAACCAAGACTCTAATCGATTATATAGAAGATGTGCGCAAAAAATTCTCCACTTTGCCGGCTTACTCGCAGCAGGGCCAAACCATCACTTATGAACAGATGATCCAACTAAGCCGTAAGCTTGCCAGCTACCTGCAAAATCATCCTCAACTCAAGGTCGGGGATCGGGTCGCGGTGCAGACTCCCAATACCCTGCTCTATCCCGTGCTCGCCTGGGGTATTCTTCAGGCGGGGATGGTGATCGTTAACCTCAATCCTCAGTACACAGTGCCCGAAACCCAGCGGCAACTTAAAGACGCCGATGTCAGAGCCTGGTTTTGTGCGGATATCTCCGCCCATCTTATCGCGGGGGTACGAACCCAATTAAATTGTCCCTTGATCGTCGTCTGCAGGCTGTTTGAACTGCATCCCTGGCTGCAGCGGAATACCTTTCAGTTTGTACTTCGCTATCGTAAGAAGGCCATCAAAAGCTATCCCCGGCAAGGAACGATAGCCCTTCAAAAAATCCTCCGGGAAGGAGGCAGGCGTCCTTGGGTCAAACCAGGTCTGCAGGCCAGCGATCTGGCGATGCTGCAGTATACGGGTGGGTCCAGCGGCGTTCATATGGGCGCAATGCTAACCCACGCGAATCTTGTCGCCAACATGGAACAAGTCAATCACTTCCTGAGTGATGAAATCACAGCAGGCAAGGAAATTCTGATCGCACCTTTGCCCATTTACCATATCTTCTCTTTCACCGTGCATTGCGCCGCTTCGTTACTCTCAGGTTCCCATAATATTCTGATTCTCGATGCCGGGAACATGCCGGCTCTGATCGCCGAATTGAAACGCTGGAAGTTCACCCTTATCACGGGCGTCAACACCCTTTTCTTTGCATTGATGCGGATGAGCAGTTTCAGCAGCATTGATTTTAGTTCCTTTAAATTCGCCATCGCCGGAGGTATGAAACTTGACCCTTTGGTTGCACAAAAATGGCAGGAACTGACTCACGGCCCTATTCTCGAAGGCTTCGGCATGACCGAACTCTCGCCGGTGGCAAGCTGGAATCCGCGTCACGACAATAGGCTCGGTACGATCGGTAAACCGATGCCTCAGACCGAAATGAGACTGACCGATACCAACGACCACCTCATCGATAGGCCCGACACCAGCGGCGAACTCTGGGTAAGAGGCCCGCAGGTCATGAAGGGATACTGGCAAAAGAAGGACCAAACCGACAGTCATATCGACAAGGAAGGATGGATGCGAACGGGCGATTTGGCCAGTTTCGATAAGGATAACTATTGGAAAATAATTGGCAGAAAAAAACGTATGATCCTCGTATCGGGCTTTAATGTCTATCCCGTAGAAATTGAAAAAGTATTAAAATCTCATCCCGATATAGAGGACGCTCGTGTCGTCGGTCGAAATCACCCGGTCAATGGCGAAGCTATCAAAGCCTATATAGTACCAAGGAAACAAGGGCTTATCGCCGCTGACATTCGCGATTACTGCAAAAAGGAACTGACATCGTACAAATTACCTAAGCAGGTTGAGTTTGTCGAACAGCTGCCCGAGATAGAATTTTAGCGCGAGATTTCCTACCATAATAGAATAAGCCGGGTCGGCAAACCCTACTGGCCAACGGGATGTCTATTGCCACATTAAATTCGCTTGAGTTACATTCGCTTTCCACTTGACCGTGGCCAAGAATTAACTTCAGAGGAATTGACTATATGAAAACTCTACTATGGGCTTTGCTATTTATGAGTTCTGCGGCGCATGCTGAGTCACTTTTGTCAGACATCGAACAAAGTGATCTCTTACAATCCATCGATAATATCTGCGGTGACAGCTGGTGCGAAGGCGATAGCAACTGGAGTTTTGACGCCATCCAGTGCGACAGTGATCAAGCCTGCACATTAAAGCTGACTATGAAACCCTACGATTTTAATGACGATCAGTTTCTGGAACCAAGGCCATTTGTTTGCAATCTCGATGGTTTTCACACGAAGTCAAAGATTTTTCTGTTCGGTCGCCATGGATTGCAGTATACCCCTCAACTTTATGAGGCCATCAGTAATTGTATCAATGATATCAGTATGCGCTTTGGTCCCATATATGTACCAATCGCCAACCGTTGCAAGAGCCTTTTCAACGCCAACGCCGCCCTGACTCCACTATATGTCAGTCAGGAAATGGACAGTCACGGCCTTTACGGAGCTATAGACGCTATTTCGCATCTTATCACCGATCGTTCTGCGATAGAGTCCTCCTGCCAATTGGTGCGCGAGCCTTACTACCGGGACAGCGCCTGGTGTGAGAATACGACCGAAGCTACTGAAGTCTGTTACCTGCCCAATGTCGATGGATCCTTTAGAATCTCTCGGACAGCATATGATAAAACTGCCGTTAGCTATGTCCCTAACCAAGCAAGAGCTGTAGAATTGTTTCACAGGCCGGTCGCTTCCCAATAAAAGATCCTACAAGTTTATTATCAATGGGCGTTGGCTTAAGTGTTGACGCTCCTCCTTATTCAGGCTCAAATATAGACTACATTTTACCATGGACACGAAATATGACGCGCTGTTCACCATCAGTCTACTTCGGCCTATACCTTGCCAACCTTTTCGTCTCAATGGCGCTTGCACCCGTGATACTTGCGGAAACATCGCCGTCAAGCGATTATAAGCAAAAACTCGAGGACAACTTTTCGGATTCTGAAAAGCTCATGAATTTTGGCTATGTATATGGCGCCCAGTGGCTCATCTATTACGGTAGCCAGGGCGAAACCATAAGGGACAAGGGATCTTTTCAAAATTGGCATGAAAATATGACCAAACCTCACTTTGACAAAGATCATTTTAATTATAATCTGATCAAACATACCGGAGTTGGCCAGTACTATTACCAATTTTATCGTTCGAGGGGCTACACTCAAAAAGACTCGTTTCAGTGGGCGGCCCTCTCATCATTGGCGTTTGAGTTCACCATAGAAACAGTTACCGAAAGACCAAGCTACCAGGACATCTATCAAACCCCAGTATTTGGATCGATAGTCGGGATGGGCTTTGAGCGCGTCAGCCTCTACATGCACTCTTTGGAAACCTGGCCCACCACCATTATCGGCTATCTCTTCGACCCATTCACGGCGCTGCCGAGTTCTCACTATCAACTGGGTTTATACCCTATCAAGCAAAACGATAAAGCCGCATTAACCCTGACTTTTAAGGCGGATTTATGAGATTCAATATTGCCTGGATCGTTTTCGTTATCGTCGCCGCTATCCCCTTTCCCTATCGGCTGCAGGCCGACGAAGGGGAACCCATTGAAATTAAGAATTTCACGGCAGGACATTGGAGCAGCGGTCTTCACCTGGCGGCGGGCATGGGTTTGAACACCTCTTATTTTAAATCCGATCTGCTTTCCCAGGGCGCCGGTCTTGGCCTGAACCTTCAGACCAACGTCGGCTATTACTTCTTCAATGACTATGCTTTCGAAGTCAGCACCGATGTTGCATTTAATAGGGTCAAACGTCTTTTGATTTGGAGCACGATGGGGACTCTGGGATTACGCGTCCGCCTGCCCACCAGCCTGGCGCCTGCCCTTTCTCATCCTTACGTTCGCTTCGCTGGCGGTCGCGGCCCCTCAGTCTTTATTAATAAGGGGCAAAAGCCCAAGGAGTTTGATCTCGGCGGGGACAGGACGCAAATCGAAGGGAATATTTTTAGCCTTGCCTATGGCATCTTGCAAAATGCGCGCGATGGGACGGCTTGGTTTCTTGAATTTGGTGGGACCACGAACTACTACCGGACGATAGAAACGATCGTTGATAAAAAAGATGTCCCCGAAGTCATTTCTTCTCAATCGGTCACTGACCATTCGGTAATGTATGCGTTAAAGCTCACTTTTGGTGTCGTTGTTTTTTAAAGCGGAGGATAATTAAAGTATGCTTGCCATCTTGTTTCACCGATCTCCCCGTCTTCGCACACTGTGCGGACTCACCATTTTTTGCGCTCTTCCCCTATCAATCTCGTCGAGCGTTTTTGCTGAGCAAGCAGCAGGAAGCGGTAAGCAGACCAGTGAGAAAAAACCTGCCGAGGATCCATCGCAAGACCCAACCCCCAACTTGAAAGAGGCTGTAAAAATAATAAAAGAGGAAGGCAAACCGCCGATCGATTGGCTCTGGAATGATCAGTTAAAACCAACGATACGTCACGCAGGCGATTCCCAAAGCCTCTGGATTTTTCTTGGAACCGCAGCGGCAACTGCCTATACCCATCAACAAGACGGGAGGATTCGCGACGATTTTGGCGACAATAAGGGAATGTCCACCTCGGAAACCCGCTATGGGGCTATCCTCGGCAGTGGTTTCCCAGGAATTGCCATTGCCTTGGGACAAATGTACTTCGATACTGACGATGGACTTCAGCATTTGCGAGCCTTGGCTTTTACCTCCGCCACCCATATATCGATTGCGCTGGCTGCGCAGCGGGAACGCCCGAATGGAAAAAATCTGTCCTTTCCTTCCGGCCATGGTTCCTCATCGTTTGCAACAGCTGCCTCACTTGCCTATTCCTATGGTCCCTGGGCCGGGGTACCAGCTTTTGCAGCGGCGACTTATATCGGAATGTCCAGAGTCGCGAACAACGCCCACTGGGCCAGCGATATCGTCGCCGGAGCTGGTCTGGGGATCTTTTGGGCACGAGCCTCGGCGAAAGTGGGTATAGTCTCGGAAGAGAGTAGTTTTTATCCGATTTATAGCCCTTCGGAAACCGGGCCTATGCTGGGTATGGCTTGGGAGAAAAATTTCTAGGGACTTCGACTGGCAAAGGCAGAGCTTTTTGAAAGGGCAGACGCGTCCGTGACTTGGCTCAGGACGCGTTCTATATATGAAATCCATTAATCTGCTTTAATTATTATCTCCTGAACCACCAAGCAGTCCACCGAGCCCGGTGCCACCAATTAATCCGCCGACCGGTCCATTGCCACCGACGACTCCGCCGAGAAGATCATTCACCTGGCCTAACAGACCGCTGAGGAGTCCGCTGCCTCCACTTGCATTATCTACCGCCGATCCAACCGAACAAAGAAGCTTACCGAGCTTTTTATCGACGGCACCACCCTTCGTGGTATCGACCTTAGCGGGAGCCAAATCCACGAATGTGTCTAAAGAGTCTATTTCTACATCACCGATGTCAACGGTAACTGAAGTACAAGAATTTTTCGCTGTAATGTCGGCTCTAACGTCGGTAAAAGACTGGTAAACAGGGGACGGATCATCAATAAGAATACTGGATACTTTGCCCGTGATTTTGCCGCTTGCCAGTAAATTTCCATCACGATCTTCTGATAATTCGGTAATGGTGAGCGTTCCGTTAAAAGCGCCGCCGTCAGTGAGTGTTCCTGTCACAGGAACCTGACTGATAGCACGGGTCGCTGCGAAGGAAATTGAACCAGCGCTCAATGCTAGAACGGAAAGACCTATCAATAATGAATGATTTTTCATAACGTCTCCTATGACTAAAATTGATGTATGACACGAATTTTCGTGCTGGTATTGAATTAAACTGATCCCTTCGAAAAAGGAATAAGAGAAAAACAAATTATACTGACCCAAATCCATAAAACTCAATCACATCAAGGATTTCGTAAGATTTGAAAAACTAATTGCATATTTATTGTCTGGTCCGGAGGGAATCGTTCGACAGTTTTGAAAACGCCCGTCATGGAGCGTCAGGACCAGCGGAGCTGTCATCCTTGATGCCTAAGGCGGGATGAAGTATGATCCGTACGTCCACGAAGCAAATATTCAGGAGATTCCTTCATGTCTTTTCAAGATATGAACCCAAGTCAGGGTCAAATCAGGCAGCCACGCGCCGCCGATCAAGTGCATTTGCAGTGGTTAAGAGATTTCGGAGTGAGATCATTCTCAGCTAAGAAAGTCCTCGATTTAGGCTGTGGGTCTGGTTTTATTTCCCATTTCGCTCAGACGGAAGGCGCCCGATTGAGCGTCGGCGTTGATATTGAGGAACCAAAGGAAGGCCTTCCGGCCACAGATGAGTGGCAATTTGTCATGGCAAATCTCGACCTCGGTGATTGGATGAAGCAAATTCCCGGCGGAAATTTCGATCTCATTTTGGCCTTTGATATCCTCGAGCACCTTCGCAGCCCCGTTGTTTTCCTCGAGCAGTGCCGAAGCCTGCTGGGTTCTGAAGGAACACTTTTTCTTACGACACCGAACACACAATCACTCGAACGAGTCCTAAGGCCCAGCACCTGGTCGGGAGCCTTTGACCCTCAGCACCGTATACTTTTTTCAAAATACAGCCTCGGCTTTTTATTGGGAAAGACGGGACTGGATCCCGTTCACATGGATGCGCCGATGCGATCGCTGCAGTGGTTGCCACGCTGGATTCAGCCCCAGATAGGGGGGCAGCTATTGGTTCAGGCGAAACCAGGATCGAGCCTGAATCCATAACTCAAAATTCTGACTCGCTTAGTAAAATCTTCGGAGCCTCCTGCGGTCGCCTGATTGAAATGAAAAAAGCGACCCCTTGTTCAGGGCTCGCTTCGTTATCTGGAGATTGATATAAATTATTTTTTTAAAGTAGTCTTACATTGCCCGCTAGCCGGTATGGGCTTTGCTGTACCAGTATTGGTCTTCGTCGTATCGACGATAGCGCCGCCTTCTACAACGACCCCACCGCCGCCGCCATTATTATTTCCTGCCGGAAAGCCGCCGTTATTAACGACAGGCTGATTCACCACGGGTGCCTGAACCACTGGGTTGACGGGCGTCTGAGCCACTGGGTTGGCGGGTGCAGGAACCACTGGGCTGGCGGGTGCAGGAACATGGTCGTCATCGCTAGCTGGATTTGTGGGCTGCACAACGACGTCATCATCGCTTCCACCATCATCATCACCGCCCTTAAGGGCCAGCCCGGCACACGCGTTGCCGGAATTTCCTGAGCTGGGGGGCAAACCCGCAACCGAAGGAGCGGTAGCATATTTTGTGCTCTTAGCGGCCAGGGTCGCTGATTTTTCATCAGAACAGGCAGCGTTACCCAAAAACAGAGTCATGAAACTTAAAACTATGAACCGGGATCCTAGAAACTTATGAACTGTCTGCATATCAAATCTCCTTTTGTAGACCGCTAGTTACTTTTTCGGCTCGGCGCGCTCCAAATTTGAGGAAATAAAGGAAAATAATAGTAAACGTAATAAGCCACTGATAAATCAGAATTTTTATAGCCCCAAGAAATAAAAAGTAGGCGCATTTAATTGTTCTGAACCAAGGCAGAATTCGACTTAGGGGAGCATACCCAGGGGAAAGCGAAGATAGCGGACGGGTTAAAATAGGCCTATGGGAACCAAAAGAGAGTCAGCAGTTTCCTGATGACTCCCTATTTTCGGTAGCGTCAGCCCATTAAAGAGGAATTTCCATCTTCCATTTCTCCGGAGAACGCCAGAGGGAAGACAGGAGCAGGTGCCGCATCGAAGAAAACTCGCGAGGGAGTTTATCGAAGAGTTTTTCAAAGAGTTCTTCGTGGGAGAGAACTTCTTTTTTCCAAGCCTCACGATCAACGGCCATCAAAGCCTGAAACTGATCGGCCTTAAAGGTCGAACCCTTCCATGTCAAATCCTTGTAGCGCGGCATATAGCCCAGAGGGCTTTCTTCGGCGTAGGCTCGACCGTGAACGCGATCGACGACCCACTTGAGAACACGCATGTTCTCACCGAATCCTGGCCACATGAATTTGCCTTCTTCATCCTTCCGGAACCAGTTCACGCAGAAAATGCGAGGGGGCTGCGAAATTTTACGTCCCATATCAAGCCAGTGATTGAAATAATCCGCCATATGATAACCACAAAAAGGCAGCATCGCGAACGGATCGCGCCTAACCTCACCAATGTTACCAAAAGCTGCCGCCGTCATTTCTGAGCCGATGGTCGCAGCAAGATAAACCCCGAAGTTCCAATTGAAGGCCTGATAGACCAGTGGCACTGTTGAGGCCCGACGCCCACCGAAGATAATCGCACTGATCGGAACGCCCTTGGGATTATCCCAGTTGCCGTCTATCGAAGGACACTGTTCTGCGGGAGCGGTGAAACGGGAATTGGGATGCGCAGCTTTTCGGAGCGATTCCGGCGTCCAGGCATTGCCTTCCCAATCGATAGCCTTCTCAGGGGGTTGCGCTGTGAGGCCTTCCCACCAGACATCCCCATCAGGAAGAAGGGCAACGTTAGTAAAGATGGTGTTTTTAGCGATCGTTGCTATGGCGTTCGGATTGGATTCGGGAGAGGTTCCAGGCGCAACTCCGAAAAAACCGGCTTCCGGATTGATAGCATAGAGACGACCGTCTTCGCCTGGCTTGATCCAGGCGATATCGTCGCCGACCGTCGAGATTTTCCAACCTTCGAATCCTTCCGGTGGAACCAGCATCGCAAAGTTGGTCTTGCCGCATGCGCTGGGGAAAGCAGCGCTGATATAGGTTTTTTCACCCTGTGGGGATTCGACACCGACGATAAGCATATGCTCCGCAAGCCAGCCTTCGTCCCGGCCCAATACCGATGCGATGCGAAGTGCAAAACATTTTTTGCCAAGCAAAGCGTTGCCGCCATAACCGCTGCCATAGGACCAGATGCTGCGTTCTTCGGGAAAATGAACGATATATTTCGTTTCGCGGTTACAGGGCCACGGTACGTCCTTCGCGCCTGGACGCAAGGGAGCGCCCACCGAATGAAGACAAGGTACGAATTCGCCTTTTTCGCCCAGCACATCGAGTGCCTTGCGGCCCATGCGGGTCATGATCTTCATATTGATGGCAACATAGGGGGAATCGGAGATCTCAACACCGATGTGAGAGATTTTCGATCCAAGGGGACCCATGCTGAAAGGAATCACGTACATGGTGCGACCACGCATCGATCCCTTGAATAATTGGGCTAGAGTCGCCTTCATTTCCGAGGGGGCGGCCCAATTGTTGGTGGGTCCCGCATCCTGGCGACGTTGACTGCAGATATAAGTGCGATCTTCGACTCGAGCCACATCACTTGCGTCGGAACGAGCCAAGAAGCTGTTCGGTCGTTTTTTGGGATCCAGCGGGATCAGGGTGCCGGCATCAACCATCTGCTTGCAGAGGCGGTCGTATTCTTCCTGAGAACCATCACACCAATAGACTGACTCGGGTTCGCATAAAGTGGCGACTTCCTCAACCCAGAGTCGTAGTTTTTCATTTTTAACATAATCAGGAATCGACAACGTTCGCATTCCCCGAGCATCTGAACCGAGGCTCATATAAACCCTCCAAAGCCGATATAGGCCAAAACTTTATTCCTTAATCTGGGGCCAGCGAATGCCTGTCCGTAATAGCGAGGAAAGGTGGCCCCTTTTATGTTGTACGGGTCAGCACAAGAGGTCAAGATCAAAAGCACTTTCAGGAAGATACCAAAGCTTACAATCCCGATCTGATCGGCATAGAAAGGAAAAATTGCTAAAGTAACAAGAAATTAGAAAAGAAGCACGGTGGGCAGATGCAGTGAAGATTTTAGCATGAAATGTGGGAATAGGCCAAAGCTTAGCCCTTTATCCAGACGATACTACTTTGCACGGCTGGTAAACCTGAGGGTTCTGGCACCCAAAATAACATCCTGAGGATCGACCGAGAAGAACGAATACGAAGGATTGGTCTTTATGTCGACCGTACCCTTTGCAGTGTAGTACTTTCTTCCACTCGCGAGTGCCACACTATCGTCTTTGCCTATAATCGCGCCCATTTCTATGTAGCCGCTCGTGGTGGCCGTACAGGTTTTAACCTGCCCTGGACAAGCCACAATTTTTGTGGCACCAAAAGCGGAAGCCAGGAGAGAAAGTTTTCCGTCACCAGAATCCACATCAACACGAACGTTGAGACTGACATCAGGATCGACACAGTCGCCGTCGGCAAAGACCCCTCCCGAGATATTATGAGCCGAAAAAGCGCGAGTTATCTTGCAATAGTTTGGAGATTGGGTTGCTGGGTTCGCATCGTCATCATCAACCTGAAGCACGGCCGCATAGGCGTCGAGATAACGCTCGCTAATCTGCAGATGCCGAATAAAAAGCTTGGTCGCCAAATCCGCGCCTTGGTCATTGCCATAAAGCGCTGAAAGACTTGTAAACATATCCCAGAACGCTCCACCGACGATGGTTCCGGCTTCATGAATCTCAGCTTCCGCCGCGTTTGCCGGAGGATGTTTTTTCGTATTTTGGAGGTTTCTCAGCTCTTTTTTATCGTTTAGAAAAAGACCGGTTCCAAGGTTTGGGGCGCGGGTCAGGTAGGTTGAAAGAATGTCGCCTATTCCTTCCGAATAAGCACTATCGGTGATGCCGCTTTCACCCTTGCTTCGGTTGTTTGGACCGAGGTTATCATCGAGAGCATGGCCCCATTCGTGATAGACGACATCGCTGATCAGCCCGGTATTTGCACATACCTTGCCGCCCGGTCCGGTGCCTTCGGCGAAAAAGTTGATCGAATCACTGTCGTAAAAGGCATTGCAGACATCTTCCTTTCGATTGACGACGGCAACTATGCCAGACGATAGAAGAGGCAATTCATCGACACCGATAAACCTGCCAACAAAATCGACAACTCTTTGCACGGCAATAAAAACATTGATCGCCGCCGGGTTCACGCTACCCAATTTGATAACGGATTTGCCGCTTGGATCCAAGGTCACATTGAAAGTTGCTGGCCGCGAGCTGCTCTGCTGAATATCGACCACTGACGAGGCGCTCTTGCTGCTGGCAAGATTGATTGTGACCTTGTCGTTTTCCACGTCGACAGCGCCGCTCGCATCGGTAATCAACTTATTGGTGCCATCGATGACTTCGGCAAAGGGAAGAGGTTTGAAGGTTTGATCGTTTAGGACATAGCTTCGTTGGAAGGTTTCGGCGGAGATCGACTGCTGTTCATTGACTCGGTTCGAATAGGCTTCCCGGAGCTCCCGGCTGTCATGATCCATCGTCACGGTATAGGTTTCCGAGTCCTTAGCGCTTTTTAGCTTGAATTCACTGGCATAGGCGAATTCATAACGGCCATTGAGCCCCATACTGGGCTGAATCACAGCTTTCTTCGCGAGAACCTGTAACTCATTGATGCCCGTTGCCGCAATAGCGTCACTTTCGGAAGGTTGATTGCTCAGTGCAGCGCCGATTGAAATCGGCCCGTAGCTATTGTTGGTGATCTCACTGAGGTGAAGCGAGCCATCGCCGCCGAGCGCGAAGAGTAAACGGACGAAGGCCCCTCGAACGGGTAGTCCATTAAATTGCCTTTGATAGGTCACCATTTTTAAATTCGGCTGCGGTTCATAAATTGTTCCTGCGTTGGCTTCACTCGGCGGAAATCCGAGTTTGTCACTATAGCGACCGAGTATTTCCAGGCCAAAAGCCAGTAGATCCTGGTCGACGGTGAGACTATCGCTCCGTCTCGTATCAAAGATCGCGCGCGACCAAACGCCTGAAGCTTCATCAAGTGTCGTTGAAACGATGACCCCAGCGTCCAGGCCAAGACTGGTATTTGCCTTTAAAGTCAGGGGACGGACGCGGCCCGAACCTTGAGCGAGAAGACTACGGAAATTATCAGAGCCTTGGCTTGGATTATGCGCTTTCACCAGGCCCGAGTTGGCCTCAGAGCAGCTTAAAATACCAACAAATATCGTAGTTAACAGCGCAAACTTTTTCATCGGTGCTCCAAGCTTGTCTTACTTCGCTATCCGTGCCTGACTTCTGCTACTTCTCTTCTTCGATGACCCAGTTGCAGCCACCTTCACTCGCGAGACCATCCCAGGGCGCAGCCAGGATTTGGCAGTCATCGATTACCACCGAGTTGCTTTCGGCCGCTTTGAGGGTGAGGTCCGTATTGGCTTTTTTGGCGATGAATCGTAGATTTTCACCCGCATAGATTTCAACCTCAAGGACGCCGGGTTTTTTGGCGGTAAGGCCCGATACTTCAAATTTTACGCCATTTCCCGAGGGCAGCAATGGGGTCTTGGTGCTAACCAGACCGTCGATTTTAGCGACGGCAGTGAAGGGGGCATCCTGGCCAAGCAGCCGCCCGCTAAGGAGCACGATTTCAGTCAGGGTCGCGCTCCCACGGGCGATCGCCTTTCCCGTTTTTGGATCGATAGCGAGACTGGCGTTACCATTGGCATTGGAACTTAGGCTAGCCGTTGAACCCTTATAGGAGGATTTGTAATTGATACACCCTGCATTTAAGGCAGCGAGACCACAGGCGAGGAGCGTTAAGCGAAACCAGAACATGATTGTCTCCCCGTGGAACCAGGCGTGCATTGCCTCTAAGGAAGATAGATCGGTTGATTGATTGCCAAGCTTTAGAGCTAAATCGAAGGGCTAGCAAATGCGCCAAATTTACCTTAACTTCTCGACCTTTGCTTGCATTTTCTGGCTGGGCAAAGCATAGTATTTTTTCGCTAGACGGGCGTAACCCGTACGGATAAGGAAAAGAAATGTCTAACTCACTCAGCACGACACCAATTCCCCGCAACGAGCCAGTCTACGGCTATCTGCCCGCTTCGACGGAGCGGGATGCTCTTCTCATCGAACTTAAACGCCAAAAAGCCGAGCGGGTCAAGATACCGGTGACGATCGCCGGTCAGAAACGTTTTAATTCCGAAACTCTTCCCGTCGTCATTCCCCATAATCATGAACACGTCCTGGCCGATGTCAGCCAGGCAACGCGGTCCGATATGGGTGATGCCATTGAAGCCGCTCTAAAAGCGCGCAAGGCTTGGTCGCAACTTCCCTGGGAAGAACGTGCCGCGGTATTCCTTAAAGCAGCCGATCTTTTGGCTGGCCCTTATCGAGCGAAGATGAACGCAGCCACGATGCTTGGGCAAAGCAAAACAGCTCATCAGGCCGAGATCGATGCAGCCTGTGAGCTTATCGATTTTTTCCGATTTAACGCTCACTTTGCCGAACGCATCTATCGTGAACAGCCGAGTTCGGCTCCGGGGATGTGGAATCGAAGTGAAGCCCGCGGCCTCGAGGGATTTGTCTATGCGATCACCCCGTTCAACTTCACCTCGATCGCGGTCAACCTGCCTGTCGCCCCTGCCCTGATGGGCTGCTCCGTGATCTGGAAACCGGCAGCGACTTCGATGCATGCCGCGTATATCGGTCTTGAAATCCTTGAAGAGGCGGGTTTGCCTCAGGGAGTAATCAATATGCTTCCCGGCGACGCCCGTATCATCAGCGAGGTTTTGCTGAAGCATCGCGAGCTTTCCGGCATTCATTTCACCGGATCCAATTCAACCTTCAATTATCTCTGGAAACAGGTTGCCGAAAATATTGAAAACTATCGCAGCTACCCGCGCATCGTCGGTGAAACGGGTGGCAAGGACTTTATCTTTGCCCATTGCAGTGCCGATGTTCAACAACTGGTAACAGGTCTGGTCCGGGGTGCATTTGAATATCAGGGACAGAAATGTTCGGCCGCATCGCGTGCTTTTATACCCAGAAGCCTTTGGGCCGATGTGGAGGAGCGCCTGGTCAAAACCGTCAAGGACATCAAAGTCGGGGATGTCGAGGATTTCACCAACTTTATGGGAGCTGTGATCGACCAAAAGTCTTTTGACAGGATACGTGGCTATATCGATTCCGCGAAAAACAGTCCCAAGGCCCGCATACTTGTGGGGGGCGGCTATGACGACAGCGTCGGTTACTTTGTGCAGCCCACGGTCATTCAAGCCCTCGATCCGAGCTTTAAGTCGATGCGGGAAGAAATCTTTGGCCCGGTGCTGAGTGTCTTTGTCTATGAAGATCAGGATCTCGACGCGACTGTAGAGCTTTGTGATCATTCCAGTCCCTACGCCTTAACGGGAGCTATCTATGCTCGCGATCGTCTGGCAATCAGTGCTTTAACCAAGGCCTTCGAACATAGTGCCGGTAATTTCTACGTCAATGATAAACCGACAGGCGCCGTTGTTGGTCAGCAGCCTTTTGGAGGCGCCCGACAATCCGGAACCAACGACAAAGCGGGTAGTATTTTTAACCTACTGCGCTGGGTTTCCCATAGGACTTTAAAAGAAAATTTCACGCCTTATACGGATTATCGTTACCCCTTCATGAAGAATTGAAAAGGCGTGCGGGAGCCTCCCAGGTCTATGCCTTGACAGCTTGGCCGCAATATGTTTCGATGGGAATCGTGTTTTAAAGCGATTTCTGACGTTTAACCGGAAGGCAACCATCATGGCGGTATTAGTTAATAAACAAGCTCCTGACTTTAGCGCCCAGGCAGTTATCAACGGCGAATTCCAAGACATCACCCTGTCCCAGTTCAAGGGCAAGAAGAATGTTGTCTTGTTTTTTTATCCTCTCGATTTTACTTTTGTCTGTCCCACCGAACTCCATGCGTTCCAGGAAAAACTCAGCGAGTTCAAATCTAAGAACACTGAGGTTCTCGCTGTGTCGGTCGACAGTGTGCATACCCATTCGGCCTGGCTACGCACCTCGCAGGATGATGGCGGCATTCAAGGCGTGACATACCCTGTGATTTCAGACATCCATAAGTCTATCGCCCGCGATTACGATGTTCTGCATGAAGATGGCGTTGCGTTGCGTGCGACCTTCCTTATCGACAAGACTGGAAAAGTTCGTCATCAGACAGTCAATGACCTGCCCCTGGGCCGTAACATTGATGAATATCTTCGACTCGTCGATGCCGTTGCCTTCAACGAAAAACATGGCGAGGTTTGCCCGGCAAACTGGCAAGAAGGTGACAAAACGATGCGGCCCGACCGCGCTGGACTCAAAGAATTTTTCAAGAGCTAAAGTTCTTTTGGAAGCGACCGCCCTCAGTGCCTCAGTCAAATCTTAATAAAAAACAGGTCTGCTCCATCGGCACAGACCTGTTTTTTTCATGCAACCATTATTCGAATTGCGATCGTTTTGCCTCCCTCACAATTCCGATTCCGTAACCTGCTGCTCGGCTGCGACAGTGCGACCCAGATTAAAATTCAAACGGAGTTTTTGCTGATCCAACAGCGGTTGGTTTGGTTTACTGGCAAAAGTCCATTTTGAAACGGCTGCCAGTGCAACTTCATCAAAAATCTGGGGTGGGCTGGATTCCATTACCTTAAGGTTTTGAACGAGCCCCTCCTTGGAGACACGAAAGCTCAGAGTCACGAAACCCTCTATTTTCTGAGCTGCCGCCTCGGCGGGATACTGTGGAAAGAATTTAATCAATGGCTGATCCTTCTTGTCTTCAAGACGAACGATAGGCTGAATCTTAATATCAACTTCCATATTCTTATCGGCGGTAACGGAAAGTGTTGGGTCCGTCCTGCTTTTCATTGAGGCTGTAAAAGCTTTGGCGTCTTTGGGCCTGACAAGATTTTGAAACGGCAGACTCACTATGAGTGTTAGAACAAAACCGATTATACCGCTCAAAAAGTATTTCATAGGTCCTCCATGATAGGGGATGAGAAGCCATACAATTTTTAGCTGATCGTGGTGGTAGGCCCAGGAGTGATCTCCAAAAGCCGGAAGGTTTACTCTAATCGACCGCTGCCACAGCCATGTTTCGGTATTTTCACTTATTACTTAAGCAGCCTGTCTCACTAACGCCTAATTATACCCTTTTTTACTCCATGGTTTCGGATGCTTAAGAGATATATATAATTTCATGCGAAGGCTTTCCGATATAGAATTTTTTAAAACATACTCAACACTTACGCCCGTATTTGGACAAGCTTCCAGTTTCGCTCCCTTTCCGAATAAACAAACCATTCAAGCTCGCTCGACCACTCGGTATCCCGGAGCGATTCTTTTAAAAAGCTTCGTGACCGACTGATAAGTTTGCTTAAGCTGCTATCTTGAGATTCACGAAGCCGTGAGCTGGGACTCGCTTGGAGAGGAAGAGCTAAGGCGTCCTGATAGACCTTGTAGCGCAACTGGTCGCGTTTAAGGCCCTCAGTTCCCCCTTCCCCGCCTAAGAGCATGGCCTCGAGTAGCAAGCGGGTCTTGGTTCGACCATGCAAGGAGATGATGTGATGACCAATGTGAAGATTGGAACCTTTAAGTGCGATGAGCGAGTAAATGCTTAGCGTATTCATGTCTCAGTCTCCTTCGTAGTGAGGAGCTCACTTAAAGGCAAAGCCCGGACGCATGCAAGGTGAAGACGGACGGCAGATACCATAATCGTTTCCAGGAGCACCGGCGGCTCGGAAACGCACTTGGCAAAATCTGTAATGTTCGAAGATTAGCGCAAATAGAGAATGTCTCTTTCCATTCGACACTCAAAACAAACACCCATGTCTTTCAGAGAAAAAAACTGATTAAGCAGGACAATAGCATGGGGCTGCCCTTATAAAACCTGAGACTCAACAGCCCTAGAATTAAAGACGCGATAACTCTTCGACATGAATAATACTGACGTTTTCATGGCGGCTTCCAAAGAAGGCCCACCAGAACATGCGATTGAGGACTATCGCATCCCCAAGGCTCAAGGGCAGCTCAACATCATATTTACGGCTTTCAGCTTTGATTTGCCGGTAAAGTTTATCGTTCAAACCCGCTTTTAGCATCCCCTGTCGGAGGTCGCCGTCGACACTGAATTCAGCGATCAGTCGTCCATGGGCAATGGCATAGATATGCCATCGTTCGGCGATGCCAAGTGCCAAAACTCCCGAAACTATATTCGCACCAAATAGATCCTCAGGAATCGAGACGCCGCGAAGTTGATCGCGCAAGCGCTGAAGATGATCGATGCGTTCGGCATGTTTCGGGAGTATCGCAAGAAACTTTTCCTTGATGCCAGCCTTTAATGGGCGTCGCGATAAGAACTCTTGCAGCACACCGGCCTCGTCGGCAGTCACCTTCAAGCCTTTTTTGCTAGGCTTTCTACCGATAGCATGCGCGAGGTGATCGAGCAGTATCGCCACCTCTTTGCCGCCTCGAATGGGACCTAGAAGGGCTGTGACCCCCTCAACCAATGGGCCGGTCGTCAGCCGAAATTCTTCGGCATCGTGACAAAGATAAATAAAATTCGCAGTTCTTTGATGCCAACTCGAAGGATCAAAACGCACGCGATGCTTGGTGAGATCCTTTGCTTCAAGAAGCGAGGCGGCAAAAGCGGTCGGTGTCTCCTCAAATTTTAAATCACAACTTGAAAGGACAGAGCGGAGCAGCTGCTTCGGTAAAGCGTTAAGCTTTTGAAGGCGCCGCACTTCCCTGAGTAGATTATGAGCGCTCGAAAGAAAGGTGACCTGCCCACTATAGTCATGCAGGTAAAAGACTCCGGTTTTTTCCGGGAGGGCTTTCAGGGCCTCAGCTTTAACTCCCCACCCGAGGCGGGTGCCCGATTCGAAATCACCCTGAAAGCGAATGGCATCGGCGATCGAGGGGATGCCTTTGACGCGCATCTTCTCAAGCAGGATTTTAAAGAGTTCGAGCGTGATATAAGCATCGGCTTCGGCACGATGGAGCTTGGCATCGCCCGGCAAATTAAAGAAGCCGGCGAGACCTTTCAGGGATTTGTCGGGAGCGTTGGGAGCCAGCTTTTCGACGAGCAGGTGGGTGCAGAGATAATAATTGCCGATCTCGTGAGCGCATTCGACATCCGCGAAGTAGCGAATAAATTTCATATCGCCTATCGTGTTATGGCTCACCAGAACATCGTCGGCAATAAATTTAATAAAATCAGGCATGATCGCTTTGATCGGCGGTGCATCGCGAACCATTTTATCGGTGATGCCCGTCATGCGTCTTACGATCGGTGGAATGGAGACTCCGGGATTGACCATCGAATAGAAAGTATCGTGAATCTGACCGTCGCGATAACGCAGCGCAAAAATTTCAGTGATTCCGTTTTTTTCGGGATTGCCGCCGGTTGTCTCGATATCAAAGGCTATATAGCTGCCGTCTTCCAAGGCCGCGTAAAGGTGCTTGGTACGACCCTTCGCCGGGGCACTGGCAGACTTTCGCCGTCTGTCAAAGGCTCCTTGATGGGCCTCACTCTCGCGATCACGGGGATCTTGAGCCGGACGGGTAACAGCTTCTTCGGCATCTAGCGGGGGGTATTTTTGATCGGTCAATGTCATTTTTACCTTTGTTCAACGTGATATGCACAAAAGCGCGATGGTGAAGTCACGAAGTTTATGCATGAGTTGCCCACGAATTAAGCATAGTGGCATCTCTTGTCTCGGCTCAAGTTGTCAGCTTTTGGTCGCTTCCAAATAACGACCCCTCCATAGGGACTAGGCAAGACTCTTCTCGAACTCGGGCCCCACTTCGCCTCAAAAGTTCGAAGCCTAGGCAATAGAAGGGGCATTCCCCATATTTCACCTAGGGCAGACAGGTACTTTCTAGCAGAAACCAGGATAAGAAGCAGCTAGGGAAAATACCTCGGTCGCAAAAATCCATAGGTCATCGAGCCTTTTGGCAGCTTACGAGGATAGCAGCAGAGATCTTAACATGCCCTTAGGTCGCCCATCTATTTAAGATTTGCTTCGGTAAGGAGTGGTTTTGCGGAATTTAAAAATCCATATCAATAGGCCCAAACTTGGCAAAATCAGCACCAATCCAACGAGCAACGCAATAAGAAGCTGCCGGAGCGTGGCATCGGGAGCCGCAGTATTGGCAAAGCTTAGATAGCCCTGCCGGGTGGCAATGATCGCCGGCGCGTGAATAAAATAAAAGCCCAGGAGGATAGCCATCACGATCCCCGAGATGAGCACCCGGGTCGCGGCGCGTTTCAAACGAAACAAGACGAAGAGCCAGGATAGTCCTGAGGCGACTAGCATCATCAGCATCGAATTCATATTGAAGGCGAATTCACGGGCCAAGGGATAGTTTTCCCAGTGCGCGCTTAGAAAGACCAGGCCCCCTGAGCCAATGGAGGCAAAGTTGGAGGCCACAGCCCGTCGTGAAAAAAACTTCTTCATTCGTTCCGAGCCGGCTTCGCCAATTAAAAATGCCGAGGCGAGGAAAGCGAAGAGAGAGCTAACAAAAAGCCCCAGGGCAAAGGCAAAGGGATTGTCCCATGGCGCCACATAAAGATCGTAGGCATTGGTCGCCAAGGGGTCGATACGCCCAAGGACCGCGCCGCCAACGGCAACTCCTAACCACATGCTGGTCCAAAGACTGCTTAAGGCGAAGGTCCAGGTGTAAAAGCGATCCAGCTGCTGGGAGCTATCGTAGTGCCGGTAGGTAAAGGTTACCCCTCGAACGACGATGCCCAGTAAAATAGCAACCAAAGGAATATGCAAAGCGTTGGTGATGGTGACAAACATGCCGGGAAAACCATTAAATAGAATTACGATCAAAAGGATGAGCCAGATATGATTGGCTTCCCAAACCGGACCCATCGCCTCCGAGATCAACTTCTCCTGTTCATCGCGTACATTATTATGAAAACGAAAAAGTTCAAGGATCCCCGCCCCGTAGTCAGCGCCACCAAAAAGTATATAGAGGACCAAGGCGACAAAGCTGACAAGTCCGATCAAATCAATGAGCATAGGGTGTTCCTTTCGGCTTTTGATAAAAACGGATCAGACGGTGGAGTAGTGATAAACAGAAAAGTCCCACCAAGCCGTAGACCAGTATGAAAAGTCCCAGGTGGATCCCAAGCCCGGGAATCCCGCTCACCGCCTCTGACGTCCGCATCACTCCATATATGATCCAGGGTTGCCGGCCGACTTCGGTGACGACCCAGCCGGCTTCAAGCGCTATAAATCCCAGGGGACCGCAAAAGGTGAGCACCCATAGAAGGGGGCGTGACCAGTGGCCTTTTAGGCGATAGGTTTTGTATAAAAAGATGAAGCCAATAAACGCCAAAAAACTGCCGATGCCAACCATCGTTTGAAAGGCGAAGTGCACCCAAAGAACCTTTGGCCAATCGGCGCGGGGCACCTGATCAAGCCCCTTCACCTCGGCCTTAAAGTCGTTAAAAGCCAAAAAGCTGAGCGCTCCCGGTATCTCGATCCCGTATTTTACCGTTCGGGTCTTTTCATCGGGAATTCCCCCAACTAACAGCGGAGCACCTTTTTGGGTGGTGAACAGTGCTTCCATGGCGGCTAGTTTTGCGGGTTGGTTTTCGGCAACCTTTTGAGCGGAAAAATGGCCACTCAAAGGCTGTATCAGTGCAGCAACGGCTCCAAAACTGAGGGCGATGCGCAGGGCGTGGGCGTTGAGTCGGGGACTGCCCCCTCGCAGCAAAAGATAGGCATGGATTCCTGCCACCACAAATCCTACCGCCTCAAACGAAGCCAGCGTCATATGCAGGGCCTGCTGAAACCAATGTTTATTGAACATGGCCGCCAGTGGATCAACATTGACCGCATTGCCATTGACCCATTCGAATCCGCTAGGGGTATTCATCCAGGAATTCGCGGCCACCACAAATATTCCTGACGCCAAGCCAGAAACGCCAACTACAAGCCCCGAGGTCCAATGCCACCAGCGCGGAATTTTATCCCACCCATAGAGAAAAATCCCAATGGCGATGGCTTCGAGAAAAAAAGCGGTGCCTTCCCAGGAAAAGGGCATTCCGATAATCGCTCCCGCATGTTTCATAAATCCAGGCCAGAGCAGACCCAGCTCAAACGATAAAACGGTACCTGAAACCGCACCTGTTGCAAAAAGAATGGCAACCCCTTTTGACCACATCCTGGTGAGAGACAGATAAGATTTATGGCCAGTCCTCAGGAATAAGTAATGCGAGGTCGCCATAAAAAACGGCATGACCATGCCGACTGCCGCAAAGATTATGTGAAAGCCCAGCGAAAAGGCCATCGTCGATCGGGCCGCTGACAGTCCATTCGAAAAAATTTCCATTCCCACTCCTCTGCATTCAACTCAGCACTGCCACTGGCTCAGTCCGTTTAGACCAGGGCCGCGTTATTGATCTTACCTAAAAGATGCTCGCTCTACCCACCAACAAGATCGTACAATCGCTCCGGGGCTACCAAGTGGAAGAGTTCCCGGGGCTTGCCAGCGCCAGCGCGGGAAAAGTCAAAGCTCGCTGGATTTGGAACCCTCTGAGACGAAAAGATTGACCGCGCTCGATCTCCGGCCCTTGCCTTTCCGAATTTTTCCGTCTCGGTATCTTAGATCGAAACCAAGCAAACCAATAAGGAGTATTTCTTCATGCCAAGTCTATGCCGACCACTCGTTCTTTTGGGCATGGTCTCGCTCGCCAGCGCTTGTGCCCATTATGCCGAAGTCTTAAAGAATCAGCTCGACCCCTGGATCGGTCGCCACCCCGACAAACTTGTTGAGATCTGGGGAGCTCCCTCCAGCGTTTACGTGATGGAAAGTGGAGTCAAGGTCCTAAGTTATACGAACGAACGCCAGGTCTTAAGGTCGGTCGGCGCGGGTTATTCGAATTGGCGATGGGGTTCCTATAGCTATTCAGAATCGTGTAAAATTAATTTTTTCACGGATGATAAACAAAAGAAGATTGATCGTTTCACGAAGACCGGAGACGATGGCAGCTGTGTTGAACTTATGCGGGACATGCCAGCACTCTAATTCGAGGGCATCCATGGATTTTCGCTATCTGAAGGCCTTTATTGCGTCGGTCGAGCAGGGCAGTTTTTCCAAGGCTGCCGAAGAACTCAATATCGCCCAGTCGGCCGTAAGCCGTCAGATCAAGTTATTGGAGGAATCGGTCGAGGATGAACTTCTCATTCGTACTGCCAAACACCTGACCCTGACGCCCAAAGGTCAAAAGCTCTATGATGCCCTCAAGCATTTCGAGACAGAAACCACGAAGCTCCTCTGTGACGACGAAAGATCCAATATCCGCATCGGAATTCCCCATGGTCTGCTCGAGAGCTGGTTTCAGGTGCTGCTCGGAACCTACTACCAAGAGCATGACGTAAACCTGACGATCACGGTCGGCAGCCTGCAGGACTTGCGGGATGGGATAGAAGGCGGGCGCTTTGATCTCATATTCACCCCCTTCGAGATCGATAGCGAGTTGATACGCTCGCAGGCGGTGCTCGATGAGAACCTGGCGATCGTTTCCCGAGATCCAATCAATCCCGAGGCTTTACACAGCTATCGATGGATCGTTTACGGGCCCGAAGATCACCTGCTCAAGATGCATAGAAAAATGCCAAAACGCGTGATTCAGGTGAATTCCATCACCGCCATTGTCAAACTTGTTAAACAGGGCATTGGCATCGCGGTCCTGCCCGACCATATGACTTTCGATCATCCGGAATTAAGGAGCTATAATAAAGGCAATTTACCGAGACAAACAATTTTTGCTTCGCATCTAAGGTATCGAAAGGTCCCGGGAGCCCTCAAATCGCTGCTCAGTCTTCTGCCCAGGCCTTAGCTCAGGGCGACCAAAAAAGATGAGCGAAGGGCGATCTAGCGCCTCTGGAGAATGAGTATCGATATCTTTGGCTCTTTATAGCCAGCCCTGCCAGAGGACGGGAATGGAACGCTGCTTCATCCGGGACGTAAATAACCTCGTCATGAGTCCATGCTTTGCTGCAGAATGAACCGGTCCCGTAAATATATTTCTGGTAAGAATTGCCCATTCACTCTAAAGCTCCCCATCGGGTTGCGTGCTTTGTCCAATCAAAACCGATGTTAAACCCAGGACCCTTGACATTTCTCATTCCGGTCTTATTTTGAGAAATGGACAACCAAAGCTGAGGTATGTGATGGCGAGCCAAGCGGACCTGATCCCTGACCCAAAAGAAGAAGGCACGGCAGAATTAAATCTCACTCCGGCCTTCAATCCCCTGATCCTTGAGCTGGAGTCCGGGCCATCAGCAGCACGAATCGCACCGGCCGCAGATCTTACTCTGAAGCCCATCCACCCTTTATATCCCACAAGACCTTATTTAGAAGAACAGGCCCTATCGCGACCGATTGATCCGGCGGCGGCGTTGGGTGCCTCGGTTTTTATTCTGCTCTTTACGGTATTGAGTATCTTGGCCTGGGAAAATCCCCACGCGATGCTGGTGGCAACCCAGACCGATGTCTTTGCCCAGGGCGAATGGTGGCGCCTGGTAACGTCTCCCTTTGTCCATGCGGATTTTATTCACCTTTTATCCAACTCTATGCTTTTTCTGGTGTTTGCTACCCTGCTTAATAATTATTTTGGCCGTTGGGCCTTTCCCGTACTGAGCGTCTTCGGTGCGGCGGCTACCGAGGCGATCGCGCTGCTCACTTACCCTGCCGATGTCCAATTGGTTGGAGCTTCGGGTATGGTCTATCTCATGGCCGGCATGTGGCTGGTCTATTTTGCGCGCAATTCAAGCTACCTTAAACTTTCCCATCGATTGATGCGCATTGTGGCCTTTGTGCTGGTCGTGCTTTTGCCAAGCACGATCGAACCTCAGGTAAGTTACCGTAGCCATGCGATCGGCTTTGGTCTGGGTCTCTTCATCGCCACGCTGTCGCTGCCCTGGATCAAACCCAAGGGTTTAAATCCTGATGAATTTGCCAAGGCCCAGGCCAAGGTGGAGACGAGAAAGCGTTTTCTTAATGATGAGGATGATGTCCTTACCTATCTCGCTCTACGGCCCCAACCCAACTCGCAAAGCCTTCCGGAAGATGATTCAAATCACCAAAACCTTCGTCTTTGAGCAGGTTGAGAGCCTGCCTTGACCGCACCCCGCTTTGGCAATAAAGAATAGTTTTGCCTGCGCTGGGTTCGGGGATTTCGCCCGCTTTGATGCGCGACAGAGGCCAATGCAAGGCATTGGCGATATGGCCCCCGGCCCATTCGTTTGCTTCACGCACATCGATCCAGCGATAGCGCTGCCAATTCTTTATAATATCCTCATGAATGTTCCGATCGCAGGAGAGTTCGAGTCGGGGCAGCTCGATAGCTGCGGGATCTAGGCTGCAGACCCGGCATTCGGGATCCTTGGGAATTTTGACGATAGTCTGCTGCATCGTAGCGGCGTCAAAACTCAGAAAACTGCCGATAAGCGTCGTCTGATGCGGCGCCAGGCGCCCGTTAAGGAGCAGGATAAGCTTCAACACCTCCAGCGCCTGAATACTCCCGATCACGCCGGCAACAGCTCCCAGCACACCGGCTTCGGCACAATTTGGAATGGCATGAAGCGGCAATTCGGGAAAGAGGCAGCGATAACAGGGCCCGCGCTCGGCCCAATATACCGAAGCCTGCCCCCGAAATTGCAGTATGGATCCCGACACCAGCGGCTTCTTGAGTTTGACGCAAAGATCATTGAGGAGATATTTCGTTTCAAAATTATCACTGGCGTCGATGACAATGTCATAATTACTGGCGATAGCCATGGCATTGCCGCTGTCGAGAAAAAAGGGATAGAGTTCACTCGTCACATCCGGATTTAAAGCCAGAAGTTTAGCGCCGGCAACTTCGACCTTGGCCCTGCCCAAATCAGCCATGGCAAAGAGAATCTGCCTATGCAAATTACTCAGTCCTACCTGATCGGCGTCCACCAGGCCCAGGTGCCCCACGCCTGCGGCGGCAAGATAAAGTGCTAAAGGCGAACCTAGCCCTCCGATGCCGACGATCAGGACTTTGGCCGCGGCAAAAGCTTTCTGCCCTTCCTGACCCAATTCGGGTAATACAGTCTGACGAGCGTACCGCAAGGGAGACCTCCATAGTGCTGGCACCTGATCATTTGTACGGGAAGCTTAGGCAAAATGCCAGACGCTAGCCATTTCCTATATAAGAATAGGGTCTTAGCAGTCTCTCCTATCTATAAGCACGTCAATTCATGGCGATCATTGCAGGCAAAATTATAACCTGATTTCTCTCATGTTAGAGCTTTTATGGGCCTTGGCTTCCACCCGATCCAAGCAGACGATAAACTTAAGATAAGAAGTCTTGAACTATCCTGCCAGCGCATGGCGATGATGGCGAAGCAACAGTAAAAGCGATCTCCTTTCTCAAAACGTGATAGATATAAGTCCTTTCTTTTCCTTTAACACCATGGGCTCAACTTCCACTTTTCCGGGATTGAAATGTTAGAAAAAATGGTTTCTTTCCGAGAATTTATTCAACAGCGCCTGCGCCCTCTCACCGAGAACCTGAATCAGACTATGCACAATGTCGATTTTCTTTCCGAGGTGGTGTTGCTTCTTGCCAATTATCAGGAGGAGGGCACCAATCTTTTTCCTGTCGTGTTCTTAACTGACAAAAAGCAACAGCTGGAAACGCACCTTACCGCCAAGGAAATGATTTCAATTGGCAGCGGGCCGATTCATCGCGACACCTTCACCCGGGCTTTTAAGCACTGTGCGCCCTTGGCCGAAGACAGGCTCTGGGCTGTGTATATTATTGTTGAGGGCCCATTGATTCGCTACGGAATCTTTAGGTCCGATTCGTCGCCCCTTGCTCCAACCGTGTTTGAGCGCCTGAGGAATATGAGGGAAGCTGGCAGCGGTATCGTTGGGCTCACCCGTCTGGGTGGAAACTTTGTTGAGATTCGAACCAGCACTGGTTTACGTCAGTACATCAACGTTTCGGGTTCGGACGAGGATGACTACCATCCCGGTCGGGTGATACGTGATTTTGTGGAGTGTGTGGTCCGCGGCGCTCCGATAGAAATCAAACCCATGCTGCAGTCCTTTTACTACAGGGTTGGCATGGATGTGATGCATGGATCTCATGGCAGCCTTATAGGTATTCTCAAAAAAGGCGTTAAAATTCCCGAAATTCTTGAGGATGGCATTCATCTGTCGCCAAGCATTGACGTGACCGCAGCGATTCAAACGATAGTTGATGGGACAAATGGGGAAAGAGACGCCTATCTAAGGCTCTTTTCCTATAGTCAACTCCTCAGAAAGCTGACATGGATGGACGGCATTACTCTGCTCGATAACCAAGGTGGGATCCTCGCCTACAACTGCTTTATTAAAACTTCCGCCTTGCGGCCTCAGGATGCAATCATTGGCGGCGCCCGACGCCGGGCTTACGAGCATATGCAAAATATAGTGCCCTTAAGTCTTTCGGGTTGCCTCTATAAATCCCAGGATGGGCACATCGAGTTTAAAGGTGAAACGAGAGGCTTGGCGATCAGCTGAAGTGCGGATCGCCAGCTATTTTTTGACAATGGGGCTGAGGCCTTGGAAACTGCTGGAGCGATTCGCGGCGAATGACCGCAGCCTTTAGTTTAGGATAGCTTTGATCTGCCAGCCGGACGCTTGCCCCATTCCTGCCAAGCAGCTTTGAGTGGCTGGCGAAACCAACCGGCTTATAAACACTTTACCTTATCAAGGGCAAGCCGGCACAAACGTAAAATCGCCAGTAAGCCTATCCCCTCTGTAAATAAATCCACCTTCACGCCGACCTGATATAATGTCTATACCGCCGATTCTTAAGGACTTTTATGAAAGTTTCCACCCTTCATTAATATCCTTGAGGCAATCGTCCGTAAAGCTTTACAATTATAGGAGACTATGTGAAAGTCCGGCCCAACCCCATCGAACCTGCACGAGTTGCTGCTCTTCATGAGTATCAGATTCTTCATAAGAGCGAAGAGGCTCCCTTTGATGAAATCGTACGTCTGGCGGCGGAAAGCTGTGGCACTCAGGTGGCTTTGATCAACTTTTGCACAGGCGAAAAAAACTGGTCCAAAGCCCGCGTCGGCACCGGCATCATCGAGGTCAATCAAGATCAAAGTTTCTGTCGAAAAGTTATCGAGAGCAAGCGATGCCTGGTCATTGCTGATGCCAGAAATGACCCTGAATTTGCAGCCGAACCCTACGTGCATCAGTTCCCATTTGTTAGGGCCTATCTTGGCGTTCCCTTGCAGAACAGCGACGGGGTGGTACTGGGATCACTTTGTGTGATTGATACCAAGCCGCGAAAATTCACCGCGAAAAATATCGCCCAACTCGAATACTTTTCGCGTCAGATCATGACTCTCATGGACTTACGTAAGACTCAATCCGCACTCAACGCGACGCAAAAAGAACTAAGCAAACAGCATCAAATCCTCTTTGATGCCAAACGCCACCAACGTGAGTTCCTGTCCAGCCTTAGCCATGAGGTACGCGGGCCACTCAACGCTATTCTGGGATTGTCAGAGATTCTTTTAGCTGAGGAACTCCCGCCCTATCAGTCCCGCTTGCTCAATGATTTATCGAGAAGCGGTCAGGGTCTGATCGAGACACTCAACGCTTTTCTGGAACATTCTAAAATTGAAGCCGGTCACTTCAAGCTAAACCTCAGCTTTTTCAGCCTTAAAACTTTTATCGAGGAAACCCTTTCTCCCTACGAGGTCCTGGCTCAAAATAAAGGCCTCAAGTTTAGCCATGTCCTAAAACTTCCCGACCCTTGTCATTGTCAGGCCGACAGGGTCCGTATCCGTCAGGTCCTTAATAACCTCGTAAGCAACGCCCTCAAATACACGGACTCTGGTTCTATTCGGGTTGAAGTTGAGTGCACCGACTCAAGAGAGGAGGAAAGCCTCTTTGCCTTTCGGGTGATCGACACGGGAATAGGCGTTCACAAAAATCATTTCCAGCAGCTTTTTGAACCCTATCTTCAGGTGTCGGGAGATTCCAGCAAAGGCGGTACCGGCCTTGGCCTCAGCATCTGCCGCAAAATCGTCGAAAGCATGGGTGGCCAAATTGGGGTTGAAAGTGAACTGGGTGCAGGTTCAAACTTTTGGTTTATGGTTGCCTTCAAGACATCTCCGGCAGCAAGCAATGCCAGCGTTATTCCTTTGAATCAAGCGCACCCCCATCTTTCGGGCCTCATTCTATTGCTTGAAGATAACAGCATAAGTTCCCAGGTCACACTTAGTTTTCTTGAGAAATCCGGACTTGAAGTCCTATCGGCAAGAACCCTTGATGAAAGTATTTACCTACTCGACACCCATAATTTCGATTTGATTCTCATGGACCTTCATCTCGGAGCTGTGCTTCCCAGTACACTTTTGCATGATGTCCGGCAGAAATCCTGCGCTCCTATTATCGCCATCAGTGGGACCGAAATCGATAGCCGCGCGGCTCGAGAGCTTGATATTGATGATACTCTGCAAAAGCCTTATACTAAAGAGGCTTTGCTTCGTAAGCTCCAGTATTGGTTGCTTGTTCCCAAGGATCAACACCATAGGGTAAGGGAATGGACCGATAGCCTCACCCAGCTAGAAGAGCAGTGCGGAATCGAATTCGTCCAAAATACTGTTGCTAACTTTGTCCTCCGGCATCCGGCTGAGATTTACCGGTTGCATCACTTCCTTGAAGGGGGGCAGCTCGACAAGCTGGAACTTGCAGCTCATTCGATGAAATCGACTTTGGCGACTCTAGGTTTGATGCATTTGGCCCGACTTTGCCATGAAATTGAAGAACTCGCTATAAGCGCGGATCATGCACTCGTTGGCCAGGTTCTCGATCAATTTGGAGCGGATTCCCGGCGAACCTATAATCAATTGATGAACTATGTTCGCCGGGAACTTAACACGCGTGAGAAAACATCATGAATTTCCTATTCCTGATCCTTTCCGGCATTTTACTCTCAGGCTGCAATGCCTATCGAACAACTCCCGACAGCGAGATCATGTTCACCAAGCAGGACCTCACCAAACGCGGTTTCGTGGTCGCCCCCCTGATCGATAGCACTCCTGAAAAATTTAATAAGATCGATGACTTAAACGCTTTTGATTCCATATTTGTCAATATCTTGGCCGCCCAATGGAAAGAGGCCCCCCTCCTATCCACAGCGGCAATTATCGCAACTCTCGATGATGAAGTTTTAGAGGAATGGCGTGTCGCGCTAAAAAGCGAAGATCAGCTCGAACCATCGGCAGCCACCCTGCAGATCCTTAAAAAACTCACGGCCCTTGGAAAATCATATCCCAAGCAGGTAGTGTTTGCGAATCTCCTGCAGAACTCTGTCATCTGCAGCCACAAGGAAGCCCTGCCGACCTATCTGGCGTCTGAACCTCGCGGTCCCAAGGCCTACTGCCAAAGGGTTATGAAAATGCGCTTTCGCATTCTGAATATTGTGAACAATGAATTCATTTGGAATGGCCTTATCTATGCGACGCAGGAATCAAATCAAAATACCCTAACTCTTAGCGACGATGACCAACCCATAGAGCCGCCTAGCACGCAGTCCCTGATCCGTGAGTGCTTTATGAATTTTGCGCATCAATTTGCCGATCAATAAACGCGCTCAGAAATATCGGTAGAATCCAAGGGCTAACTCACGGCTATCCGTTGATTTTTTAGCTTCTATGGACAACTCCCAGCTGGGACTAAGTGACCACCTGTAGCTATGGCTCCAAAAACCTAACCAAGGCCTAACAATCTCGCTGTAGCAGCGTTCTAAACTCACTTGGGTATATTGCACCCAATACTTGCCGTAAGTCCATCGTCCCCCTATGGTGGCACCGGGACAGGCCCAGAGACTCCCCTTCTCCACCTTGAAATGCGTATTGAAAAAAGCAAAGGCGTAGTGATCCCTCAGCCCTCCCGCTAGGGCCTGACCTAACGAAGCCAAAAAGTTGACTCGTTTCGCTTCGGTGTTTTCATAATCAAGTTGCAGCTGCCATGACCAGGGCAAGCGTCCTGACCGCATGGGATTAAATGAAAGTATATGAAAGAGCTCGGCACTGCGGAGCCTCGCGGTACCGCCCGCTTGCAAAGCCATTCGGGTCTTGCCCAATTCGATGCTGAGTTCAGGTGGGTAGCCTAACGAAGGGGAGAGGAGATCATGTTGGCCCGGGCGATACTCAAGCAAAACTTCCGCCTGGTCCTGATAGCGGCCGGCGGCCAAGCCCCATCGTTGCCCCTTGTGGCCAAGGTGGGGCGCCTCATCCTCTGGACTTGGGTACTGGATAAGGGGTTCCGACTTTATGACAGACCGCGACTGGAGCACATCTTCATAGAGGTCGGCATACCTGAGCGGCTTTTTAGAGCCGTAAAGCCCCTCATCAAACTCAATAAAGGAAAGAAGGGCATCAAGGACTGCCGCCTTTCGATCGAGCGGAAGCTTTGAATAGGCCTCACCCCTAACCCTATCCTTAAGGCTATACTCACTCACGATTGCCTTTTCCTCTTCGCTAAGAATCTTAAACTGGGCAAGATAACGGCTTCGGCTGGAGGGTCGATAAACGATGTCACTCACCAATCCCGGCTCAGCCATGAGAATGCGCAAGGTGTCACTGGGATGGACGAAACTGCCCAGACTTTCACTGAGGCGAAGCTCTGGCCTTGCCGTTTGAAGCAGGTACATAAGCACGGCACTGCAATTTTCATCAAAATAGAAATAATCGATATGAAGCGGGGCCAGCTCCCAAAGACTGGCCATCATCGCTGTAGTTTCCGCTTCATCAAAATTTAAATCGTATTCCCAAAGGTCGCGGCTTTCCGCGTTTGCATACTCCTGCACCTTGGAATAGTAGGGCATAAGCGTGAATTTTCCAGGAAAGCTTCCCGTCAATCCCATAATGGAATAGAGCATGGCGATATCAGTGGTTGGTTCCGCTGCAAAATTCACGGCTTTGTCGAGCAACGGCGCGGACTTCGCCGCACCCCGCCTGAGCCTGAGAAAGCTATGTCCCATCATCGAGGAGGGATTGTTGATGTAGTAAGATGAAAAAACGAGGGAAACCGCCTTGGCATTGCTGATAGCACGCCAGGCATCATATTGGGCACAGGGTGCAATTAAAAATTTGACCTCGGGCCGAAATCGCTGGACCCATAGGGTACGCGCTGGGAACCGGCAGGCCAGTCTTTCATTTTCAGGCTTATTGGGATCGTCATTCTTTAAGGCTTCGAGGAAGGCATCAAGTTCATGATCGGAATTGCTAGCCCCGTCCGGAGCAAGAAAAAACTCTGGACTATCGATGAGACTGCTGTCATGTCGAAGCCAACGGGGGGAGTAATAGAGAAGATGTCGCCAGCTGATACGGGCCGTCGTACCAGACGCTGCATAAAGCGAAGCTGGAACTGCGGCTAGTGAGTGGGAAAGAAGGACAAGACCGAAGACCCCGCGAAGAATCCTGGCCTTACCTGACTCTAGATAGAGTCTGTCCGGAAATGGGGATGGCAAGGCGCGAGGCAGAAAAAAAGCGAAGTTTATTCCCATAAATGAGCATTTTTTTCTGCCGATGAAACGCAGCCATCGCCTGTTCCGGACTGACACTAGATAAGTCTTGTGCATTGCGTGGTTAATACCGCCTTGTAAGCGCGCAAGATGCCATCAGCTTCTGAGGCCTGATAAATTTTCTGGAAGTTGGCTTTGGAAACGTGACTGAATTCCTCTGTCTGGCAACCCAGTAAATCGGCAAATGCCGTGAGTGTTTCGCCTTGGCCGCTCACCGCTTCACGTTTCAAAGAAACGAGATTGGCTTCGATAAAGACCTTTTGTTCTTGGGCCATGGCTTTGCCGCTGGGCTTACAATTCAATGTGCCAAACGAGATGCCAAAGGTTTGTGAGCCGACGGTGCTGTTGACAGTCGCCGCCAGGATTTGGATGTAGCCCTGGTCTTTGATGAGCTCCGAGCCCAGTCCACAACCGGCCATGCCGTATGATTTTTGGTACCCAGCAGCTGGTTCAGAGGATGCTTGCGGGGGTGCAGCCGCGGCTGGAGCGGCTTCCGTGTTGGCCGGCTCCGCGGCCGCAGGCTTACCCTTGCCTGGTGCCGCCTTCTTCTTTTTAGGCGCCGGCTTGGCAAGTAACATCGAAGGCATAAGCAAAAGCGAAAGAGCGAGAAGGCGAGATGTCTTGAGTTTCATGGGGCGCCCCTAGATTTTAGATCAGGTTGGTACAAGCGTTCTGTAGATCTGCATGCTGTCGGATCTTATCTTTCGTCGCTTCCAGTACCGCGATCGCACCGGGCGCACGGAAGATACTCGCTTCCTCCGCTTTCGCGAGGCTTTTAAAAAGGGTGTAGGATTGTCCATCACAGCCAAGGACTTCGGCATAACCCTTCAAATATTCACCATCTCCCTTCACCATGTCACGACGAAGATTCTCCAGGTTTTCCAGCACGAAATGCTCCTGCTTTTCAAGAGCCGCCGCACTGTTTGCATGTGTACAGTTCGATGTCCCCAGTGAGATTCCCACAGTCTGTACCCCAGTGGCATTTAAGGTCGCAGCTAAAATTTGCGTAAAATCGTCAGTCTTGAGAACCATCGATCCAAGGCCGCATCCAGCCATTCCATAGTTCTTGCCAAAGGCACTACCCTGACTTAATAGCAGTACCAGCGGCGCAAGATGCCATAGCTTCATAGATTGTCTCCATCATGGGAAGGAAAACTCGTTTCACTCCAGGTAACAGACAGTTGAGAAGACCGTCAATCTTCAATTTTCAGAGATTTCTCAAACGGTTGCTAGGGTTGGATTTGAGATTTCATTGGCTGGCCTGAACAGATCGTGAAGCGCGAAGGAGCCGCCCCTTGGAGCCGTGAAGTGGGTCTAAGGGCCAGGGGGATACTGCTTATGGCTCACAGAACCCAACAAGCCGCGACCTAAACCCGTATGCTATGAAACAGCTGTTTAAATCGTTTCATGCGTCTGGCGTTTGCTCCAAGGTCCCAGTAGCCCAGGCGAGAGGCCGAACGAAAGTGAACAGTCTGTCTCTCCGCATCAATTAAAAATTCAACGTCATCGACAAAGCGCATCACCAAGGAAGTGTAGATGAAATGAAGATAGGGGCCCGCCTCCTTGATCAGCCTAACGCCGGTCAAAGTCTCATGGATAGCCTTGATTCTCTCCCGGGCCGAATCTTCAGTGCCTTCATAGACAAGTGGCGGAAGGTAATGCTTCTTGTCCTTTGGAAAATAGCTACAAACCGCATTCGGCATGGCAGGGCAAGGGGAAAGACATCCATCATGTTGAATGCCGAGATAGGTTATAGCCTGGTCGGGCGTCATGCGTTTCAAAATCCACCTCCCAAGAACTTAATTGCCTTGGCAATATATCGCAAAAAACTACTCAGCGACAACTGCCCCTCCGTTCCGCGAATCAGATGCCCCTGTCCATCGCCCGCTGGCCTCATCCCAGGCGAGGGCCTGAATGTCACCAAAATTCCGCGGTTTTTCACTGAAGATATGCCCACGCGCGTCGAGGAGTTTTTTAGTGTCGGCATTGAGCCCGAAGGGTTCCCAAGTGATCTTATCAGGCATCCATTGATGATGAAAGCGAGGAGCATCGGCGGCTTCCTGTATATTCATATGAAATACCAATCGATTCAGGATGGTCTGGGCTACGGAATTGATGATAGTGGGCCCACCTGGAGCCCCGAGGGCCATTACCATTTGACGATCCTTGTAAACGAAGGTGGGACTCATCGATGAGAGGGGTCTTTTGCCCGCTGCGATGAGGTTACGGGTTCCCTGCCGCAGCCCGAACATATTATTTTCTCCTAGCTTGCTTGTAAAGTCGTCCATTTCGTTATTCATAAGGATGCCCGTGCCTGCCGCAACGACTCCCGAGCCGTAGGAGCCATTCAGGGTGTAGGTGTTGCTGATCGTCATGCCACGGCTGTCGCGGATGGTGAAATGAGTCGTGTCAGGCCTTTCGCCAGGAAGTTCACCAGGCTTGATATCATGGGCAGCTTTTTCGCCAATTTCGGCCCGGCGTTGGGCGAGGTACTCAGGAGCCAAAAGCTTAGCAATGGGAGTTTGAACAAAGTCCGGATCCCCTACCCAGACCGAACGGTCCGCAAAGGCCTTTTTCATGCTTTCGACCAGCAGATGGATATAATCGGCTGACCCGTGACCCATGACCTCAAGCTTGTCCTGCTCCAGCATTCCGAGGATAGAGAGCAGTACGATTCCGCCTGACGACGGCGGAGGCGCAGTCACTATCTCATACTCACGCCATGTTCTTAGGAGCGGTTCCCTTTCCACTGGCTTATAGTGACGAAGGTCCGCTTGGTTCAGCACGCCATTGTTAGTCTTCATATCCTGGCTTATGAGTTCGGCGACCTTACCTTGATAAAATTCCTCAGCCCCTTTTTTCTGAATAAGAGCTAAAGACGCGGCCAAATCTTTTTGCACCAACCGTTGGCCGCGTTGCCATGGTTTACCTTTGTTAAAAAATATTTTTTTAGTAGCGGGAAAAATTTCAAGTAGATCCCCGTTGGAATGCAGACTCTCTTCGAGAGCCGCATCAATGATAAACCCTTGGTCGGCAAGCTTACGGGCCGGTTCTATCAGCGCTTTCCAGGGAAGTTTTCCCCATTTTTTATGCACCAGCGCCAGACCTGCGACTGTCCCGGGAACACCCGCGGCACGGTAGCCGACCCGCGGCTGCTTTTCATTGAGTTCACCTTTTTCGTTCAGGTAAAAATTCGGACCCGTCGCCGCGGGTGCTGTTTCCCGATAATCAATAAAGGTATCCGCTATTCCTGACGCATGCACGAGGGCAAAGCCTCCGCCCCCGAGATTGCCCGCCGAGGGCCAGGTAACAGCTAATGCGAAGCCCACAGCAACCGCTGCATCCGCTGCTGTTCCGCCCTGCCGAAGAATTTGAGCGCCGATTTCTGAAGCGATGGGGCTTACCGTAGCGACCAGACCTTTGGTTCCAGTGATAGGAGCCCTGGTGGCACCGAACCCAATACAAGACCATAAACTCAACCACAGCATGATGAATTTCAACCGGTGCTCTCCTAAAGGGGTGGGATGAGGGAGATTAAAGCAGACTGAGCGGAGCTTGTCGATTCTTAGCGGGTGGACAAAAAGTGAAAAGGCGTTCGAATTGTAAATTCGAACATCCTTACTCTCTTAAGATTCGGACTAATAAAGGCCTATTTACCTCTGAAAGTCTAAAGTAATGATCCCATTGCCGGACGATGCATAGTCCGCTCCGCTATCTCCTTGAGTAAACTGCTCATGAACGCTTCCCTGGGCATTGTGACTTGCTCTTGGATTCCATAGCGACGAATCGTCACGAGTCCTTCATCCATTTCCTTCTGTCCCAGAATGATCTGCATTGGTATTTTGCGCATGGAGTGGGTACGAATCTTTTTGTTCAAGGTGTTGTCACTGTCGTCCACTTCGGCCCGGACCATCTTACTATGCAGCTCGTCTACGAAGGCACGGGCATGGTCCCTTCCGGCTTCCATGACCGGAATAGCGACGACCTGCACCGGCGCCGCCCAAGTAGGAAAAGCACCGCCATAATATTCAATGAGGTAACTAATAAAGCGTTCGTGCGTCGACAAGGGGGCTCTATGGATAATAACTGGCAGCTGATCCTGCCCACTTTCGTCGGTATAGGCGAGTTCGAAGTTTTTGGGGCTTAAAAAATCGACCTGAATAGTCGAAACGGTTTCCTCGCGACCCATCAGGTTACGAAATTGGATGTCAATCTTTGGACCGTAGAATGCCGCTTCCCCAACCCCAACGTAGTACGGGAGCCTGGCCCGAATCAGCGCCTCTTCCAGCAGTTTTTCGCCTTTGGTCCACATATCGGCATCACCTTTGAACTTATCCGCGTTCTCTTCGCCACGGATGGAGAGACGGAAGCGATACTCGGTGAGCCCAAAGGTCTTATAGAACTCCTGATACATGGCGAGGAGCTTATCGAACTCTTCTTCAAACTGAGATTCACGAAGATAAATATGAGCATCGTTCATCGTCATGCATCGCACCCGAATAAGCCCGGACACTTCACCCGACTGCTCATAGCGATAGCAGGTGCCGTATTCAGCCAGGCGAAGCGGTAGCTCGCGATAGCTGCGTTTTCTGGCAGCATAAATAAGGTGATGATGGGGACAGTTCATAGGCTTTAGATAGTATTCGGTCTTTCGCCCTTCATCTTCTTCAAGGATCATAGGCGGGAACATTGACTCCCGGTAGGCCGGCAAATGCTGCGAACGAAGATAAAGCTCGCTCTTGGCAATATTGGGGGTTGCCACGCGCTTATAACCGTTACGGAACTCCATCTCAACCGCGTATTTTTGAATCTCATCCCGAATCACCGTCCCGTTGGGCATCCATAGCGGCAGCCCCTTGCCGATGATATCCTCGTAGTGATAGATCTCAAGTTCCTTGCCCAATTTCTTATGATCGTACTCTTCGGCCAGCTTTCTGCGCTTAATGAAATCGTCAAGCTGCTCACGCGATTCGAAGGCCAGCGCATAGATGCGGGTCAGCATCTTGTTTTTTTCGTTGCCAAGCCAGTAAGCACCAGCAACACGATCGAGTTTGAAGGCATCGGCGGGCAGTTGACTGGACTTCTCCACATGTGGACCTTCGCAGACGTCGAGAAAATTTCCGCTTTTGTAGAAGCTAAATTTAGTCACGCCCCGACTGTGCAGATTCTTCAGGTTTTCAAGCTTATAAGGCTCGTTTCTGCCATTACTTAAAAAGTTAACGGCACCTTCATAGTCAAACTCGGAATACTCAAAACTATGACTCTGGGCGATGATCTTCTTCATCATTTTTTCAAGTTCTTTGAGGTCGGCTTCCGTAAAAGTCGTATCCGTGAAATCGAAATCATAGAAAAACCCTTGATCGGTAGGCGGTCCAAAACCCATTTGCACTTTTGGAAATTTGAGCTGAACAGCCTGAGCCAATACGTGGGCCAAAGAGTGACGGATGCGATAGAGTTTCGGATTATCAAGTTCTTCCATGGAGATTCCTCATCGTGCCAAAGTCCTGCAGGAGCTTAAACCAAGTCGTATTTTTCTAACATGATTTAATCGTGAGAGCTATGCTGCATGTTAGCTTAGCCGACGCCTATCCAGCGTCAGTTTTTTACCTACTGTTTCGGCGCCTTCGAAATCAGGAATGGCCTTCTGCTCGAAAGCTTGTCAATGGCTGCCAGCTTTCCTGGCCAGCTCTTAAAATGGTATCTAACATATTAATATTATTAAATTATTAAAATTTTTAGCTCCAGCCTTTGAAAATTGCTTCGCTTTGTTCAGGAACCTCCGATACCTGGTCAACCTTTATAGAAGGCGAAAACCTTGCGTTTGCTCCTTTTCATAGCTCTCATCCACGGCCGGCTAGCTCAAGCCAGTCCTATTGTCGAGACTTTGCAAAATACCAAAACAAGCCCAAGTTTAGAATGGGCAGGCTCTGCCGCCGTACTGCCGACCGAGAGCGTTGAAAGCCTTCGTTTCGCTCTCTCGCATCTCGCGACGGCCACCCTGGTTTTTATCCTGGTCTCCTTCGCCCTGCTCTTTCTCTTCTTATTTCATTTTGATAGAAAGAAAACCCATGAAATCTATTTTTCTTTCCTCTGTTTTGGGGGAGCGGTCCTCGCGGGCCTAGGCTCACCCCTGCAGGTAAGCTTTTTCATTGGCATCCCCTTTCGTCTGGACCCGAACCTCCAAAGGTATGGGGTGGGGGGCATCCTCACTCTTATTCTGCTGACCCTGTACCTTTTTATGGATGAGGCTTTTTTCCGGCGATCAAAACGAGGGCTTCGCCTGAGCCTTGTCACTCTAAATGCCGCGCTATTTATCGGCCAGGATCGGATTCCTCCCCTCGTCCTTATTTTTTCCGTCTATCTGCAGGGTTCTATCCTATTTTTACTGGGACTCAACCTTCTAAAAAGAAAAGGTGCCCCTTTCGAACTTGGCCTCTGCCTTCTTTTGCTTGCCGTCGGGGTCTTTGAGGCCGCAAGGCTGCCCTTTGATATAAGCCCTAGCGAGCCCTCCAGAACCCCTTATTTTGTTTTGATCCTGGCCCTGGGCCGGCTGCTGAAATTGAAGACTTTGTTCGCTTTCGACGTCAGACTTACGAGGCCGGTGGCTCCCTTGGAAAATTATGCGCATCTGCCCAGTCTCGCCGATTCGGGAGAACCGGCTGACGATCAAGCCATAGTTTCCGAATTAAACAACCGTTCCCTGGAAACTTTTTCCGTGTACATGGACACCCTGCACAACGGTCTGACGCAGCTATCGTCCACCATTCTAAAGACCTTGTTGCGCGACGACGGAAGACTCAGAACCCTCTATATTCAAAGTAAAACACTCGAAGAGAGTGCCCGGCTGTTAGGCTTTCGGGTGCTTTCCAGAAAATTATCCTGTTTGGCCAACAGCCTTATGCGACTCTTGCAGGACCTCGATTCGCAGTGGAACCCCCTTATCCTCAATCAGGAAATCGACACCGTCAGAAAAGTCGCGCAGCAGTATCTTCGCTTGAATTCCAAAATTTTGGGCCGGCGACTCGAGCATGCATCCAAGGTGCTCTTCAATAAGGATATCAAGCATCTTGAGGATGCCGACCCGAGCCTTCTGCTGCCTGAGCTGAAGCAAGCGATAGATCTGGCCAAAGCTGCCTTTGAGCACATGGCCTGGTCGCCTCTAACAGCGACGGTTGAACATGTCGTGCGGGAGGCGGCCTGGATCAGCAAAGGCAAAAACATCCTGGACTTGAGCTTTGAAGATCATTCCGCTGCACTCTACGCCTTGAAGTTCGAGGATCTGGCCCCGATCCGGAACATTGTCACCCATCTAGTCGATAACACCAAGCAACATGGGATGGAAACTGCTCACGAACGGCTGCTGAAAAACAAAAGCGGAGCGACGCACATTCGTATCACGCTCACCCCTATTGGTGAAAGCCTTGTGCTGCGTTTTCACGACGATGGACGGGGTCTGGGAATACTGCAGTTGCGGGAATGGGCCCATGACGATCGCCTGCTCGATCGGGACAAGGGTGGAAACCTTCAGTATTATGCGAAGCTCCTCCTCGTCAAGGCCTGGCGCGCACCGCGTGGCCTCACGCGCTGCCTGGAATCCGCTGAGCACCTGAAGTCGCGTATCGAAATCGCTCTCTATCCTGAGCACATCCAAGGCGGCCACTGTCCGTTCGCAATCGAACTGCACCTGCCGCTCAACCGCCTGAGAATGCCCACCCGCCCTTAATTCAAGCCTGCCCACCTTCGCCAAATTTGGGGTCCTCAATCATGATGCTAATGAAGAGTCCTTCATGGGGGTGTTCCTGGAGTCGCATTCATGCTCGAAATACGCAAGGCCCCACCGCCGGTCTTAAAGGTTCTTAAAATTTTCATTGGACAGTTCCCGCAAGGCAATATCAGGGGCTGACGAAAAAGCTTGTCCCAGGTCGCAAGCCCATGGGATTATCGTCCTTTTTATAATGAAAGGTCTCCTCTTTGACTATCTTTTCTTTCGATGCATCGGCAGGTATAAAGCCCAGAAAGCCATTGGTGAGGCACCCATAATAGATTCGGGCCTGAAATCCTTCGAAGGTGTAGTCAAGTGGCAGGTCGGCCCGAACAGGAAAGGGCGGCATCTTATAATTCCGACGACTTTCAATCTTACCCCTCCAAAAAGGGGCCCCTAAAAAATCGCTCAACCACGCTTTGGTCTCAAATACAATGGCAGTCTCGGCAGCTTTGATGCTGCGGTAAGGTTGGAGCCGAGGATAATTTTGGGTATGGGCATAAATCGTTTCGGCACCCGATTTTCGACTGTCGCAGGTTGAGTAGCTAGGGCTATTGAGGATTATCGCGCCATTGTCTTCAACTGTATACTGGCCTCGGGAATCTTCGGCGTAAACCAGATATTTTTTTTCCCCAAATCGTTCTTGGTAATACCAGGTAAAGCGCAGCTTGCGAGCCTGGTATGTACCATCGTAATTAAAAAATAGCAGCGACAGCCCATATTCTTTTCGAGCCAAGGGATAGCCTTCTAGAACTACTTTTTGCGTGATGTTTTGCCTTATCGAATCCGGCCCCAGGGAACCACCGTCCGCGTAAGAGCAGTCGTGGGATTCACCCAGATACGAAGTCCAATCGACACAGGCCTCTTGGGCTACCGTGCTTGGGATCAGGCGAGGGCTAACGCAACCAAAAACGAAAAATAAGCCCAATAGAACCAGACCTAGGAATGATGGTTTCACATAGCCTCCTACCCTTACTTAGCGGCTAGCGGAGGCTAGGGCATGAGGGGAATATGAGGTAAGAAAGAGCCTGATTAAAATGGGATCATCCCATAATAAAACCGAGTTTTTACCGTACCCTAGCCACCCATTCGCCTGCGCAGTCCCAAACCTTTTGCTGAGGCGTAAGAAACATTAAATTCCGGAACGGGCCCCTTCAGCGGCGCATCGCCGATTTCAATATCCAGCTAAACATTTGCCTTTTTCCCACTGACGACTATCATCCCGGACCGGATTCCACTATTATTTAAAATACAATTTTATATGTCTGTTCTGAGATCGAGCTTATCTTGGAGATGTCCATGCAAAGAATATTGAGTCTTACCTGGCCAAGTGCCCTAGTTTTAACAACATCGTTGCACGCTCAGGGCCGCCTCTATTCGCAAGACTCGGCAGAGCAGGCCCCAGCATCCTCGACTCCTCAAGCCCCGGTCGACGGCAAGCCATCCGGGTCTCCCGTTACCGAGACGCAATCGACAGCTCCCAACGACAAAGTTGATGACAAGGCTCAGGAGGCTGAAGAGGACGAAGCCGACTCGGAAACGACTGCCAGTTTCATAACGAGGCAGTCTCGTGCAAAATCAGTTGAAATCTTTGTCGATTACAATACTTTTCAGGGCAACAAAGAGTATTTCACGCCGGTCGCTTACGGAGTGAAGGGTTATATTTTTCATACTTCAGACATAAAGCTTGGCCTAAGTGTAGCCGGCGAAGATGTTTACTATGGTTTCGACAAAAAATATCTGGATCCGGCGACAGGCAACAGGCTCCGCTTTAAAAACATAAAACGCCAAGGCACTGCTTTCCGTTATGCAGCCCATGGTCAGTATTTTGCAAATGATACAACTAATATTGGCTTGAGCGTGTTTGGATCCAGCGGAATTTTGGCTAAAGGCAAGGGCTTCGAGAAAGATTATTACGCCCGAACCGGCATCAGTCTATCGCTTGGCAATCAGTGGTCCTGGAAGGAATACACCATAAGTTTGAATTGGTTGAGCTTAACCTATAATGCCAATCTCAGAGTCGGTGGTCAAAACCTGCTGAGCGATTATCCTTCCAACCGCAACGGAGGAATGATTATTTTATCTGGACTTTCCTTTGGCGAGGAGTGGTAGGGGTCCTAAGGGAAAAAAATGTTTATGGGCTTATGCACTCAAGCGCGGTTCTAGGCACGGCCAAGGTCTTACGCCGAAGCTTTGAGCGCTCGTTCGCCGTCGTCCTCGCGCGCCACTAGGCAATCGATGGCGCGCTTGTCCCTGCAAACTGCATGGGGAACGAAACGAAACCAAGCTTTTTTTGCCTGGCCGTCGTCACGAATTCTTTGCCCGTCGGCCGTGGCATCCCATTCGGTGTAAAGTGCTTGTTCGCCTACGGCGAGCTCCTGATAGACATCGTCCTGAAGGAAAATCACACTGCCCTTCCATCCGGCCCGATTAAACACCGCATTACGCATCGATTCATATCGGGTGGCGAGAACTATTGTTTTGCCACGGAGATCATACTGCTTGACCCCAAACCTTGGGAAAAAGCCTTCCACCTGGCCTTTGGCAATACCGATTCCGCAAAAGGCATCGATTTCTAGATTTAGCTTTTCAAATTCCTCTTTAAAAATTCTCATAAAATCGACAGCCAACGCTACAGCCACCGACGAATTGCAATTCCTAGCGCCGGTAGGAAAGGGAAATCCGACGGAGCACAGCAAGCCGTCGCCCATCTCTTTGACTCGGTAAGCCCGGGAATGCATATTTACCGCGTCATACCCCTCCGACATCGCCTCATAGCATCGACCCATCATCCGTTCGATGGCATCGCTAAGGCCAGGATGCTTAAGTCGCGAGGATCCGACGATATCAAAGGCCAGCACCACGGCATCTGCCGTACCCACCCGCATCGTTTTCTCAATCTCTAAGCCACTGGCAATTTGTTTGACGGTATGAAGATAGACGATCTTGGTGAATTCTTTATAGGTGTGAGCGAGCTCAGCAAAGGCCTGGGAAAACTGCGAGGAGAGTATCATCGATTGCAAAAGGATAAAGATAAAAACTGCGAATGGTATGGTTAGGCCGATGTTCGGCAGTCCTTCGGCATACATGACGTCGTTGATCGTTGCCATCGATACCAGTAAGAATGAAACCAACTGAAGCCACGCTCCCTTGGTTCGATTTTTAATTGCCCGTTTGATGCATATTGTGGCGATGACGATGCTGATAAGAGTCACTCCGTGAAACGCAGAGTTCCAGCGACCATAGACTGCGAGCGGGGTGATTACCGTCATGACGATGAAGGTCACCGTAATGAGCCAGAGATATCGCAAAGTCCTATGGGAGAGGGTCCCCGGAAAACTGAACTTAAGAAATTCGATAAAAAGCGCCGGCGACAGGTAATAACCGATGTAACTCAATTTATAACTAAGCCCAAAAGGAAAATCGGGGAAAAAGTTGTACAGAATATCGACGTTTCCTGAGATTGAACATCGTAGACAGTTGACCATACAGAAGGCGCCAAGAATCAGCGTTACCGATCGTGCGGGAGTCAGCACAAAGAGGGAGATATGATAAAGACCGATGATAAACAGCCCGCCTAGCAAAATCGCCAAAATGATGGAATTGCGCAGTTCCTGTTTACGTAGATCCGCTTCGGTACCTATGTAAATGAGCTTCGGGGCGTGATTCCAGCGAGGAAGGCTGGCGCCCAATTCAAGAAGCACCTCGATTGCCTCCGCCTGGGGCAGCAGCAGGGAAACGTCGCCCCTTTTGTTTTCAATGTCTCCAAAGCCGTTGTAAAGCTTACCCTTTTCAAGCAGGGTTTGACCATTGACAATGGCGCGGAAAGCCGGCCAATCCTTAAAGACAAGGAGTAAAGACGCTTGATCCGCTTTTCTTAGAATTGTGATTCGATAGCTGGCACGCTGCGGCAGATCCGCTTGATCAAGCCAAAAATCTTGGGGCCGTTTAGAAAGTTCGCTGATTTTAAGCCTACCGGGTATGATCGGTAAATCACTATATTCCCAGGCTATTTCCAGTGCTTTTTTCGGAACATCAACAGTCTCCCTCAAATCGAGCACGGCTCCCCGAGCGACAGCCGGAACCAGCAGGCAAATCAATGTGAGAAGAAGTTGGAGCAATCAGGTCTTCCTTATGGCGAATAGGTCTGATCATGGCATCGGTCAATTGGCACAAGTTCATGAGCAAGCTCCCGAGAGACACAGGCTAAGGAGATGCGCTTGGAAAACGAATATGATTTTGGGTATTGAAATTTTGCGGTAACGAAAATATCGATAGGCAATTATCGATACACTCATTACCAAAAGAATGTCATGGCTATAAAAAGATCATAAATAAAAAAATCCCCTCAATTCCAATCGCTTGCTATTAAAGTGCCGGGCTATCGAACCAGTTCTGTTAAACGGCTCATACCTCTTTCAATTTCCTCAACGGTAGGTCCGTAGCTGAGGCGTGCGTACTGACTCAAACGCGAAGGCAAATGACGTCGTCGGTTGCCAGGGTTGACATCAAAAAACTTCCCCGGCACTGTGATAACCTTTTTACCGAGGGCCGCTTCAAAGAAATCAATCCCATCCTGCAGTCCTGGCCTAAGCCCCTTAAGACTGACAAAGCAATAGAAGCCGGCCTTCGGCCTATGGGGAAGCCCCAGATCAAGACTATCAATTGTTTTCAACATCATATTGCGTTTCATGACAAAGGCTTTTTGAATGGCCAACGCCTGCTCATCAGCAAAGCTACGGTCCATCAGTGGTATGATAGCCTTTTGAATGGGATGCGCCGCACCCCCATCGAGAAAGGACCCCGCGGAAGCAAAGCGTTTGATGATTTCCTTTGGACCCAGAGTCCATGAGATTCTAAGCCCCGGATAACGCCAGTTCTTGGTCAAACCATCGACGAGGATCACCGTATCCTTATCGACGTTTTCCACGTATCGGGCAGCGGACACACTCGGATGGGCCAGGGCGATCTCGTCGTAGAGGTAGTGCGAATAAAATTCATCAAAGATCAAGGCGCAGCGATACTGCCTGCCTACCGCCACATAATCCTCTAAGTCCTTGCCATAGATAATCTGCCCTGTAGGGTTGTGAGGATTGGATAGCAGGACCGCCCCTAATCCACGACTTACGATCTCGTGTCTGAGCTGATCTGAAGTGACACGAAAACCATCACTTTCCTCAAGAAGTATAGGCATGGGCACAAAGCCCTTGAAGGCATCAAAAAGCTCTTCATAAGCTGTATAATCCGGTAGATAATGTCCTAAATGTACGGGCCCAAGCGACGCCGTAACGCGGGCCAGGCCGCTTCGGCCTCCCGAAGAAATAGCTACATTTTCGTAAGTATACTGCGAACCGAAACCCCTTCGATAACGATCGTTATAGAGATCGGCCACCGCCTGTCTTAATCCTTTCGCACCAGCCACTGGACTGTATTCGCTACAGTTCGGATCGATGACAATGGAATTTAACCGCGCCTCATCGCAATGCAGCTGTCCCGTCTCGGGAGCGCCCTGACCTAAATTTGCCCATTCCTTCGAACCATAGGCAAATCCTTGCTTCTGGGCGCTGTTCATTACATAAATTACACCGGTATTGGGCACATCACGAAAACTGGGAAAGGCATCGCTATCATCACGAACTGTCAAACTGGACTCCTTTGTCGAAAACGTCTCCGACTATTTTGCCTGAAATGCAGACTTTGTCGAGTCAGCCCTGCTTTGGTACAAACTTTGCTTATTAACTTAAATCTGACAAGCTCAGATCGAAATCTCTCTAAGATCAAAAAAGGGGCACTTCATATGACAGCTGAATCGATAACACCCGATCCATCCTCAGCATCAGAACTGAAACTATCAGTCCAGGAAGCTGCCGATAAAATTAAAAGGTTTTCTGAAGACCTACGCGCCAAAATTCACGCGGCGCAAATCGGTGCGGAGGACAAAGCCCTTGATATTCTTCAATCTGTTGAGACAATAAGCGAAAGATTCAACATTAAAACGGATGCTGAGGCAAAAGCATTTGAACTGCTTGAGTCCGTTGATACCCTCAGCGAAAAACTCCAAGGCTATGCTGAGAACTTCGAAAATAAATTATCGGAATCCCAACTGCAATTTCATCTTGGTCTCATGGAAGCCATGGGAAAATGGGAAGAAGTCAAGCATCAGGCCACATCAGTCCTGGGTGCTGTACATCTCGACTCGGTTTCTCATAACATCTTGGATGAGGTTAAGCTCAAGGCCCATTTAGGTAAAATGGAAACAGCGGAGTTCATCAACAAAGGTCGGGAGGAATTGTCAAAGGCTTGGCAACAGGTCTCACACCAATCAACGATGGCTGTGAGGAATATGAATCAAAGCATAGGAGAGATTATCCATCGGTTTACTTAATTTCTTAGTGTCTTCCACGGCGAGGTGCAAAACGTGCCTCGCTAACTTTAATTTCGCCACCGACTTGTCACTCCGCTTATGCTTTTGGAATAAAATATCGACCTTCCTCCAAGCTTCGCTCGCTTGACTAAGCTTCCCATGATAAATCAAAGAGTTCCAAGGCACGAGTTTAGATACCTGCCTAAAAACGTTTTCGCTGCTTAGCGCTGCCGAATAGTCACCTATTATTCGTCTGTTTGGCGGTATGGTATGAGGAGGGGACATGGGATTTAGTTGGTCTCACGACCTTAAGCTCCATAAGCTGGATCACCGCACTTTGGTTTGCTTTCAGCGGGATATCGATGAGCTTGTTCGCTTGGTCTCGGCAGGATGGCTATTTGAAAGCAATGCGCCTGAATTCTTCCGGGTTACGGTCGAGCCTTTGCTTAGTGAACTTTTTGGTTATCTCCATCGCGTCTATGAAGAGCTTGAGCCGGTTCCTGTAACACCTGCACAACTCAGCCATGACTTGCAAAAACTATCGGCTGTCATTCATACCGATATCGATGCCGTGATTACGAACGATCCGGCAACTGTGGATCCTCTTGAGGTCGTCTTTGCCTACCCCGGGTTTAAAGCCATTTCGTATCAACGCATCGCTCACTGTTTTTACCGCCACAATTTTGCATTGATTCCTCGTTTGATCGGCGAGCGGGCCCATACCCTGACAGGCATCGACATTCACCCTGGCGCCCAAATCGGTTCCCATTTTTTCATCGATCACGGTACGGGAGTCGTGGTTGGTGAGACAGCAATCATAGGGAATCATGTAACGATCTACCAGGGCGTTACTTTGGGAGCGATCCGTTTTCATCGGGAGGCCGATGGCGTTGTCGTCAAGGGCCAATTGCGCCATCCCATTATCGAGGATGGCGTTACCATCTATGCCGGCGCCACCATCCTCGGCCGTATCGTAGTCGGCGCGAAGTCAGTGATCGGCGGAAATGTTTGGTTAACGGAAAGTGTGCCGGCGGGAAGCCGCCTCACACAACAGCGATATCTTTCCACTCACTTCATCGATGGCGATGGAATATAAGGAGCCTGCCATGCAAAGGAAACAACGTCCCAAAATTGCCAATTCCATTTTGGATACAGTCGGTAACACCCCCCTGGTACGCCTGACGACTTTGGGCAGGGATCTGCCGGCCGATATTTTGCTTAAACTTGAGTACTTCAATCCGCTCTCCAGCGTCAAAGACCGGATTGGGGTGGCGATGATTGAAGCGGCGGAGGCTTCGGGCGAGCTCAAGAAGGGCACGACGATCGTCGAGCCGACCAGCGGCAACACCGGGATCGCCCTGGCATTCGTCGCCGCTTCCAAAGGCTATCGCGTGGTCCTGACAATGCCCGAAACAATGAGCCAGGAACGCCGGAAACTGCTCAAGGCTTTAGGCGCCGAACTTGTCCTGACGCCAGGGGATAAGGGTATGAAGGGCGCAATAGCCAAAGCCGAAGAGATCAAGGCGGAAAATCCCAGTTACTGGATGCCGCAGCAATTTAAAAACAAGGCGAATGTCGATGTTCATAAACGAACGACGGCGCTTGAAATCTGGGAGGATACCGATGGCAAGGTTGATATACTGGTCGCCGGCGTCGGCACCGGCGGCACCATTACCGGAGTTTCTTCGGTGATCAAAGGTCTAAAGCCTGGTTTTAGAGCCGTCGGAGTCGAACCCAAAGATTCCGCGGTACTGTCAGGAGGCAGTCCTGGCCCCCACAAAATCCAGGGAATCGGCGCAGGGTTTGTGCCTGAGATCCTTGATATGAAGTTGGTCGATGAGATTATTCAGGTTAGCAACGAAGAATCGGGATACTGGGCGCGACGCCTGGCCAAAGAAGAGGGGATTTTCTGTGGGATATCCTCGGGAGCAAACCTGTCGGCTGGCCTGACGCTCGCAGCCCGGCCGGAAAATCGGGGAAAACAAATCGTAGTAATAATTCCCAGTACGGGTGAACGTTATCTTTCGACTTGGTTATTTGAAGAAGGCTGATTTATTTGGGGTGACTTCATAAGTGGCCCATTTGATTTTTTGGATGCCCGTCAAACTGTTAGAAGCCGCCTATTAAAGACGATTCTCGCTCTGTATCGGCAATAATCTGACTAAGAAAAGGACTGTATTCGGGCCTTGGCGTGATAACTACGTCGAAGCCCTACAGTTCCATTTTCCACCTGCATCAATTCTGGCAGCCTAGAACCTACAATAGCGGCCGACAGTGAACAGCTTCAGCATCGAAAGAAGCACCGCTCGCACAAACTTTTGCCTTTAATTCGTGGAGCGCCTTGCAATAGCCTCTTTCCAAAACGTGCTGCATGCCTAATGAGCAGGACGTTAGACGTGTGCTACCTTCTTCGCAAGTAGCAATGGCGAGATCTTCACAGCCTTCAGGGACGTTCGGGGAATCGACAGAAGCATGGACCTCTGGACTTGAGGCGGGGACATTTTCAAGTGTCGCCACGCCCGCGAAACTGACCGTGGCGAATCCTAGGGACAAGAGAGCGAGACTTGTTTTGGCAATGCTGAGCAACATAATTGAACCTTCCTATAAGAGTCGTTAAAGGCCCTATACCTGTCCATCACAAAGAAAGGAAGCGACGAAATGAACGCAATCACTTGTCGCAAAGGTAGGCTAGTGCTTTATGAGTATTATGACGCAGCCTTTTTCAGGCTTATCACAGATCTTAAAGATGGCCCTCCAGCTCGTCCGACCGCGAATTTTCAGTCAAATTGATGATCCCGCACGCTTGAAAGGTTTAAATTTCATTCTCAAGATTATGGTAAACAGTCACAACATCATCATCATTTTCGAGAAGATCGATGAGTTTTTCTATCTGTAGCAAAGTCTCGGCATCCACTTCTTTCTTACTGTTAGGGATTCTAATGAGCGAAGCCTCTTCAGGTGTGACTTCAATTTCTTGAAGTTTTTCCTGAATCAGTCCAAAAGCCTCCTTGGGACCTGTCACAACATAATAGCCCTCGTCAAGCTCAACATCGTCTGCACCCGCTTCGATCATATGCAGGGTAAATTCCTCTTCATCGATCCTTTCGGCAATAATCTCAAACTGTGCCTTATGAGCAAACACAAATTCCAGCGATCCTGCCGTCCCGAGCGCACCATTGCATTTTTTAAATGAGCTTCTAATATTCGCGACGGTGCGGGTTGGATTGTCCGTGGACACCTCAACAAAAAAAGCGACGCCGCCTGGACCGTAGCCTTCATAGGAGATGTCTTGATAGCCACCTCCTTCCTCGCCCTGGCCTTTTTTGATCGCCTTCTCGATATGCTCTCTCGGAACGTTGAATTTCTTGGCCTTTTCAATTGCAACTTTTAACAGGAAATTGCTGACAATTTCACCGCTGCCGCCTTTGGACGCCTTAAACACGTCCTTAAGCATTCTTGTATAGAGCTGCCCTCTTGCCTTGTCGGCTGCCCCCTTGCGCAAGGCGATTTTTGATGACTTTCTTCCCACAGGCCTATCCTCCTTCAAAATTCGAGAAAGATCTTAGCAAATTTTACCAGGATTAAAAAAGAGCGAATTAGCGAAATGGCGCTGTTTGTCCATCTACGTAACAAAAAATGGTCCATTGGTGCAGGGTGTAACAAAGTCCTGACGAATACAGACACATTGGAGTTCGGCCTTTGCTTTCCTAGCTATCGACGATTGAGCAGCGCATGCCATGACGAACTCTTTATCAAGCTCCTTGTCAGATAGTAAGGCCGACGACTCTCAGTAGGGAGCTCGGAGACAAAGTCCTTGGGGAGCGATTCTTAAGCCATCGTCACCCCTTTCAGCGGGGCAGGTGCTCGGTATAAAAAGCCAAAATTTCATTGATCCACGGCGTTCGTATCGCCGAAACTTCATTATAAATCTCGTGTTTCGAATCAGGTTTAACACTTAAGCGGCTGTTCTTGCTAAGACGGCAAAAACGAAGCTGACCCGAAGCTAACGCTAGCCGGTCTTTTCCAGCCTGCCCCATCAATATAGGAGTCGTCACCTTGGTAAGAATAGCTTCATCATGAAGCTTTCTATTCATTATCAAAATCTCCTTAAGCCAATTGTAACTGGCACCACCCATCTGCTCCCTGGCTGCTACGACGTCGCGCTTATAGCGCTCATGGCGAACCGAGGAGGATGTGCTGGACGCTTCAATCGTCCAACTGTCAGAATCGAAAGCTTCCTGCCCCATCGAGTATGTTTTTCCCCTTCCCACCAGCACCATTCCGTGCACGATCCCCTTCAGAAGAAAGGTCAGGGAGGGCGGAAAATTGCCGATATTAAGAGCAATAATGGGGCTACTGATCACTGCCGCTTTAGCGATGCCGGGCTCACTCGTCAATACATCGGCAACGATCGACCCGCCCATGGAATGGGAAAATATCACAGCGGGCAGATCGTCTTGTGGAACGACCTCCTGGGCAAAGATCTTAAAGTCAGTGACGTAATCGTCCCAGTTCTTAACCCACACCATTTCTCTATCGTCTAGGAAACGCTCGGATTTTCCTTGGCTGCGCGGATCGAATATGTAAACGGAATAACCGGCTTGATAAAAGTTATAAATCAATTCGCGATATTTAATTGTGTTTTCCGTAAACCCTGGAACAATTAGGACTTTAGCCTTCGCCCTTGGATTTTCGAATGCTACATAATAGATCTTTGCCGAATCGACGCCTATGAAATAACCTTCCTTCCCAGTCTTTATCAACGGGAGTACTTTCTCGTCAAATTCCCTTGCAAAATTCCCGTCGTCTAGAAACATGAATCGTCCTCTAAGCTTTTGGGAGGCACTATTTTTGAATGGATCGATCAGTGGTGGAAAGACGAAAAAGCCAGCATTACCAAACAGAATTCGCGAGGCATCGCGCCCGGACCCGGGCCCTTTCCTGAGGCGACCTTTAACGTAGAATGGTGGGACGTGGTCGACATCGACCGTAACATTCTTCCGGACCATTCCACACTCAAAGCCCAATGGCAAACCAACAGCGCTTTTGGGCCACCGGCTACTCGCGCCCTATCATATGTTCGAGATCCAGGCGCATTTCCCTGAGCTTCCCTTCAAGGTGAAGCCATTGCTCCGCCGTAAGACTCGCGCTCAGGACTTTAAGATAGTTCTCCCATCGCCGGTCGGATTCCGCTCGGACCTTGAGCTGAGCTGCATCTTGCCAGACGGATCCACTGTCAGCAAACGATTGAACCATGGCCTTTATCTTTAAGGCGTTATGAGAACCCAGGGTTTCAACGATGTACGCCTGCAGCCGCTGCCGCTGGAGCAGCTTCTCCTGGATCTGCGCCCGATTGAGTCCAATGCTTTGAAAGAAGAACTTGATCTGCTGTTTATCAAGATCTCCATACCATTCGACGACCGATTCCAATTGTTTTTTGCCAACCTCGTCTTCATATTCTTTTTCAGTATTCTTTTCTTTTAGAATATCTTCCAGATCTTCATTCGACTTTTTTAACTTCTTTTTGAGATATTCGATTTGCTCAGCGTTGAGCGATGCCAGAAGATTGACTATCGGTCGTTCAAACTTGCTAAAAAGATCCTTTCGAATTTGATCTACTTCTTGAGTTAACGACTGATTTAACCCTTCGTCGTAGCGGTGGGATTTGGCATTGGCCTCAAACTTGCCGAGGATTAGGATGGCATTGGGAACCTTTTCTTTCTTGAGCCAATGGATCGCCTCGCCAACCGCTGTTTTAAAGCTCAGCTTTTGCTCTTTGGATAAATCGAGATAACCATCGATTTGGTACATGACCAGCCAGTCCAGGCGGTCATAGATCAGTCGTTTGAAAGCACATCCACTCAGTAGCAGCAGCATGGCTAGGAAACTGGGGATCAGGCCTGACTTTATTTTCTTCAATCTCTGAAACATTTTTGTCCCCCGTCTGCGGCTGGAATGGAATGCTTGATCCAAGCCCGTACTCATTTATGTTCCAAAACCCTGGGGCACAGAGCCCTCTTCCTTCAACATTCTCACTTTGTGCTGGCCTTGGTCTGCACTTTGCGCTACCGTTCTTTGCCTTACAAATCTATGTACCGAGGAGTCCAAATATGGCAGAAAATGAAGTTCAAGTCGCGCTCCAGCGCATTTACGTAAAAGATGTTTCTTTCGAGTCGCCGAGCCCCATTGAGAGCTTTTCCCAGCAATGGAAGCCACAGATCAATGTTGAAATGCAGACCAAAAACCGTGTGGTCGCTGACTCTGTATATGAAGTTTCGCTCGAAATGACTATAACTGCTAAGAACAATGACAAAGCAGCCTTTGTCATCGAAGTGGAGCAGGGCGGCATATTCACGATCAAAGGCCTCGAAGGCGAGCAACTGAACCGACTCATTGGTACTTTTTGTCTGAATATACTCTTTCCCTACCTTCGTGAAACAGTGGACAGCCTATGTCTAAAAGGAAGCTTCCCTCCACTCGTATTGGCACCGATCAATTTTGATCAGCTCTACGATCAGCGCAATCAAAAAGAAGAATAAATTCCTATAGAGCCGGTATCCTCCTGGTCGCCCGAGTCCGCTTGCTCCTGCAGGAAGCGGGTTCGTCTATCCTGCTGCTCGCGTCCCCATTGATGATCAACAACTTTATCCGCTTCCTCTTGATTAATGGGACGGACAAGTCCGGCAAAACTTTTTTTGTAAAGGTATCGATGAACAAAATCCACTGTGAGTGGAAGGGAAGCTGTAAACTTATCGTCGGCACCAGTCCTCGCTAAACACCCAGTACTTGGCCTTCAGTTAAACCCAATCCGAACCTGAGCCAAAAAAGCATCTTTGATGAGACCTTTATAGGTGCCGGCCCAGCTGTAGAGTTTCGTATTTTCTATACCGATGCTAGTATTTTTATCAAGTTCGGCCGTCATACCATAGGCCAGACTCGGGCCAATGAGAATTTTCGTATCATCGAAGTTATGATGAATGGCACCAATTCCTGGTGAAAAGTAATATTCAAAGAGCCCTATTTTGGTTTGCCCACGAAATTCAGCGCCAAATGCGAAAAGCGCAGGTTCCGCTTCGGATTTATCCTTGGAGAAAAGTCTCGCGTAAGCACCATAGGCTTCATTTGGCGAATCGATGAAATCAAAGTTCGCTCCAAGGGCGATGCCGCCCCTATCGACACCGGCAAGCACAGAAACAGCTTTTGAATTGGCCGCCGATAACGGAATCGAAGTCGTAAGCGTAGTTAATGCGAGCAAACCAAAACCTACTTTCATGAAATCACTCCTCAGACGATCAGAAAAACTATTGTCAGAATAAACAGGAACAGAGCCTACCGCTTCGCGTTGGATGGCGCAAGCCGTCGATGGTTGACAGGTCAACTGGACCAGCATGGCCAATTTTTAGTATAATGGCCTCTCACTTCCACCGTCCTGTTTGGAGCATGATCTATGAAACGCCTCCTGCTGTGCTTATTTATGGCTAGTAATTTTGGCTTGGCCGCAACACGAGAGGAATTGATTCAGAACTACAAAAAAATTCTTGAACCCTTCCAAAAGAAATCCAAGATCCTTGGCCAAGGGAATCCGGCCGTGACCAAACATCCCATGACGACCGACCAGTGTCTGGAGAAAGCGAAAGCGGCCCATTACACTTTCGAAAACCCTCAATTTGAAAAGATCTGCGGTGCGCCTTACATGGCTCCGCTCTATAACCCCGCCAAACAAAAAGCTGAAGACGCGAAGACCTGTATCGACCAATTTGAATTTCCCAACATCCCCTGCGAATATCCTGTGGTCTGGACCCAGGCTAACGAAGCAGTGGAAATCTGTGCCGCCGAAGGTAAACGCATCTGCGATGCCCACGAATGGGAAGGCGCCTGCGCGGGTGATCTTGAGGAACCGGATTACGACTTTGATTCCTTCAAAGGGCTTCCCCCGGAAGCTCAGCTTAAGGCGCGTCGTGCCGCTCACAATGCAGTTGCCAATAAAAATCCGGTCTATGCCTACGGCAAGGAGCGCAAAAAAGGCAATTGTGCTATGGATAGCACCAAAGCGAACGACTGCAACGGTGGCGACTGGAAACACTGTGGCTCCAACACCTACCCTGCCGGTTCCTTTACCGAGTGTACCAGTGCATTTCAGGTTTTTGATATTCATGGCAACGCTGCGGAACACATGAACATCCCAACCAAGCCTGAAGAGATGGCCAGCAGAGGCGCAACCAAACCCTTAGGTTATACTGAAATGAAAGGCAGCTGGTTCATATGGGATAAATATCAGGCTCACCCGGATCATTGCCGCTGGCGAGCTCCCTTCTGGCATGGGACTAAAATCACGGATCTGAAGAGCCATTCCAATTATCATCTAAGCTTTCGCTGCTGCAAGGATCTCTAAGACCTCTTGCGACACGTGTCGGCAGCTTCTCTATCCATCCTCTTAAGCTATGGACCCGTGGCCCTCCCAGGCCCGGCTCCATCGGGTGCCGGTTCGCTGCCAAAATTAAACCAATCTTTCTCGATTGCAAACCCACCCTATTCACAAAAAATTAACAGGGACGCCATTCCTCTGCCAATTAATACCGAATTTATTCTAATTCTTACCAAATTCTACTGAGATGATATTGCAGGCCATTATAGCCCTTATTTAATTTCTTTTAGTAGCAGCTTAAGTTCCGGCTAGGTGAAACCGATAAGGGATTACACGGCATATTACTCATCAGGAGATTTATCATGAAAAGAACTTATTGTTTGGCTCTCGTCCCCTTTCTATTACTCACTGGCTGCCTAGATGCATCGAAGCTTGATGAGAAGAAATCGGCTGCTCAGGAAGCGATCTCTGCAGAAGGCCAGGCTTCAACGAACATCTATCTCGATGACATGAATGAATCTCAAATCGTTGCTGATGCAGCGCCTGCAACGACACCGGATCCTTCGGTGACGAATGATACGAAGGAGGCGCGCATTAAGGCAATGGCAACCAAAGTCATGGACCGCCTCGATGCCAATGACGACGGCTCCCTTACCAAAGATGAATTCTTAGCTTTGGCAAAGCCAATGGACGCTGCCAAGGCTGCGCAACAAACTTCTGAGAAGATTGCCGCAAAACAAAAGAAACTCGAAGAACAATTTGTTAAGGCCGCTGGCACAGACAACCTGATATCGGTCGCCGAGCTTGAAACATCGCTTAAGGCTCAGGGCTTACGGATCGGTAAATTCCGTTCGGAACACCACAAAGGTGAGCATAAGGAACGCGTAAAGAAAGTGACTGCGGAAGTTCTTGCCAAGTTCGATTTGAACAAAGACGGCAAACTTGATGAAGCGGAATATGCCGCACTTCGCGCTCAAGACAAAGCCGAATGCAAAAAAAATAAAGGCGGAATGGGCGAAGGCAAAGGTGGAATGGGCGAAGGCAAAGGCGGAATGGCTGGCACAGACGGGAATTCAGGTCGTGGAAAAGGCGGAATGCCAGGCGTACCGGGAACAGATGGCAACACAGCTCCTGGTAAAGGAACGACTGCCGTCCCCCCGGCCGCCCCTACCCCTCCTGTCGTTGTAATCGGCCCTAAATAATCATACCTGAGAGTGATCCCAGAACCGCTCAGTGAGCGGTTCCTCCCTCTTATCAAGGAACCGCAGCGCTTAGCCGTTGCGGTTTTTTTTGGGCTTAAGTTTCAAAGCTCTTAATCATTCGCTCCAGCTGGGCGTCTTTTTTTCGATAGAGTTCCATCAGCCACTCCCCTCTCGCTTCAGCTTCCACCGGCAGATCGCTGATTGGAAAACGCTTTATCTCAACCTTCACATCGTGTCCTTCGGCTGATAGGAGCTGCCAGAGGGTCGGGGGCTGTCCCTTTGGATAGGCGATTGTTAGATCATAAACGGCATCGAGATAGCCATCGAGTCCTTCGAGAGTTGCCAGAAAGCCTTTTACTCTTGGGATGAGAACACGTTTTGGAACGGGCAGATTATTTTTTCTCGCAAAATCCTGTGCCGCCGCAAGTTTACTTGGCTTAAGCCGGGTGCCTTCGGGATAAAGATTAATCCATATAGGTGCGCGGGCTTTCTTAAATTTCTGCAGCTGTCCCACGACATTGACTCGATCGCGCGTCCAATCCCTTTTCATGAAAATGTTATCCAGGAAGACCATGCCCCAGCCTGGTCCGGGAATATACTTCAGCATATCCTTGGCAAAAAATTTCATGTCCCCCAGACGACCGTAACTTTGACCGAAGGCCAACTGTACAACAATATCCACCGCGCTCTGATGATTGGAAAGCACCAACGCATTTTCACCCGCAGGCAGATTATCTTTTTTGGTCGTCACCCTGAACTTGCCGACCGTCCGAGCCAGCCAAACACAGTAAGACCAATAATAATGAGCCCAAAAGCTATTGTATCGTCGAAATGCTGAGGGATAGATGAAGCGCCAGAGTATGCTGATCATCTGCATGGCATTGACGACCAGAAGCGGTGCGAAGACTAGGATACCGAATAAGCCAGCTCGGAGAGCGGCGAGAGCTTTTGGCTGAGAAGCCGCCATCATGAAACCTTTCCAAATTATAGGGCAGCACAATCCCTTTGTTGAGCTTAGAGATTACATGTAAAAAACAAAAACCCGCAGCGAGAAACTGAACCAGTCCTATTTCGGCTGCCACATTTTGTAAAGCCCTTAGCTGCGGGTCGTCGATTCAAAGATTTTGTCGGCATTCGACGTGACAAAGCCCTGGTAATAGGAACTCCATTTGCCATCGTGTTGTTTGCCTGCCAATGGATATCGATAGGCAAACTCAACAAATCCATAAGGAACCTTGGCCTGGCCGTCCTGAAAGTTATAGGTCACATCCACGGCCATGGTTGAAATCTGCTCGAGCAGGAGGTCAGGCGTACCCTTGACGATGCCGCCGCCTGATTTATTCATGGCGATCTTCAGGTCTTTATCGAGGAAGTCCACCAATGGGTGGATGTTGGCAAAGGTCTTCATCAGGTGGACCGACACGGTAAAGTGATTGATCTGGTTACCAAATAATGCTGTCCATGCCGCGTACTCACTATGCTTTCGAAGGATCTCGTAGTCTTTGAGAGTCGGCCGATTCCAAGCCGGCAGAGTTGAAAGGAGGCCCAGGCATTCCGCCTCAAACTGCAGCTTCGCCTGCGGATCTCCCGTCCTGACTTTTTCCTTCAAGGCTAAGATACTTGTCAATGGCGAGACCTTGACCTGATCCGTATAGCGTTTTATGATCTCTTGAAATTCGGCCGGGAATTTATTGGGAATCAATTCGGAAATAAAAATCTTGGGCGATGCTTCACGACTGTGCGCGCTAATATCGGGAGGGCACATCCAAAAAGCGGCAAGTTGCTTTTCTTCGAATTTATAATCGTCCATTCTCTGATAGCCGAGCGCTTCAAATACGCCCTGCAGGATATGAGCACCTGTAAATTCACCTGGCAAGGTCCGATAGGCTACATGGTCTTCGATCCATTCATCGCCGCGCCTCCTGAAGTCATCGATAAGTTTGTGGGCAAACGGCACAAGACTAAAGTAATGGGTCCAAAGCTTAGCAAAGACCTCTCGGCGGGACTGGGCAATCAAATCCACCACAATTCTCCTTCTGCTGGGGGCAACTATAGCATGTCAATTTGGCAGCAACTGCTGCGGCGCTCGCCATGCTGTTCTTTATGGGTACCCAAGCCAGCGACTTTTTTCCAGTTTTTCCTGCCGCTGTGATTGAGAAATTTGTTAAACTGAGGCCATTATCTTCAAGAGTGGACCAAACCCCATGGCCTATCCCAGCATAAAAGAAACCCACTATCATGCGAGCGGTCCCCATCAGGCAATCGTGGTCGTACCGCACGGAGCTGATGCAAAAGAGTTCTTTCGCTTTTTTCCTGAAATCCCCAAGCATGTGGAGATGCAAAAAATCTGGCCGCTCTTTCTTAGCTATCTCGAAATAGAGCGCGATGGCGGAGCGGGCGAATTAGCCCATGCCCTGGCGCAGCAGTTAGCGTCTCATTATCAAATAAAAACCTTGGTTGTAGAGCTCGATTACCCGCGAGGACTCGTCGATGGTGGGCGTCTCAGAAATCACTGCTTAAGGCCCTGTCTGCCGCCACAGCTGATGGTCGAACTTAAGGACGCCCTAATCGCCATTCACGAAACCACTTTGAATTATATGGATAAACTTTACAGCATCATAGAAGGCGAGCCCTCCTGCTACCTGATCGACGTTCACACCATGGCGAGCTTTTGTCCTGTTGATGCATCTGGAAAAAGGTCTACCTTCGGGGTTTCCTTTCCGCAGCTCGAAGCCTATGTCGATCAATATCTCAATGCTTATAATCATGATTATCAACGCAAGATCGATTTGATCTGTTCCGATGAACAGGGCCAACTCCTCGCGGATCCGGAACTATTGGCCTGCGTGAAAGAAGCCCTCACTGAAGAAACTTATGCCTGCCTAGAAAACGAGCCTTATCACGCGGCCCCTATCTACCTGAGTTATCAGCATATGCAAAAGGTTCCCAGCCTATCGCTCGATATTCCCAAACATCTGATTGCGGCGGGAGGAAAGGAGGGCTTGCGACTTGATCAAATGGCTATTGATTCCAAAGCCTTACAAACACTGGCCAACTGCCTGGCCAAGGGCATCGCCAAAGCATTTTCAGGTAGGGCGTGATTATTTACAGGTCTCCATCGTCCCGCCTACTCCGGAAATCCCCGTTGCCTGAGCCTTGTCCGCCTTGGCTAAACCGAGGTTTTGCAACGCCTTGGCCTCAGCAGCGTGTTCGACTTCCCCCTTCTTTTTTAAATCAAGATCACCCTTTAGCTTTTCCTCAGCCTTGGTTTTAGCATCTTTATCACAATCCCCTTTGGAAGGAACTGGGCCGGACGACTCAGCTGTCGGAACCACTGCTTTGAGTGCTTCGCCATAAACTTGCCCACTGCCAAGCAAGGCCATCAATACATAACTTAATAGATTCGAGCTGCTGATGACTTTCATAGCAAAACCTTTTACGCCTTTAAAGTTTCCAAGTCTCAGGAGCCAATCCTAGGGGCTGTTGACGTTTGAGATAAGTGATTGAAAAGTACAGGCAAACTCGTAT
>CAXSGP010000003.1:109165-122394 GCA_964236955.1 uncultured Oligoflexus sp. | reverse complement strand
ATTGCTCGGTCGACGGACCCCATGGCTGTTTCACGATCTCGGCCTTTCGGGCCGGTACCTATGCGTGCGCTGCCGGGAAAATAGTCTCCGGTCAAACTCTGTTTGGCGTCGCCGGCACTCTAACGCCAGCGCCTTCAAACTGTGTCGCTGACGGCGCGACCAACTGTGTGGCCGTAGCGGCATTTCCAGCGGTCGATAAGCTTACGAACCTAACGGCAGCGAAATTGGCCAAAATCCACAGTACTGTTACAGTTGCCGGGCTCGCAGGGACAATGGCTGATTGCGCACTGGACGGTGGAACCGGCTGTCTCGCAGTCTCCTCCTTCCCGGCTGCAAACACCACAGGCGCTGCAGGCAAAATCCTGACGGGACAAACCCTTGCCGGTATCGCCGGAGCCGCGAGCCTTCGCCCTTCGGATTGCGCCAGCGATGGCGGCACGAACTGCGTGGCCGTTAGCAACTTTCCGGCCGTCGATAAAGCGAATTCTCTTTCTACGGCCAATGCAGCCAAGATTCGTAGCTCTCTCACGATAGCCGGTGTTGCGGGAACTTTAGCTGACTGTTCAACGGATGGCGGCGCGGGTTGCGTCGTCGTCGGGCCAAGCTATGCAGCGGCTCTCGTATCAGGTGCCAATGTTAAGATACTCACCGGCAGCTCAGTAGCCGGCATCAGCGGCACAGCAGCTGGAAAACCCGTGGACTGCACGGTGGATGGTGTATCGGGTTGTGTATCCACGACCAGCTTTATTTCAGCCAACACGTCAGGAGCCGCTGTAAAAATCCTGAGCGGTCAAGTTCTTGCTGGCATTACCGGAACCGCCGCACTAAGGCCTTCGGATTGCGGAGCTGACGGCGCCACGAATTGCGTAGCGATCGCCACGTTCCCAGCGGTAAATAAAGCTGTAAATCTAGCCGCTGGCAATCTGGCCAGGATTCATTCCACCGTGACCGTTGGGGGGGTGAGCGGCACCCTTGCCGATTGTGCCTTGGATGGCGGCCTTGGCTGCTACACAGTTGCGGCTTTCAAAGCCGGCGACACCAGCGGTGCTGCCGTTAAGATCCTCACCGGCCAGACCCTCCTTGGCATCGCCGGGACCGCAACGCCCGCGCCAGCCAATTGTGGAGCGGATGGAGCCGTAGCCTGTGTAGCCGTCACCAACTTTCCGGCGGTCGATAAGTTGACTAACCTTGCGGCTGCAAACCTTGCAAAAATCCATACAACCGTGACAATCGGTGGCGTCGCGGGAACCATGGGAAGCTGTGCCGCCGACGGCAGCACAAACTGTATGGCGATTGCGGGCTTTCCCGCTGCCAACACCAGCGGTGCCGCCGCGAAAATTCTCACGGGTCAAACCCTTGCCGGTATCTCAGGAACCGCTTCGGCCACGCCGGCGAACTGTTCGACGGATAATCAGACGGGCTGTGTCGCGACCACCACCAATCCTGCGGTCATCAAGGCCAACGTAACGGCCGGCGTGATAAAAAACGGAACGACGGTCGCGGGGATAGCCGGCCTTTATCCCAACTCAACCTACCTCCTTTCAGGAGCAAATGGTGCTGCCAGCCTCACGGCGGCGACCTTCAATGCTCAGGTTAAATCGGCAACTGCTTTTCAATATTTCAGTCCTGACGGCAGCCTTCAAACGGGTGCCGGCGATACCCAGATAACAGCAGCGAATATTGCCAATGGCGTCAGCATATTCAGCACAACAGGAACCTTCGGTACCAATTGCAGCAGTGATGGACAGACGGCCTGCATGACGACGAGCACCTACAAATCGGCCAACACTTCGGCCTATAGTACCTGGGATATTCGCACCGGAAAAACTGTGGGCGGTATGGCCGGCAGTCTCACTTTCTATAAAAATATGGCTAAGCTCACAACCTTTAATAGAACGTCAGGGACAGGGGCCAGTAGCAGCTCCAGTGCTGCTGACATCTATGATTCGATCGACGACTATAATAATAACAATTCAATGCCAACGGACGTGCCGCCCGGCTTTGGGTCGGGTGCCGGTGCCAACTGGCTACGAGACACCAACTCTGACACCGATGCAGGTGGAACCTGTAACGGTAGCGAAGATTGTGTTTATTTAGACCGAAACACAGGTCTCTACTGGGCAAAAGACGACGGCACGACTCGAACCTGGGAGTCGGGGATTACGTACTGTAATTCCCTTGTCTATGGCGGATATTCCGATTGGCGGCTTCCAGTTCAGAAAGAGTTGGTACAAAGTTATATCGATGGGGTTTGGTCGAAGAAATCAGCATTAAATTTCACCGCTGGCTCACTCTATTGGTCATCGAGCACCTATTCCGCCTCCACCGCTACGGGTTGGTATCTGAGGATTAACGACGGTCTTACCGATGGCACCGGAAAAACCGTTGCGAGCAGTATTATGTGCACACGATGACTTTGCCGTAAAAGAATCAAAGCTTAAAGCTCTTTAGTCTTGCGCTTGCCGGAGGTTGGAGAGCTATTAGCGTTAACCCACGCCTCTTTAAAATTGTAAAAGAAGCAGCCCATAAATCCACAGGGATCACCCATGGCTTGAGACATTTGCCAAGTATTTATAGACCTCTTTCAATTGCTCTTGGCATCGGGCATATTGCGCTCCCGTCTACTTTTGTGGGCTTAGGCTTTCGCCGGGTCCAGCATGCGATCAACCGGCTTTCCTAATTGCTTTAGCATAAAGCTAGGGGCAACTCGGCTCATTATTCTCAGAACATTGCTAAGACCAGGTCTTATCTCAAGTTTATCACTTTTAAGTCCCTCAATCGCTTGTTTCACAAGGATATGGACCTCCATAGACTTGACTCCGCCCAAATCATCCTTAGTAAAATCGCCTCGAAAAAGTGGCGTTTCAGTTCCAGGGGGAGCAAGCTCAAATATCTTAACTTTAGAATTCTTAAGCTGAATCCGGAGACACTCGGTAAATGCATGAAGTCCGGACTTTGTTGCGCTATAGATGGGGGAAATCGGCAAGGGAACAAAAGCCAGCCCCGATGAAACATTCACCACGGCAGCCGATTTTCTGTTCTTTAAATTCGGTAAAAAAACCTGTGTCATTCTGATCGGACCCATCAGATTCGTCTCAATCTCACGCGTCAAATCATGAAGATCAAACTTCTGATCGTTTAAATTTATCTTACGCATGATACCGGCATTGTTTATCAGGATGTTGAGTTCAGGGAAATCCCGGGTAACCTGAGAGTGAAGAGATTCAATCGCTGAAGGATCTGAAACATCACTTTTGATGGTATGAATTCCAGCAATCTTCTGCTTTATCTCGTCCAGTTTTACTTGGTCCCGACCAGTCACGATGACTGTATTTCCCAAATTGATGAGTTGGACTGCCATCTCAAGTCCTATCCCGGAGGTTCCACCTGTAATAAGAACCGTATTTCCCGACATTTTCATAATTAACATCTTTCTTTTTTATAGACATAATAGTCAATATGTCTATTATTAGACATATTGACTATTATGTCTATAAAAATTGTACTGATATTGAAAAGAATAAATGTATGGGCATTGAAAAGCGGTCAAAGATTTTGACCAAAGCGATGGAGATCTTCTCAAAACGCGGCTATGCAGCGGTAAGCATGAAGGAAATAGCGGACGCGATGGAGATTTCCAGACCTGGACTCTATCTTTACTTCAAGACTAAAGAAGAAATTTTTAATGCGGTTGTAGGCCTGTTTAGCGAACTCAATCTAGAGAAGGTGAAAAAAGAGATAGCTCTTAAAAACGGTCTCGAATCACAGCTGCACTCTGCATTTGAGATAGGGATAGTTGATGTTTTTCAACTTACCGTGCAGTCACCTGAGGCGAAGGAAATTTCTGATTCGTCCCTCGAATTCGCAAAATCCACTAGGGACCTTTCGTACGGTAGGTTTGCAGCCGTCATAGCCTCTATACTCAGATCCAACGGTGTCACCAAAGAGGAAACAGGCCTTTCGTCGAAAAGGATAGCCAACCTTTTGGTAAGCTCAGCACGAGGTTTCAAATCTATTGCCCGCGACCCTCGGGACCTTCGAGAAATGATTCACGATCTTATTACATTGATACTTATTCGATAATTTAAGCCTCAAATCGCTGACCGATAGCTAGGACGACAGGCCAACCTTTAATACCGAGACAGCTGAATGTTCTGCCTTCTCCTCCCTACTGAAGGCCCGACGCCAGGAACGGCAGGCGATGGTTTATTGCTGTTCATCCACCCCCGTCAATCCTTTTCATCATAATCCCGCCAGGCTACCAAAACCGGCATCCGCCCCCTTATTCCGCTGAGGAAGTCAAAAAACTAGTCATGAGGAATCGTTTCAAATACGGAGCGGGCCTGTTCTACCGAAAGGTTCATATCCGAGCGAACGCCCATGTCGTTCTCAATGCAGTTGAGTGAGAGCGCATAATCCTGAATAAAGAGTCCAAGACCGATCATGAGAAAGATCAGACTGGCGATAAAAAGGAACTGCGGCCCAAACATGACGTCAACGTCAAAGCTCAATGAGAAAAACATTGCAAAAATAGTCAGTGAAATAGCAAATATCGACGCAACTTCAGTGATGATGGCAATGCGCAGGATTCGGGCCCGGCGGTAGAGCGTACGAAGTTCACGGTGGAGATGATCGTTGCCTAATTCTTTTTGATAGAGTTTAGGGCCTTCGCGCAGTAGGGTGCGGATCCTATCGATGACGCGACCATAACGCAGAGACATGATCGACAAGATGCCAGCAATGCCGGTGATCAGAAAAACCGGAGCAATGGACGAACTCATGATTTTGGCGATTTCGGCACTTTGAGGGTGATTCATAGGCGCGGTACTCCTTGGGATTCGACGATGCCGGATCACCCAAGGAATCTCAAGTGAGAAGTCTCAGATGAGACGGAAACATTCACCCGGATTGGTCATGTCCCTGCTGATTTGAATAACCTTAGTTTGGAACAGTTGGACAGATCGTGGGATTCACCGCCACTTCCATAATCAATTCAAGTCCGCTCTCCGCGGCACCAGGTTTGGGAATGTCACGACCTACGTTTTTGGAGGGATCGGGCATGATTGCATCCCGGGACTGATACATTTTCTCTATAAGAAATTCTTGGCCCCCTAAAACTGCGATGAGTTCTCTCGATTGATCAAGCCCCCTAAAAATAGGACTTATCTGCCGCTGGTCCCTGACCTTGAAGGCCTCTGCTATCGCTGCTTTCAACGCGACTACTTTGTCCTTCCCAAATTGAGATTTGACCTTGCCGACCGTGACTTCGCATGCAACCGATCCCGCTTTATCCAGAGTCTCAACGGCTTCAGTGCCCTTAAGAACCAAACTCCAGCGACCGACTCGCCATTTTAAAAGACTTTCCTTATCATTGAGAGGAGGCAAATCCGCATCTGGCTGGGCTGCTGGGGATATTCCGGCGCCTTTAACAGGACTACCCGAATAGGCCGCACTTTTATCCTGGTCTTCTGCTGCCGGATATCCTCTCGCTGCTGTCCCTGACTGAGTTTGATGTTTGACTTCAGATGCCGCATCAGAGGTTCGGCAAGCCGTACTGCCGACAAGTACCAAGGCTAATAGACGAATTTTCATAGTGCTACCTACTGGTTAAATCGGTGAATAACTCTACTTTAGCACGCCTCGCGGCTCACTCTCAATCACGCTAAGCATCAGAAGGAAGGGAAAACCCAGCTTTCTATAACAATGGGTTATCCCTTCCAAAGAAGCACCGATGCCGTGACCTTAAACTGGCCATCGCTATCGGAATCGGCAGGTGCCAGATAAGTTGCCAGCTCGGCAAATCTCTTTTTATCCACAAAACCCCGCCCCGCATCGCCGACCAGTATCGTACAGTCCACCAGAGTCTCAAACCAGGCGATCAGCTTGTCACAAAGCTCACGTTCATAGCTCATGTCGCCTAGCAGCAGGATCGACCCTTCGGGAAGTTGACGACCGATCCAATCGGCTTCGCTCAGTTCGATTCGGTGGGCAAAAATCTTAAGATTCTCCTTACAGGCAACGATTGCCCAGGGATCAATATCGGTCGCAGTTAATTGAGCCGCTCCTGCATGAAGGGCCGCCAGTCCAACAATGCCGCCGCCGGTACCGAAATCGATGACGTGCTTACCCGCGACAAAATGCGGGTTATCCAAAATAAATCGGGCCAGACTCTGACCCCCAGCCCAGGCAAAAGCCCAAAAAGGCTCGGGCACACCCATTCGATCCAAATCGTCGGGATGCATCGTCCACCATGGCGAACGAACCGTCACTAGGCTCAATTCCAATTCCGGCACAAGAGGGGGACATCGCCGTTCACTCACGGCGAGGATGATATCTCGTTTGTGATCCCTGTGCGTCATTCTCACTCCGATGGACAGGCAAGGCTCAGTGATTGACCGTCCCATTCGCGAACCTTATACTCTTAGGCACGGATACTCTTTAAAGGATACGTCATGGATTTTCACTATCAAAAGCTTTTGCCACTGGGACCTGATACGACGACTTACCGCCTTTTGACCAACGAGCATGTATCAACCTTTACTGCCGGTGGTCAAACCATGCTGAGGGTCGAACGTGAGGGCCTTGAGCTTTTGGCCCGTGAGGCTCTGAAAGATATCTCTTTCTTTCTTCGCCCTTCCCATCTGGCGATGCTGGCCAAAATCCTCGACGATCCGGAAGCTTCCGACAACGATCGCTTCGTCGCCCATACGCTCCTTCAAAACGCCGTTATCGCTGCCGAAGGCAAGCTTCCTAGCTGCCAGGATACCGGCACTGCCGTTGTCATCGGCAAAAAAGGCGATAGCGTCTTTACGGGCATTGATGACGCTGAAGCTCTTTCCCACGGCATCTACAAAACCTATCAGCAGGAAAACCTACGCTACTCGCAGCTATCCCCGCTCAGTATGTTTGAAGAAAAAAACACGGGGTCCAATCTTCCGGCTCAAATCGATATCTATTCGACCTACGGTCAAAGCTATGAATTCACCTTCCTGGCCAAAGGCGGTGGTTCGGCCAATAAAACCTTTCTTTTCCAAGAAACCAAATCGCTATTAAACGAAGATAAGCTGATGAAGTTTCTTCAGGAAAAAATCAGTAAGCTTGGCACTTCGGCCTGCCCACCTTATCACCTTGCGGTAGTGATAGGCGGACCTTCTGCGGAAACCGTGCTCAAGGTTGTCAAGGAAGCCTCAGCCAAAAACCTCGATAATCTCCCTACGGAAGGCAATGCGCAGGGTCAGAGCTATCGCGACCTTGAGTGGGAACAACGCATCAACAGAATGTGCAACGAAATGGGCATCGGCGCTCAGTTCGGTGGCAAATATTTTATCCATGATGTTCGGGTTATTCGTATGATGCGTCACGCCGCTTCCTGTCCCGTCGGGATCGGCGTAAGCTGCAGTGCGGACCGCAACGTTCGCGGCAAGATCACAGCGGATGGGATTTTTCTTGAGCAATTGGAAACCGATCCCTCAAAATACCTCCCCAAACAAAACCCAAGCCTGGAAAAACCGATAGAAATTGACCTCGATCAGCCGATGGAAAAAATTATCGCGGAACTCTCCAAATATCCGGTGAAGACCAGGCTACTTCTCAAGGGCACCTTGATCGTGGCACGGGAGGTGGCTCACGCCCGTCTGCAAAAAATGCTTGACGAAGGCAAACCCATGCCGGATTACATGAAAAACCATCCCGTCTATTACGCGGGCCCCGCCAAGACGCCCGAAGGCATGCCTTCCGGAAGTTTTGGACCCACAACTGCAGGCCGAATGGATCCCTATGTGGGACCTTTTATGATAAAAGGCGGCTCACGCATCATGCTGGCCAAGGGCAATCGTACCCAGCAGGTTACCGATGCCTGCAAGACTCACAAAGGCTTTTATTTAGGTTCGATCGGCGGACCTGCAGCGATCCTGGCCAAAGAAAATATCGAAAGCGTGGAACTTGTTGATTTCGAAGATCTTGGCATGGAAGCAATCCGTAAAATCAAAGTCAGGAACTTCCCCGCCTTTATCGTTGTCGATGACAAGGGTAATGACTTTTATGCGCCCTTTAGCGGCGGCAAGGCCGAAGGCTGAACTTGGGGCCGAACCCGATCCTAAAATGATCACGTGGATCAAAATCGATCCGTCTTCGGCCCCCGCGATTGCACCGAGTTCATCCGGTGTATCAAATTTCCCCCTGGCCACGAACGATTGCCCTCCCCGGGGCGGTTCTTTTCTATAAATTCTATGGTTATCGGTCCTTTACCAGGCAGCCCAGCAAATGTCCCTTGCTTTGAAATCCAGTTTCTTCAATGCTCGCAATCGAGTGGACATCGATCATAAGGCGAGAAAAAGTCATGGAAACACGAGTTGAATCGGACAGCCTGGGCCAGGTGCATATTCCCAAAGATCGATATTTTGGTGCTCAAACCCAGCGCTCCATCAATATGTTTAAAATTGGTCACGATCACTTTTCCCCAGAATTCATTCATAGTTTTGCCCTTCTCAAAAAAGCCGCCGCGCTAGCCAATCAGGAACTGGGCCTCCTCGCACCGGCAAAGGCCGAACTGATCGCCTCGGTCTGTGATGAAATTATTGCAGGACAGTTTGACGAGCATTTTCCACTCGTCGTTTGGCAAACGGGCAGCGGCACTCAGACTCACATGAATCTCAATGAAGTGATCGCCCACCGCGCAGCAGAAAAGGCCGAGAGGTCAGGCAGTGCTATCAAGGTCGATGCGCACGATGATGTGAACATATCCCAGTCCAGTAACGACGTGTTTTCTGCCATTATGCATATTGTCACGGCTCAAGCCTGGCGACAAAAGCTTATTCCCGTGGTTCGGGATCTTCGTCTTGCCTTTGAAAAAAAGGCCAAAGCTTACACCGGGGTCATCAAAGTCGGCCGTACCCACATGATGGACGCCACACCCATGACCTTTGGCCAGGAACTCAGTGGTTATGCCGCGCAGCTTGAGTTTGCCGAAACCTGCCTGAATCAAGCATGGGAGCACTTATTGCCGTTGCCTTTGGGCGGCACCGCGATCGGCACTGGTCTCAATACGCACCTGCGTTTCGCTGAAGTCGTTACGAGGCAGCTAACTGAATTAACCGGCCTAAAATTTAGGCCCGCAGACAATAAATTTGCACTCATAGCTGCCCATGATCCCCTGGTCAACGCCAGCTCCAGCCTAAAATTACTTGCCGTCGCCTGCATCAAGATCGGTAATGATTTGCGCCTGCTAGCAAGCGGACCCCGTACCGGGTTCGGAGAGCTACGCCTGCCAGCGAATGAACCGGGCAGCTCCATCATGCCGGGTAAGGTCAATCCCACTCAGATCGAAGCCTTGACGATGGTGGCGATACAGGCGATCGGCAATGATTTCGCGCTTAGCTTTGCCGGGAGCCAGGGGCAGTTGGAATTGAACACCTATAAGCCCCTGATCATCCATAACCTCCTGCAGTCCACCGAACTCCTCGCCGATGCCTGTTTGAGTTTTCGGACCAACTGCGTCGAGGGCATGGAACCGGATGAAACAAAGATGCGGGAACATCTTGATCGCTCGCTCATGCTGGTCACCGCATTAAATCCTGTCATCGGCTATGACCAGGCAGCTAAACTTGCGCAATATGCTTTGGATAAGAATTTGAGTTTAAGAGAGGCGGCAGAAGCCTTGGGTGTGATTAGTCTTGAAGAATTTGACAGGGTGGTGCGGCCTGAGACAATGCTTGGCCCAAATAGGACGTAACCAAAAGGCCGAAGGAATTCGGAACCTTATAAAGAACGCAAACAGAGGATCTTGGACCACTGGCTTTGCCTATTCCCAATGATCCTTGGCAAGGACTGTTCAGACGGCCGGTACGCTGCCTTTGCGTTTCCATAGCCAGCGGGCACAGTAAGAGATTAGGGCAATAGCCAGTAGAGTAAGGACAGCGATTTTAAATTTAGTAAAATAAACCAGTATCGTCTCCCCATAAAAGGCAACGAGCAGAACCTGTGTCGGCACGCTGATCATGGCGGCCGTGGAGTCTACAGCAACAAATTTGGTGATATTTAAGCCCATCATTCCACAGGCAAAATGACCAGGAAACCGTAGGCCCGGCGTAAAGCGAAAAGCGCCAGCAGCCCACATTCCGTATTTCTTGGTCCATTCACCGACTTTTTCAAAGCGGGCGCGGTAGCGAGCCATGTAGGGCGACCTGAGAATTCTCCCACCAAAAAATTTGCCAAGGAAAAAGACCAGACCGTCAGCAAAGACCACAGAAAAAAACGCTACCCCCGCAGTGACGTAAGGATTGACCGGTGAGTGCCCGGTAGCGGGCGGGGGGTAAAGATCGGGGCGTGAGGCTATGTAGCACACCAGGCCGGCACTGATAAGCGTGAATTCTTCGGGTATTGGCAGGCCAAACCCCGATGCCATCATCAGTACGAATATACCGAGATAGATAAGCCAGGCCTGGTAAGCATACTGTGTAAACCAATTAAAAAGATCAGCTTCAGAAAATCCCATTCCTTGGTCCCTGTAGAAAATCAAGAATCATATATGCACCGCTGACACTGGCAGTCAAGGTCCAACGAATATTTGATACTAACGATTGCGTTGGAAAAGTTAGACCTTAATAGTGGGTGGGCACAAGCAAAAAAGCGGAAAGCTTTGACAACGACAACGGTATACGTCCCTAAATCAAAAGTTATCCGCCAAAATATATCATAATATGCTCCTGGAATACATATTCATTTTTGAGGTGAAAATTATAAGCCAATCCGAGGGAACGATTTCCGGAAAAGTCTGCTGACCCGTGACCCCTCTCGCGCCGATGGATGGCATGGATAGCCCACTCCTTCATCGGCCACTTATTTCGAAGGTTAAGTCCCCCGCTCACACGAGACAATGAACAGGACGGAAGGGTGCAACCCCCTTTGGACTGGGAATCGACAATACTGAGGCTTCATCAAACTTCGCAGGATCACCATGAACGTCTTAAAAGGGCGTTCACGCTTCGCGCCGCGACCCTTACCCGGGATGATGGGCGAGCGGATAAGTTGAAACCCATAAAGGGTCCTTATTTAAAGCATGAAATAATTGAGCCCGTTTGAGCTTCTTCCTTGAACTCTTTATCGGCACCTTATTTAATAGCTAGATCATTCATCACCGAGCAAAGGAGCTAGGAATCGATGTCCAGTTTGTTGGAAAAATTACAAAGCAAAATGGAAGTTCTATTTCCACTTTCGATCGCCCTCTTCGCAGCGCTGCTATCGATAAACGATCTCTTTTCAAACCGATTTGGAAGTGATGAATTGGAGATGAGCAACAACCGGAACAATGCCTATCAATGGTATCAATCCAAGGGCATCAAGGAAACGATGCTTGAAGGCCAGCTCGAGCTGCTTCAATCTCTGCTCCTTAGCGGAACAATATCGGTAGAAAAGGTGTCGGCAATTGAGAAGCTGGTAAAAGATTCGGAAGCCCGCATCGATCGCTACAGTCGTGAAAAAAAGGAACTCCTGGTCGGATCTAAGTCGTTGACGAAAGATCAATGGGCCCAGGATATCGATGGCACCTTAGGTAAAATCGTAGGAGCGAAGGAATACGACAGTTTTTTGCAGGATCTGGGAAATGCGGGGGACCTTTTCGATTTTGCGTCGATGCTGCTACAGATCAGTCTGGTTGTTGGCGCCATTGGAATCATATTGGATCGTGACAATATGAAGTGGAAGTTTCTTTGTCTGACCATCCTTTCCGGCACTACGGGAACCCTTGTCTTTGCCCGCGCTCTTTGGCTAGCCAATCAAATTCCTTATTGATTTCGCACACGTCTAGCAATCATTACGCAAATATATCCTGAAGGCGAGGCAAAGCCTCGTTTTCAAGACTCACATTGATCCCTTTGCTTAGTGACTTAGAAAGATCCCGGAGGCATAATCAACCTGGACCTGACCTAGATTCTGCCTCGAAATCAAGCGTGTAAATAAAGGAACCTACCATGAAACTATATTTAACGGTCGCCCTGGGACTCATGCCAAGCCTATCTTTACCTGCATTTGCCGAGGATGTAGAAAATTTTGCGCCGCTTGCGCAAAATGCGCCGGCACCAACCTGTAACGAAGGCGATAATAACTGCATCATCATGACTCAAAACGAGTCCTATAACCTTGCTGAATATGGCGCCATTGACTTTATTGGCATTCCTGAAGATTCGCGTTGTCCCCTTGATGCAGTTTGTGTCTGGGCTGGCCGCGTACGTGTTGAATTGAAATACGAAGGCCGAAAGTCGACAGAAAAATTTGAACTTGGCCTTGGCGGAACTCTAGAGCCACAGTGGACCGACCCGAATTCTGGCCTGGTCTTGAGCCTTCAGCAAGTCTGGCCCGAAAAAATACTTTCAGAGGAAAGTCCCGCTCCCTATCGCATCAAAGTCCGAGTGGAAAACCGCAACGCGCCGAGCACGAATTAAGGGCAGAAAGCCTCAGTCGAAAGCTAAGGCTATGCAAGAAAGTAATGGTTATGATCTGCGCTCTCTAAAAAGAGCGCTCCCTTGCGGTTCCGTACTTAGGGCCCTGCCTATCTTCTCGTATCTTTCCTCGTTGTCTTACCAACCCTCCAGGTCCGCCGCAAATATTTTTAACGGCTCAGGATAAATTGCAATTTCCGGCCTCTAACTTTATGAGAGATGGGGTTTCTCGGCATAAAATTCCTGGCATGTTTCGGAAGTTCCATCATTTGAAGCGGTCTACTCATGACTAAATATCGTTTATGGAAATTAAATCATCAACGATCCCCATCCCATATAAAAAATTTGTAGGCCTCGTGCTACCCTAAAAGGTCTTTAAATCTCTTAATGATAAAAAAACCCAGCAAAATATGCACAAAAACACCCACACTCAGATGAATTTTACCTAAGTTTCCTCCATAATGACCCATGCGATCCTTATCAGAACACAATCAATAAGCAGTCAAAAATAGAAGCACAGCGATATCGCGATAGCTATTTCGCCAAAATTGAGCTTCTAACTCCATGAAACAACAAAGGAAAAATTTTTTCCTCTCAATGTTTTTAGGGTGTCACCGAATGATTTGAAGTGTGATCGAACTTTCAAACAAGGAGATGAACATGAAAAAAAAATTCGCAACCGTAACTTTTTAATTCTAAGCACGACTTCAATTTGAACACATTTCATAAGAGAAAAAGAACATGAAAAAGAAATTCGCAACTGTAACTTTCTAAATTCTACTTTTAGCCTATTCA
>CAXSGP010000003.1:88458-108915 GCA_964236955.1 uncultured Oligoflexus sp. | reverse complement strand
ATTCAATTTAGAGGAAATTATCATGAAAAAGAAATTCGCAACCGTAACTTTCTAAATTCTACTTTTAGCCTATTCAATTTAGAGGAAATTATCATGAAAAAGAAATTCGCAACCGTAACTTTCTAATATGAACTCGCCCGTCTTCGGACGGGCTCTTTTTTGGAGCCAGCCATGCAACTCGTAAATGAACTCAAGGCCCGTGTCGAGCAATATTGGAAACACCTGAGAATCAATGAGCCTTACAATAAGGCTATATTAGAAGGCCGGGCTACTCCCGAAATGGTCACCCGCTTTCTCGTGAACGTACACTATCTGATCCAACATACACCCATACATTTGGATCTGGCGATCAGGGAATCTGAAAAAAGAAAGCTAAGCAAACTCAAAGCATTCTTTGAAAACAAAAAAAGAGAAGAAGTCGGCCATGATAAGTGGGCTGAGGACGACCTGGCCGTGGTTAATAAAAAACGCCAATTGAAAACACAGGATGCGACCGTCGATCCGACGATGAAACATCTGATTTCCCACATAGAACTCATCATTGCCACAGATCCCTATCTATACCTTAGTTATATCTTCTTCGCTGAATATCTTTGTGTTATTTGCGGTCCGGAAACTACCGAGGCCTTGGAAACAAAATGTGGCTTCCCTCCCAAATCGATGACGGTAGTCGAAAACCATGCAGAGCTTGATAAAGATCATGTTCATGAATGGGAGGCCATTATGAAAGATATCGTCGATGAAAAGGTCTATCGCCCGCTGTTTTTCGCAAACATTGAAAAGACCATAATCCTGCACGAGAAATTCTACACCAGCTGCACCAAGGATAAAGTTAATGCCGCAGCATAACGGTCGAAGCCGATCAAAGAAGAAATTAGATCTGAAGCTACCTGGCTGGAGTGTCGGTGAGCCCTTCAATGCGACGACAAAAGTATCGGGTCAAACGATTTATGTCACGGGTATAGAAGCGACCCACCCGGTCCTTGGGCCGGTGGTTGGAAGTGCGGGTAGCGTTGCTACTTACCCCTTTGCCCAAGCCTGGTTTGAACTGATAGAACGTACGGCTATCCTCGAGAATCTACATCGCTCTGAATTTGATTGTCTGGATGCCGCCAAAGGCCGTTTTGTCAAGAAAATGCCTGGTATTGAAGTCTTTCCTCAAGCCGTAACCACAGGATCAGCATTGACCTACCAGTTTGCGAAATCCAATGGGGTCGCTCTTCATGATAGCTGGCGCGAAGCGTGCAAACGTGCATGTTTCGAATTGATTGAGCGTCATCTGGTTCTCAAATCCTGGATCGGAGAATCCACACCCAAGGTCTTGGCACAAGATGTTTTAGGACTTTCCTTTCAAAAAATACAGTCTCTTTACAGCGTGATTCCGCTGGATTTTGGCGGGCAGGCGGTCACATGTTTCAGAAACCTCATACAGGTCGCAGGGGTGACGTTGGTTCCTAAGGATACCGCCCATCCCCTGATCCTCTCTTACGGCGCCGGATTCAGCAAAAAAGATGCTTTGCAAAAAGCAAAGTCTGAAAGCTGGCAGCGACTCGGTTTTCTTTTTGGTGAAGAGATCCCAAGCGAAGAGCCGGCTTTTCTTGCCTCTCCCCTTTACCATCAGGACTACTACTTATACCCGGCTCATCATCAGATCCTGCATCGCTGGTTTAAAGGGGAATTTGCAACTCCCAATCCAAAAAGCAGCACGATCATGCGCGTGGATTTTGCGGCGATGTCCAGTCCCTCACGTCCTGAATACTTCGTGAGCAAGGCGATCGCCCAAGAATCGATTCCACTGGTATTTGGTAATTGGGACCAAGGTCCATTCGCAAAGATCCCCGACGAAAGAAAGATCCATCCGATTCCCTAAAACGCAAAAATAATTTTGAGGACTGAGCCATGCCTGCAGCAAAACTGACCACTTGGACCGACATGCAACGCTTCATGTTTCCTGAGAATAAATGGATGGATGCCGTCGACGAGGCCAAGGCTGTATTGAAGCTTCTTGAGCTAGCTAAGCAGTCTAAAGTGCTCGACCTCCCCTGCGGCGTTGGCCGTCACTCGATTCAGCTGAGCAAGCTGGGCATGAAGGTTACAGGGGTTGATATCACTCCGGAGTTCCTCGCCGAAGCGCAAAAACGCAGCCGTGACGCCAAGGCTACCGCAGAATGGGTGGAAGGCGATATGAGAACTTTTTGTCGTCAGGGATACTTCGATGCTGTCGTCAATCTATACACATCCTTTGGATACTTCTCCGACCCCAAGGACGATGAAAAAGTACTTGAGAAGTTCTTCCAATCCCTCAGACCGGGCGGTAAACTGCTAATGGATCTCATGAGCCGTGAAATCTTTCAAAGATCAATGCCTCATAAAAGCGAAAAAATTCAGCCTGACGGTTCCATCATCCGAAGCGAACATCGCTTTACGCAAGAGGGACGATGGCTTGAAAACAAATGGACCTATAGCTCCAGCACAGAACCCCCGACCGAGGCCGAAGTTGGCTTAAGACTCTATTCTAAAGAAGAACTTTGCATACACTTGGCAAAAGCAGGCTTCGTCAAAATCGAAACATTTGGAGATTTCGATGGCAGCCCTTATAGCTCGTCTTCCGTTCACCTCCTGGTTCTTGCTCAAAGGCCGGCCCTTGGTCTGGTTTGAATCATTTAATTTTCCGCTCCTACCCAAGGCTCCTTTGCAGGCCCCCACCCTGTTAAGGAGCCCAGTCTTTATCTAAGTGAGGCTCAAGTTCTTTTAATGCAGAACCTAAAACTAGAGTCCACCCTAACAATCAGATCAATGCTATAAGATCAAAGCTCTACTATTGCCAATATTAAAAACTTACCCGCCCGTCATCCCAAAACCATGATCTATTAAAAAGTTCACCCGCCTCTCCTTTATACTCAAGTTAAATAAGTCTTTTTTAGCGGAAAAATTATTTTGTAACTCGGCGATATATTAGCAGCGAATTTGATTTCTATAATATTCTGGTAAATATAAGTAAATTTTTGCCGTCCACATGCCGATAAGGGGTCACACGGCGTTTTCACCTACAGGAATGACAAAACATGATCAAAAATTACTGCCTCGCATTGGTCCCTGCTCTTTTCGCTATCTCTTGCTCACAGACAAACGACATTCCCGCCAGCAAAAAAGTCAAAGCTTCGACGGTTGTGGCAGCTGCGAACGAAAGCGATGATTCCGCAGACGAATCGCTTGGAGCCGACGGCAAAGTCAGTGCCGAAATCGAAGACTCGTCGGAATCGGAAGCTCCTTCCGCTCAAGCCTTGGCTGATGCCCAGGCCAATATAGATCTCTTTTTAGATGACACGGGTGCTGTGGCCCAGCCCAAGTCGGCTGACCCTGCTGCTGGAGATTTTGATGCCGCTATTTCTGCTCGCGTGAAAGCTGCTGCAAAGGTTATTATCGGACGCCTGGACACCGACAAATCCGGTGACGTTTCGCTAGAGGAATTTATCGCAATAAGCTCGTCTTCACCTTTGGATAAAATATTCAACGTTCAAAAAACACCTGAGCAAATCGCTGAAATTCAAAAATTGTTGACTGAGAAATTCAACAAGCTTTCGGGAGGCGGAGCCCTCACCGCGGAAAAACTGGAAGCCAGCATCAAGGCTCAATTTGAAAGCATGAAAAAAGTCATCGCTGATAAATTGAAGGAAATGAGCGCCGTGGTGATTAAGGACGTTGACGCTAAAATCCTGCCAAAATTCGACACGAACGGCGACGGCAAAATTGATGAAGCCGAATTGAAAGCTCTTCAGGCTTCGGTCGTCGATTTCCGTAAACAGCAGGCTTCCCTGGGCATCGAAGCGATCAAAAAAGCCATTGAAGCTGCCAAAGCTGCCCAGTCGGGTCAGGCTTCGGGATCAGTTTCGGCCTCAGGATCGGCTTCAGCGAAAAAGCCAGGCGCGTAATAAATCTATGCTTTGCTTCTATTCGGAACCGTATTTAAATTGAAACCTCACTAATCAAGCTTATCTGAGGAGATGGAGAGAGCCTTTGGCTCGCCCATCTCCTCCTTCCTTTGCCTCCCCCAACGACACCCCATTTAAAATGAGACATTTTATTTCCTGAATCGCAGCCTCGCTCACGACGAACAGAGGCCCAGCTGGAACTGTGTGCTGATTCTCTCGGAAACTTTAGCCTTAAGATTTGCGCCCTTTTTAATAGTCTGCGAGTTTTTTTACGCAGACTACACTGGCGGATTCCGAGGGAGCAAGGTACAAAGTCTGCCCTGAAAACACATTAAATGCCGCGTAATCGTTGCTATCAAACCGTGCTGACCAGTAGTGGGAAGGCTGAATATTCAACGAGTTCCTTGATGAAAGGGCATTGATATGCCTCACATAGGCTTCTTGCCATTCATTTAGAAAAGGCAGTCTCCAGCCCTGATTGCCGTCATCGAGATTATCGCAGAGTGCTGCCGCCTCGAAATACTGCAACTCTTCGCCCTCGTCGCGGGTCCAAAGTAATTTAAGCCCCTGATAGTGACAAATCTCATCGGACTGACATTTTCCATCACCATTGTCGTCCGTAGCGAGCTCACGCTGCCACGAGGAATTGAGACTTGGCACCACAAGACTGCTTCCCTCTGCGTTGATAAGTCCCTGGGAATCACCATTCTCTAGATCATAAAGGTTTACGACATACAGAGCCGAGAGCGCTGCCGATTTTAAATCCTTTATTGGTGCGCCTGAAAACCTAAAGACCACATCGTATTTGGAATTGCTTTTTAGAGTTTTTAACCTTTGAGTTATTCCCGCAGTCAGCACCACAGGTGTAGCAAAGACTATTTTTTTCGCTATTTTATTGACTGAAACCCGCTCATCATCTTCACCTTGAAAGCGGCAGCCCATTTCCACTGCAACTTCCTTGCGCGCCTCCTCTAGATAGCAGCGGAGCAGAGCTCCCATGATTGAATTCGGAGGCGACGGGCTTTCATCTACAGAAACCTTTTGATTCGAAGCCCCTACGGCCTGAGGTGGATCGGGCAGGTCGGAAGGCTTGGACAGATCAGGGTAATCCGTTGGCAGCGGCGGCTCCACAGGAGTAGGGGTCTGGTCGATACTCGTGACTTCAGTTAAGCTCGAGTAGGCTGAAGCATGGGGAACTCTATCCAACGAATCATAGGGTTTGTCACAGGCATATTGAGAAAACACGGGAGCAAGAAAAGTCAGACGCAAGAAGACAGGAGTATTCACGGTGATATCCTCCAAAAAATTCCCAACCACAATCCTTTACGGATTGAGGTCCGGTCAAATGAGTCGAACCTCTTAAGCTTAATGCTATCTGATCGTTCCAATGAACCTTCAAAAAATTTTCGAGGCATCATCCTTCGATTTTAAAAGGCCGCAGCTTCGATGCGTAAATTATCAAGCTTGTATATGGCTATACCGTCACAAAAAAGTACGCTGTCAACAGTTAGATCGGTGTTGGATCTTTCTTTGACATCAAGCAGGAGGCGAACGTCTCGATTGTGCTTTCTCACCTGCCCGCGATACACCCAATTATGTTTTGACTTTAACGCCACTCGCCAACTCGGCACCGAAGGACATTTATCGTGAGCTTCGGCTTCAAGAACCTGCAGAAGGGATTCCAGCCCAAGCGAACCAGGCATTACCGGATCGTCTAAAAAATGAGCTTCGAAGAACCATTCCTCCGGATTCACACTCTTCGCCCCAACGATCTTATCCTTATCCCCATCCCAGCGATCAACCATCCGCAGCTGACCTTGCGGCAGGGCTTTGGCATTGGGATAGGCCTTCGTTATTGGCCTTTCCACCCAGCTTGCCTCACCACGAATGCCCGCCTGTTGACCCAATGCCTCCTCGGTGAAAAATCCAAAACTTGTGGTTCCGACATAAACATCGCCGAGATGGTTAAAGACTCGGAAATTGTAATCCTGGATGATCATGTCGCCACTGCGCGCGATCTTGGTCGATCGGACATCGATCGATAGGCGGCCACTACCCTTTCTTATATCCTGATAAAGAGTCGCTTCACCCGAAAGATTGCGGAATTTCAGATCCGTTTCGCTACCCAGAGCTGATCCCATATAGGCTGCCATGAAACCACAAGGCTGCAGGGCGATCTCGACAAGTATTGAAAAAGGCAGCCGATCATTGTGACAAACCCAATACCAGGCGTCGTCGGGAAGCTCATAATGAGCCAGTAGTCTGGTCCCCACATTTTGTTTCATCAATGGACCTTTGACCCATTCTATACTGTCGAGAAACTGAAAAGGTGGACGCGGTAAACGTGCGATCTTACGGTCCTGGTCAAAAGGCTTATAAATGGCGCCGAAGCAATCGGAAGGGTTGCCATCTGAAAAAGCGAGTATATCCTGGTAGCTATAAGCTACTGCTGTCCTGGCTTCGGCCACTCCTTTTGAAGCAGCCCAGATCGAATCAAATTTTGATTGGTCAAAGCCCGGGATCCGAAGACTCATATCGATGATATCGACTATGGGTTTTCCATCAGCGTACATCAAAGCGTCACAGATCACATAAGCCTCAGGACCATAACCCATCTCTTTAATTTCAATCTCATAGGTGACCCTTTGAGTCGATGGCAAGACCTGTCCGCGGCATTTCAGTTGGGACCATATACCAGGAACGGGAAGGAAATCCTGTTCCCCGCGCTCCCCTACCCAGCCGGCTCGCATAAGAAAGACGCGAAGGGTTTGGAGACAGCATTCAAACATAAGGGTTCCCGGCATCACCTGATCATCCACGAAATGGCAGGTGAGGAACCAATCATTTGGATGAATGTCGGCTTCGCCCACTATACGGCCAATTCCAAAGCGACCCCCTTGAGGCGCTAGCTCCAGAATACGGTAAACAAGCTTCATATCGCCGCTTGGTAAACCCATTGGCTCCCGCAGGGAAAGTGCTGAAAACCCGCGGCCAAAGGCCGAGGCATAATTGCCAAGCCTTAGGGCATCGATCTGCGTATCGTTATATTTCTCAACAGCCATAGGAACATATGGGGTGAAACCGCCGACTATCCGGCCCTGGCCACCTTTGAGTTGAAGCTGACTGCGCTTCACGCCCCGACCTTCTCCCAGTGCCTTGGCGGAGAAAAATCCAGCACAACCATCGACCATGCTCATCAGGGCTTGATCGCCGATGAAAGCTTCAAATGCAAATTGAAAAAACAGGGTACCGCTCTGTTCAAAGAATTTTTTTATTTCGATTTCATAGCGCACCGTGTCGCCAATTTTCGGTAGCTCTCTATAAAAACAGACTCTGGCGTCGAGCAGTCGATAGACTGCCTCACCGCGCGTGGCAAAATCGGCTCCGAGATAAGACGAAAGCATGAGGTCGGCCTGCCCTGATTCGACTGCGATGCTGGTCGGCATAAAGTCACCTTCAAGATACCAGGCATTGGGGAATACATCATGCTCGGTTACCATACGTCCCGAACTCAGGCTCTTCGGCACTGCGTTAAGGCTCATCACGCGATGACAAAGGAGTAGACGCTCGGCCGGTAGTCGAACCCGACAAGGAAAGGAATCAACCTCAAAAAATTCCTCGCCAAAAACCCTAGCGATTTGTCCGGCAGCGAATTCCCTGCAAGCCGCATAATCGAAGAGCGCAGGTGTTGGGTTCAGCGGCTTTGCCACCCAGCTAGGAGGGGCTACAGGTGGCAAAGCGGACTCAGATCCTTTCCTAGCACTAAAGTCCTGAAGCAACTGAGCGATAAGGGCATCGCCTTCGCCCCGATACGAAAGGTACTGTTGATGCGCTTCGATCGTTTGCATTTCCTGGGCGATGAGTTCGTGGGCGAACGTATCGAATCCGGACTGAGCACGCGGTTCAGGTGCAGGAAGGGTCGGCTTTGGGAAGGTTGGAGCCGACCCTTGTCTTAGGGCGGATTGAGGTTGATTTTGGCTTGAAAAGAGCAATTCGGGAGAGATGAGATACCGGTCCCGCCTCACTACGCTGTAGGTATCCTGGCTTATGATGGGGGTCTTTTCAAGGGTCAATGGTCCATGCTGAAACCAACTCAGGTGGTGCAGTTTTTGGTCACGCAAAAGAAAACTTCCACGTGAAATGCCGGGTTTTTCCCAGATCCGGACCAGTGTGCTAAGACCATGAGCCGCGCCCCGGTAGCTGTTGCCATCGACAAGTTTTTTGCGGGTGGAGCCCAGCTGCTTAACCCACTGGCTATCGCGATTCACGTCTTCTATCCAAAGCGTTCCCTCAGTCATTGGCAGGTCAAGGTCTGCTTCAAATTCCGTGAAATCATCGAGGATGATGGCGATCGGAAGATTGCCATCCATCGCCTTTTGCTCATCCATCAGAAGAACAGCTACCGATTGATCCGTGCCGGTCGCCCAAGTGGTGCCGTAACGATCGAGGCGTTGACTCTGGGCTCTGTGGCTGCTGCCCATATCGGTGGCCATCACTAAAGCCGCCGGCATTTCACCACGGGATATAGCCCGAAATGCCAGTTCGAGCGCCCGAAGTCCCGAGGCTTCCATCGCTGCAACCGCAAACGATGGTCCTCCCAGTTGAAGTTCACGAGAACAGCGTGAAGCAACTATGCTCGCCAGCGAACCTATCACCTGATTGGCCCCTAGTGCGGGCATATAGGCATCAAGATCAATCTGCGGCAGACTGTCCTGAAGTTTCCATCGTGTTGCAAACAAATTGGTTAAAGGATCGAGTTCGACTCCAACAAAGCAACCCATTTTTTCTTTTTCAATATCAGGTAGTGGACCTAAAGCATTCATGGTCAGGAGCGACCAGATCTGCTGGGGAAGAATGCTCTGCATTTCTTTGGGAGGGATGCGAAACTGCCTATAGCCTAATTCCATGCGGGCCGACTGATCAGCATGGGTCTCAAGATCTGAGGCGCGAATGACAGCAACTTTTCTACGCCCTCTAATTCGTACCACTCGCTCGCTGAGCTCAGGATGGTATTCCTCGAGCAGCAGGTGGGCATTGATACCTCCGAATCCAAAGCCACTGATCGCGGCCCGGCGAAGCTCTTGTTTTGTCGTCCATGGCTCAGCCTTTTTAAGAACGCGAAGACCGTGTTGCTCAAGGTTCCATTCTACGGGCGCCGCTTGGAAATTGGCCGTCGGCCAGAATTTTTTCTCTTTGAACGATAACAGAACTTTGGCAATACCGGCCGACCCGGCAGCCGTCAGCATATGGCCAACGTTAGCTTTGACCGAACCGATAACGGCAGGCGCAGCATTTCGGATCCTTGCAAGACTCCTGATCTCGGTGGCGTCACCTAAGGCGGTTCCCGTAGCGTGGCATTCAACAAGTTCAACGCTGCGGGGTTCCCATTCGGCATCGACGTAAGCCGCCTGCATCGCCCGCCATTGCCCCTCTCCGGACGGAGCCATCAAACCGGCTTCCTTATCATTGGATAGGCCAACCCCTCGAATAAGAGCAAGAATGGTATCGCCATGTCGCTCGGCATCTTCCAGACGTTTCAACCCGAAAATCCCAGCTCCCTCACCAACCATGAGTCCATCGGCCCGACCATCGAGCGGATACGATTTGCCGCCCCGGGACAGAGCATCAAGAGCTGTGAAACCTACTTGCGTATAGAGGGAATCGGGGCGGCTCAGGCCCCCGGCCAGAACAAAATCGAGCCGTCCCTCCATCAATTCATCGCAAGCCAGCTTTAAGGCATAGAGCGATGAGGCACACGCCGCATCCAGAGTAAAAGTGCCACCGGAAAACCCTAGAGCTTTGGCTATCACAAAAGCCGGCATCGCTGCCGGGCTTAGGTTTATGGGCAGGGAACACGTTTCCACAGTACCCAGTCCCCACTCCCTGGCTAACCATTCCGAGGCCATGCGGGAAGAGGTTTCCGTTGGCAATGCGATGTTGCCGAGTATCACTCCGGAGCGTTTCCTGTCGATCCCGTCCGTCGATGCGCCCCTATAGGCGTCGCTCGCCGCGCCCAGACCGAGATGAAAAAGGGGATCAAGCCCAGCGAGAACCTCCCCATCTATCGCCAGTCCTTTGGGATCCGCTTGCCAATCTCGAACCTTATACGTCCTATCGTGAAAGAAGCCTTCGGCCTTTGCGTCACGCAGAGCACGGCTGTTCCAGCGAGGGTCCTCCATCGCTTCAGAAACGTCCCGGGCCCCCTCCAAAATCGAGGTGAACTCGGCAAGATTTTTGGCTCCCGGAAAACGAATGCCAGCGCTCACGATCGCGATCGACTTCATATCTTTCCTCAAAAGGGTCAAGGCCGACCCTTATCTCTTAAACGTTAAATACATCACGGCCTATGGGAAGCAGACTTTTTAAAGCGAACGATTCAGCGAGCGAGGCATCAAGTGTTGCTTCGAATTCCAAAACCTCCGCGATCAGTCGCCCCTCCAGCGTCCAGACCCGGGCATTGATCAATAGGCGGTGGTCGCTTGAAGACAGGACCTCAATATCCAGGATGGCTTTTTGCGCTTCCCAGTCCTGATAATAAACCGCTTTTTTGAATTTGCTGGGAAGACAGCGGCTGTTTCGGTTGAGGCTACTCCAAACAATGGCCCCCTGAAAGACCGCGTCGAGCAGCGGCGCCTGCGCAAACCAAAGCTTCTGCCCGTGATCCCAATCATTCGCCTCACCGAAAAGATTCAGAGCGAAGGCGCAGCGCCCCTCGGTATTATAAAGTATCGATTCGATGTATTGAAGGCTTTCGCCATGGAAAAGCACGGCCTCATAGGGCTTGATTTCAATGAGTGAGGCATCGACCTCAAGCTCATCGCGGCGGGCTCCGGTCTTTAAAAAATTGTCTGCGAAATGTAGACGCGCATGCGCATGGGGTCTGAGTTGACCATCCGGCGTACGGCTGCGGAGAACACATTCCATCGACATGTCGACCTGGTTGACGGCGATGATCTCGATCGGCAGCCTGGTATCGCTATCGAGGACAAGACCTTTCCATACCTGGAATTCGCTGATTTCTTTTAAAACGAGGCCAGGAAAATAAATGCTGGCCGCCTCAATCATCCATTCAGCAAGCAAGGCTGCGGGAACTACCGCGCGGTTTTTTATAACGTGATCCAATAGAACGGGTGTACCTTGGATCGTGATCGTTCTTTGCGCTAGAACTCGTTCCTGCTTTACAATCTGATCCCCTAAAATCTCGCGACCTCCTTCACCAAGTATCAGCCATTCCCCCGATCCAAGTGATGGATGTTCAAGAAGATAGGTTTGCAGCGCGGCTCCCCGCGTGAGTGGTATAGTCGAGAGTCCCTCGCTGCTAAATAGTTTTTTCAATCCCTCATGCACCATACCGCCATCCCAGGGTCCCCAATTTAGTGCCAATGTTCGGCAATTATACCGGGTACTTAGATAGCTGGCTGCACGATTGAGAATTTCATTCGCAAGGCAGTAGGCGCCTTGCCCCTTGCGGCCGAGCCGTGCCGTGGACGACGAAAAGAGTATCATCCAGGCCACGCCCTGCTCGGCTAGCTGCTCAAGAAAGGGTAATATCCGCAATTTGGTATCGAGTACTTCCAGCAGCTCCTCTTCATTTTGATCCACTATAAGCTTATCGCGAATGACTCCTGCACCATGAATAACGCCAGCAATCGAAGGATAATTTTCGCTGAGCTTTTGCATGGCCAAACGCATGTCAGCATCATGACTTACATCGACAACCTGATAAATAACTTCCGCCCCGTAACTTCTCAAAGCGCTAAAAGTGGCAAGAGTTTCCCTTTGCGCCAGGAGATGACCATAGGCTTTCTCCAGGTCTTTGGGGTGGCTCAATTCCGGCTGAAGATAAAGAAGCTGACGTTTTATCGCCGCAGCATCGGTAAGATCCTTCGTTTCCCTTGCTTCGGGTGCCCCAAGAGGCGTTCGGCCCCAGATCACAAAACGGACAGGATAACGCTTCGCGAGCGCAATCAAGGTCGCCGCAGTCACTCCCCGGGCTCCTCCCGTGACAAGAACCGTATCGCCGGGTTTAAGAATTTTCTGAGGCGATTGATCCGAGAAACTCTCCTCTTCGAGCTTTAGGGTAAACATTCTATCCCGCTGCACACCGATTTCTAAAGGCCCTTGAAGCATCGATGCCAGGAGACAGCGCCGGGCTGCCTCAAGGCTGTCGCTGAAATCGAGTCCCATATCGATGGCACGTGCATGCACGCCCAGCCATTCGACGGCGATTGTTTTTATAAAGGCTGTCGTTCCACCGGCATAGGTTTGAGCCAGCTGCTCAAGCCCATCCAGTCCAAATTGCCCACCATGGCTGCTGACCGTAACCACAAATCCCTGGCTTTTTTGAAGCGATTCCGCGCAGCGCCTCAGGACTTTGTAAGAATTTTTCAACCAGCGCTGCGCTTGCTGATCGAACTGCGCAGGACTCAGGATGTAAAGACCTTGAAGTTCATCTGGAAGCGCAAGGCTTTCGCTGCTTGACAGAGCGACAAGTTTAGCCTGACAGCCTCTTTCCAGAAGTTGATGGCAAAGGCTTTGAGCCAGGCTGCTGCCATCATCGATTATCCAGATGTCGCCGTGAGTCCTGATTTCCCGGGCTGGATCAAAGCCGGCCCAGGGGACGGCCTTGAGCTTCCAGCAGGATATCTTCGAGTCGAGGTCAACGGTCGTTTCAAAAATTAACGATTCATCGATTTGAGGTTTTTTTTTTGAGCTGAGATCCCATTCCATGGGCTCAGGATTCAGGAGGCTGGCTGCAAGGCCTTCGTCGTCCGCCGTCCGCTCGGCGCCTCCTTGCAGAAAGCGCAAAAGATCCTCGACAGTACCAATGGCCGCCGTTGCATGATCCTTGATCCTTGGCAGTCGTTCGGTGAGCGCGGAAAGGATTTCCACCCGTTTGATCGAATCAATTCCAAGATCGGACTCAAGGTCCATGCCGAGGCTCAGGACTTCCGCCGGATATCCGGTTTTCTCAGCGATGACATCCCAGAGTATAGCCTGCAGGTCATTAGGGGCGGCATCGGGGCTCTTATCGACTACCTGAGCCCCACTCCATCTGCCCTGACCTTGGATCCTGTCCATGATATCGGAAATCTTATGAAGCTCATTCAAGGCCTCGGCCTGAAAAGGCACGTGGGGAAATTTCTCCTGCAGTTGGGAGAAGATTTCGACCTTTTTGATGGAATCGACTCCGAGATCCGATTCAAAATCCATCTCGTCGCCCAGCATTTCAACCGGAAAGCCGGTCTTTTCACTAATAATCGACAGGATAATGTGTTTGACTTCACTTGCCTTGCCCGCAACAAATGCGATTGGGCTTGCGGACCATGCGCCTTGGCGTTCCTCAACGGATGTCTCGGCTTCCCTATCTATCGCGGCGGAGCTTTCGTGAGGAGCAACATAGGCGATGAGCTCGGCGATCGTCTGTGTCCCATTCATCCGGTCCGCGTCAGCGGCAAGTCCGGGATGGGCGACCTGCAGTTGGGAAAAGATTTCAACTTTTTTGATGGAATCGATGCCCAGATCATTTTCCAGATGCATGTCGGCATTCAGCATTTCTACGGGAAAGCCGGTCGCCTCCCCGATAATTTTCATAATAGCAGCGGCAGCATCCTGAGCCCTGCTGGCGTCCGCCACCGACGCGGATCGAACGCTTTCATGGGGCCTGGATACCGGCACTACGGGACTAGGGCCAGCTTTTAGGGGGGCCTTCTGGGCCGGTGCCGTTGGCCGGGAAATTTCGACTTCCGGTCGTTTTGCATGAGAACGGGTTGGAAGCTGTGATACTGCTGGTGAGGGGCTAGGTAGAGGCGTCGAAGGCACATGGCTTATTACGCTGACTGAAGAGGCCTCAGAATTTCGTCCGCCACCGAGCAGGGCTTCACGCAAAATTTGCTGAAACTGCCGCTGGTTTTCCAGAAAAAGAGTATGAGCATCGGTTGTCTTTCTTTGGGCTTCCTGCATATCCTTTAGAATATGTTCCAAATTCGACCAGTCCTGATTATTCTTCGAGCTCATGGAGACCTCATTTTTAACTGGATAATGTAAGGCAGATGATAGGGGCTTCGATACGTTTGCGGTTGGTATGAGACTTGCCGTGACCATTGGCGAAACCAGGGCGGAGGCGACTGGTTTAATGTTTGGAGTGGAAGGTTTCGGTGGCGTGGAAACCTCTTCTTCAAAGGCCCTGGACAGTTTAGATTCAGCTTCAGGATTGGAGCCAATAAAAGCCACGGCTGGCGAGGGCGTTGATATTTTGGAGCGATAATTAGCGCCTGTGAGAGTAACAGTAAAACTTTTTTTGGCGGGTGAAGGCATATCCTCGCGACCCGGGTGCCATTGGGTGAGATCAAGCGAATGCCCTTGGACAGAAAGTTCTCCAAGCAAGGCGCTTAAACCCAGTAGTCCATTTTTACTGTCGCTATCCAAAGTCAGAGCCTGGCTGTCGCTCACCTTTAAGAGTCCAAGAATTTTACTTCCAGGCCCCACTTCAATAAGTGTCGCCTGATTCTTTTCGCGGATCGCCTGCAGCATCGCATGAAAATGGACCGGAGCGCCGAGCTGCCCACTCAGGGTTTCCCTAGACTTTTCCAAGGGATACGGCTCGGCCAGCATGTTGCTATAGACCGGAATAGTGGGGGCTTGAAATTTGACATGTTCGGCCAGCCACTTATCAAACGCAGCCGAAGCGTCGCTGACATAATCGGTATGAAAGGCAGTACTGACTTCCAGACTCTTCGCCGTGATTTTTAGGCCACGAAGAATTAATTTTAGTTTTTCAAGTTCACCGATCGCTCCGCCCACGACGACCTGCTGCGGGGCATTGTAATTGGCGATTTTCGCCTGAAAACCTTCGGCAACCAGAATCTGCTGAATCCGTTCCGCATCAGCCATAACCGCAAGCATTCCGCCACCTGTACGACCGGCTTTTTCCATCAATAGCCCACGCTGATAGCTGGCCCGCAGCAGGTCTTCCAATTTCATGACTCCAGCCGCATAGAGAGCAAGAAGCTCTCCATAGGAATGCCCCGCAACTGAAGTGGCTTTGACCCCAAACCTCTTCAGTATCATGAGGACTGCGGCGCCCAAAGTTCCCAGCGCCAACTGCGCAATGCGGGTTGCTGTCAAAGCCTGACGTTGGTTTTTCCGCTCGTCCTCGTGAAAGGATTGCGGGGGATAAATATAATCCATGAGTGAAGGGGAATAACCGTCAATCGTTTCATGTTCGGAAAGAATGCGTGAACCCAGCTCAAGGCATGCGAGAGTTTCGGGAAAGGCGAGCATCAAGTCCCGCAACATGCCGGGTGCCTGTGACCCCTGCCCTGCAAATACCATAGCCAAATCACTTTGCGCCTTGGCATTCGAATAAGCGACGCCCGAAAAAACCCCGCCCTGCTGAAGTAATGTGCGGGAGGACTGACAACGTTGAATCAATTGCTCCAAACCTTGAGCCCATACGCTTAACCTTTCTTGCGCTTTTGCTTGAAAGTTGCGACGACTCTGCCGGGCAGCAATATTTACGACATCCAGGTCGCCGGCTTTTATCAATTGAAAAGAGGCTTCGAATGCCGCGAGCAGTTCGTTTCGATCCGAACCCGACCAGGTAAAGAGAATAGTTTCATCATCCCAGACCACTGGCTTGTCAGTTTTACTGTGTTCTTCCAGCACGCAGTGAAAATTGCTGCCTCCAAAACCAAAGGCGCTAACAGCCGCCCGACGCGGGTAATCCCCACGTGTAATCCAGGGTCGTGCCTGATCCAGGACGAGAAAGGGAGTTTTGGCGAGAGTCGGATGAAGGGTGCGAATCTTTAAAGTGGGAGGCTGAATTTTGTTATACAAAGCCATCACAGCTTTGATCAAACCAGCGGCACCAGCCGCAGCCTTGGTGTGACCGATCTGCGATTTTACCGAGCCGATGACACAATGCTTGGCTTCAGTTTCACCGTATACCTGGGCCAAGGCCTCAAGTTCTACGCCATCGCCAACGCGGGTGCCTGTGCCATGGGCTTCGACGAGTTCAATCGTTGAGCTATCGATACCTGCCGTCGCATAGGCACGCGACAAAGCTTTAACCTGACCTTTGGCAGCAGGCGCATAGATAGCCTGGCCCTTACCATCGCTACCCGATCCCAACCCTTTGATAACTGCATAAATTCTGTCGCCATCACGTTCGGCATCGACTCTGCGCTTTAAAATAATAGCGCCCAGTCCTTCACCGATACTGGTACCGTCACCTTCCGCATCGAAGGGACGTGAGTGTCCGGTAGGGGAAAGGGCTGGCGTCTTGCTAAAACACATATACATAAAGATATCGTTAAACGTGTCTATACCGCCGGTAATAACCATATCGGCACGGCCTGATTCGAGTTCCATCGTCGCCATATGCAAAGCGGCGAGAGAACTCGCACACGCTGCATCGACGACTGCGTTGCTACCACCGAGATCGAGTCGGCTGGCAATACGACCCGCTACGACGTTCCCGAGGAGACCGGGGAATGAGTTCTCCTGCCAAGGCACATAGGAGTCAGCGATCTCCTGTATAACCTGGGCCGCAACAGCGTCAGCGACACCAGCATTTTTCAAGGCGCGTTTCCACGCGGGATGGCCAAGCCTTGCTCCCAGTGGAATCACCAGCTCAAGGCTCCCTGTTACGCCTATGATACAAGAGGTTTTATCACGATTAAAAGCTTTGTCAGGACCATAGCCCGCATCGATAAGGGCTTCATGGGCGCAAACCATGCCGAGCAGTTGCGAGGTATCGGTTGCCTCGATAGCGTGCGGCGCAATACCAAATTTTAAGGGATCAAAAGCATAGGGCCTTAGAAATCCACCGCTTTGCGCATAGGTATGATCGGCTTTTTTAGGATCGCTATCAAAATAATCTTCGGGTCGCCAATGCGTGACAGGAATCGGCTTAATGGAATCGCGTCCTTTAACGATGTTGCCCCAGAATTCTTTTAAATCGGCAGCATCGGGAAACATGCATCCCAACCCTATAACGGCGATATCAGTCGAAGGGGACCGGGATTCGAGGCTGGAGAGATTTTCGCTCGGACTCATCGTGAACTGCCTTTCCCGGCTTCCAAATGGCAACGTAATTTCGGCTCGCTGAGAGGCTTCATGATATTGTCCTGCTCAGGCATGCGGATGCCTTGGAATTCCAGCTGTCTCACGCGATTCAGTACCGCTGAGAGGTAGATGATATTAAGTCCTACAACTGCTGCCCGTCGTTCGTTGAGCGGGTCGATTGCACTTCCCCTCACCCACTCGTTGAAAGCGGCCATCGCCGGCCCACACCAAATCTGATAGTCAATTTTTCTATCAACCACACCACGATTCGCCCAGTGCGACGATTGACCGAGGTAGGAGCGAAAAACCAATGCCATCTTATGTTTTGGGTTCTTGGCAGCGGCCACGACCTGAGTCGGATCACGCTCCTCAAAAAAGCGTTTGGTTTCATCCCAGGCCTTTTCGAGGGGCATACGGAAATAAGTCTCTTCAAGAGTTCGGCGTTCTTTATCGGGAATGCTTTCGAGATCAGGAAACTGCCGATAGAGTTCATAAAGTCTCTGAGCACGCATGGGAAACATCGTACCGCGCTTTAAGACTTGGAGTTTGACACCCATCTCAAACATGTCGGCAGCCGGGGCCATAATGAGGTCGCCCTGCTGGGTCTCCGCAAGGAGCTTTCGGACCTCTGCACTTGTCCCGGATTCGATACAGGCCTGATTGATCGTTCCCGTCACAATATAGGAGGCGCCCATGGCGAGTGCGGCAAGCGCGGCGTGCGGCGTGGCAATCCCGCCTGCGGCGCCAACCCTTAGCTTTTCCTGATAGGCAAAGTGTTTTTCCATCTCAGCTTTAAGCAGAATCATCTGGGGCAGGAGAGTCACCAGGGGACGATTGTCCGTGTGCCCGCCCGAATCAGCTTCAACGGTAAGATCCTGAGCCAGGGGAATGCGTTGCGCCAACTCATGTTCCATCGCCGTGATAGCGCCTTCGGCAAGCAGGGCATCAAGCATAGAAAGGGGCGCCGGCGACCAAAAATGTCTCGCCAATTCCACTCGCGAAACTTTGGCAATGATCCGCTGGGGGCTTTTGATGCGCCCGTCGATGCCTTTTGTCAATCCCTTGACCCGATAGCGCACCAGCGCTTTGCTGATTCGCATGAAGGCTGAAGCTTCGATAAGATGAACATGTTTTTTATGCAGAAGATCACAGAGCCGTTCTTCGATAAGTGGCTCTTGAGGGCTATGAATAAAATTGACGGCAAAGGTCTGATCACCGAGTTGCTCTTGTAGAGTATGGATAGCGGATTCAACAGTATTGAGATTAAGGCCGGCGGCACCGAAAGCCCCAAGCATGCCTTCGCGGGCCATGGCCTTGACGAGTTCCACGCTTGAAATGCCATGGGCCATGGAGCCCGCCATATAGGAAAAGCGAAGCCCATGGGCCAGAGCAAAGCTGCTGTCACCCCAATTCTTCAAGTCCATACCAGGCACGAAGATGCGTTGACCCTCGACGCTATGAAAATCGAGATCCTGGTGGATGGACAGCACGCTGTCCGCCTGCGGTACGCTCATATGTATCTCCAGCAAAGGCCAGCATGGTGTGACCCCAAACATCAGACTTTCACAGCTCATGAATAAAATTAAAGGACTTTTCTATGATGAAATCCCGTGAATGACGACGAGTTTTTCGCTTCTTTCCCATGCTTTCTTAAAAGAGCTTGGCCATTACCGTTCCAATCCTGTCCAATTGGCTTTATATCATTTGCTACGTAGCGTCAAGGAATGCTACAAAACTACGGATTGGAGCTTATAAGGACTGTCCTTTTTTAGCTAGCAGCAAAGAGCCTGACTTGTTAACATTCCGCCCAAGTCGCTCCTCGAAGGCATACTCTCACCGGCTTCCCGACCCGTAGTGAAGGGGAGTCGCCCCTCTCTAACCATGGTAATTGATGCGCTATCAGAATGTTTACGTCAACGCTTTGAGCTATGATCTGCCTGATGAAGTGGTTACGACGGCTTCCATTGAAGACGCACTGACGCCTGTTTATAAAGCTCTCCATATTCCCATGGGTCAACTGGAAGCCCTTACCGGCATCCGCGAACGACGCTGGTGGCCCCGCTCTTTCAAAGTGAGCGATGGCGCTTTAGCAGCTGCTGCTAAAGCCCTTGACGGTTTGGGTATCCGTGCTGACGAGATCGATGTACTAGTCTATACAGGTGTGTGTCGTGACTACCAAGAACCGGCTACGGCATGTCGCATCGGTTCAGAACTGGGTTTGAGTCCAGATGCGACTCTTTATGATTTAAGCAACGCTTGCGTAGGGGCATTGAATGGCATGATTGATGTTGCCAATCGCATTGCCTTGGGACAGGCTTCCATAGGCATGGTCGTTTCCTGTGAATCGTCCCGCGATATCAATGAAGACACCTTGCAAAAACTTCTGAAAAATCCTGATATGGATTTTTTAAAGCAATGCCTGGCCACTTTCACTGGCGGCTCAGGGGCAGTGGCTATCGTCATCAGTAGCGATCCTAAGCTGGGCAAAGCCCATCGCCTGCTCGGCGGCGTCGCCAAAAATGACAGTCGCCAGCACGACTTATGCCGGTGGGGCTTTCAGCGATTACGCCAAACAGTTTACGAACAGTTTATGACGACCGATGCAATCGGGGTCATGAAGCAAGGCGTGACTCTGGGACTTAAAACCTGGGCTGCTTGGCTTGAGGAAATGCAATGGATCCCCGATCACGTCGATAAGATCATCTCGCACCAGGTCGGCCAGACTCATCGTAAAACTGTCTTAAACGCGCTTGGTATTCCGTTTGCAAAAGATTACGAAACCTATCCCTACCTCGGCAACATGGGAACGGTCTCGCTGCCTCTGACCGCAGCCATTGCCGATGAAAAAGGTTTTCTGAAAAGCCAAGACCAAGTCGGGTGGCTAGGAATTGGCAGTGGGCTTAACTGTCTTATGTTGGGGCTAGAATGGTAAACATCGAAGTCAGCAAAAAACTCTATCCCTTCGAAGGCCAATATTTTACGTTGCCGCATAAGGCCAGGATGCATTATCTCGATGAAGGCCCACACAGCGGGGAAAGCTTGCTCTGCTTGCATGGCAATCCCACTTGGTCCTTTTATTACCGAAACCTGGTCGGTCGGATGCGCAATCGCTACCGAGTCGTGGTTCCTGACCATATAGGCTGTGGCTATTCGGACAAACCTGATGATGATTCCTACAATTATCGGCTGGCCCAGCGCGTCGAGGACGTCGAGCAGCTTGTTAAACATCTGGGTCTGAAGGATCTCACTCTCATCCTTCACGATTGGGGTGGAATGATCGGCCTCAGTTTTGCCGCTCGTAATCCTTCCCTCGTCAAGCGCCTCGTCCTTATGAATACATCCGGCTTCCCGTTGCCTGAGGCGAAATCCTTTCCTTTGGCGCTAACACTTAGCCGGACTCCTCTCCTCGGTGATGTGCTTATACGGGGATTCAACGCTTTCGCCGTAACCGCCAGCT
>CAXSGP010000003.1:0-88448 GCA_964236955.1 uncultured Oligoflexus sp. | reverse complement strand
GATTGGCTGCCAATATAAACGCCTGTCGCCCGCGCTTCGTAAAGCCTACCGCGCGCCCTACACGACTTGGACGAGTCGTCGAGCCGTGCATCGTTTTGTTCAGGATATTCCCTTGAATAAACACGATCCCTCGTGGGCGACGGTCGCTTTCACCGATAAGCATCTGGAGAGTCTAAAGGACAAGCCGATGCAGATCATCTGGGGCGAAAAGGATTTTATTTTTGACCGTCACTTCTTAGCAGAATGGCGCCGGCGCATGCCGCATGCGGAAATTCACAGTTATCCGGACGCAGGCCACTATATCCTCGAGGACTTGGGCGAAGTGGCAATTGACCTGATGAAAGACTTTCTGAATCGCCATCCACTGGAAGCACCAAAGGTATATCACTGAGATGGAAAACGTTACGAACATTGCTAGACATCTCACGCGCATGGCCGGACTGCGACCGGATCAGGAGGCCGTGATCATGCCTTTGTCGATCGATGCGAACGGCGTTCAGTCCTATAGCCAGCTGACCTTTGAGCAGCTCGATCAGATGAGCGAAACTGTTGCCCAGCAGCTGGTCGCTCATGGTATCACCGTGGGGATGCGCACAGCATTCATGGTGAAGCCTTCCTTAGAATTTTTCGTCATGACTTTCGCGCTGTTTAAAGCTCGCGCTATCCCCGTACTGATCGATCCAGGAATCGGCGTTAAAAACATGAAACGCTGTCTGGCAGAGGCCAAAGCTGAAGCTTTTGTTGGCATCCCGGCTGCTCATATTGCGCGTCTTCTTTTCAATTGGAAAGGCGCCGCAAGACGCTGGAAGTTATTGATAAATACCGGCAGAAGACGATTTCCTGGAACTGTTTCCTATGCAAAACTGTTGATTCCTCCCGAATCTCCCCGTCCCCTTCCCGAAACCAGCGCTACCGATATGGCGGCCATTCTCTTTACTTCGGGCAGCACCGGTGCACCTAAGGGCGCTATCTACACGCACCAGAATTTTTTAACTCAGGTCGAGCTGCTTTCCTCCAGCCTGCAGATTAAAGTTGGCGAGCGCGATTTATGTACCTTCCCCTTGTTTGCACTGTTTGCACCGGCCTTGGGCATGACGGCCATCATACCGGAGATGGATTTCACCAGACCTGCTAAAGTCGATCCTGAAAAGATTCGTGAAGCTATAGAAAAGTTTGGCATTAGCAACATGTTTGGATCGCCGGCCCTTATCAAAAGCGTCGCCGGGTACGGAACCGCCCATAATTGGCATTTTCCAAGCCTTAAACGCGTAATCTCCGCCGGTGCCCCGGTGCCGGCCAGGGTCATAGAATCCTTTTGCGCCATGCTGCCGGCCGCGGCTGAATTTTATACCCCTTACGGTGCAACTGAGGCTTTGCCGGTGGCGATCGCGGAAAGCCGTTTACTACTTGGTGAAGCCAAGCAGAAACACGAGCTTGGACTGGGGCTTTGCGTCGGAAAACCCGTCGGGCCAACGCAAGTCAAGATTTTACGAATTACCGACGCCGAACTGCCGATCTTTTCCGAACATGATATATTAAGCGGCCTGGCTATAGGCGAGATCATAGTTTCCGGATCCCAGGTCACGCAGGCCTATTTTAATCGCGATTCGGCCAACCTCCTTGCCAAGACCCATGACAAGGAAGGCCACCTTTATCATCGCATGGGCGACCTTGGATATTTTGATGATGAGGGCTGGCTTTGGTTTTGCGGTAGGAAGACCCAAAGGGTTCAGACTCAGAAGGGAGATCACTTTACCATTCCATGCGAAGCCGTCTTCAATACCCATCCCTGGGTCGCTCGCAGCGCTCTGGTTGGCCTTGGAAAAGCGCCCCAACAAATCCCCTGTCTTTGCATAGAGACAGTTCGTCCGCTTAAACGCTCCGAACAGGCTTTGCTCTTCGCCGAACTTCGGGCCATTGCCTGCCGTTTTGGGCACACTTTCCCAATCCAGACCTTTTTGCTTCACCCCGATTTTCCCGTTGATATCCGGCATAATGCTAAAATATTTCGCGAGAAACTAAAAGTTTGGGCGGACCAACAATGCCAAACCACATAATCGTTACGGGCGGAGGCGGCTTCCTCGGATCAGCCCTGCTCAAGGCACTCAAAAAACAAGGGCACAGTCTGCGCACGATAAATCGCGGATCCTATCCTGAACTTGACAGCATGGGAATCGAGGTCATAAGGGGCGACCTCGCTGACTACAGCACCACGCTTGAAGCCCTGCGCGACGTCGATACCGTGTTCCACGTTGCCGCGAAACCGGGAGTGTGGGGCCCCTATGAAGAATATTTTGACGCAAATGTGAAAGCCACTCTTAACATTATCAAAGCTTGCCAGGAGCTTGGCATTAGAAAGCTCATCTATACCAGTTCCCCATCGGTGACCTTCGGTGGCGGCGATCAGGAAAACATCGATGAATCGGTTCCCTATCCGAAACGGTTTATGGCCGCCTATCCCGAGACCAAGGCATTGGCCGAGCGTTTGGTCCTCGAGGCTAACGATAAAAAGCTTGCCACCGTATCCCTAAGGCCCCACCTCATTTGGGGGCCCGGGGACCGACACCTTATCCCTCGGGTCATCGCCAAGGCTCGGAAGGGGCGCCTGAGATTGATAGGGACTTCGGGAAAACTTGTTGATGCGGTATTTATCGACAACGCGGTGGAAGCACATTTATGCGCACTTGAACGCCTCGACATAAGCAGCACGATTAGTGGAAAGGCTTATTTTATAGGCAACAATGAGCCTTGGCCAATGGAAAAGATTATCAACAACATTCTTTCTGCGGCTTCGATACCGCCTGTCAACAAACGTATCAGCTTCCGCGCAGCCTGGTTTTTAGCCACCACTCTAGAAAAATTTTACACGTATTTGCGGATCAAACGAGAGCCGCCATTGACTCGATTTATGGTAGCGCAATTGAACACAGCGCATTGGTATAATCCCAAGGCTTCACAGGACGAGCTGGGATATTTCCCTAAAGTCAGTATGAAGGATGGATTTATAAAGCTGGAAAAGGCTTTAAGTATCCTTCCTTGATCGTAGATTCAACATATTTCCTATTCGGCACTGAATTCGTAGATGCGGGCCACGTTATCGATACCGCCTTTAGTCACGCGCAAACGGATATAACGGCCTTTGACATCAACCGGATGAAAGGTCGCGCTGCTGGTATTATCGGAAGCGGTTACAATGGTTTTCCAGGGGCCGCTTGCTGACTCCCCGATCGAGATATCGAAGTCGCGGGTATTAAATTCCAAAGCTTCCCCACCAGCACCGGCATGCAAAACTTTAAAGAGCTTGATGGATCGCAACTGGCCTAGATCAACAAGCAGACTGACGCCACCACCCCCATCATGACCGCACCATTTCGTGGTTGCCGAACCATCGACAGCAGCGACCGCACCCTCGGTCGGGACGCAGCTTTCTGAAACCTGAGCGACCCGGTTTAGAGCGAGATTTACGTGACGATTGTTCCTAAGTGAGCTGTTTAAAAGGTCAACCCCAGCAGTTTGACGAAGGCTGTCACTACTATCGAAGGGTCCCTGCCAGTGAAAGCCAAGAAGATCGGCTGAGGAACGCGAGTTGTTCCAAAGAACATTTATATTTGTCTCAAGGAACGAAGCGATTTTATCGTCTTTTACCTCAGACTGTAGTTCCCTCATATTGCGAGCAAAGACCCCTTTGGAAGACGCGACTCCCCCTGAGCAGGCACCGCAGTCCTTATCGCCTGGCTCTTTCAATATTCCTTCGCTTGTAAAGGCATCGATTGAAAGTGCGGCATGGGCTTTTGCCTTCTCAAGAAATTCTTTCAAACCGTTCGCCTTATAAATTTCGTAGGCTGCTCCAAGGTAAACGCCTTGGGCTTGAGTCGAAACTGGGCCCGCATCATTCTGACAATCCGCGGTCAGGCCATTGCCCAGAAGGCCCGAAGCCGTGATGATCGCACTCGTATTGACCCAGTTCCAGCCTTTCATAGCCAGTCCTATATATTTTGTATCGTCGGCAAGGTGATTATGGACCGAAGCCATCAATTGTATAAACAGCACATTGGGAACGGCAAGTTTTGCACGGCTCGTGCGACTTTCCATCAAGCCGCCGCCGCAGTTGGCATCCCAGCCGGTGGCAGCCATATTATCAGCGATCCATTGCGCTGTTTCCAAGTACCGCTTATCGCCGATCAGATCGTAAGCCTTGATCCAGGCTATTCCCCACAGGGCATTGGCTTGGAAGGAATCGCCTATAAAATTATTATTCCCTCTATTTTTTTCAAAGACGTTATTCACGATACCCAGATAGTTCCTGTCGCCTGATATTTTCATAAAATCAACAAGCGCGGTCAACGATTGGGCCGAGCCTTCCCAGGAATTGCTCCAAAGGGACGTCGCCGCGCTATAAAAGGTTTGCATGGTAGCGATGGCTTGATAGGCCCAGACATCATTGACTAAATCGACGGCGGCGGTAGGGCCATCATCCGTTGGCGTTTCTTCGCCGGTACCGTGGTCTGAGTTCGTTTTGGTAATCGGCGCCTTAACAGGAGGCTTGGGCCTGTCACCACCAGGATTGGGTTGACCATCCTCACCCGGAACCGTCCCCAGCGGATTGTCGGCAGGAAAGATGCTATCAGCTCGTTTGCAGGAGGTAGGGGACCATACAAGGGCCAGGTAGGTCATGAATCGAAAAAACTTCACGCTCTGGACCTCCCCCCTAAGCTGGCATGACGAGTGCGCAGTCAGTGTCGTATCGGAATTATGAGAAATTTCTTTATAAATTTTTGCAAATTAGCCCGACTATTCCTTTACTTCGGATTGAATATCCGACACAGCGATTCCTTTTCATGGAAAACGAAATAAAAAAAATGCAGAAAGCCACCCAATCCTGAGCAGCGCTCCTTTACCCTTGGTAACTATTGGACTTTGTTAAGGCACAAAGGGCAGTAGCAGGCAATTTCAGTTTCAGGCAGTGGCCTCGCGCGCTTGTGACGAAAGCACCAGCAATCCCCTGAATCGGTGACGAGTCCACAGAAATTTGGCTCAAGGCAGACCGGACACTTCGACTTTTCAATTGACATCGGTTGGACTTTCCAAGCTATTTTATTGACCTAAGCAGAGTTGGACTTTTCAAGACCTTCCATCATTCGAACCGTTAGGAATCGCATGCCAAGCTCCACGCTCCCGGGCCCTATTTTAACCAAGCCTTTCGCTAAATCGACAAAAATCGGCAGTCTGATTTTATACGGACTGCTGGGCTTAGCCTTAGGCGCAAGTCTTCCCTCCCTCACTTTACAGGCGGAAAGCCCGAACGTGACGATAAGCCAGCGCTGGTCAGCCCCGCTTCCCGAACTTTCCGGCATGGCGATCTACAATTCCTATCTTTATCTGGCCTCAGACCATGACCAGGATCTCCTTCGGATTGCCTTAGACACTAAAGTTTCGCCAAGGCTTGATCTCGCCACAGCAAGCCGATTGCGTATGACGGCTCCCCCGGATGGCAATCTCAACAGAAAATCGCAATGGGAGGCCCTGGCCTTTGACCGGGTTGGAACTCTGTTTGCCCTAAAAGAATCGACCAACCAAATATTCCAATTCGATGCCGAAGGCAAAGGCCAGAGAGTCTTTGATCTTGCAAAGTGGGAGGGCCGAAAAAGCAAGGTTAAAGGCTATGAGGGATTGGTGCTTCTCAAAAAATCGCATATCGTGGTCGCTCTCACCAAACCCAGCGTGCTTATAGAATATGGTCCCAAAGGGGAAAGTGTTCTGGGCTTTCGGCCGGAAACTGTCTTAGCAGATAATGAGGCCTTCAAATCACCGGTTTTAAGCGGCCTTGTTCCGCTTGCAAGTTGGGAGATGAACGAAGCGCATGGCTGTCAGCCAAGCGATCTCGCTGTCGATAGCGATGGCTCTCTTCTGGCTTTGCTCAAGGATTGTTCAAGCATCATTCGTCTGCGCAGTCTTGATTCGGCAAAAAAGGTGATAACCGTGGCTGAGACCTACCATCTTCCTGCCGAAATTGACCATGCCGAAGGCCTTGCCTCCCTTGGCACCCAAGGCTTCTTGGTGGCTGTTGACCAGAAGGGGAACACCAATAATGTATTCTGGCTGAAATTCAAAACCGCTTCGGACCAAGCTCAGGGCATGAAAAAACCCGTCCTACCCTAGGTACAACGGGCTGGAGGATGCTGAAAGCATCAATCAAGAGGAGCAGTCTCGGATTCCACTGCGCTCAGGCCGCGAGCCAATTCTTTCTGCAAACGTCCAAAAAGGTCGTTATGGAAAGCACCGTCAAGCATCGCCTGAACCTTCGCTTGCTCGCTGATACTTACGGCATCGGTAGGATCACCCTCAGCAAAGCTGTCTTCAAGTTCAGCCTTCGCTTTAATCTGATTTACGTCCTCGACCAGTTTCGCCACCATCACATAAAGGCAAGGAGTGAGAGCGACCGCGCTGGGCTCGTTCGCCGATCCAGGGAGCACCGCATATTTGCTTTGTGCGATGGGGTCAAACACGACTGACGAATATTCAGGAACCGGACAGGCTTCAGCGATCGGCTTGAGCTTAATCATTCCGTTCAGGGCTCTCGTTTCCATTGAAATCCAGCGCATTTTACGGCGGAATTCATGGACGCCATTACCATCCTCCAGATGGGAAAAGTCGTAGCTTGCTGTCCTGATGTTTTCGATTTCAAGTATGAGCTTGTTCAAAACCTCATCGCGATCCTTGGCAACGTCTTTCCAGGCATAATTATTGAGAAAATTGCGAAGTGTCTGAGTGTAGGGCAAGGATTTGCCATCGATAGGCACAAATTGAGTGGTAGTAAGCGCCTTCACAAAGACGATACGAGCTGTGTCGCGATTAGCCTGAAGTCGCGCTAAGACAGAGGGACTGACACCCGATTCACGCCCCTGTCTTTCCAGGTCGGTCCATTTTTGATAGCCACCGATACCATCTTCAAGGCTTTTAAAGGCGATGCGTATCTTCTCGAAGGCTGGATTTTCATCAGCATAGAGACGACCTAAGGCCTGCAGATTGAACGTGACCGCACGGGCTCCGCTGGCAACCAAACGGTCTGCGGCATCTTCCGGAGTAATACCGATAAGTTGTTTATCAAGTATGTCGAGCCAAACTGTAAAACGCCCGATCTGGGGCGCCGGTATTTCTGATTGGGAGAAAGGGCTGGCGTCAGCCACGGGCATCGCTGTGCCGAATCTAGGGTTGTCATTTGTTAGGGTGACGGAAGGGGGAAGGATCTCGGCATGAAGGGCAGTACTGAGACTGATTAATCCTGACAAGAGGGCATTTACAGTTTTCAAATGGCGCTCCAACTTGGTGTCGGCTTAGTCTTCTAAGCCGTGGTGCGCCTTTTTAACAGGTCTCTAAGACTTTGGCAATAGCTTCCAGCGCCTTTTTGGCGAATTATTATGGGTTCTAATTTTTTTCAGTGATTACAGATACTTATTGTTTCAAATCGGGATTAACCGGGCTTGACCTAAAGGCCAAAACCGATAAACGCACCGAAAGACGAAAAATCCGCCTGGCTTTGGGTGTCACCATGGAAGGTGATGGTTTCAAAACCTTTCATGAGCCCAGCATTGAATATCACTCCATTGTCAAACGGCAGGATCACTCCCGCGATAAGCCTCGGCCCATAAATGCGAATGCCAATACTATGATCGGCCTGAACCGTTCCATTCGAAAGGGATGCATACTGCATGGCTCCAAACCAAGTCCTCTTTTCCTCATCGACTTGATAACGAATCTCAGGTCCGCCTTCGAGATTTAAAGCCTTTTTGGACTTTGGGGTTAACCAGGCACTGCTGGAGAAATAGGCACCAAAACTGAAAGAATGAATATCCTCGGAAAGGTAGTGAATCATAAACTCTCCGCCTTTCCAGTCCTGCCCGTGGGCCTTGCGCAAGCCGCCCTGAATATCGAACGAATCAGCCAAGGCTGGTGCTGACGTGAGGAGCAAAAGAGAGGGGATCAAGGTTCGATGGCAGCGCATACAAAAACTCCGCTCAATCAATGTATTGGAAATCCTAAGCTTCAAATCGATTGGAGGCCATCGAATCAAAATTTATAAAAGAAGATGAATTGGTAGACATCAGCGTCAGGAGTCACAATAGAATTTTTTCCAGCCACAGCAGTCGTGTGCGAATAGGTAAATATAACGGGGATTCGAGGCTGAAGACTAAGCCCGTTTATGGACAAACCACTGGTCCCGTAATAGCTCTCTGACTTATCTTTGACAGAGAGCGCCCCCTGGTGGGAGGCGGGATCAATTTCCCAATTCAAGGCTGCGAAAGTGACGAACGCATTCAAATAACTCGTCCATGCGCCGAGCGCGAAAATCAAACTCGTTGAACCGGCATTCAAAACACCTTTGCGCTCGATTTTCGTGTTATTAGCCACACCATCGCCCTTGCCGGCAATTGCCGGATTATCAACGGTTGGATCGGCGCTATTGAGTTGGGTGGGATTGAGAGCACTCGATCGCTTGCGAACCGCGTTGATCACATGGTATTCGGATTGGGTACCGATCGAAAAGACCAGTGGATTCACGATACGATAGTCGTAACGAAGAAGGAGCCCAAGGGTTGTGAATCCGGAGCCCGGGGCGCGATAGGCGATCGGCACATCGGTGTAATCACCAGTGGGCATCCGGAGCCCGAGACCCACAGTAAAAACGTGCTTAGGGGTGGTTACTATATTATAGCCTAAGCCGATGGTTATATCGCCAAGGCCCGTTTTACCGTTAGCGGGCTCAAGGGCTTTCATGATGAGACTATCTGCAACATTTTTGATAGGAACCTTCGAGGGAACAATTGCCACTTCACCTGTCGGCAATTCGAAAGGAGTGTCAACCCCAAGCGCCAAGCCGTTATCGATCAACTGGCGACAGCTCGTATAATCTTTGCAAAACCCACCTTGTTGTAAAGAGGGTGCCACGCCCTCGACTAGGAGACGATATTGTTTTTCATACTCGGCGGTTTTTCGGAACTTTTTAGCATCGATACCGAGGTTACTGGAACCCGTGACTGGGACGATAAACTGCAGAGAGAGACGATCCGTAATTCCATATTCCGCTATAAAGGAATGACCCGTAATGTTTATGGACGCCCCTGATTCATACGACTTGCCTTTCTCATCATAGCCTTTAGCCCCCGAAATATTCTGCAGAACATAGCGGAACCTAAGGATACGGGCCGGCAGAACCTGGGCTTCCCCTCCCACTACGTAACCTGGACCTTCGACCCCTTGTTTCTTCGCGATCGAATCACTGGTTTCCTTGCGCTTTTTCTTTCGGATAGATTTGATGGACTTTCCGGAAGCCATCGGACTTGCAGCGGGCGCAGCCGCCGCTGATCCGGGCGCTGCCGCTGCTCCTGCCGTTGCCTGACCTGCAGTCGTATCCGCAGGGGGTGCTGCCGTCGGGCTGGTCGTTTGATTCTGTTGATTGGGCAAGGGGCGGGCCTGAAGGCGCAGTGGCCCCGTCTGGGGTGAACCTGTGGTATTCGTTGCTTTTATCGCTGCCGGATTGGCTGAGATGCCCGATCCCGTTGCCCCCGTGCTTGGCTTCTGGTTGGCAGCGGATGGAAGCGTGGCCTTTTTCGGAGCCAGCTGAGTTCGCCCTGGGACTGCATTGGCAGCCGGGCCGGGGGAAGCCGAGGCTTTGGGCGTTTCGCTTTCTTTTGCGGAAGCCTGCAGGGAAGCGGGTGCATTAGTCCCTTTTTTAATCGGGGTCTGAGCCACCGCGCTTTGCATCGCAAAAATTCCCGAAATCAACAGGAAGATCCGGCGCCAATAGATAAGCCTATACTTTCCTGGACGCAAAGAATGCATTCATTGTCCTTCAGCGATTATTATATGTCCATTCTAATGGAAGGGACGATTCATATCCACATCACTCATGCACCTAGGCGAAGTAAGTTTCATATTCTAGAATGGAAGCATATCGTCTCGCGCTGCCAAGAAGAGGCTTTCATGAGATTAGTAGTGATACTGTTTTTTGTTCTCAGCCTTATGAATTGCAATAGCAAAACCGCCAATAACACTGATTTTCCTGCTGCTATTAGCGACTTGAATGGGGATGATTTTGAAAACCCACTCTGGAAAGCCGTGCGTGCCCTCCTTCTGATCCCAGCCTTCGATGGTGGAAGCCTTGAAAAACTAGGCACCAGCATAGGAACACCTTCGGGCCTGATCACGGATCCGCTAAAATCTACCGAGGCATCGGTGGCTCAGGTCAAAGGCTATCTGAGCAATGCGGACTCTCAGCACTGTCTCGAGGTCAAATCCCCCCTCATCGATATCAACCCAGGTGCTGCCGTAGGGCTTAGCAACGCTATCGAGCTGAAAAACGGTCAGCCAACGGCGCTAGCCTTAGCTGCCAAAGTCTATTGGATGAGTTATAAACTCAAGGGTGATGCGGATTATCGTAACGCGCTCCTTACCGTACCCATCACGGATGCCGCGGCCGCTCATACTGCTTCTTCCGAAAAAGTTGCGACGAAAAGCGAGAGTGCCGGTACCTTCGGCTATCCGCTGATCCTCTATGCCCACGCGGGATCTACTGGCCTCGCCTATGAGGAAATCGGACTGGCACTAGGTCAGCTGCAGTCAGGACATATTGTTGCAGCACCTGCCTTTCCCGGGGAACCTCTTTGCAGAACTTATAACAGCGGCCCTGGACCGAAGACCTGCACCGATACTCATATACTCGCGCCTCCGGTAGGATTGGCCAAACCCTATGGAAATGATACTGAAGATCTTCTTGGCCTTCATGATTGCATCAAAACTTTGGCGCGAAACACCGCTGGAATTGCTACGTTAAACATAGAGACGAAGCAACAAGCCAACGAAAATATCAGTCGAAAAATCATTAAAATCAGTGCAAAGGCCCAAGTCGACGCACAGGCCCTCGGTCAACAGTCCGGCTCCCCCGCCCTTCTCGGCCTAGCCGATGCTGCTGGTGCTCCCGTCTCTATCATGCTTGGCCTGGGTCGTGGCGCGGGTGTCTCGGTCTTGGCATTGGCCCGTGCGGGAGCGATCAATTCCTTGCTCTTCTCAACACAAACTGACGCCGAGACTGTCGCGATTCAAAGCCAGCTAGCGGGTGCCGGTGTTTCTGCAGGACTATTCAGTTGTGCAGGGATAGTTGCACCACACTCAAGTTTTTCAGCGGGTACGAATAAGATTCTTTTCGAGTACTGGGTGACCAAGAGTTCCGGTCTCATAGGAGCCGATGGAGTGCTTGCTGCGGACTTCATCCCCGGGTTTGCCTCTATCCATCAAGCCATCACGGCTATCAGCGAAGACCCAGCATTGGCCGTCGACCAGAAAGCCGTTCAGATTAGCGAATTTATAAAATCTACGGAAGCGATCATGCATCTGCCGCTGGTAAATGGAGGCCTTCAAAATTTTGGCAAGGTTTTTCGCGCAAAATTGCTAGCTGACCCGGCATCAGCAGCCAGGACTGTCGCCGCTGCGAAAGGCTCGGCTCTCATTTTGCATGGAACCAAAGATAAAATTGCCGATTTCAGCAATACCCAGCTTCTTTCCGGAATAGCCGTTCAAACCAGTATCGGCGTCGCGGCAGCGGGCATCTCTCCAGGCGTAAGCTGGCTGGCCTTGGGAGTTGTGCCACCAGCAGCTTCACTTGATGCCAGCGGCGCGTTGATCGATCCCAATGACTTCGGACATGTTGGTGATATAAGTTTCCTTGGGGGCAGTACGGCTATCGCTCCGAACGTACCATCAAGCCCTGAACTGGTGACGGCTCCATTCCTTGGCAAATCGCCAGCCGATGCCGTTGGCGTCTGGCTGGCCTCACAGTGTTATCCGGCTATGGTTGCCGACCCTATCCCCTAAATTTGCAAGCTTCGGTGTTTCTGGTAGTAAAGCGAAACTGGCGAGGGACCACTTCTATATAACAGGTCTCCTGACGTTAACGGAGTGTTGGGCCTTAACCCAACACGATCGAAGACTCATGAGATGACTTAGCTCTTTGTGGCGCTTCGTCAGGATTAAAATTGGATCACACTATTTCTCAGGCGGCGGCGGCAAGGGTGCACGTTCCGGGGGACGAGCCGGGGCTCTCACCGCTGTATCGCTCCCCGCGATGACATCGTACCCTTGCGGCGACGTCGTGAGTTCTGAGTTGATTTTATAGACTCCATCGGCCTGGGTAAAACATTGCTTAGTGACGAAAGGACCTTCAAGAGATGAGCTGCCACCGGGCGGTGGTCCATTTACTAGGAGATTGCTGTTAGATATGGCGTTGATTGTATACCGTTCATCCTTTTGCGGATTGGTATTGACTTTGCCACGTGGATGCCAATAGCGGGTCGGCGCAAGGGTCTTGGTTAAATCGGCATTGACGGCTCGAATCGAAACGTCGCTTGTTGCCCCTGAAATGCCACAGCCTGATAAGTTACCTTCGGCATCCGCTTTGATTTCGAAGAGGAAGCCACGCGCTGATTCTTCGACTCTGCCTCCTGGATTGATCCAGTAGCTGAGATTCCCGGCGCCATTATCGGGATTGATATTAAATGAAACATATTTTATGGCCGAGATTTGATCGTTCGTAGCGCTCACCGGGATAGCGGCATAGTTGATAAGCCCTGCTGCATTCAAGGGCTCATACTTCGAATGAACACGCGCCTGATTCAGTTCAGCTACAACCGTTTTCACACCTTCGGCGCTTACATTGTTGCGATAGCTTATGGTCATGACATCGCTTTTTTCCGAATCTTTTTGCTCGTCATGAGGACGATAGTTTGGGTCAGACGTTCCTAGTGGCTCACGAACAAAGCTCAGGACACCGTTTTCGGCTAAATCACCAACTGCCGGCGTATGATTCAAGACTATGGAATCAACTTTGCCAAAAGGATTTTTGATCGTCACTTCTGTTACATAAGTGATCGACCCGCCTTCGTTGGCAACCGCACTTAGGTTGGCCTTCACAAATTCGATCGGTGAGTTCTTTGGCAAACCTTCATTAACAAGGGTGGCGAGTTCCAAAGGCGCTTCACCGGGCACGATCGCTGCGACGGCTTCGCCTTTTGCTTCGGCGTTTTTCTTGGAAACACACAGTAGACCTTGCACGACGGCCAGGGCTCTATCGACTTTTGCCGTGATGGCGTCGACCTGATCTTTGGCAAAAGTCACCATACATGCCTGGCCAGAGCCATCCGTACCATCGATGGTACCAGTCGTCTTAGCAACTGGGCCAGGTCCTCCGGTAAAGGTCGAGGGGTTCATATCGGAGTCAAACTCATAACAGAGTACCTCGGTGCTAGTCTGCTTGTGCTCGGCGATTTGACCAGCAACGAAACAGTCTCCTTCGCCGCGCAGTCGTTTGCCAGCGTCAGCGACCTTCGTCTGATAAGAAGCCCCGGGCGCTTCTTCGGCCGTCAGGGCGGTTGGGGACGCGGGAAATACGGAAAGAGCCAGCGCACCTGGATAGGCGACGGCCAATGCATTGCTAGCGATCGTCGCACCTGGATCGTCCGCCGGAATCGTGCCTACTGTACTGATGGCCCTGGTATCGCTGGTTTCAACTTTTTTATTACAGCCAAAAACCAGGCTGCACACGACCAATGCTGAAAGGTGATGATGGTATCTTTTTATCATGGAATCCCTCGTTAACAATACTTCTCACAAAAACTCTCTCGGTCGGCTGCGCCCGAAATTAAATCAAGGTTCATTTATTGTCGAAACACATTGAACTTTTCTTGTCAATCCAAAGGCTTATATCCGATTTTTTCAGAACTGATTCCGTTTCAGCAAAACCGCGGCGAAGGATTTGCCTTCGATTGGGAATCCAAGAAGCCCATCGTCGTCGCTGATAGAAAAATTCATACTTAAAATTTTAGTGAAATTTTCCCGATGAGAAAGGAAGCCTGCTGGCGTCCGGCGATACGCATTGGCCTTCAAGCAAGGCACCTTTACTTTTAAGCATGTTTGCCGATAATCGCCCGAAATAGTGTTTATTGGTGAGAGTGGGATTAAGCATCCTTCAGACCCCATTTTTTCTAAACAGTTGTACTTTGCCGTCTCATTTTCCGTAAGGAACCGGACCTTGAACGGAAGCGCTGACGGTCTGGAGTTGACCACCTCCGCCTAGGCAATCTCATTCATTTTGGCAGCGATTGCCAGGTTTAACAGCGGACGGCAATCCCTTTCAGAAATGGCAAGGCCTTTGCACTCGCGCTCCTTGCTCACGACAAATCAATACTAAAATGGAAGTGTTGGTCAAACTTGTTGAAGCGTTTCGCCAAATCGATAAGTTGAAGTCCACAGTGTTTATAGGGCGATAAACGGGGACTTATAGCTAAAATTCCTCAGACTTCTCGCTCATGGAAAGAATGGCAGCACTTGAATAGCACATCGATCATGGAATATTCTGAACCGTCTAAAAGCATCCTGGAACTTAATGAACTGGCCGGAAAAGTGAAGAAAAGAGATAAACCCGATTAAATTTTTACGGAGATGGCAAATGAGAAACGACACACAGATACGGAACAAAATCCTGGAACTTATTAAATTAAACGCGAAGCATGCGATTGAGGAAATCAGGATAACTGTGAAAGACGGTCTTGTATCGATCTCGGGGAAAGTGGATAACTATCAAGAGAAATGGACTATTGAAAAATGCGCCTATCTTATTACAGGAGTCCGAGAGGTGTTAAGTGAGCTGGCGGTTGCGCATAAAATGCCGTGCATTATTTATGAACATCCCCCTAGTAGCTTTGATGTCAGCTCACTAAGCAATTCCACCCTGGACGTTATGGCCATTACGAGTCCCGTACGAGTAAGGAAAGCTCGCCAAAATATTCAGAACGCCCCGAGCTTAAGTCAAATATGAGGAATTTCGCAAAAAAGCGTCCCTAGATTCGATAGGATGGCACGGATAAGGCGAGGCTTATGAGAGCACACTCGCCATCTCGAATCGCCTAACAACCTAGAATTTTGTCCCACTCTACCGAGCCCGCTCGCAAGCACGCCTTCATTTTTCCCAATGCTGGACAAGTTATCCTTGTCAAAAATGGCGAGACGCCTTTACACTGGCTTACAAAGTTGCCTCACGCCAGAGTCCGCACGTCAGGTGCTACTTAGAATGGATGCTTATGATTAAAATTGACAACACCCGCGTAAGCGAATTTCTAGCCCTGCCCTCGCCTTCGGACCTTAAAAAGCAAATTCCGGCGGAGCCTATCCTTATTGAGCGGGTTGCCGCCTTTCGCAGCGATATTTGTCGGATTCTGGCGGGTGAGGATCAACGGATGCTGTGTATCCTCGGACCTTGCTCAATACATGACGAACAAGCCGGGCGTGAATATGCGGAACGCCTGGCCAAGCTCCGTGACGAACTTAAGGACAGGATCTATATAGTGATGCGTGTGTACTTTGAGAAACCTCGCACAACCGTAGGCTGGAAAGGTCTGATCAACGATCCCCATCTCGATGGTTCACACGACATCCATACCGGATTGTCCAGGGCGCGAGAATTTTTAAAAGAAGTCACCAGGCTCGGCCTTCCGGCCGCTACTGAATTTTTAGATCCGATCGTACCGCAGTATATTGCAGACCTCGTGAGCTGGGCCGCCATAGGAGCGCGCACAACAGAAAGCCAAACCCATCGGGAAATGGCCAGCGGACTGTCGATGCCCGTCGGGTTTAAAAATGCCACGGATGGAGGCCTGCAGGTAGCACTGGATGCCATGACCTCTGCCCGCCACTCTCATCACTTCCTCGGTATCGACACCAACGGTATGACAGCCGTCGTCGCCACCACCGGCAACCCCGATGTGCATGTTATCCTGCGAGGTGGCAGTAGCGGTCCCAATTATGCCGAGTCTTTCGTCGAAGACTGTTGGAATCGTATCGGCAAGCCCGCCAAACAACGCTTAATCATGGTTGACTGCAGTCATGGCAATAGCAATAAGGACTATCGACGCCAGGGAGAAGTGCTACTGAATGTTGCCGAACAAATGAAAGGGCGTAAAAATTCATTGCTCGGCGTCATGTTGGAAAGCCATCTGCTTGCAGGGCGCCAGGATCTGGGCAAAGGTCCACTCATCTATGGACAATCGATAACGGATGCATGCATTCCTTGGGAAGAAACTGCCGAGCTTTTGCGGACGGCAGCCCGATCGTTGTCCTAAGAATCAAAAAATCCGGCCTTTTCACGATTAAATAGGCTTTCTTTTTGACCTTATTTCACTGCGAATAGAGCGCCATTGGTCCGGGTGAGTTTAGCATGAAATTTTCGATACGGCCTATGACATCAAACGACGCGAAAAGAATAGCCGAATTATCCGGGGATCTTGGCTATCCAACAACAGCTTATTCCGTTGGCCAGAGAATCATGGGCCTGGAGGGAAGAACCGACCATGCCCTACTCGTTGCCCATGAAGCATCAAACCCAACCCAGATCTTGGGCTGGGTTCATGTTCGAATCAATGAAAGTATAGAAACAGAAACCCAGGCGGAAATAAGAGCCTTGATCGTAGACGAATCCTCGCGGGGTCAGGGGCTTGGGAAAAAATTGGTCGAGGCGGCGGAAGCCTGGTCCATGCCCTTGGTGAATGGGATTACCCTAAGTTCTCAGACCAGCCGGAGCGAAGCCCATCGATTTTACCAAAAACTAAATTACCGGATTAGCAAAACGTCCTATACCTTTCGCAAGGCGTTAACGGCCGCACCCTCCTCAAGCAAGCTCTAATCAATGATCCGCAAATAATCCTTAAGTTCATTGACGTCATCAGGCCTTCGCGGAATATGCCTGGCTAAGATAGCAGCGCTCATCGTCACGGCGCGACAAAATCCTGCGACGACTTGCCTTTCTTTTGCACCCTTTACCAATTCGGCGACGACGTCCTGAAAGGCCGCCACCTGGCAAAATTTCGCTATTCCTTCATCAGCCAGCACTACGGCCTGCCGCTCGCGCCAGGATACAAAAAGCAGAATTCCCGTGCGTCCTTGAGTATGATTGAGACCGGCCTCATAAAACGCCAGCAAAGCTCTCTGCTGCACCTGGCGGCGTTTTTCCCAACGGGGTGTAAGGACCATCTGGCCCATTGGGCTCATGCCAAAGGAAAAGCCCGCGCATACGGTCGCCGCAAAAAGTGCCGACCAGATCCCGATCGAATTATAGCCAGAAAGCTCATAAAGCCAAAAGCCATGTTTGATAGTCAGAACCAAAAAACCACCAATGAAAACTGCAAGCAATGGCGCCGAGGCGTTCACTGTCGATCCTTGAACGATCAGAGGCACGATTTCCCCTGCCGTCGTCATCTCTGCTTCCTTAACCGTCTTTTCAATGGCAAGGGCACCTTCTAAATCAAGTGCCTTTGTCAACCACGCAGGTATATCTTTTACCATTCCCCTGATGCTCCTCCACCCGAAAATCCACCGCCACCGCCACCGAAGCCGCCACCACCTCCCCGTCCAAACCCACCGCCGGCTCCAAATGCACCGATTAGGCCCCCACCCAATCCACCACCACGCCCGCCCCGGCGACCCGACATCATCACAATGATGATAATGATGAAAAAAACGATGAACGGAAACGCGTTGTGCTCTTTAGGATGCCGTTCCACTCTTGCAGGCTTTACCACTCCCCCCGACAATTCAAAGCTGGGATCAGTGAGCGCAATGATGCTGGCAATACCTGAGATGATACCGCTATCGTAGTCACCGCTTTTAAAGAGAGGACTGATGCCCTGACGAATGATTCGGCTGGCCTGAAGATCGGTTAAAACGCCCTCGTTCCCCTGACCGACCTCAATGCGCAGCTTTCGTTCCTGGACCGCCATGAGCAAAAGAACACCATTGTCCTTTGCCGCCGTTCCAAGCTTCCACTGGTCGCTTACCTTGATTGAAAAGGAGGTGATGTCCTCACCATCCAAAGTTGGAATGATCAGAACCGCGATCTGACTGCCACCGCTATCCTGCAGGCGCCGCAGTTCCGCATTCAAAAACTGCTTGGCGTCCGTTTGCAATAAACCGGCCTGGTCCATGACCGGATCGGTCAAGGCCGGAATCACCGGCGCGGCCACGCCGACAGTCGAGCAAAGCCACCAAAACCAGGCGAAAAATGCCAAATTTCTCATTATTTAAACTCGACTTTAGGTGCCGATTCAATCTGTTTCCTTTCGGATTCATCGACTGTCCACTGAGGCATTTTTTCATAATGATAGACGAGCGAATTGGTAAAACTGGTCGGCGGAACCGTAATTAAATCGTTAAAGCCTTTGATCGTTTCAATATAGCGCTGGCGAGCGATCGTGATACGGTTTTCAGTTCCTTCGAGTTGGACGGATAGGTCCTTAAAATTCTCATTGGCCTTTAAATCAGGATATTTTTCAGAGACCACCATCAGTCGGCCTAAGGCTTGACTCAACTGACCCTGAGCGGCCATATATTGCTGCAGTTTTTCAGGAGCGATGCTGCCGGCATCGACAGTGACCTGGCTAGCCTTTGCGCGTGCTTCTATAACGGCCGTCAGGGTATCCTTTTCATGGGCGGCATAACCTTTGACCACGTTGACCAGGTTCGGTATCAAATCCGAGCGTCTTTTGTATTGATTGGTGACTTCGGCCAAAGAAGCTTCCACGCCATTTTTTGCTTGGGGAATGGATTGCAGCCCGCAGGAGGTGACCGAACTGCCAGCAAGAATGAGGAGCAAACCGAAAGGGAGGGACAGCTTTTTCATAGACGAAAACTCCTTTGAGCGCATAGGGATCGGTCCCAATCGCGGCTATGCAAAGAGCTTACCTGATTGAAATCAGGAATAAAGTAACAAATCTTAGGGAGAGTCACGAGAAAAGTCACCCAAGGGATTGGTTGGCGGCATCGCCGAGGGCCTTGGCGTCAGATTCGAAAGAGTGGACGCAAAGCTAAGTCGTTGATCTGGAGTCAGTTCAACAAGATCACGGTATTCGATTCGCTTCGTGCCAAAACTTAGGCATTCGGCTGCTTTGAGGCCTGAAATATTTTTTGCCAGATTGAGTTCCCAGTCGGCAGTGCCGCAAAAACCTTGTGCTCTCCAGTCGCTAACTCCTGCTATCGATAGGGGAGTAGCCCTGACATCGCTAAAAAACATGTCGATATTATAAACAGAAACTTCGGTACGGACTTCGAGGGAATAAGCGCCCCGATGCGAAATCTCACCCTCGGCATCGCCACAGCTGCCGTCGGAATAAAATACCTGTTTGCGAACAACTGTGTGATTATCGCCAAAGTTATAACGAATCTGAGAGGTTTTATTGCTGCCCTCGCTAGGAAGACAGGCCGACGTCCAGGCGCCCGTTATAATAGTTTGCGACGTCAGGTCGCTGGACTCGCGACAGGAGAGGAGCAAAGTCAGATTCAACAGGATACAATGCCGGCGCCTCATGTCCTTGTCTCCTGATCACCTTAAGATTTCCCGGGTCTTAAAAAACGATGGCATCAAATGATCTCGATGTCGCCGCCCATAGCCTGGAGTTTCGGTACGAGATTATCGTACTTGCGGGTAACTTCATGAAAGTTTGAGAGCTGGGTCACGCCCTTTGCCACCAGGCCGGCGATGACCAGACATTTGCCGGCACGGATATCGGTAGGCAAAGCAAAATCACGTCCCACTAATTCCGTAGGCCCTTGAATAATAGCCGAGTGGATATAGTTGGTATTGCGAAAGCGACAGCTTGATTCACCAAGGCATTTGCTGGTCACCGTGATCTTCGCGCCCATCTCATTGAGAAAGGAGGTATAGCCGAGCCGCTCTTCAAACACAGTTTCATGGAGTATGCTGATACCTTCGGCCTGTGTGAGAAGGACCATGTAGGCCTGCTGCCAATCCGTCATGAATCCGGGATGCACTTCCACTTCAATGTGAGCGCCCCGAAGGCGACCGAGGGGTGCTTTGACAAAAACACCTTTAGAATTGACAGTAAACTCGCCGCCCATGCGCTGAATGAAATTTAGGAAACCATAGACAGGTCCATGGTCAACGCCTTCAAGCAAAACGTCCCCGCCCGTTGCCAGGGCTGCTGCGGCAAAGGAAACCGCCTGGTTTCTATCGAACATGCAGCGCATTTCACAACCCTTGAGCGTTTCAACGCCTTCAATGATGAAGGTTCGATTTGGGGTCTGGGTGATATCGGCGCCCATCTTTTGCAGCATCTTACAGAGTTCGATGATTTCGGGTTCAATCGCTGAGTTTTCAATGATGGTTCGACCGCGAGCCTTGGCGGCAGTTATGAGCAGGCTTTCGGTGGTCATGACCGAGGGAAATGGCATTTTAATATGAGCGCCACGCAGTCCGGTCTCATCGACGGAAAGATGATACTGGTTGCCGACCTGTTCCACCTGCGCACCCATCTGGGCGAGACCATCGACATGATAATTGACGGGTCTTTTGCCTATCTTATCCCCACCGAGAGCGCCATAAAAACTCACCTTACCAAAGCGCTGCAGCAAAGGTCCCGCACACAGGACAGCGATTCGGTTTTTGCGGCAGAGCTCTTCGGGAATCGCCCATTTATCAACGCCCTTGGCACATACTTCGATCACATCGCTATCAAGAACCCGCACCGAACCGCCAAGGAATTGAAAGAGATTCTCAACGATCTTGCGTTCGTCGACATCGGGAGCGCCTTTGATCAGGACGGGCTCGTCTGTGGTAAGAGCGGCAATAATGGCTTTGGTAACCTGATTCGAACTCCCGGCGATCGTGATCTCGCCTTTGGTCAATCGCTTGCCGCCTGTGATGCGGAGTCGCTGAGCTGGCTTCTGCATGAACCTCTCCTTGTGTTCGAAGCTGAAGTTAACGAGCGTCGGTCCGGAAAAGGCGATGGCTGCGTTTCATCGGCAGAAAAAAATGCTTATTTATGGGGAATAAACTTCGCATTTTTTCTGCCTCGCCCCTTGCCAACCCCATTTCCGGACAGACCCTGGCTGACTATGCTTAAATGGGGTGTTCGTCAAGAACGTCCAGTTCCGCATAATTCGAGACGGAATGGGGATCATTGACCCAATCGGCATCGACCGTCACTTCGAGCTCAAGGAAAACCTTTTGTTCGAAATGTTTTTCCAGACTCTGACGCGCTTTGCTACCGAGTTCTTTAATCTTGGAGCCGGCTTTACCAACCACAATGCCTTTGTGCTGTTGGCGTCCGACAATGATCAGGGCATCGATGCAGACGATTCCAGGGTTAAATACTATAGTATCAACCTTAACGGCCAGATGGTAAGGCAATTCCGCGCCAAGGCAGCGGAAAGCTTGCTCGCGTATAAGTTCGGAACAAACAAATTTTTGCGAGCGGTCCGTTAGATCGTCGGAAGGATAGAGCCACGGACCGGGGGGAAGCTTCTGGGACACGATAGCAAGGATTTCCTCAAGGCTCTCTTTGCGCTTCGCTGAAATAAGGAAGGGATAATCACCAACCAAAAGGGCTCCGGCTGCCGGGCCGACCTCATCCCTGGCAGAAGCCATCATCTGCTGACAGCGATGGATAGGGCTGTCGAGCAGTTCACGCTTTACTTTGTCCGTCTTGTTCAGGCAAAGGAGCACGGGCCCCTGCGCCGATTTCAAGACGTTTTTGAAGAACTCGTAGTCGGGCTCGAAGCTGTCTTCTTCCGCATCAAGCAAATAGATAACCAGATCGGCCTGATCAAGTACCGACCAGGCAGCTTTATTCATAAGGGAATTCAAAGCGACTTTCTTCACAGTCCGATGAATACCGGGGGTATCAAGAAAGAGCATCTGAACGGTATCTTGAATGCGAATACCCAGGATGCGGGCTCGTGTCGTCTGAGGTTTGTTACTGACCCCGGCGATCTTTTGCCCGACCAGGGTGTTTAGAAGCGAACTCTTGCCTGCATTAGGACGTCCGAGTATCGCTATATAGCCGCACTTCTGGGTCATGGTACCCTCTTTTCTTGAAAGTAAAACGAGTCGCAGAATGCCTATCTTCGCCTCAATTGGCAAGAGCCAAACAGCGCCCGACCGGCTTAGTATGGCTCATTTAGGGCGGCCGATTCAGGCTTCCGTGAAATTTTGGACAAAATGACCTGGAGTAGCGTGCTGTGGCTTTATCCTTAACCGTCGGGAATGGTATCGAGCTGATAGCCCATTTCCCTTCGCGCGCGGCGGATCTGTCCTCACAGGTAGGGCGACCCCAGTCTGGCCAGGCTATCACGAAACTTCATCCAAAATGGTCTATGCTCCACCTGTTCCAGGGTCAGGGGCTGCGACCTGGCAATCTTTTCTTCGATGATGGCATCGATTTTTTGCGCGAAGAATTGGTCATGAGCCTCTATGTTATGCTCAAAATTCAGCCTCAAGGATCGAGCGTCCCAATTGCTCGAGCCGAATAAGGTCCAAAGTCCATCGACAGTCATCAACTTGGAATGATCGAAGGGGGAAGGCGTTAACCACACACGGCAGCCATAACTCAATATTTCCTGAAGCTGTGACCATGCCGCCCACTCGACGAGTGGAAGGTTCCCATGCAGGGGAATTATGATATCAACCTCGATTCCGCGACAGGCGGCAACCCCCAGCGCACTGAGCAAGGTGATGTCAGGCACGAAATAAGGCGTCACCACCCGGATCTTCTTTTTAGCTGCCGAAATCGCTGCGTGAAGCGTCAAGGCCAACGCACTTACACTTTCATCGGGACCATCCGCTATGCCGCGGGCAAAAATCGTTCCGTGCATAGTCAGGGGCGAGACCCAACGTGGCCCATTCAGAATCTCGCCGGTGGCAAAATTCCAGTCGTCCGCGAACACCTCCTGCAGCTGCTGCACGACAGGTCCCTGCACCCGAAAATGGATATCGACGGTCGGTTCACGGGAGGCTTCGCTCACGATATGATTGACCCGTATATTCATGCCGCCGGTAAAGGCGATTTGACTATCGACGACCATGATCTTTCGGTGGGTTCTGAGATTGAGGACCTTGATATTACGCACGGGAATAAACAGAGCTGTGGGAATATTTCGGGCACGCAGCAGGGTGTGCACGGGGCGAAACGAATAGCGGACGCCGATGCCATCGATCAATACCCGGACACTTACCCCTCGTCTCACGGCAAGTTCGAGCGCATCGACAAACTCGAGACCCAGACGATCGGAATCGAAGATATAGGACTGCAAACCAATCGATTGCTTCGCTGCGTGGATCGCCTGCAGCATAGCCGGATAAGCTTCTTCGCCGTTCCTTAAGATATCGATCTGGTTACCACGCAACAGCGGTTTTCCGCTTACAAAGCCGAGAGTTTTGGCGATTTGCAGCAGCGTCTCGCCATCATTGCCGTAACGATCCGCAGTTTCGGTGGGATCGACGGCATAGCGATAGAATCCACTCGGCATGCGGGTCCGGGTATCACGCAGGGCCAAAGCCTTTCTCCGAACACGATTGATACCAAGACAAAAATAGAGAATAACACCGATGCCGGGTGAGAGCAGAACCAAACCTGACCAGCCAAGAGCTGATCGCACATCACGTTTTGTCATGATGGCATGGCCGGCCGCAAGGACCGAAAGCAAGCTTGTCAGAACGGTCAAAAGATAGGGCCAGTAAGGCTCGATCCAGTCGATGACAAACACATAGATCCAGCTATCCAACATGAGGAGCCTCATCCACTTAGGTAAAACGCCAAATAATCACCGCAGGCCACATTTTTGGAAGAGACGGTCTCTCAAATGCATGGTAGCTTAATCCGCCTTTTGAGAAAAGCATCTGGAATCCAACAGCGCAACGGTGACGATAGAAAAGAAAGCCGCGAGCCCATGGGTATGTCGAATGGTTTTCCTTTCGATTCACACCATGAATTCGACATGATCTTGACGATCTTTCCGAAGCAGAAGTCGAAGTTGAAATTGAAGTTGAAAGACCCCCTCCACTTTATGTTTTTATGCAGGGGACTGCCTGGTTAAGTGAAAATGAGAAAAAAAACTGTCTAGAATAGGAGCGGAACGCTGTGACTCAAACGTATTTGAAAACCGGGAACTCATAGTCTTATCTATGGTTTGCTTGACACTGCCCCTGGCTTTCGGAGAAGCTATTGAGAGACGAACGGGAGGCCAGCTGGCTGTTTAAGGCATGCACGTTATCTCCTCTTTAAGGATGCTAGAGCGCATAGGCGAATGGGCTCTGAATGGCGATGCGACCGCTTAAAGTGTTAAGGTTAAGTTGGAAAAAAGTGTGAAGCGCTAATAATGTCTTTTGAAAGGATATCAAATGGCAAACGAAAAGGGCGCTAAAAGACTTACCGCTGCGTTATTTAGCAGATTTGGAGACTTCCCTTTGTCAAGTCCGTTGCGAGCGATCCGCGTTCATCCGTGCCGATCCCTCGGGTCCGTTTCCATGGCCACCAGTAGCGCCCGGACCATCTATTTCACCAGGGGTCTTTCCCTATTTAAGAAAATTGAAACACGAGATCGAAATCTTACTCAACATCAGGATTTTTTGGCTGCCAACTGTCTCATTAAAGTATTCTATTAAGCACCCGAAATTTATGCATAATTAATATTTTGCTGCGTAATTCTAAGACGGATTGGAGATTGCGCCGATCACCCGTTTGTGAGGGATGAATGCGGCGGAAAGGCGACACTTATGGCACAAGCAAAACGAGAAATAGACCGACGAAGCGAAAATCGTTGCGTCTTCGTCGGTGATCTTCCGGGCCGTATGGTTCATCAGAGCCATGAACTCCGATTCCTGGCCTTAGACATCTCGCGTAAGGGCCTTGGCATCCTCTTAGGGCCCTGCCCGGCAGAAGGTGAAGAAGTGCAGGTCGAATTTGAGAAGCAGGGTCGTAGCCCCCTTCGTTTCACCGTGAAACATATTTATGGCGATGGCGGTGACGGGGAAAAAAATGAACTGATGCAACGCTGCGGTATTGAGCTGACCCCTGGTCAAGCAAGCGACATCGATCTGATAGAGATATTCACCCGTTACGATACTGTAAATTTTTGATTCAAAATCCATCCCATGAAAAAAAGACCTTCGATCTTTTCGAAGGTCTTTTTTCGTTCTATAGGCGGCGTTTGGGGGCAAGTCCCGCCATTATTGTCCAAAGTGTCTGACGTATTTGACGACCTGATCGATTTCGTCGTCTTTTATCGCGCCACCCCAGGGTGCCATAGTCGCGCTAAGTCCAACCGAAGCGCCACCTTCCTTGATGACTTTATGAATATGGGCATCATCGACTTTAGCTTGCCAGCTTTTGTCGGTAAAATTTCTAGGCATCGGCTTTAAAGCCAAAGCTGCAGGACCGTCAGCTTTTCCATTTGCGCCGTGGCAGGCTACACAAAAGGTTTCGAAAGTTTTTTTACCCGGCTCTTCTACAGCTGCCGGAGCGGTACCGCTCGCGACCGCCTCAGCTGACGCATGGGCTGTCTCTTCCTGCTGTTTCAAGAAGGTCTCGTATTCAGCTTTCGGATGATAATCTTCTTTGCTGTTCCAGTCACAAGCGGTCAAAGTCGCGAGAAAAGTAGCCGAAAGCATTAGATAACGCATGTAATCTCCAAGAGCCAAAGAACGATAGACGTAATATCAATAGCAGGCCTTGCCTTTATTCCTGAGAACTGCCTTAAAAGCGCCTCACTTTATGATATCTTACGGGTTTTAGCATCCTAAATCTACGCTGACAAGAGTATGTGCGCGAGGATGGACAAAGAAAAAAGGCCCCCGAGGGGACCCTGAAAATCAGAAGCCGTAGCCTGCAGAAACGACGGCAATGTTAGGATGAATAGCGTAATTCGCTTTGTATGTTCCTCGGCCATTGTTGTCTTTGTAAGCCAACGCCTGAAGATTGCTCTTCGTATCTTCGAGGAAGAGATGCTGGAAAGCAAAACTGAAGTCGAGAGCGTCTATTTTATAGCTGGCGCCCATTGAGAGAGCGGTGCGATCGCCATCGGGTGTACGGGGTGTTCTATGGTCTTCATCGGTCACGCTTTGATCCCGGCCGACACCGGCCCGCAATGTCCAATCAGGAGCGAGGCGATAGTCGCCACCGACTGCGAGGTAAAGGGAATCCTTCCATTCGAGTTTGGTCACTGACTTTTGGCCAGCCCATTCTGGACTAAGCTCTGACAAAGTGCTCCACGCTGTATGGGTGGCGTTGCCGTAGACTGTGAATGCGCCGAGCTCCTGGGCATAACCCAAAGAGGTAACCGCTGGAAGGTTAAGCTGCAGCTTGGCGTCGCTGTTGTCTTTAAATCGGGTGCCGAGAGGTGAGGCACGAAGAGTTGTTAGAATCGTCGTTGCCCCATTGTTGGTTGGGCCCCAGATCAAATCCCCCTTCGCTTCATGCTTGACTCCAGCCTTATAGGAAAGCCCGATACGACTGGTTTGCGTCGGTTTGCCAAGAAAGCCAAGTCCCCAGGCAAAAGCCGTGCTGTCGCCTTTATAAGTTACGATGGAATCGGCATGGCCAATCCCGGCAGCGGCAGCTTGAATTGCGGCTGGAGCCTGAGCGGCCGGAATCTGACCGGCAGCGGCCGCATCCTGAACACCTTTGAAGTACGCAAGGCCAAGATCAACCGCCGAAGCCAGCTCGCCTTTAGCCTGCTGCCAGTCGAGACTGAGTCCTACCGTGTAGTCCTCGTTGATCTTGAAAGATCCATGGAGGGCGACGTCGTAAGATTTCAATGACGTCTTGGTTCCGTAATAGCGGCCAGTCCAGGAATCGTCATACTGTGTGTTGGTTCCGTAGGGAACGTTGAAACTAAAGCCCACATGAGCCTGATCTGAAACCTGAAAGATTCCATAGATGGAAGGAATAGAAATGGGCTCAGAGACGTTCTCTTCGAAATTCTTGCCTTGAACAGGATGATCGGGACCGCTTGCGAGTTTGAGACTTGCGTCATTGGCCTCGATATTGGCATCGGTGTAGTTGAGGTTAAAGCTCACATGGTTGCCCTTGAAAGCACTCATGATAGCGGGGTTCGAAAGGAGTCCCGAGGCATCGTAAGTGTTGACCGTGTCGGACGCCAAGGACGTGCCGACACCGCTTGCAGAATGGCTTCTCAAGGCGAAGCCGGCTGCAAAAACCGCGTGAGTGGATACGAGACCGCCAAAACCAAGAACCGAGACCGACAGCAATCGACTGGCATCACGAAACTGCATAAGACCCCCATTTACGTATCCAAAAAAAGCTTGAATCTTAACCCTCAGCAGTGAGCGCTGCGATCTTTAAGATTTGGCTAAGACACTATAATCTTCACAATTCCGCTTCGCTTGTCAAACTTTTGCAGATCCTTCGCTGATATTCCTGTCGAAAAATGTTGGTTGCGTATCCTTGCCATGAAATCTCGGATCGATGCGAGCCCTGTGATTCCCATGCACCGCCGATCGACGCTCGCTTTTAATCTGCAGAATTCGCAAATATGGCTATCATCCCACATGGTTCTTGCGATTTAAAGCAAATCGAACTTGATGAAAAAGTAAGGATCGATGACTATTCTTGCAAGTCCTGCAGGGAAAGCTTAGGTTTCGACTAGAAAAATTTGATTATATCTTTCGGGAGCAAGGCATGCGCGAGAAGCTAGCGACGCGCCAACGCGGAGTGTCCCATGACCGAGATGCCACGATCACGGTAGTCTACTTAATTCTGGCCTTCGCACTCGATATGATTTTTTTTCGCTTCCAACAGGATGCGGTTCATTTCCCGTGGCTGGTTTCCCAGGCCTTGGGTCTGGCCTTGATAGTCACGCTGGGGATTCGCTTTTGGTTTGTCTTGTTTCTGAGCGTCTTCGTCAACGGCTACTTCATCTGGCATGAGGGTCGCTCCGTGACGGGGATGTTTCTCGGCATTATCATGACCGCCTGTTATAGTCTTGCCGCTATTATATGGATCAAATTACGCGAAACCCATTTCAATACCTTCGTCAAGTCATGTTTTTTCTTCTGCCTTGGACTCTTAACCTGTGGCCTCACGGCGCGCCTCGCCTGGTCAATTTTAACTCGCTATGAGCTGATCGACCCCATACCTGCCAGCATCTGGGCGACCCAGCTGACAATCCGGGATGCGGTAAATTTTTTCGCGAGCTTTCCCTTCTACACTTTTATTTTTATTCCCTTCATCGATCATCTGGTCTATCGCGGCACCGGCCGGGAACAGCAATCCCTTGATCTTCAGGACCTGCTCTTTGCCTTGCTACCCTTCCTGGCGCTGGGTTTGCCGAGACCTTCCGAAGAACTGGCGTCGCTCTATTACATAATCTTTCTACCCGCCGTTTTTATCGTTTATCACTTTCGATTAAGAGGGGCGCTGGCCTATGCCTTCGCCATTCACCTTTGGCTTTACCAGGCCTGGCCCTATAACGACTCAGGCGTGATAGACAGCGCCCTGCCTTTTCAAATCGTCCTTATGACCGCAAGCTTCAGCGTCGGATACCTTATTGAAAAAAAGCGCTACGAATACAAAACCGCACTGGCCAAAAAAGCCGAAGATTTAGCTCAGGCCCACAATCAAATCGTGGAACTCGAGGCGAACCGTCGGGAGTGGCGATCGTTGAGCCAGACCTTAGAACGTCTGGTTTTACGGAGCACCCAGGATTTGCGAAGCCCGCTTACTCCAATTTATATGTGGTCGCAGCTTCTCAAGGAAAATGGATCAACCCAGGCTATTCATGATGCCAGCGACGGCATCCAATTAAGCATCGAGCGACAGACGAAGATGCTTGAAGAACTGCGCGATTCCGTTCGCATCAGCATGGGGCATCAATTGATTAGAAGGGATACCTTTGATCTGGCCGATCTATTGAGTGAGCTTTGTCTTTTGTGGCGCGAAGAAGCGACCAAGAAACAACTGGAATTTCGCTATGAACGCCCTCTCAACCACAGCCTTATTCTTGGCGATCGGGAGCAACTGAGCCTGGCTTTACAAAAACTCTTTGAGCATCTGACGCAGTTCGGCAAAGATAACGCAGTGATAAGCCTGCATGCGAGCACGCAGCACCGCGATGTCATCCTTCACCTCAAACATAGCGGTTATTCGAGCGATCAGCAGCACGTGCTCAATTTACTGCAGGCTGGTCAGGGTATGGCCCCTGAAGCCTTTCTCACGGCCACCAATTTTGATGTGGCCCTCTACACCGCAAAAAAACTCATCGACCTTCAGGGCGGCCGCCTGACCGCAGCAAGCTTGAATCCCAAGCCGGGCATGCTGTTTTCTTTAAGTTTAAAAAGACCGAATCGCAATGCCAAGGCCAGCCCCATTCAACCGCAGCAGGTCCCCGTACCCCTGCCCCCGACCGTGTCCATGCTCAGCCCGAGCCGACAGAGCATGGTGATCGTCGAAGACGATCCTTTCACACTGCATCTGCTCGACAGCCTATTGTCTGGAGAGGGCATTGAGATTATCGCTTGTCTCAATTCATCGGAAGCGATTGAAGCCTTCCACCGCGTGCACCCCAGCCTGGTCCTCACCGATCTGGGACTGCCCGATATCAATGGCTTCGAACTCGTTCGTCGATTGAAAAAATCCGCACGGCACGACTTCATCGCCGTGGCTTTTTCTGCCTGTGTGACGCCGGAAGCGCGACAACAGGCGATGGATGCAGGATTTTCAGCATTTCTTACCAAACCTCTCCAGGCCAGGGAGCTTCTTGAAACGATGCGGCAGCTTCAGATTCAGCATAAGCACCCTCCCTTTAGCAACGCGGAACTAAGCCTGAATTAACCTTCGAATGCCCTCTCGGGTAGGGAAGTTTTTTGCCTGGGGGTCAGACTGCACTTCGAACGGAAGGGAGGCGCTTTCGATGGCGAGGACAATCGCTCACATCCCAATCTCAAGAGGCCGGTTGCTTTCAAGAACGAGCTTGGTCAAATAATTGCAGTGAGAGAGCGGACTTGCCTTAACCCTGACTCCATTGAAGCGTTCAAAACGATAGATCAGGCTCTCCCCGGCTTTGAGAGTCGCCATCTTCACTTCTTCAGAGGATTTATCAAAAACCTGAACCTTCACGGCGCAAGTCTTAGGCGGAGCACTGATACGGAAAACCTGCGCATGGTCGGTTGGGTTGACCCGATAATACTGGAAAAGAGGAACCAGGGTTGTAGCAGGACTGGGAAGAGTCACGCTTGCTCCTGCGGGCAGCTCCAGGATATCGAAAGGTGTATTGTCATCAGCAAAAACGGAGGGACTCAGAAGAATCAGGCCTAAAATGATCGCTTTCATGATGAACTCCTGGGTGGGCTATTTGTACCTTTATTCTACCCACGGCCTCTCTTTTCACATAGAGCTGCGCTTATTTTGCAGTCATCGTCGCTTGTTACCCACTGAAATAGGACCCTTGAATTATTTTGATTTATAGGGCCGCCGCCAATTCCAAAAAAAACAGGCCGGTAAGCACCGGAAGTTTTTTGGAAAAAACTTTTTTCTCGCAAGAGGCCTAAGATCTTTATGGTTAAATCCGAATAAGACCTTGAGTAGGCTAGGAGCAGAAGTAAAAAGCATGAAAATTGATTTTTCATGAAAGCTACCGCCCTCATGTTAAGTCCAGCAAACGGTTCTGCGAATCGTCGCTTTTATTGGATGTTGCCGATGACCTTTTGTCGAGTTTCCCACTGGTCATTATCACATCCTTAAGTCCCCATTCGGAAAGCCCTCACGCTTTCTATCACCTTGTCATTAAGATCTTCGATCTTGATGGCCAAATGGTTGTAAGACTCGATTAATAGAGAATAAAAGAGTCAAGGCAGCTGTCAGGTTTTGAGGACAGAAGGATCATCGGCCCCACCCATATCCCTACCCCAGCAACACGTCGTGTCCGTCGTCACCCCCACGCCTCGGCAACGCTCCCCCTCAATTTCTTTTTTTTTTTACCGACACCCTTATGGTAAAGATTACCTAGTGTGTTCCGGAGTTCTCCAAGATGAATTTGGAAAAAATTTTGAAGGTAGCCGTCAGGGGTGGGGCGAGCGATATTATATTAAAACCGGGTGCCCCTCCGCGCTTTCGCTTTCAAGGCGACATTATAAATTTAGCCGATGGAGAGAACGTCAGCGATCAACTCATGCTGGAGTGGATTGGCCAGATCGTCCCCAATCATTTGAAATCCAAGCTGCAGCACCTTCAGGATCTAGACTTCGCCTATACCAGCGCCATTGGCGGCCGATTCCGAGTGAACCTTTTTCGTCAGAAGCAGGGCTATGCTGTCGTCATGCGGGTCATCAACAATCACATCCGTACCATGGAAGAACTTCAACTTCCTAAAAAACTTCATAGCTTCGCCGATGAAAAACACGGCCTTATCCTCGTGACGGGAGCTACAGGTAGCGGGAAGTCCACGACCCTCGCATCCATTATCGAAAAAATAAATTCGACCAAATCTGCCCATATTCTGACGATTGAAGATCCTATCGAATTCATTTTCAAGGAAAAGAAATCGACGATCAATCAACGGGAAATAGGCATCGATACCGATAGTTTTCCGTCAGCACTGCGCAGTGCCTTGCGACAAAATCCCGACGTGATCCTGGTGGGGGAGCTGAGGGATAAGGAAACGACAGAAACGGCTCTGATGGCAGCCGAAACCGGCCACTTGGTTCTTTCCACGCTCCATACTCTCGATGCGACAGAAAGCATCACCCGATTGATGTCCTATTTCCCTCCGCATCAGCATGCATCGCTTCGCATGATGCTGTCGCAGACTCTCAAAGCCATTATTTCCCAGCGCCTGGTTACCCGCATCGATACCAAGGGCATGGTCCCGGCACTGGAGATCCTAATCGCTAACGAAGTCGTCAAAGAAACGATACTGAAGAGCGAGAGCTTTGAAATTCTAAAGGATACGATACGTACCGGCCGCAATACCTACGGCATGCAGAGCTTTGACCAGTCGCTTCTCGATCTCTACAACAACGGTATTATCTCCGCGGAAGAAGCGCTGCTGAATGCCTCGAAGAAGAAGGACCTTCAACTGGCCATGCAGGGATTTGAAAGCTGAAGAAGGTATTTTTAATAAAACAATGCGCAGACCGAGGCCCACTGACCTTGTTCTGCGCATTGTTTTGAGCAGGTCCGTACCTAGAGAAGCTTGGAAAACCAGGCTGGGAACAGGCCCATGACTACGGTCAGGAACAGGGATAGGATCACAATAAAATTAGTGCCAATCCAGCCACTCGGGACGGCTTGAAAACTTTCTTCACTCTCGGTCATATACATATAGATCATGGGCCTCAGATAGATCACAGCTGCGACCACACTGGTGAGGGCCGCCACTAGAGTGATCCCGGTGTAACCACTCGCCAGGGCCGCCGAGAAAAGATAGTACTTTCCAAAAAAACCTGCGGTCGGAGGAATACCGGCCATACTAAGCAGGAAAACACTCATGGCAAAGGCCAGCATAGGCCGACGCGACCCAAGACCCGTGAGCTGACTCAACGTCATATCGTCATTATCTTTCGGACTCAGCATCGTCAGAACAGCAAAGGCTCCAAGGTTCATGATGACATAAAAAAGAGTATAGGAAACAATAGCGGATGCCGCATCCTTGGCTCCTTCACCACCACTCAATAGGGCGAGAAAGCCCAGTAAAACGTAGCCCGTATGGACGATGGTTGAGTAGGCGAAGATACGTTTGAGACGGATTTGCCTTAGACCGACGAAGGATCCAAACGTCAGGGTCGCTATGATAATGCCACTGAGCAAGACGATAAGGACTGGCTCATTAGCCACGGGCAGTGCAAACAGCTCCAAACACATACGGAGGAGAGCACCCGTGGCTGCGGCCTTGACGGCTGTGATCATAAATCCGGTGACTGGTGTCGCCGCACCCGTATAGACGTCAGGGATCCAGACATGAAAGGGAAAGGCCCCAATCTTAAAAAGAAAACCGACGCTGAAAAGGCCCAGTCCGACCAGGGGAAGGACTGGAAGTTTTCCATTCCACTGGTTTTGAAAGGCAGTTCTGATGCCATCGGTATCCAGATGGCCCGTCGTGCCGTAGAGTATACTGGCCCCATAAAGAAGGACAGCACTGGCTGCGCCACCCAGGAGAAAGTACTTCAGACCAGCTTCGGCAGCCATAGGCGACTGGCGATGCATCGAAACAAGCACGTAAATCGCGAGCGACATGAGTTCCAGGGCAACGAAAAAGAATACCAGATTTCTCGTGCTGACCATTGCCATCATTCCGACCACCGCAAAAGCGATAAGGGTGAAAAACTCAGTCTGCAGTCCCTCGCGTTCATCAAAGCCAAGGCTCATCAGCGCCGCCGATAAGCCAGTCAGAGCGCAGATAGCCGAAAAAACCTGACTCAAACGATCAAAAACCAGGACCCCATCGAGGATCACTATTGTTTCATGAAAAGGAAACACCACCGTGCTGGCCACTGCGGCGATACATCCAATAAGCAGCATCGCAAAAGCTGCGGCGCGCCCCTGGAGTCTTAGCGACGAAAGCAGCAGGGTCGCGATTGCGGTTAAGGTCATGCAAAGGATGGGCAGCACACCCAGCCATTGGTGGTCCTGGATAAAAAACATCGGAAACATATTTGAAAACGACACGGCCATTCCCCTCTCTAACAACGGGTCTCTTATTATCTTGAAACTTGACCAGGTACGGGTGGCCTGACAGGCAACTCTTCATCCGGCGACAAACGTTTGGCGCTTTCTTCGATCGCTGATCGCGAAGGAGCCAGGAACGGCTGCGGTGCCATCCCTATGCCGACTATGAATATTCCCAGGACAACCAATACAAAAATCTCACGGAAATCGAGATCCGCAACCTTCTTCACGTAGTCATCGACAATAGGACCAAACATAGTTTTCTGATAGAGATTCAACATATACACCGCGCCGAGGACCATGCCCGTAGCCGCGACCGCGGTGACATAACCGTTGACCCTGAAACTCGCGACCAAAATTGCAAATTCGCCGACAAATCCTCCGCTGCCCGGGAGGGCAACGGTCGACAGGACGACAAACATAAAACCCGTGGCGAGGACCGGAGTCTGAATGGCCCAACCGCCAAAATCCTTGAGATTCATTGAATGACGGCGTTTTTCAAGAAATCCAGCGATAAGCAGCAGCCCGGCAATCGCAACACCATGGTTGACCATTTGCAGGAGAGCCCCACCCATCCCCTCCGCCTTGAGCGAAAAGATACCGAGCAGGATATAACTCACGTGCGAAAGTGAGGAATAGGCGATAGCGGTTTTAAAGTCTTTTTGAACGATAGCCAGCAGCGCCCCATAAACAATACCGAAGGCGGCAAGGCTCATCAGGACCAGCGAGAAACTATGGGCGGCGGCAGGAAACATCGGAATCAATATCTTTAAAATTCCGTAGGTACCCATCTTTGACAGGATAGCAGCTAGATAAACCGAGACCAAAGTCGGAGCTTGTCTATAGGTCGTCGCTAGCCACGCATGGAAGGGGACCAGCGGTGCCTTGATGAAAAAAGCCGCAGCGAACGCCGCAAAAAGCATGCCTTGCGATGAAAAGAGTCCAAGCGGACCGTCCTTGGCGTTAAAGGGCACATGCAAATTCATCAGGGCTTGGATCGAGGCACTGGCATGACCCGTGACTTGCGCCTGCATATGCACCAGCCAGGCGATACCGATCAGCATCAGAATGGAGCCGGCAAAAGTGTAGAGGAAAAATTGCAGCGTTGCCTTCATGCGATCGGGGCCGCCGTACATGCCGATGAGCAGGTACGCCGGGATCAGGATGACTTCCCAGAAGATGTAAAAGAGAAACAAATCCTGCGCAAGAAAAGTTCCAAGCGCCCCAGTTTCCATGATGAGGACCAAAGCGCTCATGCGCTTTTGCATCGCTGCGCTGCCCGAGGTCTGCGACCAGGTGCCGATAAATGCGAGCGGCGTGAGCAAAACGGTGAGCATGATCAGTGGCAGGTTCATCCCATCAACACCAAGTTCATAGGAGATACCCAGCATCGGCAGCCATTCGTGCTTGAGGTGAAACTGAAAAGGATCCAAACTTTTTGCATCAAAGTGTTGCGAGACCCAGATCGTAAGGCCGGCCACCACGACCGAACCGAGGAGGGCAAGCTGCCGGGAACGCTGCTCCCAACTCTTTGGCAGGAGGAGGATCAACAGACCCGTTACTGCGGGAAGCAGGACTATCCACGAAAGTATCTGACTCATACGGCAACCCAGACGATTAGAATTCCAACAACAAAAGCCAAACCGGCGACAATCGAAAGCATCGAGAGCTGAATATCTCCACTCTGAGTGAGACGCAGACGCTCCCCTGACCAAATGGACCCAACCCCGATCCAACCGCCGATATTATCCATAACATTTGTCTCGAAGGTTTGAATCACCCGACGACTGATCCAAAACAAAGGAGCGACTACCCATGAGGCATAGAAGGTATCCATAAAATGCTGACCGACGAACAGGCGTTTGAGAACCGGTGAAGAATCAAAAGAAATATCTTTGAGAAAGGTTCGACCCGCGATGAGGCCTAATATCGCTACTGCGACGGCAATACCTGAAACCAAAATCTCGGGGAGAGGAGCGCTGTCAGTGACTTCGATTTGCTGGACCACGGGGTTCAGCCATTCACTGAGCAGATGGGAATGTTCGATGCCGAACCAATGACCGATTTCATGAGGAATACCCAGCAATCCACCCAAACTTGCCAGGACGGCAAGCACGATGAGCGGCACGGTCATGACCCAAGACGATTCGTGACCGTGCAAACCCGTTTTGGCTTTGCCCCAAAATGTTTGCGTCAGCATTCGTATCGTATATACGCCGGTGAGGAACGCCGCGAAAAGTCCCGCTCCAAAGAGAATCCAATTGCCGCGAGCTGCGCCGAGGGCCATGTAAAGAATTTCGTCCTTACTGAAAAAGCCGCTAAAGATTGGCAAACCGACGATAGCGGCGCTACCCAAAAGCATGGTGATATGGGTGATGGGCATCGACTTGGCGAGTCCCCCCATCTTACGCATGTCCTGTTCCCCTTCACAGCTATTTATCACCGACCCGGCTCCAAGAAAGAGTAAAGCCTTAAAGAATGCGTGGGTCATCAAGTGAAAAATCGCGGTCTGATAAGCACCCACTCCAAGCGCCAGAAACATGAACCCCAATTGCGAAACCGTCGAGTAAGCCAAAACCTTTTTGATATCGGTTTGGGCCAGGGCCAGGATCCCACCCAAAAGCGCTGTGAGCGCACCGGTATAGCCAACGACAGTCATCAGTTCAGGAGTCAACTCAAAGAGAAAAGCCATACGCGCAAACAGATAGATCCCCGCGGTCACCATGGTTGCGGCATGAATCAGGGCCGAAACCGGAGTCGGTCCAGCCATCGCATCGGGTAACCAAACGTAGAGAGGAAATTGGGCAGATTTACCAGTTGCGGCAAAAAAGAGGAGTACCGCAGCGAGCCCGAGGACCCCGATTGAAGTGGTCGGCGAAATTCTCACCATCATCTCGGCGATGGTTAAGGTTCCGAGTTGAACGTAGAGCAAACACATCCCAAGGACAAATCCAAGGTCACCAATACGATTGACGAGAAAGGCTTTGCGTGCGGCATCAGCATTGGCTTCTTCCTCGTACCAATAGCTGATGAGGAGATATGAGCAGAGTCCCACGCCTTCCCATCCGAAGAAGAGGAACAGAAGGTTATCGCTTAGAACGAGGAGTAGCATCGCAAAGCAGAAGAGATTCAGATAAGCGAAAAAGCGGGCCACGCCCTTTTCACCTGACATGTAGGAAATACTATAAAAGTGAATGAGCGAACCTATGCCCGTAATGATCAGGGTCATCAGCGAACTCAGGCGATCGATGCGCAGATTGAGAGTGACGGACAGATTCCCAAAATCTATCCAGCGAAAGCCCGTATACTGCAGCGCGCTAGGCTCGCCACTTAGGGAAACGAAAGCACGAACCGCCAGGAGGAAACTGACGGCCATGGCCAAGGTCGCAATGCCGCCGGAAATTATCGGTTTGGTTCGGGTGATACCGCCCGAGAGAAGCGGAATAGCCACAGCATTTAAAAAGAACCCGATGAGGGGCACGATCAGGATCCAAAAGGGTAAATCTGAAACAGCAGTATTATTCATCCGTCAACTCCTCAGGACCGTGGTACGATCCGTCTTGATACTGCCAAAGCTTCGATACACATTGATGAGTATCGAGAGGCCCACAGCAGATTCCGCAGCGGCTATCGTGATGATAAAGAAGACCTGAACCTGACCGTTAAGCTGCGCGAGCTCGCGGGCGAATGTCACGAACGAAAGGTTCACGGCATTGAGCATCAACTCGATGCCCATCAGCATGACGATCGTATTGCGCCTGAGCATCAGAGCCAAAAGCCCCATTGCAAACAGGTATGCGGAAAGTATATGGAGCAAAGTTCCTGTAGTCATGGGCTCAATCCACCTTTCTCTTCGCCAGCACCAAAGCGCTGGAAATAGCCACGAGTAGAAGCAGAGAGATAAATTCAAACTGAATATAGGCCTGAGAGAAGAGGCTGCCCGACACGGCGACGACGTTACCGCCTACCGCCCGTATCTGTTCAAGCGTCATCATACCTGGCGTTGGAGGACGGGTTTCCGATTGCCATTCGATGAAGACATAAGTCAGGGTCCCGAGAATCAGAGCCGAAAAAAGGCAGGCCAGGAGAGTTTTCCAAGCCCCGAAGTGGATCTCATTATGCTCGTCGTTCATATTGAGCAGCATAATGGAAAAGACAAAGAGCACCATGATCGCCCCGGCGTAAACGATCGCCTGCAATGCAGCGATGAAATGCGCTCCGCTCACGCCGTATAGGCCAGCGAGGGCAACCATCATGATCACCAGGGAAAAGGCACTGCTGATAGGGCTGCGAGAGAATACCGTAAGTGCGGCCAGAACCGCGACGACCAGCGCCAGGATAAGTACTACGGGTTCAACCACGGCCCTTTACCTCACGTTTGAGATGGTCGAGATCATACACGGCGGTCTCGCGGTTAAGTGTCGCCAACTCGTAATTGCGCGAGAGTTTGATGGCATCCTTCGGACAGGCTTCTTCGCAGAAGCCGCAGAAGCAGCAGCGCAAGGCATCGATATCAAAGCTCACGGGCCGTTTTTCTTTTTTGACCCCAAACGGATTTTCATCGGCCGGCCGCTCCCCGGCGACGATTGTGATGCAATCGGCAGGGCAGACAGTTTCACAGAGATAACATGCTGTACAGTTCTCTGTCTTGGTCGGGTCGACGGAGATAAAATGCTCCCCGCGAAAACGCTGCGAGTACTCGCGCTTTTCTTCGGGATAGTTGATAGTCGTCGATTGGCCAAGAAACAGTGTCTTATAGAACTGCTTCAGGGTTACCTTCAGTCCTACCAACAATGCCGGAATATAAAATTTATCGAGGACACCCTCTTTATAGGTAACGACTTTGGTCATGAGATCATACCCCTATCCAAGCGATTATGAGGGCTACGAACAGGAGATTGACAAGGGCTATGGGAAACAGAATCTTCCAGCCCAGGTGCATCAGCTGATCATAACGGAAACGCGGCATAGTCCATCGTACCCAGACAAAGAAGAACATCATACAGCCAACCTTAAAGACAAAGCTGGCGATCTGTGCCAGGGCGGTGACGTTCTGGTAAGCGTCCGGCCCCAGGCTGGACTGAAACCAGGAGACAATCAGGCCCATGCCGGGTAGGACGGTGTAGCCGCCAAAGAAAATAGTCACGAAGAGCGACGACGCCATGATCATCGCCACATATTCCGCGAAGAAAAACGTCGCAAAACGGCTTGCGCCGTATTCAAGGTGATAACCTGCCACGAGTTCAGACTCCCCTTCCGGCAAGTCAAAAGGCAGGCGATTGGTTTCAGCAAAGATGGAAATAAGAAAGATCAGACAGGCAAGGGGATTCAAAAACACGCCCCATCGTGGCAGAAATCCAAACCAGGGGTGATCCTGATAGGCTACCATAGCATTGAGATCCAGGGTTCCATAAATCAGCAGCATGGACACCAGCGCAAGTCCCAAGGCGATTTCGTAACTCACCATCTGGCTACTGCCGCGGAGCGCGCCCAGCATCGAATACTTATTGTTCGAAGCCCAACCGGCCAGCATGATGGGATAGACTTCCAGACCCGCAAACGCGAGAACCGCGAGTATACCCATATCGAGCTGAGCGATCTGAAGGTCGACCCTATGTTCGCCTATCATAAAAAAGGAACCGAATGGGATCGCCGCCAACGCTGCCACGGGCGCAATCGCCGAAATAATAGGAGCGAGAGCGTAATAAAACTTCGAGGCCTCAGCAGGGATGAAACTTTCTTTGGAAAGAAGTTTGATCACATCGGCAACGGGCTGCATCAAACCAAAGATTCCCACGCGGTTCGGTCCGACCCGGGCCTGCATCCAGGCAGCTCCCCGACGTTCAAACCAAACCATGATAGGAACGACCGAAAAAACCACACCAACAACTGCAATAATTTTTACCAGCAGCGCGATCGAGTCAAATAGTGTCACGAACGACCTCACGCGCCACGAAAGCAGTAGATTTCAACTTCATGCCGTCGAGAACCTTGCGGACGGAAGCCGCAGTCCCCGGACCTTTGACTAAAGTTTCAAAACTTTGCGTAATCTGATCACAATTCGTATAAGTACCGTATTTTTCCAAGGTGCTTAAACCAGGAAGAACCGCAGCGAAGCGCGCCACCTCAGGCAAATCGAAGACCCCCCAGGCAATCTCCTTCGGGGCCATCTGCGGCGGCAAAGCCGCCCGACCCGAGCGGAAATAGATTGCCAGATCGAAGTTCTGATCGGTGGCCTGATTCCAGGTTTTGATGCCCAGACCTTCGACTCCGCGCGTGTTCGCGGTGTGGTCGCGACGACGAAGGAGATGGTCGAGGGGCGCATCATCGGCTGACGACTGAACGCCTCCTCCGGTGCCGTTCCAGGATCGCACGATGATATCGGCAGAACTGAAGCCCGGTAGTATCTGGGCAAGCGTGGCAACCTCTTCACTGCTGGCATCGGTGCCTATCAAAAGGAGGACCCGACGAGCTTTTTTCAATTCATTTAAAAACCAGGGTACAGCCGTCTCCCAGGTCGTGGCGACGAGCGAGCCGCCGGCGGTGAGCAGTGGCTGTATCACCCGTTCAGGATTTTGATAGCGGTGAAAGGACACGCGCCCTTCGTCACAGATCCAATGATCGTTGACCTGCTTATTGAAACGGGCGCGATAACGATAGATTTTGCTCTTTTCCTCGTCAGCGTAGATCGAGCAGCCTTTGGCGCAACCATCACAAATGCCTGCTTTTTCCTTCAAGAACCAGACCCGCTTTTCAAAACGGAAATCATTGAAGGTGATCGCTCCGACCGGACAGATGTCGGCGACATTGCCCTGGTACTCGTTGAATAGGCCCTCGTCCAGAGCTGTGGTTAGCTCCTTACGCCAGGCTCTGTTATCCATGAGGAGTTCACTCGTCTTCGTAACATCTTCGGTAAAGCGGACGCAACGTTCGCAGTGAACACAGCGGTTCATATTGAGCGTGAGTTTGTCGGAAAGCAGCTTGGTCGTCGCCTCTTTCCAAACGCGCTTATCTTCTTTAAAATGGCTCTTGGACGGGCCATATTCATAATTATAATCTTGCAGTGAGCACTCACCCGCCTGATCGCAAACCGGACAATCAAGGGGATGGTTGGCAAGCAAAAATTCCATCACACCCGAGCGGCTTTTACGAACACGTTCGCTTTGGGTGTGCACTACCATTCCATCCGCTGCCGGAGTGGAGCAGGCCGTCATAAGTTTCGGAGCTTTTTCAACTTCGACCGTGCACATACGGCAAGTACCCGCGACGGGAAGTCCCGGATGGTAACAGAAGCGCGGAATGGACGCATCGACTCGACCCCGTTCGGCAGCCCGCATGATGGTATCACCGGGTTCGAATTCGAGCGCTTGCCCGTCGATCGTGATCTTAGGCTTTGTGAGCGTTTCGCTGCTTGTCATCTTTCAACTCCCCTCAAAGCATGGCGCTGGCGTGATGATCTTGTTTAATCCTATGATTCTCGGGCTTGCATGGGCACCGCTTCAGCCGCACATGCTCCTCAAACTCGTGACGAAATTTCCGAACCGAGGATAGCGCCGGACCGGTGACCGCATCTGAGAAAGCACAGATGGTCTGCCCGGCCATGTTAGAACAGATGCCGGCGATTGCATCGAGATCCTCATCGGTTCCCTGACCGATCTCTATGCGATGGAACATTCGGGCCAACCAGTGACTGCCTTCACGGCACTGACTGCATTGACCACATGATTCATGCTCATAAAACTTGAGCAAACGCGCTGCGACTTCGACGATGCAGCTTTCTTCGGAAATGACGATCACCCCACCCGATCCAGCCATGGTGCCTGCCTTTGCAAGGCTATCGAAGTCCATAGCGACATCGATCTCATCGGCACTCAGCATCGGTGCCGAGGCTCCGCCCGGAATAACGGCTTTGAGTTTTTTGCCGCCGAGGACACCTCCACAGAGGTCGATAAGGGCGCGCAAATTCATGTTGATCGGCAGCTCGTATATGCCTGGTTTCTCGATTTGACCCGAGACGCAGAAGAGCCTGGTGCCGCCTGATCGCTCCGTGCCAACCGCAGCAAATTTCGCGGCTCCATCATTGATGATGAAGGGGACAGCGCAGAATGTTTCAACGTTGTTTACACAGGTTGGCATTCCAAAGGCACCGACCATCGCCGGGAAGGGCGGCTTAAGCCTTGGCTCACCGCGTTTGCCTTCGAGGCTGTTGAGCAAAGCGGTCTCTTCTCCGCAGATATAAGCTCCCGCGCCGCGATAAACAACGAGATCAAAAGCCCATCCGGTGCCGTTGACGTTTTTGCCGAGAAGACCCATGCCTCGGGCCTCTTTAATGGCAGCCTCGACGCGCTTGGCTTCGAAGACGAACTCGCCGCGAATATAAATAAAGCCCAGGGAAGCGCCGATCGCATACGCAGCGACGATCATACCCTCGATGAGCATATGAGGGTGCCGGGTCATCAGCAGACGGTCCTTAAAGGTTCCGGGCTCGCCCTCATCGGCATTGCAAACCAGATATTTGGGTTTGGGACGGCCATCGGCAAAGGTCGGCGCCTTGGGCATGAACGACCACTTCATCCCAGTGGGAAAGCCCGCACCGCCGCGACCACGAAGATTGGATTTTTTGACTTCATCGACTACGCTTTCCGGAGCCATCGTCAATGCTTTCTCAAGCGAGCGATAGCCACCCAGCGAGCGATAGACATCGATCCTATGCGAGTCCGGAACTTCGTTATGTTTAGTCAACCATACTTCAACCATGACTCAACTCACTATCTAACTTATCCATGATAGTCCCCAGAACCTTATGATCGAGGTTTTCATAGTAGTCATCATTCACCTGCATAACAGGAGCCGTGCCGCAGGCCGCGAGGCATTCGACTTCGGTAAGAGTGTATTTGCCGTCAGCCGTGGTTTGTCCGCAGTGGATGCCGAGGCGCTTTTCCAGTCCGGCGACCAAATCGTCGGCACCGCGCAAAAAGCAGGCGACGTTGGTGCAGACCTGGACGTGTTTTTTGCCGACCGGCTTTCTATTGTACATCGTGTAAAAGCTCACGACTTCCTGCACGCGCGCAACCGGCAGCTTGAGATATGCAGCGGCTTCTTTGATCGCGAGACTTGATATCCAACCTTCTTTCGCCTGCATCTCATGAAGCAAGGGCAAAAGCAGCGACTGCTCGGTTGGCAGATATTCGCGCAGGCCATCCATCTTGAGGCTGATTTCCTGATCGATAATCACGGAGGACTCCTATTCTCAGCGATCGAGTTCGCCAGCGATAATATTTAAGCTTCCGAGTATGGATACAGCATCCGGAATCTTGGCGCCCTTCATCGAATATTCGAAACTCTGAAAGAGCAGCAGCGAAGGCGGCTTGACCCTCGTCCGCCAGGCTTTGGGCCCGCCGCGACTGACGATATAAAAGCCCAGTTCGCCGTTCGGCGATTCCACGCAGTTATAGGACTCGCCCTCTGGAACATCGATGCCTTCCATGAATATTTTGAAATGGTGAATCAAGGTTTCCATGTTATTGTAAACATCGGCTTTGGCTGGGATTTTTATCAGGCGATCATCGACCCAAAGCGGCCCCTCAGGCAGTTTGTTCACGCACTGGGCGAGAATATGAGCACTCTGTCGAATCTCTTCCATACGCACGAGATAACGATCATAAACATCGCCGTTTACCCCTACCACGACTTCAAAATCAAGTTCCGGATAGGTGTAGTAAGGACGATCGCGACGAAGATCGAAGTCAACGCCCGAGGCGCGGGCCACAGGCCCGGTCAGACCAAAGTCGAGACATTCGGCTTTGGTCAGGATGCCGACGTCCTTCGTACGATCGACCCAAATACGGTTGGCGCTCAAAAGCTTTTCGACATCGTCAATCGACTTCGGCAGGCCTTTGAGAAATTTGGTCATCATCGATTTGAAATTGTCCGGCAGATCATAGCTCATACCGCCGATACGGGAGTAGGACGTCGTCAGACGCATTCCGCACATCGCTTCGATCATGGTATAAGCCTCTTCACGCCAGTGATAGAGATACCAAAAACAGGTGAGTGCACCCATATCCAGGGCATTGATCGCAATACAGATAAGGTGATCGATGATGCGCGCCAGTTCCATGCAGATCACACGGATCCATTGGCAACGCTCGGTCACTTCTATTTTCAGAAGGTCTTCCACCGCCATCACATAAGCGATGTTATTAGTCAGCGCCGAACAGTAGTTCAGGCGATCGGTGTAGACTATCCATTGGTGATAGGTCTTTTGTTCTGCGAGTTTTTCTATAGCGCGATGGAGATAACCGATCTCACAGGTCGCATCCTCGACGACTTCGCCGTTGACGCGGCACATCACCCGAAGGGTGCCGTGCATCGAAGGGTGCGAAGGCCCCATATTGATCATCACCTGGGGATTATAAAAATCCGAGAGGTTTTGCCGCTCCTCAAGCAGCGACGTCCTTATATCTTTTATCATTTAGACTCCTGCCCGGCCCGAGCGGCGATACGAACGGGTAAGCTATCAGGAAAAGGCTGCCGGTCTTTCATATCGTACTCCTTACGCAAAGGATGGCCCACGAAGCGTTCGTCCATCAGGATGCGGCGGAGATCAGGGTGGTCATCAAAAACGATGCCGAACATATCGTAGACTTCGCGCTCCAGCCAGTTGGCGGCTCGCCAGAAGCTCGTCAGGGTCGGCACCTTTTCGCTTTCGGCAAGAGCGACCTTAACGCGAATTCGTGCATTAAAACGCATGGAATAGAGCTGGTAGACCATGATGAAGCGTTTGGGTCCGTCGCGGCCATCGATATTTTCATAGGCGGTGATATCGGACAATCGATCCATCTGCAGACCGGTTTCAATGCGGAGCGTCTTGATTGCCTGAATCAGTTCGGACGGGGAATCGACCCAGAGAACCGTCTCCGCGTTGACATCGCGCTCGACTCGATTGCCACGATAAATTTCGAGGGCAAGGCCGTGAACTCTGTCCTGTTCAGCAAGTATTTTGGGACTGAGTTTGCTCATTTCAACTGCCCCTTAAGCGGTTTCGAATCGTCGAACAAATTCTCCTGAGTTTCCCTGCGGAAACTCATCGCATCATTGGCTTCCGCTCTGGTCAAACGGTGCATAGCGGGCCGTTTGCCGCCGGTTTGGACGAGGTCCTGCAATTTCATAATCGCGTGAATAAGTCCCTCTGGAATAGGCGGGCAGCCCGGCACGTAAATATCGACCGGCATTATTTCGTCAATGCCCTGTAAAACGGAATAGGTATCGAAGATTCCACCGGAGGACGAACAAGCGCCCATGGCGATGACCCATTTAGGTTCAAGCATCTGATCATAAACCTGACGGAGCACTGGGGACATTTTAGTGGTGATCGTACCGGCGACGATCAGCATATCGGCCTGCCTTGGCGAGAAGCGGACGACTTCGGCACCAAAGCGCGCAAGGTCATAAGTGCCTGACAGAGTCGACATCAATTCGATTCCGCAGCATGAAGTACCGAATGTAAACGGCCAAAGTGAATTTTTTTGAGCCCATTTAACTGCATAATCCAACCGAGTTGGAATAAAGCCTGCACTTCCATCTTTTGACATGATTCAAGTCTCCTGAAAGGCAATCAATCCCAGTCGAGGCCCTTACGGCCTAACAGGTAGAAGTATCCCACGAGCAAAATGATAAAAAAGCTAATCATCTGAGTCAGGATGAAGTTTCCCTGGGTCAGGAATCTTTTATAGACTACGGCCCATGGATACATGAAAACGACTTCCACATCGAATAGAAGAAAGACGATACCGACGACGTAATAACGTACCGAAAACTGCTGGCGAGCATTGCCTTCAGGAGGAACGCCGCATTCATAGACCTCAAATTTGGCGGACTCGGAGTACTTCCCTTTACCACCCATGATGGAGTTTAAGAGGAGAAGGCTAACACCTACAACACCACCAATGATCATAAGAATGAGTACCGGGAGATAATGGAAGGAATCTGGATCGACCCACATGTGCTACGTATCCTTTCAGCCTGAAGAGAAACCGCCAAGAAATATAGGTCAATTTGCCGAAAACTAAAAAATTCTATCGATCTCAGTTCGATAAGCAAGGCGCATTATGTCCCTTTCCTACCAAAGCGAACATACAAAATCTTACGGGAAAAAACAAAAGCACACTCAACTAAAAAACTTATGATTCTCATTAAACAGCCCAGGTCCGGCAAGGCGGCATACAAAAGCGGAAGTGCCTAGCATTCCCCCAGGCAGACTTGACAATGGAACAAGAATAATTTGGACGGGTCTAAAAATTAGCCTTTATTTGAAGGTCGATTGCCCACGTTACCGAAACTGTAACAGAGTTCCTCTCTACTGTCTTCACAGCTAGCCTTTTTAACTAATAACTTGTGGCATAGAAAAAAGAACCCCATAGCATTAATCCCTTCAATGGGTTCGGGAATAACAAAGTTAACCCCCACGTACAAGATTCTTATGAAAATGCGCTAAAAAGATCTTAAGAGCGCGTTTCAGCACTGGCAGGCTGACGTCCAAAAAAAGCAAAAAAAATTGAGCCCTGAGAGGACTCAATCCGTTCGCTTCTAATTTCCAGCCTCTTGTCTAGGCCCGAGCGGCTCTAGCGATGGGCCCCCTCCGGTGGCACGGTCGAAGATTTGAAATAACGATCCCATTCTCTCTGTCCGTTGGCACCAAAGAGCAGGTCACAGGCGCGACGAAGATCGGCACTGGATGCCAATTCATTATGCGGGACGACCAATGCCAAACGAGTCCTGCGTCTTAAGGCGTCCTCAAGGTGGGTAACCATTTCGCGTTCAGCCATGTGTATAAATTCGGCAAGAGTGACCGATGACAGCGGACTTACCGCTTTTTGCAGACTCTTATCTTCCCGAATCAGCTTGAGAATCGCCAACGCATCGCTATCGTAACAGCGCCAGAGCCTGTCGACCAAGGTCCCCTCGCCAGCCAATTGTATGGCTGCAAGACCGAGTTCATGAGCTTCTGCCTCAAACGCTGCCCGATTAGGACTTTCTCCAAACCAGTCGCCCGTTAACTTCAATTTGAGACCGAGGTCCTCGACATCGGCACAGATCTCACGACCAATATTGAGGCAGTCGGTAAGTTTCCCACCAAACACGCTGATATGTCTAATCTGCTGCTGAGTCTCGATCACATGTTTCCGGGAAAGGTTCATCCAATCGTCGTCGACACCGACCTTATCATTTTGTTTTTTAACGAGGGGTCTCACACCACAGCGTTCCGAAAGAACATCTGCTCGAGTCAGCGGCTTTTTAAGACGCAGTCGTTTATTGATATTATCGAGGATAAAGCTCCTGTCGTCCTCGGTTACCGTAGCGGGAAGAGTGTCGACCGGGGTGTCGGTCGTCCCTATGCACGAGCAAGCGCCCATGGGAATAACGAAGAAGAGCCGTCCATCGTCGGCAAAAAAAGTGAGCACACGCTTGTTCTCAGTGAGTCGGGGAACAATAAGGTGTACACCCTTGGAAAAGATATGGCGATGAACGGTCTTAACATTTGCTAATTGATTGAGCGCATCCGCATAGGGTCCAGCCGCATTGATAAAGACTTTGGCCTTCACGGCAAATCGAGTCTGTGACTCTCGGTTCAGAACTTCGAACGTCCAGAGATCGTTCTTCTCGGCTTTGACGACTTCCGCATAGTTGAGGGCTTTCACACCGGATCGCATCGCGCGCCGCATGAATTGAAATACGAAGCGGGCATCATTATCCCGGAGATAGCAGTCGGAGTATTCTAGTCCACCTTGACTATTATTCGTTTCCACCAAAGGCTCTTCGCGATTGATCGCGGCCTTGGAGAGAAGCCGCGGTGCCTGGGTAAAGAAACGTCCCATGAACCAGTAGAGGACAGCTCCTAGGAAAACCATAAAGCGGGGCTTGCGGAAGCCTTTTTGCAAACTAGTAAAAAACCTGATTTCCCGAACGGAACTCGGAAACTTCTGCATGAGTTCATTACGGGACCGGCAGAGATCCCATACCAGACTGAATTCATAGGACTCGAGATACTTGATCCCGCCCCAGACCAGATTTGACGATTCCTGACTTGTACTCGAGGCAAAGTCACCTTTTTCTAGCAATGCGACTTTAAGTCCCGCAGCGGAAAGGGAAGCTGCCGCCACCGCCCCATTAATACCACCTCCGACTATGGCGACATCAAAAGTTTCCGTCTGCAGATCCACAACCATTTTTGAGCGCATAGGGGTGTCATCGCCTCATGAATCAACTGATAATAAGCAAAATAACCTGAGCCGAGCCTGCTTGCATAGGTCCAACCGAGATCTCTCATTCCAGTCTAACGAAGAGGAAGGACTCTGCCCATCCCCCCACTATTGACGTGCTGGCAAGCCTGCGCCAAAATATTAATATAGAAGAATACATCGGGCCCAAACCGTCATTTAGCTCAATCCGACTCCAGTCGGATCCTTCTGGGGTGTTGCCTTCGTCCAATTCTTCCCTTAACTGCCCATCACCCTCTCCCATGCGCGTTTACAGAGGAACCTATATGCCAGCGACACCGTCTCAGTATTGGTTTACAGGTATTCTCACTAGCCTGAGCTTTGCTTCGGTTCTCTACACCTTTAGAGATGGCGATATCACCAACACCTATGTGCAGGAAAGGGACGTTGAAAGTCAAAAGGCTATCGACAGTCTAAGCGATGATATGAGCCGACTCTTGCGAAGCATCGGCAATTGGCAAACTTTTTGCGAGGATCCCTATCGCTATATTGAAAGTGCATCGGTTCACGGCAGTTTTAATATCAAGATCAAAGATGGCCTCAATCGCGAGGAACTTATGACTTTGAGTCAAGCCGAACGCGATGCCATGGCTCGCTGTGGTTATACCAGAGGTCATCCTCATCATGCGCAGTTCCGTCTTTGTCTATCCATACTTGAGGCTTCGAATGGAGCGAATAAAACCGCCTGGTTTGATCATAAACACCTGTTTGAATTGAACGTTCAGTTTCGTCAGGCGGGCTTGAGGCTACTGTCCAACTGCAAGGACTTGGGCGGCAAAGGCGTGGAGATGCAAAGTTATTTCTCTGCATACAAGACCAATGGCGAGGCCCAGGATATCAAAAGAATCTCAGGCGGCGTAAGGATACCTTTGGAAAACGGTGGCCAAAGCAGCTATTAGAGCCGTACCTCTTCCAAACCCCCTGCAACCCATTACATGGCCAAACCCACCTTCCCGCCCTTCTTAAACACCATGATCATATATTGGGAGCGTTCAAGCCCGCTGTGCTCCCCCCCCCAGACTTTACGAAGCATGGGATGGAGCCTGGCTGCGACTTGAGGGTCCTCAACTCGTTTCTGAGCGAAAGATTTGAAGGGCTTAAAGACGAAAGGTGAAATATCCCGGATCGAAACTGATTCAAAGCCCAAACCCTTGATCTGCCCTTCCACTCTTTGTAAAGCAATCCAGTTGGCGCTGGGAATCTGCCAAAATCCTCGACCTACCCACTCCTTGAGCCGCTGTTCCAAGCCTACTTTTTGATTCAAAGGAAAAAAATCAGCGATGGCGAGGGTTCCCCCAGGCTTTAACACACGCAAGGCTTCGCGGAAAAATTGTAAACGGTCGGGAAAGTGAAATGAGGATTCAAGAGCAAGAACGGCATCAAATTCGGCATTGGCAAACGGCATACTCATAGCCGAACCTTCGACAAATTCGACCGCCTCGCCCGCCCATCGATTGCGGGCGACATCGATCTGACTCTTGGTGATGTTTAGCGCTTGAATCTTGGGGAGATTGTATTTTTGGCTCCAGAATGCCGCTGCATCTCCGAAACCACAGCCCGCGTCTAGGAGTCTCTGACCCTCTTTGACCCCGGCAGCTTTAGCAAGCTCATCCGCCAATGCCGTGCATGCTGCGTCATAAGACTTCGCATGCGCCCAATATCCCAGATTCAAAAAAAGGCTCTTTTCAGCCAGATTGTTGTGAGTCCCAAGCATATTGTAGACAAGATCGGCACGTGATCGCTTCGGGCGAAAGGCAAGCGCCAAAAGACTGAGTGTTTCTTTGAATTGTCGCCAGGCCAGGTTGGAACTTTTAGCTACGCCTTCCATTGGGGTACTCCGTCACGAATTATTAGTAAATCCTGTGTATGGTTTACTTCTGATTGGGTAAAATTATAAAATTGCGGAAGCTGCTTTGGACTTTGCCTTACAGCCTGCGTCCCGTAGTGGTAGCATAGCGCCCTAATTAGGAAAAGAGTTCTCTATGTGCGGAATCCTTGCCATTTATAGGACGTCCCCCAAAGCTCCTGATATTCAATCAGAAGATTTGAAAAGCATGGCGCGGGCTTTATCTCCGAGCTTGACGGAAGGCGCCTCCTATGCCCTGTTGGGAAGCTCCGTTGGACTTGGTCAAACAGATTGTTCAGGCAATCGATTTGAACCGCTTTTTAATAAGGCTGGGACGGTCACTCTCATTGCGGATGCAAAGCTTACGGATCGTTCGCTTTGGCTGCGCAAATTAAGCGATCGAGGATTTCGCTTTGGAGCTCAGTCTGACAACGAAATTCTGCTTTTTGCTTATGAAGAGTTTGGCCCTGCCTGTTTTACAGAATTTTCCGGAAAATTTGCCTTTGTGATTTGGGATTCTCAAAAAGAGCTTCTGATTGCTGCCCGCGATAGTCTGGGATTGGCTTCACTCTATATCACCCAACAACAGGGTCGCGCCTATATCGCTTCGGAGACTAAAGCTTTTTTTACTAAGATCGGCTTGGAAAAGCGCCTTAATCCGCGCTATTTTGCTGAGTCTCTGCTGAGTGTGAGCCATCCCACCGCGACTCCCTTTGGCGGCATCAAAGCCTTGACCGCCGGGTCCTACCTGACTATCGATAAGTCGGGCAAACAGGAACAGCACTTTTTTGTAAATCACAAAGAATACCCAATTCAGGCTGACCCCACGGTTGAACTCACGCCCAAGCCTTTAACAGCGGAAATGATAGCGAAACAGCTTCATGAGGCCATCTGGATTCTGGAAACTCCCGTCGATAAGGTAAGTCAACTGATTGCGGCGCTTTCCGGAACGAACCAGACTGCGCCCACGCCTGTGGACAAAACGTTAAGGCCTTGGCCACGTTATGGTATTCCACGGTCCCTACTTGTTCATTTTCTTCACAGGAATCTCCGAGTTGCACTCCCACCCAAAATCCTTGTTCGGGCTCAGGTTAATCGTATAGCAACGGTTGAGAGCGTGAGCTGGAAAGACATCATGCGCTCGCCGACAGGGGCTGTGATTTTCAAGTCCTACATGAGCCTTGAAGAACTTGATCATGGCCAACTCTTTTCGCCACTCCTGACCAAGATCATACAATACCTATGGCTTTGGCTCCCTGTGAAGTCTTCGTTAGGCCATGCCCTTGATGCGATGATGGGCTTTGTGCTTACCTGCCAGATGACCAACCGACTATTTCTAAAATATCGGTTTAAAGCCCAATCGCTCTATTATTGGGAAGAGGTTAGCGCCGAGCGGCATTTGCCAACCCGTGCGTCTCTACTCGTCCATGATCATCCTGAGCCTAGGTCTTGGGCCATTCCTGTGCATTTGGATAGCAAAAAAATGAGTGACTGGCATCGCTTTGTCTTAAGGCATACCAATGTCGGCAATTTCATCTTTCATTTTATTTCTCTGGTTTTCTTTTTTGGTGGTCCTGTCGCCGCGCTTGTGACCTGGGAAAGTTATTGGCTTTTACCGTTTTTCATTTCAGGTATGGTTGGGACCGCCGGACATTATCTTTTTCGAGACGGCAGCGTTTCAGTCAAAGAAGCCACGATACAGATCATGGTGCCCTTTTATGTTATGCGAATGTTTTATTTACTTCTGAAGGGAAAATATTCTGAAGAATTGAAGAATGCTCGCGTTGCCCGCCATAGTGCCGCGAGTGCGAAAGGAATACTAAAGCACAGCTGATGGAGGCATGGGATTGTTCATTTTTTGCTTGGGTCGATCGGGAGGCTTTGCGGCTTTCTTTGGGAAGTGCGTAGGACTTGAGCAGAGCTTAGCGAGAGGATAAAGAAGAGAAGAAGCCTAGGGCTTCCTCCCCCAAGTGTATTAAAGGAGTGGCTTAAACCAGCAAAGCGGTCTTGTACCTACAGTAAAGTCTTGTCTCAAACATGTGTATTTGCCTGTCGCTTCTTCAGCGGCCGCCGTATTTCTTTTGCTGCCAAGGTCCTTGCCGGGAATGACCGAGGCATCAAATTTTTGAACACAGAGTGCGCCTTCGATGTAGGTATCCAAACGGCACTGACCAGCTGGGTGAGCGTGGTTCGTCGTACTTACAACCGATGGATCAGACGTCGTCCAGTCAGCAGTTGTCCCACCCAGAGTAGAGAGGAGATTGGCAAGGGATTTTCCGCCCAGCAGCGTCCGATAGCAAAGGTTTTGATCGGCTTCAGTCTTCCAGGATGCATCACAAAGCGATTTTGGATATTCGCCGATTTCGGCGCGTGCCAAAGCATTTTTCTCGATTTGAGTTTTCCACAGATCGTGGGCGCAGCTTTCTGTTGCAAAGTAATCCGCAGCACCTTCATCGCTAGCCCATGTCGATGCAAAAGGATAGCCGGCCAGGTGGTGACCGATTTCATGGCAAAGCACAAGGGCAAAGCCATCTAAGGTTGTTTCAGACCGTCTAGCCAAGCCCCCGTACATGTTGACCGTCCATGAATTGAGATACTGAGTGGCGCTAGCGTTGACAGTAGAATCTGTCCAACGACGATTGACGATCAGCTTACTATTGAAATGAACTTTCAGGAATGGCTCATAGTAGGCCACGGCTTCATCAATGATGGCGTTGAACTGAGCTTCAGTGATGTTAGCAACCGCACGTTTATTGTCCTGTAGATGCAAATTGTTCGGAGGAAGAAAATCCGCATACGCAGCACTTCCTACCAGGGAGGCAACGGCTAAAACCGAACGCAATAGTTTTGCTAGCATCTTCTCAGTTCCTCTCAAAGGTTATGTACTACTAACAATCATAGTTGGTCGGCCAGCCAATTCAATTTCATAATACTAAACTTTTGACTTACTAGGTTTGACACGGCCTAGATGAGAGTTGAGATTTACCCATTGCTTTTCAGCGAATTTTTTCCAAAAATTTCTCTCACCTTTTTTAAAGTCGGGTAAATATTGCTTACCCTTTCTCCCCATGCATTCCAGGCATCAATTTTTCTAAGAAGACCGTTGGGTAGCTCTTTTGAGTTTTTTATTTATTGGATGGCTTGAACAGCGGGTGGTTTGATCAGTTGAATTTTTTAAAAGCTGACGGTTCAAAAAAAGAATAGCCTCTCTCCTAAAAGGAAAGAGACTATAATTAACTTTGGAAGATTATAAAACCTGAGACTTAGACGGTGTCGGAGAAGGCTTCTTAGCCATTGTATTGTAATGCGCCGCTAGTTTTTGCGCACTAGGCGGTAAGGTCAAGGGGCCATCAAGAGTTTCGAGAACTACTTTTTGAGTCTGACAGCTGATTGCAAACATAAGCCAGTCAAGATTAGTCTCGTAGTTATTCGGGAGTCTGGCAAAGACGACTTTGTCAAAACTTCCTTTACGCAGCAGCTTGAGAGCCGCCTTCACTTCGTTTTGCTTGACCGACGATTCATAGATACTTGCTGGGGTGCAGCGAACTTTGTCCCAAGTAAGCCCGGCCGTTCTCATCCACTGACGAATGCTTTGCCAGCATTCCTGATCAGCGATAATTGTTACGGGTAGAAACAGGAGAACTTTGCTCACACTCAGCCTCTCTTCCGATTCGCGACGAGGCCAGTCCTTTGACCTCAGATCTAAGCTACCGTTATGAAACAACTCAGTAGCTTGCTTCACGACTATTCCTTATCAGCCTTTTTTGCACGGGCAGGCTTGGATTCGCCACGATCGGGAGCTGCATTGATCGTCTTATCAGTGGTGACCTTTTCAAGGCCAAAACCCAGTTTCATCTTAAGGGCATTTTCGATCGTGGCTAGAGTTTCAGGATTGCTTTCCAAGAACTCTTTGGCTTTTTCACGGCCTTGACCAAGACGCTGCTCTTTATAGGAGAACCAAGCGCCAGTTTTACTGATGATCTCATGAGTCGCCGCCAAATCGATAAGGTCTCCAATTTTGGAGATACCTTGACCGAACATGATATCGAACTCAGCTTCCCGGAAAGGAGCCGAAACTTTGTTTTTAACAACTTTGACACGCACGTGGTTACCGATTACTTCGTCACCCTGCTTGATCGATGCGACACGACGAATATCGAGTCGAACCGACGAATAGAACTTCAGCGCGTTACCACCAGTCGTCGTTTCCGGACTCCCAAACATCACACCAATCTTCATACGAATCTGATTGATGAAGACGACCGTACAGTTCGAGCGCGCAACCGATGCTGTCAGCTTACGCAAAGCCTGAGACATAAGTCGAGCCTGAAGACCGACATGCATGTCACCCATCTCACCTTCGATCTCAGCTTTAGGAGTCAAAGCCGCCACTGAGTCGACAATGACAATACTAACCGCATCACTACGGACCAGCATATCGACGATCTCAAGAGCCTGCTCACCGGTGTCTGGCTGTGACACCAACAGCTCTTCAAGGTTGACACCAATGCGTTTCGCATACGATGTATCAAGCGCATGCTCGGCATCAACAAAAGCCGCGACACCACCAGCCTTTTGAACTTCTGCAGCAATGTGAAGAGTCAGAGTGGTTTTACCACTGGCCTCCGGTCCATAAATCTCAACGATACGACCACGGGGAATACCACCTATTCCCAGCGCTGCATCGAGGGAGATCGAGCCTGTCGAAATTGCTTCGACTTTGTTTGCTTCCTGTTCCGCAGTGCCAAGGCGCATAATGGCGCCCTTACCGAACTGCTTCTCTATGGAACTGACTGCCGCATCAATCGCTTTTGTGCGCTCCGCTACGTTTTCAAAACCCATAGACACGTTCTCCTTATAATTGGAATAAATTCCAACTCTTTATGAAAATTTTAAACTCTACGTTCTTGCTTAGCGAGCTTTTCGAGACCCAGAAGAGTCCCTCCCACAACAGCCATTGGTACGAGTATGATCTGCAAAATAGGAATCATGAACCATAAGCTCATTCCCACCATAGCCCAAACATCGCTCCTGGCAAGCTGGAAACGCTCCTTAAACTTTAATCCACGCCTCGCCAATGGATAATCATAGAAGTCCCATGCGACCAGAAACGCAGTACCGAAGACGGCTAGAAGATTTAGCCCTGGCACCAGAAAAAATACCAGGGACAAAAACCCTATCAGGAGCATTTTCTGAAGCTCCTCCGGCACCAGCCTAAAAGATTGCCAAAACGATAGCTCACCTCTGAAAGCAGGAAAGAATTCCTTTTCTATCGCTTGCGAAATGGCTTCATAAATCGGCGCGGCCACAGCATTGCTCACAGTCAGGCCGATCAGAAGAATAGCAATAAAGGCCCCTACATGAAAAAGCAGCAAAGCTAAGTAGTAAAGGATAATCCATGCCCAGCTTTGACCCGGCTTAAACAAGAAAAATCCGACAAGCTCCGAATAGTATTTAAAAAAGAGAATCCCTGCGCCAATCACACCCAGCAAGCCAAGAACACTTGGGATAAGGAGAAAAAGTAAATAAATGGGATGTTTTGTAAGCCATTTAACGCCTTTCCAGTAAGTCCTGCCCCCGCGCATTATCTCTGTAAATGGATGCAAACTATGTCCTTATTACTGGGTTTTTCGCCGACAATGAAACGCTCAATTCGATTATACAGAATGCCTGAAGAAGCTTTGTCTGTCTGCTCTTCATTCTCTAAGTCAAGCTGCCGATACCCATTGCATAAGGACAATATGCCTCCTATAGAACGACTGCGGGAGCGCTAAAACCAAAGTTCACTTTTTGTACTCTCGTTTGAAAACTAAAGAGACAACCATGCAGTACTTGCGAGACCTATGGAGGAAAAAAAGTGAGCCATACATTTATATGGCACTCACAATTTGTAAACGGAATTTGCCGTCGACGCAAAGGGAAAATGAAAGAATTTTGAACAATTCTTTCGTGATCTGCATGACGGGGCTCATTTTCTGTCTAAGCCTTGCCAGTTCTGCCTTTGCTCAGGCAAAAGTGCCAGACTTAAGTGTTTTACCCTGGCAATTGATAGGACTCGACAATGAATTCGCGACAAGGAACGCCAAAAAATTGGAAGCGCTTCACGCTCAACTGCTGCAAAACATTCTGCCGAACTCACAATCCCTTGATCTTTGGTTGGAAGCCCAGGGACGGGTCCTGCCCTATAACCTTAAACATAGCCTGCATCGCGTCGCCACTGGCAAGGCTCCTATCATTGTTCCCAGCTACGTAATCCCTATTATATGTCGAATTGACGAAAGCATAATTGTCGCAACTGAACTCGCGGGACTCAGCGATAACTTTCTGCTCTCCTCCAGGCAGCAATTCACCAGCAGGTCAGCATGGGAGGGCGAAGGCGGTGCACCCTTAGCGATAAACGCAGCATGGGCATCCGAACTCAATGCCGGCATTCATCTCCCGGATAAGGAAGCTGCGGCTTTTAAACTTGATCTGGGCCTGCTCCGAAGCAGTCACAATACTATTGTCGGCACGCACGAATGCTTGAATATGCTGGTCGCTCACGAACTTCAAAAAACGATGATGGTCCCTACTCCCCTCGATTTGCTTGAGGGCTACCGGCTCCGCCAAAACCTTTTCCCCGCCAGCCAGGTTAAACGCAGTACCCGCACCCTGCTTGTCGACTGGGGAATGAACCCTACTGGCCCCAGATTAGAGGCCCTTGTCCTTGCCAGCGAGTCGGTGCTTGGCAGCAAGATGTCGCCTCGGTCGCCAATGATTTTTGAAATAAAAGCCAGCGAAAACCGAATTGCCATCCCAGCCGAGTTACAAAAAATTCTAAGCGATACCCGCAATCAGCTCTTGGCCAAGGACCTGCCGCAAGTAGCGAAGATCTATGGAGCCTGGGTCTATCTCGATCGTGGCCGCGCCTGGGGGCTTGATATGAATGACAGGCTTTATTTTGAAGACGGCGACCGATTCGTCAAAGGCCATGTCGTAGGTTTTTATGGGTCGGGATTAAATTTGAAATCTCCGCGTGGTTTCGCGATCCAGGAGGGCGCTATTGTCTTCGTGCGCAAAGGCCAGAGGCAGCTGAAGATAGGCGATAGTTTTGGTTTTGATCCGACTGAGTTTCCTACGCCATGGCCGGCCGTTCGGCAGCCCATTAAGGCCAAATGATCTAAAAGATAAACAATAGCGTATCCCTTACGCCCCGGATGCATGCTTCACCTTTGCAGATGACCGGCATTGAGCGACGGGCTGACGCCTCATTGATATAAGGCAAAGTCAGCTCAGGCGAAGCGGGGTGATTGGCTACGCAAAAGACCGGGTTTGATTCAAGACGCAATCAAATGTTCAAAATGACTCTCGGCGTCGGCCTTTCTACCGAGTAAAAAATAAGTTGTCATCGGACCTTTGCCTTTGATCTCAACTGTTCCCCGGCAGGAAAAATCAAATTCGTCTTTTAGTAAAGTATAGGTCTCTTCACTTACATGAACACTATTGGGAAGGCAGCTGGATTCCATACGGCTGGCAGTATTTACCGCGTCACCCCAAAGGTCATAAAGAAATTTCTTCTTCCCAATGACACCTGCTACGACCGAACCTGTATTGATTCCGATACGCAAACGGACTGGAAAGAGACGGTTCTTGTTAAATGCGTCAAGACATTCCATAAAGTCCAACGCCAGATGGGCAATGGCCGATGCATGATCAACGCGATGTTTAGGCAAGCCGCCCACTGCCATATATGCATCACCTATGGTCTTTATCTTTTCCAAGCCTCTTTCTTCGACAAAATGATCGAACAGCGAGAATATATCATTTAAGAAGCCAACGACGTTTTCGGGGCTAATTGAGGCCGACATTTCAGTGAAGCCGACAATATCAGCGAAGAGAACCGTGACGTCGGAATAGGATTCCGCTATCGTTTCATGCCTCTCCTTCAAGCGTTCCGCAACTGACTCTGGCAAAATATTGATCAAAAGCCTTTGGGTCTTCCGCCTTTCTACATCGAGAAGGCTATGCAGCTTCTCATGGGCCTCCAATGTGGTATTCATATGCAACGCTAAGGTACTAAGCTCGTCGTTACCGAGTACCTGCACGCGTCCCTTCAAGGTCTTGGCCTGGCCTATGGCCTTGACCTGTAGAGACAGTTGGATAACGCGTACCAAAACAAATTTTTCCAGGAGCCATAGGACAGCCCCCCCAAAAACCAAACTGGAAAGTACGACGGCGCTCAAGAGATAATAAAGGCTTTGCTTGCCTTTCATATAGATGTTGCGCGGAAGATCAAGGCGCATTAAGAGAAACGGCCTGGCGTCAAGGCCCTTAATTATACACCAGGCACGCAGGTTCTCCTCATCCATGCTCCCGATCAATGGTTCCGCAAAAGGCGTCTTGAATTTTGCTTTCGCTTGAGATGTATCTTTATCCAATGGCTGACTCCAGAGCCTGGCTTTGAGCGGTACCCGAGTAAAATCAGAAAGCCGCTGGACTTGTGAATCATCAAAAAACCGTCCGGTGATCATCAAGCCTGCAGGCTGGCCTTTCATATTAGTTGGCAAAAGGTTTCGCACCGAAATGATAAGCGGCCCTTCATCGAGCTGCATGAATCCGGCTACGGAACCAGTAAGTTCATGGGGTCTGAGCTTCTGCAGATCCGGCAATTTCTTTCCGCTCCATAATAGCGGCAGCTTGGTCAAATGGCCGGCCTTCAGATCGTAACCCTGCCCGTAAAGAATCTTTCCTCTGTTGTCGAGGAACATCACGACGTTCCATCTATTGATCTTGAAGGTGTCCTCACTGAAATTTGCCTCGATAAAGGATTTCTTGGGGCTCTTGGCAAAGGCATAGGCATCGTCCCAGTAGGCTAGATCCCTTGTACTTCCATCGATGGTGGATTGATCCTCCGCTATACTCCTGGTCACTCGCGATATATGTTGAAGGGCATCATCCCTTTCGAGTTTCAGAAAGCTGTCAAGCAGAATAGATCGGGAAATGCTGCCAAGTATTAAAAGAAGGCCAATTAATGTAACGCCAATCATACAAATGGTTTTGCTTCGGAGAGAATGCAGCATATACGAAACCATTCCTTATGGATAAACAGTATCGAGCGAGAAACTCTAGTTCGACCTTTAATCCTTAAAACTTAACCGGCACTGGAAAGTGATTTAAATAGGACGAGTTTCGCCAGCTTACATGCCCAGTCAGAGATTTTTTAAAGCCAAATCAGCAAAGGTCTGCAGGGCCCGAATTCGCGCTGCGGGTTGGCCTTTCGGCAACCCTTACCCGTTTATTACAATAGCGCGTTCCTTACCGCCCCTGCACCCCCGGCCGGTATTCGCCGCTGCGACTGGGTACCACTGCGGTCGTTTTGCCTACAAAAAACTTGGAGCTTTCGACTTGCCAAGTCCTTCATTCCGTGGACGATTGGCCTTCAAAATTCAATTTTGTCCTGCCTTTTAAGCCCAAATTTTTATAAAAAAAGTTGCATCGACGGCCGCCCATCTGTTAAACCAGGCTAAAGTCGAGTGATAGTAATGAGTTTCGCCTGAGGTTACTGACGATGTTCGAACATCTGATTTTAGAATGGGGTTATATCGCACTTGGCATTGGTACGCTGCTCGAGGGAGAGACGATACTGATTGCTGCAGGAGCTATGGCGCATAAGGGATTGCTATCGCTTCCCATCGTTATAGCCGTCGCGATTCTCGGCGGATTTTCCGGCGACCTTATTTGGTATTGCCTGGGCCGAAAATATGGTTCTCCATTCATTCAAAAACGGTCCAAACTTTTGAAGCGAGTGGGAGCCATTCAACGCATGCTCGACAAGTACGGAATGCTCTTTGTATTCGCGTTTCGATTTATCTATGGAATTCGTACGGTGGCTCCTATTTTTCTTGGAGTCGTCAAATATCCTTTCAGAACGTATGTGGTACTCAACGTGATCGGCGTCGTCGTCTGGGGAACCGCCTTCGCTTACATTGGCTATGGCTTAGGTGCCGGTTTCAAAGAAATGCTGCGACGACATCCTCACTTGGAAGAGGTCGCCGTACTTGCAGTGGTCGCGACGATTGTTTTCTGGCTTACAGAAAGAGTCTACAGCCGTCATCGCCAGAAAAAGCTGGCCCAGGCCCAGTCGAGAGCTGAGTCGCCTTTAATTTGAATTTTGAACGCCATCGGCTGCGATGGTGAAACCTAAAAGAGAGGGCCAGCAGCAAATATTGCAGCAGGCACAAAGGGTACTTTGATCCTGAGCCAGGAGGATCAGGAGGCGCCTGTTCAAATAGCGATCAATCGGGCATTTGGACCATAAACTTTCGACTCCAGCGCTTCGGTCCGCTAATCCCAATCCTTGCCATTATGGCAAACGCTTAACAAGGAAGGACTCAAAATTGTTTACGCATTCACTGAGCGAAGTATAGAAGGCTTCATCCAGTGAACCATTGCCCTTGAGAATGGTCGATGCATCGGCAAAGCCACCTACGATGCATTGAACTTCAAACTTTGAATCTGAGGCAACGGGGTCGGACGCGATAGCTTCTTCAGCTGCGTAGGGAGTCATCGTGAAATCGACAACAGTTTGAAGCTGCTTGCGGTCAAAGCTCACTTTATTAAACCTAAACTGAAAGTCCCCTTCACACCAGGTGTCACCACAGATATTATCGATGGCCGTAAGGACTCTTACTTCAGGATCTATTTTGGTAGGAGCACCAGCGAAAGCTGACAATGGAATAGAGTGAGCGAGAACGAACATAGTGAGAGTCAGGATGCGATACATATTTATTGCCTCCAGAGATAATTCCCTTGATAGCGATGGATTACCATCCGTTCTTTTCGATTTCAAACGCAATAAATAATTCGATGCTCGCGACCAGCACGACTTTCACCAAATCCCCGTCACCATCCACCCGGGGTTCCAGAGGGAATCCTTCGAAAAAAACGCCCGAAATTCAACTTTTCAGAGATTAAGTTTCAAAAGCTTGACGAGATCGCCACGAGAGCTAAATTTCGTTCTCTGGTGAATCTCTATTGCGAAACCCTTGTGTTTCCAATTGAGGAGCAGGTCACAACCATGAGGTTAAGGAAAACAGTTTTAGGGCAATACACATCTAATGGCGTGGTTATTCCCGTAAGCAGCTTTGTCTGCTGCTGTGGCTGACCAAAACCAAAAAGAACTGGAAGCGTTTGATGACGACGTTGCGGTCCAAGTATTGATTCGATTCGAAGGAATACCTTCGACTTTGGCAAAGATTGGTTCACCGTCTGAAGTCGGGTAATCTGATGAGCTTGTTTTGGTCGTAGCGGTCTCAAAAATTGTCGGCAAACGCATGCCTTTTTTCGAACAGACTTTTATATTTCCAACATACCAGGCTTTATCAGTCCAGTTTTTTATTCCATCGCTACCATCCGATCCATTGCTATCAAGGGGCTGCTGATTTTCTGAAGTATAATAGAGGCAGTGGTTGGTCGAAAATTTATTGTTATTATCAATGAAGACACTGGGTGGACACTTGCGGCCCACCAGACTCGACCAGGAAGTAAAATACGAATCTGAAAAACCCTTCCCATTTTCCCTAAGGCTTCGAGCCCAACGATCCGAACCGTTAGCCTTCAAAACGCGTTCTCCACCGACTTCCTTCCAGACGTAGAACGCGCCGTTGGCCAGCACGTATTCAATCGCCTTATTTTTCGGAGTTATGGCCAGCCCCGCACTCATCGCTGATGCATTGTCGTAACAAGAGTCCCCTTCCCCGCCGCACGGAACACTGCCGATCAGTGCTGTAGAGGCCGCCGTATTTGTATTTGAGTCATCGCTCACACAAAGGCTCGAATAACGGGTACTTGCAACCGCTGAAATCGCCTCTCCTGAGACAGGGCTTAAGGCAAGCGCCGCCGGTGCTAAGCCGCTTGAAGACCAATAGATGGATTGGGAAGCTATGTTCATGTACTGAGGCTCTGAATAGTTGCGACCAAGGCCATTTAATGCCGCAAGCTTCAGCTCAGCGATATTTGGCAAGCGCCAGTTGCCTTTGTTGCCGTAATTTAACGCCTCGCATTGCGTTATTGCCTCCTCCCGGGTATAAAGAATCTGATCGTCAACAGACCAGGTTAAACTTGTTGTTTCATCGACATATAGTGATCCCCCGGGATTTGTGAAGACTTTCCACTGGCCACGGTCTACTATCGGCGCTAAAAAACTTTGGATGGCTCCACTGAAAGAATCACCAATACTTCCTTTGGCCATATCCTGAATCGTCAGCTCTAAACCAGACTCCTGAGCCGCCCGCTGACTGACCTCCGCATTTTTACCGACAGATTCGATGATGGCATCGTATCTTCGGGTCAATTCCACCGGGGTTTTTAAGCTTACGCTAACATCTTGAACTGTCGATGGGGTCAAGACAAATATTTCTTTCACATCGGACGTCTCAGGCGCAATATGCCCGCCTTTGGCGTCCTCAAGCCGACAGCCGACAACTGTTGTCGGAACTTCTGTCACAGGGGTCAGGAGGGTGACACAATGTAAGAAGGCTCCGGTGATCTGCACGGGAGCGACTGGAGATTCAGATTCCGAGGGTAACTGCCCTTCTACGGCATTTATAGTACTCTCTTCCCCAGCCGAAGGACTTGAAGTCGTTGTCGAACCTGATGCTGGAATTGATTTGGCCTGATTATGACCCAGGGTATTGACGGCCGAATCTAGGCTAACCTCTGAACAGCTCATGACCATTACGAAAATGGCGAATGCCTTGACCATTTTAATTATCCTCAAGTGACTTAAAGCCACTATCGGCTGCAGCAATTGTCTTTTTTCATTTCCTCTCTAACAGCTGTATTTACAACACATTACTCATATTCAATTCTGAGAGATTTAAGATTTTCTTAAGCCGGAAATAATTCTGATGAAGGATTCAGAATTCATTGAGTCATAATTGAGCTTGGATGCCTGGATTACTCATTCGCTCCCAGTTCGGGCCCTAAGCGATTGCATGAAGCCAAAGCCGGTGCTAAGAATTCCAAACCAAAAAAACGGAGGGAATTCCCTCCGCACAACATCTTTAAGAAATGACTTGAATTCTAGAGATCCATTCCATTTTCAAAGCTCATTCATACAGGCGTATGTACGACTATCGCGCTCTTCCTTGCTGGTCGGTACAGGAGGAGGCACCCTAGTACCGTAATTGGTGAAACACCCTGTAATTGTCAAACCAGGCTGGACGTTCTTACAGCCGTTACCCTCTGGCACGTTGATCCATTGCACGACGATACGCGAGTTATCCTCGGACTGACCGCAACCGATAAGGATACTCGTGTCCTTGGTCGACGCCTTATTGATATCAGGGCTTTCAAGACCGATTTTTCCTAATTCTGAGATGACATGAGTCCAATCACAGCTGAATTTTGCTGCCTTCATCACGACACATTCTTTGGAATCGAAATTCCAGACGCGTCCGGATTCATAGCAGGAACTGATTTCAGCTGGAAAGCCATCTTTAAGGACATTGGCTTTTTCACAGGGAATATCGGCTACTGGTGCATGTTCCGCGACCGGTGCCTCGACTGAAGGCGGCGGCAGCAGCGGCGGCGCTTCACTGGTTGGTACCGTATCTTCGGCCTGTAAAGCCTGAGCCTTGGTCCCCGCATTAAATTTGCTCTCTTCCGTACAAGCGAAGCTTATAAGCAAAACCAGGGGCAATGTCTTGTGGAAACAGTTCTGCAAAATCATTGATAAGACCTCTAGGCATGAATGTTACGGAGTTTACCAATACTGCATTAGTAGACGAGGCAAAATTCTTGGTTCCTGCTTAGAGTCACTTATCGGTTAAAGCGATTTAGAAATTTAGCCTAATTTTGCCAAATCCCGAAATGGGTGGATTTATTGGAATATTAACGGCCAGATTTTAAACATTCGGGTTGTAAGATTGCCAGATAGAGTGGTTTTTTGGTACGAAGACCCACATTCTCGATAGGCCTTGTCCTAAAGCAGCCCGTTGCTCTGCATCCTGGCAGTGGGATCGGTATCTTCTGGCAAATTCTCAAGACCCTCGAATGACCAATGGTTCTTATCCAGCAATTGCGAAGCTCTAATATTCTGTTGAGCTTTGATTAAACTCGCAGCCACGAAGGGATGCTCACGTTCGAGTTCCATTAACAGGGTCTTTACCCGACTGCGCTGCATATTGCCATTCGAGCCACAGAGATTGCAAGGGATGATTGGAACATTAACCTCTTCCGAGACCGCTCTCAGATCGGCTTCAGCCACATAAATCAAAGGCCGAATGATCATGTTACGGCCATCGTCTGACCTAAGCTTGGGAGGCATGCTGGCGATTCGGCCGTTAAAAAATAGATTCATCATCAGGGTCGTATTCAAATCATCTCGATGATGCCCAAGGGCGATCTTTTCATAACCCATTTCAAAGGCGTAATTATAGAGTATGCCGCGTCTTAGGCGCGAGCATAGGCCGCAATAGGATTTACCCTCTTTGGTCTTATCGAGAACGATCGAGTAGGTATCCTGCTCAAGTACCGTCAGTTCGTAACCCTTTGACCGTACCCAGTCTTTGAAGGCTGACACGGAAAAGCCGGGCTGTTTCTGATCAAGTAGAACAGGATGAAGCGTGAAGGGATAGGGGGCCTTGCGGCGAATGGAATCGAGCAGAACAAGCAAGACAGCAGAATCCTTGCCGCCAGAAACCGCGACCATCACCTTATCGTGAGCCTTGATCAAATCATATTCGCTGATCGCAGCCACTGTTTGTCTGCGAATCTTGTCCAAAAGCATGGCGGGCTCTCCACTCTCGAGTTTCGACTCTTTAGCGAAAAATGGCGAGGGCCTACCCCCTGACTGCAAACCACAGAGTTTGATATCCAAATCGTCGCGGGCTCTGCCTCAAAACTCATCATCAAAATGAAAGCCATTTCGCGCCAACGCCTAAGTACCACGCCCTACCCAGCTTCGCAATCAATCGGCGATTCGGGCCTTTTCAAAAGCCTCGAGCTGCTGCGCAAGAAAGTCTAGTCTTTGCAATAGTGTTAGCGATGCGGGAGCGGCCTGCACCTTGATGCCTAATAGTATCCCAGGAATATCTTGCACAAGTTTGCAGACCCTCGTGACTTCCCTGCTTGTTAAAAGTCCCTGCTGAGGTTCCCAAACGGCGTCTGACTGCAGCTTGAGTGGAGCATGGCTGTCGCGCCATGACCCATAGACGGCATCGTTTAAGCTTGTCCCAGAGAAAAAGTAAGCCCCCAACTTCTCACGGCCCAGCGTGATGTGCCGTATTGCCGTTTCGGTATCCTGCTCCTCCAGCACCGATCGTCCCCAGTTTAAAGACAGCCGGACGTCTAAATCCTTGAGGACTGAAAGCTCCTCTTTCAGTCCCAGAAAGCCCTTGATACTCCCCCCGTCCGGACGCCAGCTGTCGCAATGCTCAAGGAGCAGCCTTGCGCCCTGCCAGTCCCAAGTCTGTAGCTCTTCAAGACTGCTGTACAGAGCCTGCGCGCTGGCAAAGGGTTTGGTAGGAGCCGAATGCAATTCTACTGCCCGAACGGCTGCACGGCCACAGCGCTCGTTAATTTCGTGGATACGTCTGTGCACTATGGTCATGCGATTCATCGCTGCTTTACGGCCTGGAGAGGCGGTTGAAGCCAGGCCGAAGTCCGCTTGCTTGCCGATCGCCTGCATGGTGCCCGGCAAAAGAGTTAAAATATAGTCCCAGTTTTTGGGCAGGGACCTCAGCACTTTATCGCTGTTCGTTTCGCTTAGGTCACTGTAAAAAGGCAACTCTAAGCCGGCAATATGCGGCAGGTCCTGCAGGCCCCGCAGATAGGTGGCATCATTTTCTTTATTTTTATCTTCAAATGACGAGTAACCTGCATAAGCGCCCAGGAACCAGGGATTCATTAACGACTCCGTTTTGCTTTTTGAGAAGGGCTGGAGTTAGCCGCCTCGCAGGCCGCCTCTTCTTCGTTAAAGACTAGTTTCTTCGAGCAAACCGAAGTTTTGAGAGCATTCAGCGCTTCGCAGTGGTTGTTGCCTTTGGCAAGCACTTCACCCAGGCGACAGACTTGGGGCCTATATTCCCGCGTGCAAGGCTTTGCATCCCCCGCGCAGGCATCTGCATCCTTGGCACTCTGCGCGTCAGCGACGGCTTTCGCTGAGCAGGAAACGGCTGTCTCGACATAGGCAACATTCTTCTCACAAGCGTACGCCTTGGCGAGTTTTCGAGCTTCGCAAGCATTGGTTCCGCTGAACTGCTCTTTGCCCATGACACAGTTGGTCGGCACATACTCGCGGGTGCAAATTATTTGGCTTAGCTCGGCGCAGCCAGGAGCGACCGGAGCAACGGTCAATGGTAAATTTTCCTTACTTTCGTGTGTGCAGGCCGTAAAACTCAGGCTTATTAAAAGTACCGCGAAACCAAACCAAATCTTCATGCCGCTCTCCGTGTCGCCCCAAAAGGCGACTGTCGCCCTTTAAGGTCGTGTGGGATGTCCGTTAAAAATGGAGCAGTTGTCTGCTCCTTCCATTAGGCCAAGTTCTAGGTTTATTTCAAGTATGATCTTGGATATTCGCACCGGGGCGGCACGTTTGTGGACCAGGGGCCTCTTATGGACCGCGTTAAGAGGCCTTGCGTCTCTTACGCTCCATTCGTTTGGCAATCTCGATTTGATAGTTTCTCTCAATGAGCATAAGCTTCATTTCTTCGTAAATTCGGACATGGACGAAGTGAATGAGGCTCGTGCCTGAGAATGCCAGCATGGGAAGGGCCCAAGGGCACCAGATGGAGCCATAAACAAAGCAGGCGACGACAAATGCGGTATACGTCACCCAGATTGCGATCATAGCCACCAGGTAGCGACGTATTGAAAGATTGATACCCACGACGATCCCAAAAACCCCAAAAAGCACGATTAATAAGCCATCGCTTTCCCATTTGGTGAGCCAGGTCCCATCAAAGATATCGGAGACCATGGAAGCGATTATCATGCCGCCGGGGATATCCCCGTAAGGACCGCCTTGGTGAAAATCGGTATTTCCCGTGGCAAACGCAAAGAGAATGATGACGACGTCACCTTCCTCGATTTTAGGTTCGGGCTGATGAGTCATGGCCCGTTCCACGAAGAAACGCAGCGACATCGCGCGTTGATAGAAAAAAGCTGGATTTCTATGGTTGATCATAATTCGGCCAGCTTTGGTCAGCGGGACGACGTGCCCATTGACCAGGAGTTTATCCTCTTCCATCTTTATTGAATCCGCAGCAAGCAGACTCAGATGTGGAATGATGGTTTTGTCGTCGAGTCGATAAAAGGGTGAGATCGTGGTATCGCGGTTGTAAGTAATATGACCGGCGCCCTTGATCAGAGAATCATAGGAGCGGGAATGACCATAGACATACCAGCCTTCATGGCTATCGAGCCTATACTTCAGGTGATTAAGACTATAAACTTCTTTGAGATAATTTTCCGGCCGGTAGATATCTGATGACAGATCGGACTGCAGTCGGTACTTGAGTTTGACGCTGGACATGAAGCTACCTGAGTACACAGGAACATCGACGTGTCCCGTATAAGCCTGAGGCACACTCAGGGGGGTATCAGCCAGCAAACTATCGATGAGTATGGCTTTCGGTTTTTTGCTTGCCAGGTGATTCAGCAGAGTATCGAGTTGCTCATAGCTGAGGCGCGGTCCACCCAAGTAGGAGAAGGTGCTATCATCGAGAGCAAGGATCTTGATACGGGGATTGAGGGGAGCCGACCGATCCAGCATCTCCCGAGCTTGAAATAACAGTGGCGAACTGATGCGGTTGTCAAAAATAGCGTCGAGACCGGTCCAATGCAGCACGAACAGCGTCACGAGAAATAAACTCGCGAGTCCGTGAAACAAGGGCCAAGATCGTCCGTCGAGGAAGATGGATCTTGGTTTTGGATCGGTTGCCATCAGTCTGAGACCTCGCCCGCTTATAGGTTCACTCCTTCTGGGCTATCGGTATAAACTACAAAAAACTGACCAAGATCCGCTCGCTACTCTTTGGTCCCTTGGCAAAAATCCTTCGACTCTCGGAATGGTGACAGGGAGCTAAGCCGGATTCTTCCCTTTAAAGCCAAGCGACTTAGCGGCCGGTAAGCAGTAGAAAAAGGATGAGGTGCATGACCAAAGTCTTACAATATATGAACATAATTCTCAGCACCGCCCTAGCGCGATGGATGCTAATCATTCCTTTATTGGCCACAACTGTCGGTAGCATCGTTGCCGGCTTTCTCCTTGCCCTCGATGCTGTCACGCGCCTTAGATTTGAGCATCGCGGTCTTCTCTATGGACTTCCCCTCTGCGGGGTTCTCATCGTTGTCGGCTACCAAAAATGGGGTAAGGGATCTGCAGGTGGCAATGATCTTTTGCTCGAGGATTTAGCTCAGGGAAGGGCTCAAGTCCCAATCCGGATGGCACCCTTTATTTTCTTTTCGACCCTGCTCACCCACCTTTGTGGAGGCTCGGCGGGCCGCGAAGGCAGCGCGGTACAAATCGGTGGCAGCCTCGGTCACGGATTTGCCTGTTGCGGATCCTTTTCTAAGGAGGTCCGGGCTCAACTCATGCTCTGCGGAATGGCGGCAGGATTCGCAGCAGTTTTTGGAACGCCGTGGACTGGGGCAATTTTTGCGGTCGAAGTTCTCGGCATTGGCGGCTTTCGTTATCAGGCCCTGCCCCTCACGATCGCCGGAAGCCTGATTGCCGATCGGGTGTGCGGCTTTTGGACTGTGCACCATACAGTTTACCGGATTGCAGCCCTGCCGCCCGATCTTCATCTTTTGGCCTTTAATCCGCCGTTTTTGGCCAAGATCATCATAGCCGGAGCAACCTTTGGTCTCTGCAGCCTTATCTTCGCCCAGCTTCTTTTTACTCTAAAAAAATTTTGGCAAAAAATATTAAATCGGTCCTGGGTGCCGCCGCTCTTAGGGGGAGGGCTGGTTATTCTTCTCACGCTTATACTTGGCAAGGACGATTATCTGGGCCTCGGCGTAAGCAATCCCAATCCCCTTGCGGCCTCTATCCTAAAGGCCTTTGAGCCTGGCGGCGTCGACGCTTGGGACTGGTTCTGGAAACTTCTTTTTACCGTTATCACCTTGAGTTCGGGTTTTAAAGGTGGCGAAGCAACTCCGCTATTTTTTATTGGGGCAAGTCTGGGAGCGGCACTATCGATACCCCTCGGGCTACCCGTGGATTTTTTAGCTGGTCTTGGATTTGTAGCCGTGTTTTCCGCAGCAACTCATACCCGCTGGGCGGGCACTATCATGGGTGCCGAACTTTTTGGCAGCGAATTTATCGGCTATTTCGCAATCGTTTGTGTGACCGCTTATTTTTTTAGTGGGCATCAGGGGATCTATCGAAGCCAGCGTATCCAGACCGCAAAATATCCAAAATGGTTAACAGGCCGTTTATAAGGAGCCGGGAAAACCCTCTTAAAACGTTGCATCCATCAACTGCTGCGAAAAGAACTTATCTCATTCAACGTCAGAACTCTATGCAAAACGCGCCGCCGGGCTGCTTTCACCTGCGACTGTTTGTAGCGGTCATGGGCGGCATCGCCGATCGCATTTTGAGCCGCTGACTCTTCGTCCATGACTTGCAGTTCAAAGGGAAAGAAACCATCGATAACTTTTTCCTCCGATGCCGCCATCAGCAATATTTCTTTACAAACCTCCAACATGAGAGGCGTGCCCTGCCCTTCTTCAATAAAGCGGCCCATCTTAGTTTGCCAGTGCAGGGATGGGTTAGGATAACGAATGAGCTGGCGACAGGTCAACTGCACGGCTCGATAGTCTTTTCCTGTATGAGGATTCGCGTGATTTCCGAGCTTAATTGGCTTAGTTAAGCCCTGCAGAATATTTGTAAATTCGTGCGGCTGTATACGCCCCTCCTCCAGCATCTCCCGGAGCATGTCGACATTGTGTTTAAAACCTTCAATGTCGATAAGCGAATTGCGGGCACGTGCCGGATTGCAATTTGGAAAAGAGACCATATGGAATTCCCGAAGAAATTTCACGACGACCATCACATCCGAAAGATTCTTGGTTATGATCCGTATTCCTAACAAATCGTAGATTGTTTCCGCAACGTTGGCTTTTTTATGCAATAGCTTGAGAAGAATCGACTCGCGGGATTTGCGCAGTTTCCATTCGATGCGATCGAGTTGCACCGATACCTCGCGGCTTCCAAAGCAGAGTTGGCCTTCGGAGTTGCGAAAGATATACTTGAGAAATCGATTCATGATCTGCGTTCGGGCGGCCTCGACATCGGCAAATTTCGCAACGCCATCGATATGGGCGAGCGTATGCATAACTCTCAATACCGCACAGGCCCAAGCCTGACGCAATGCACCCTCTGCCCGTCGGTCGGAAGCTGCCAGCAGTATCACGCACGCATCATCGGCCATTAATAGATCATCGGGTGGCCTTCGGCCCGCGCTCCATTCGGCTGGGATCAGGTACTTTTCTATGAAGTTCCACGCTTCTGCGATCACCGAATGGATCTTCTGAGCGTCTTGAGCATTTTCAGGATCATAGCCATAGTACCGAAGAAATTCCGAAGCATCCTTATGATCTCGAATCTCAAGTTCGGTCAGATCGATCGAAGATTTGCCCCCGATCAGAACTTCCATCGCTCCCCAGTTGAAGCTCCAAAGATTTGTTAGGATCTCTGTTGTTGTTTCCACCTGGATTCTCTCCCTTGCACTCAATCATGATAGAATGGGACATAGAGGCCACATTGACCCGAGGAGGGCTCGCGCTTGTCCTTCAAAATCTCCATTATCATGACTCTTCTCTTAGCTTCAGTCAACGCTTGGGCGAACGAGGCAGCGCCTCACGGAAGTGCCGCATCGGCAATGCAGGCAAGGCGAGTGACCGACAAATACACGCATGGTTGGACAGCCTTCCCTAGTCTTTCCCTCAAATCATTGGCCGATGCCGAAGCAAAAACTATCACCACAACTAAGGGTCGGGTCTTAGTGGTCGTCTTCGTGGCGTCATGGTGCATACCCTGTCAGCAGCTGATGCCTGAGTTTCGGGCCATAGCCGGACAATATAAGGCGAAGTACACCGATCTAGTCTATGTCTTTGCTCATGACGCCGAACCAGACGCGCGCGCCTTCTCGGCCTTCCATGAAATTGAAGCTGCGGCCAATTTGGGAACGGCCAAGGTATTGGAAGATTTTCACCAACCGGACCTCCCCAGCGTGTACGTCGCCGATCGCTTTGGCTGGCTCGTTTACCGCAAGATCAACATCAAGCCAAATGAAATAAGTGAATTAGACAAATTTTTGGACCTGCATACTTCTTTCTGATAGCACCTAAAGCATAATCAAAAACGCGAGTCATCCGAAGATGTCGCGTTTTTTCCATGGACCCTTATAAAATTACGGAACGTTGATCGCGTTCATCATTCGACTGTAGAGTATCCAGCCGCGCTTGGCGCCGTTGACGAGATCAATGTATTGGCTCTCATTTAAATTGGCATTTTTTAAAGCGTTGAGGATCTCTTCACCGTGAGGCAAGGTTTCATCATGCCGATGTATCCTAAAGAAAACCGAATTGCGCGACGTAATATAATCTGATTTCTGAAACATTGACTGGATCAAATCGTTCGAGCCAGCGCTTATATTTTCCAAAATGCAGGTCGCGCCCAACCTCAGAAAAGGCCGCTCATAAATTACGCTATTGAAATAAGCCCACCAGAGCTGAACATCAAAAGGTGCTTCCGCAGTTCCGTCAAAGCCCAGATTCTTGAGGTCCTTGAGGGCGATTTCGAAGTGCGGCTCTTCCTCGTTGCCAAATTTAAAGAGAAAGTCCCGAAGGCTTTTCTTCGAGGAAAGATCGGGATGGCTGGCGGCCAAAAAGAAGTGACGCTGCACCCCATTGGTCAGATGATATTGAAAATTTAGATAGCGCGCATAAAGTTCTTTCGGCATGGATCCATCGTTGGCCTTCATCGATTCGAGCATCGATCGAAACTCAACTCGGGATTCCTCAACAACGCTTAGGAGTGTGGAAAAATTCATGCAACTCGCTCACTTTCATTGGCCACTCGAAAGACCGCAACAGCCATAACGTCTGCGAAACTGTCAACGCCGACACCCGAAACGATGGTCATCTGTTCTTTCTTATCTTGACTGAGACTATTGTAAAAGTCCATGGAGATGACAATGGGTGCATCGAGAATCTTACATAATTCTTCAAGCCTTGCCGAGAAATTAACCACTGTGCCGAGACTCGTAAACTCGATTCGATTTGCTGAACCAACATTTCCCGATACCGCTTGGCCTGTCGCCACACCCATTCCCACTTGAATTTCGGGCAGATCGACCGACCTCATTTCACGGTTAAAATATTCAAGACTTGCCAAAACATCCTGGGCACTTTCCAAAACCCGGTCCATGTCGACCGCCTTTCGATCAATGCTTCCCCAGGTTGCAAGAAAGCCATCGCCCAAATAACGTTCAACATAGCCTCCCGATGCTTCGATAAGAGGCACTGTATTTTCATAAAATTTATTGAGCCAGGCCAGAAGCGCTGACGGTGAGATCTTTTTGGACTTGAATGTGAAATTTCGAATATCGAGCATCATCGATACGATTTCGCCGGTTGTGCCGCCACGCACGCCGCCGCGCTCGGCAGCGATTTCATCAACGATATGCCTTGGCACGTATTTTTGAAAGGCCATCCTCATATTGCGTTCGTGATCGAGTTGGGTCTGCTTATCGAGAGCCATACCCAACTGTCTGGCGATTCTTTCCAGGAGAACCATATCGGTCCGGGCCAGGAGTTGCTTCGAATCGATCCGGTCAGCGATCAGGACTCCGAGCCGGCCGTTAGCTCCGGGAACCGGTACCATCGCGTAGCTTTTTGAACCTAGCCTTTTGATAATTTTCTTAGACATGTCATTGAGATGGAAAAGATGCTCCTCGACATTACCAATAAAAACCGGCTGACCGGAATGAAATATCGATGAGACAAAAAAGCCTTTATCCCGTTGCGAGGTCAGGTCCACGGTGAAACGCCAGATCATATCAAGATCAGTCTCATTGCAATAGACCGATGCGGTCTTGAGGAGTTTACCATCCGGAGTTACCAGCATGAGAAAGGCGCGGTCGAATTGGAAGCGGGTGCAGGTGTCCTTCAAGGTCTTATCGAGCATGGTACTTACGTCGTTCAGAGTCTGTATCGACTCGGATGTCTCTTCCAGTAGACGCGCTTCCTGATAACGCGTCTCCGACTGCATCTTTGCTTCCTGCAGCAGAGCATAGCGCGCATTGGATTCGTGCTCGAAGATATGATACTCGTCCCTCAGCGACCTGAGGAGTCGGCCCGAAATCGTCAGGAGCTGCAGTAAAAGGCCCGTGATAAGGGCAAAAAAACCGAGCCAAATCCAAGATATGACGGCCCTGTAATAGGGGATATCGAGAAAGAGGCCGATCACGCTGCTGGCCATGAGGAAGCTGCCTATCGATCCGGCAATCAATGATCCCCGTTTGTTATTCCGACGTTCGGCATTGGCGTCCCATACCAACTCGTAGTTACAACTGCTGTCACCATGATAACAGCAGGAAACCTTGGTCACAACTCCGGGGCGTCCCGTCTTGAGTTCAAGGCACTTGCGGAAGTTCCATTCAAAGTTGAGGCACGAGCTGACATCGCGCGGCATCCGCATATTCTCGTTGACCCCGATCGAGATCTTGGCCCGACCGCTGGATAAGCTGGTGGTAACGATACGCCGGGTCCGGTTTAATGGGTTGACGGCAGTCTCAATCGATTCAAAAATCTTTTGTACGCTGTAGAGATAGCGGAAGATTATAAAGCGCCCGCCCGAAAGCGAATACGCCCAGACCTGTTCACCCGCACGTTTCTGAAGGATCTCGATATCGCCATAGTGCTTGAATCGTTCGATAAAAGCATCAAAGAAATCAAGGCTGATCCAAGCCCCTTTTTTCCGGAAATAGTCGCGATTAAGACCTGATTCCATAATAATCTTGCTGGTCTTCTCGTAGCCGATAAGCTCATCGGAGACATGAATGTAGGGAACAAAGATCGCGGTCGATATATGCTGTTTCGTAAGATTGGGATTGACGAAACGGAAGGGCCCCGACGCTTTGGGCCCAGACGGCCGTTGGACCTCGCGTCTTTTCAAAAGGCTAATCGCCGTGCCGATGCTCTTCGATGCCAGCCTATGCAAAAGACTTCGAGTCTTTAATTTCGTCAGCCCAATTAGACTTGATTGGGCCTGCACGGCGCTGAATACGAGGTCCCAGGTATAGGGATTCACTCCCTTGCCGCTTAAATAGGTCTCTGAGCTCATCACGAGCATATGAAGCGTCTCGCCCTTGAGGGTCGGATGCGGGACTTTCACACCGATTTGTTTGAAACCAATCATTTCATAGGTTGGCATGAGCTTGGTGGTGGCACAGCAGACGAAATCGAGACAACCCATCTTAATACTGTAGGCAAAACCGAGTTGAAACATGGAAAGGAGAACATCACTGCCCTGAAAATGCGGCGCGATCACGAGCTTATTGACTTCAATGAGCTTGGAACTCTGGACCCAATCCGGCCATTTGATGGTCGCAGGATCAAAGAATCGAAAAGGCACGGGTCCATCGCTAAAGCGCAATTCACAGGCGGCGACGATAGTGCCAGCAAGGCGCGCGGAAACGATCAAACCTTCCTGATCAAGCCCTTCGCCTTGATTTCTATAGGTATCGCCTACTAAAACCTTACCGTGTTTGCTGTAACCGGCATATCGCAGTTTGAGAACCTCATCATAATCCTGCGCGGTCTTGACGATGGAATAGGTAAGTTTTCCGCCCGCGTTTTTGATCTTTGAGCCTTCCTTATGAAGGCCGGCGTCGATCGCCTGTTCCAAACCATTTTCAACCACGGTTGCAAAATATCGAGTCAGAGCCTCATAGAGGTCGGTGACGTTGGAGGGCAGGGCCACTCCTATATAGAATTCTCCAGGCTTGTCGCTTTGCCTTGCCGAAGCAATAGGCAGGTCGACGATATAATCGGGCTCGGACTGAATGCGGATGATCGCACCCTTAAGAGTCATTCCCGGAAAAAGATGCTTGTTACTAAGTGATGTGCATAATAAAAGTCCAGAGATCGAAGCGTCTTCAAGGCTAAGGTAGACTTTTCGATCTTGAAAAATAGGATCGTCACAGATAATGGAGATTGGAAAGCGTTCATTGATGCGGACCCGGGCAGCTCTTGGTTTCCACTCTTCGACGACATCGACGAATTCGAGGCCCAGGCTGCACGATCCGTCGAGATCATTCCAGGCAATCCGTGCTGCCATGGATTCGTGCAACAATTGATTTCCCTGATAGACGGTCAGCTCGAGCAGGGTCTGATGGGAATCCCTAATCTCACGGGCCGTCTGATCATCGACTTGAATTCCCATTCCTTTGAAATGAAAATTTAAAATATGACAATCACGAAGTGTGTTGTTAAATTTGAGCACTGCCCGAACGGGTTCGAGATCGCCGTTCACATCTCGATTGATGGCGCGATTTTCATGGTTGACAGCAAAGACTCCGCGAGGATCCATTCGTAGTTCCTATGCGCTTTTTACAGAACCTCAGGGGCAGTTGCAAAAGGAATCGTTATCAGTTTGCAACACTATGCTTGCAATTGTATCACGCTTGAAAAGACCAAAGAGTGGGCCGAGCTAGGCAACAATTGCGGCAGGCTGATAAAGGCGACTGAACATTCTATAAAAAATAAAAAGAGCCCGGAAAGTCCAGACTCTATACTGAGGATACCTGAAAGCGAAAGTCACTGGCCTTTGCCCGTCTCTAGATTCGACGTGGATTTTACCATTTCCGGATGCCAGCGAAGGCGAAGATTGATCAAATCATACTCATTGTCCTGCTTGGCGCCGCCGATGGCCACGCCGGCAGGGATACGGCGCTCACCATCGATGGCAGCCGCATCAAAGTCAATATTGGTTTTAGAAGAGCTTTTGGCTCGACCTTCTTGGGTGATGATCTTTTTGCGTCCCCCGCTAGCGGCAGCCTCTTTCTTTTTACCTTCAGCGTGTAGAGAGTCCTGGGTGTAAGGATTCACCATACCCGCCGCGAAAAGGCTAGTATACAGGGCGACAGTTAGGATTTTGGTCAACATGGAAATACCTCCGGCTATCCAAGGTATCCATCGGCAATTTGAGGGGAAAGCTTGAGCACAAAGCGAGACCGCGCCTTGCGATGACGTGACATTTTACTTTAAGCTGCTAATTTATCTGGCTGACTGAAGGGAAATTTTTCCTTCCCTCTGGTTCCTCAAATCGCCTATTTTCAAATCTTAATATTCGGACTCTACTTAGGAAGTTCGGGCGTCACAGGCAAATTGTCGGTCGATCCCCCACCGAATGGAATAGAGACTACGTCGTAGGACTTATCCTGCTTAGAGCCATCCATTCTTAAAGAACTTGAGGACTTTGGTTCAAAATCAGTAGGGGTCTTTACAAAATCGAACTTGGAATGGCCGGTCACTGTCAATGGCTTGGCATTGGCCGAGGCATTTCGGCTGCCGATTGCCGCCTTGGGTATCTGCGTTACCTTGGATGCGGGCAGGTCGGAGCGTCTCGCGGCTTTCTTTTCAGCCGCCGGCAGGCTGCTCGTATCAAGACTAAGCGCCAGGCATAGGGTCAAAAAAACTCGAACTTTGGTATCTTTTCTCATCATTCATCCTCCGAACATTCCAAGGCCTATCGGAGGTTTTCGAGGAAAGGTTAAAATTCTTCCCACTTATTCATAAATCGTCTTGATTTCGCTCTAAGATACGAAAAAACCAAGGGATAAAAACCGGCAGCTAGGAAATTTTAGCGCCTATACGAAGGGGTTGGGCTCTGGTCTGATAGAGCATGGGAGCATTCCCCAAGACCTCCTCTTGTACTCTACGTTGGAAGGATACGAGCCTGATGGATCAATTTGTCAAACCATTGCTAGCCCTTACCCTAGTCTTTCAGAGCAGCATCCTCTGGAGCCAAAATAAGCCTGAGCCAGTCCTTCGGACAGAAGGTCCCTTGGTTGGAATGAGACTCAATAATACCAACAGCCTGATAGCTTTCACTGACCAGTGGGGGCAGTCCCTCCGCATCATGAATTTAGGGACCCAGGAAATCATCGAAGTCACCCCCCATCGCGTCGGACCGGCTTTTTTCTGGAGCCCCGACGGCAAACGGCTCTTCTATAGAGAATTGATCCAAGACAAAAAGATGATCACGAGCGAAATCAAGGCCTATGACACCTTTTCCGAAGCGACGGCGTCAATCGATACCATTCCGGGGTCGAGCGGCTATCTGACTCTCGACCCTAGGGACTATACTATCTTTTTGATGCACGAAAAAGGCATCATGAGTAGACGCCTTGAGTTTCCGACCGAACGCCTGGCCCGTTGGCAAAAAAGAGCCAAGGTGGAACTCGGACGGTTTGTAGCCACTCAGAAATCGGTCCTTTGGGTCAGTGACCTTGGCCTGACATTGGACGCTCTCCCCGATGATGGGAGTGGCGTTGAGTCTTTTGATATCTCTCCGGATGGCAAGCTCATCGCCTGGTCGACCTTGGGCCTGAACTTATATATTTCAGCCAGGGGCGAGGCCCCAAAGCTTTTGGGAAGGGGCCGTGATCCGCGCTGGCACCCAAGCAAGACCCTGCTCCTTTATGCGGCGGCCCGCATGGTCGGCAATAAAGCCTATGACTTCGATATAAGAGTCAGCGATGTCCAAGGTCATGGACGTTATCTTACCAATACCCCCGACCAAGCCGAACGCTGGCCGCAATGGTGGGACCAGGGCAGCATAATCTATACAGCCCAAAACAGTACTGACCTCTGGAAACTAATATACGAAAACAATCCTGCTCAGACGGCCAGGACTGAAGCACCGACGCAATCGCAGACTAAGATCAGATGATTATACCCTGGTTCGTGGCGGCCTCTTTGTTTGGCCCCCAGACTCCAGAAGCGGAGCGGCAGAATTTACTTGCGCCTCATTTTAAGCCCAGGCCGGGAGACCTGCTTGAGCTTGACCGCCTTTCTCTGCTTGAAAACAAGGCCGATCCCGCTCTGATAAAGGGTTACATTTGGGTTACACCTCCCGTTGGTCAATGCCTGATCGTGCGTGGTAGTGCCAAAAAACGTGATAAGACCTTTTGCAAAAAGCTTCCGTTCGCCTGGTCGATTGACGACCTTGATGCCCTTGGCCAACTCAAACTCCGCGTCCTGGTTAAAGAGGAATGGGACGAAGGGGTTCAGATGATTTGGAATACCCATTATCGAATCGGCAGTTTTGTGGAAGCAGGAGAAAAAGAAAGCGGGAATTTTTCAGATATTGTTATCAAGGCTTGCACGGCGACCGAGACGGATGGGGATCGATCCATACTTCTTGAATCATTTGAAGGCCGTCGTTGGCGCATCAATCTCCCTGAATTTGACAGTCCAGTCCGTGAGGTCGAACCGTCCATGCCCAATCTCATTGTCAACATCGACAGCAAAAAAAATGCCGACGGTACCCTCATTGACCGAAAGGCCGAGGATGAAAAAAAACTAAATGACGACGAGATTGCCGCAAATAAAAAAGGTGCCCCCCAGGAAGGTCAAAGTTCCGAAGAAGCCGCCGGGGATAAGAATAATGCCAAGAAAACGGGCGGCGGATCTGTGCTCGGCGCTTTGCTTTCGAAAGGCTATGAAGCCGAGGTAATCCACGTGATTAAGTTTCGCCTGCCGGCGCGTGGGTCCTACCAAATGGAGAGCGGACTCTTTACCGAAACGGGCGCTCCGAAAGGCATGAATGGGGAATGCCGATATATGTTTAACAGCGCTCCGGGTGATCCTCAAAGCGGAGCCATTGAGTGCTACGATACCGACACGATGGACAACGTGTATATGCATGTTACGTGTTTCTCTCAACTGAAGGCGCGGAGAGCCTCGCGAAAAGTGGAAGGGGGAAAACGATGAGTAAGATTTGGGGTATTTTTATGAGCCTGATTTCAAGCCCCGTATGGGCATCACCCCTTGACCTCAACACCGGTTTTGACGGTACTCCTTGGATAAGCGCAAGAGCTGCAGCGCTGGGCCAATGCCTCAGCCCGATAGCAAACGGCCTGGATGCCTTTTATTACAATCCGGCGATGATTGGCGGCCTCCGGGACAAAGTCGAAGGCCCTTACTTCACCCATCTATTCTTACCCTATCTTGGCAATATCAGCTCGCCGGGTGGCAATAAGATTCTTACTCAAGAACTCAATGGCGATCACCTTGACAGTAAACCCGTCGCCGCTTTGCTCGACAGCGCCTGGGGCGGTGCCAGGCCCTATGCCGGATTTTCGGCCAGTCCGGTTTTTATATTCAATCGGCTTATGGCCGGCTACACGATCCGCGGCCGAACGGCTTCCTTTCTTAATGATGAAGATCCCTTGGCTCCAAAGATCCATGTCGAATCCAAATCCTTGAGTGGTCCCTTCTTGGGCTTTAGCGCAATTGCGCCAAAAAACGATTTCTATTTAGGTGTTTCCGCCGCCTACTTCAAGTCTACGGAAACAAAAGCCGATATGGAAGCATCGACCTTCGCGTCAGACGAAGGGCGAAAGGCAGCTTTGACCTCAGGAAAGATAGCTTACGAGGGAATGCCTATCAATATCGGGATGCTTTATCGTTTTGCCAGGACCTGGAGACCCAGCATTAGCATCGTCGGCAACGATGTGGGATCGACCCGATATTCGCCTGCTGATAAGACCAAGGAAACGGCAGTCGATAAGGAAAACATAACGGTCGGCCTTGGCATTTCGCCTCCCATAAGTTCATGGGGCACCCTTCACCTCATGGCCGAAGCCACGAACATTACCCAACGCGACTTACCCTCGCGTGATAAATTTCGTGCCTCATCGGAATTTACGATGGGCAACCGCTTTGGAGCCAGCTCGGGCCTTGCCGTTCGCTTCGCTTACACCAGTGCCGGCCTAAGTTACGGCGCAGGTTTAAATTTAGGCATACTCACCGCGCAGATAGCGAGTTTCGCGGAAGACATTGGTGCTGGCAGTATTCGCGTGATAGAACGTAGAAGCATCGTTAACATCGGCATTAACATAGTGGACTATTGAAGTGCTCGACATAAAACTTCTCAGCTTTCGATATCAGTATAAGACCATCCTGTCCCGCCTGAGTTTCATGGCATTACCGGGCGAGATATTGCATATTACAGGCCCTAACGGCAGTGGCAAAACCACACTTATGAGCATCCTGGCAGGACTTCGCAAAGAGGCCAGCGGCACGATCGAGTATAAAATTTCCGGCGGCAAGGTGGCCGCTGATCGTCGGGATCATGTTGAATACCTGCCGGCGGAGGCCAATGCCCTCTTTGGCAAAATGGATGCGATGAGCAACCTTAGGTTTTGGCGAGGCCTCAGAGCCCTTGAGCAGTCGGAGGCCACGATCCGTCAGGCGCTGAAACGCTGGGATCTCGATCATCCCTTGGTTCGCGAAAATTTTCCGGTCGAAAGTTTTTCAACGGGAATGAAGCGGCGGCTGGCCCTCGCCCGCCTTGAACTTTCGGAAACCCCCTGTTGGCTGCTCGACGAACCGCTCTATGGGCTGGATACGCGCGGCATAGAGACTTTTCAGGCGCTACTGGACAACCACCTTCAAAGGGGAGGCATTACGGTGATCGTCAGTCACGACATCGCGCCTCTCGAGAAGTTTTCGGTTCGTAGACTCGACCTGTTGAAGGAGGTCAAAGCGTGAAGAAATTTCTCATCCAATTTCGCGCTTTGCTCTGGCAGGCCCTTCAGGTCGAATGGTCGAATTCAGAGCGATGGTTTTCGCCGCTGCTGTTTTCGGCAACCATGATCATTCTTTTCGTGTTTGCCTTTGGCAAAGTTGAAGCTCAGTTTCTCCCGCAGCTTTATATAGCGGCCACCTTCATCACAGCATTTTTCTCCCTTCAAATCGCTTTTTCAAGAGTTCTTGAACCCGATATGCAGGATAAGGTTTTTGATCAGCTTCGAACCTACCCTATTTCGCCAAGCGCTTGGTTTTTAAGCAAATATACCCTCGTTATCCTGCTTGGACTTCTGATACTGGTGCCGACCCTTTTCCTTTCTAATCTATTTCTTAATGAGGGGCCTAGCAGCCTTCTCAACGGCTCGATTCTCATCATTGGGATATTAGCGCTGCTAAGTCTTGGCGCTCTGGGCGTTCTGCTCTCGACGATGATGTTACGCTCGAATGCCAAACAAATCCTTTACCCTCTCCTTTACTTTCCGCTTACCACTCCGGTCCTGCTTTCCGCCGTGGAATCGAGTCGCGCTGTCTTGGTCGATGCAAAGGATTTGAGCTATTTAATGAGTTCCTGGCTGGGACTTCTGACGATTTTTGGTATAATGTACTTTACTATTTGCCTATTGCTGTTTGGCGAGCTGGTAAAACCAGAGTAGACCTTATTGCTTGAAGGGATTTGCCTATGATAGATGCGAGAAAACAAGATCGCCTGACGATGGGTCTGGGCGCCATTGTTTTTGGTTTTGCTGCCCTCTGCTGGTTTTATGCCTTGCGATTTGCGCCGGAAGACGCATCCCAAGGCAATATCTATCGCATCATCTATTTCCATGTGCCATCCGCATTTACCGCCTTTCTCTCCTCGGGCGTGCTCTTGATTTTTAGTCTTTGGACCCTTTTTAAGCGCAGTCCGACCGCTGCCCTCTGGTCCAAGGCTTGTGCCGAGGTTGGTCTGATGTTTACTGTGATCACTCTTATAACAGGATCGATCTGGGGACGACCGACTTGGGGTGTCTGGTGGACATGGGATGCCCGACTCACCACGACACTCATTCTGGCCCTCCTTTATGCCGGCTATCTCATTTTCACAAGCAGCATGGTGCCGGGTCCGCAAAGGGACCGCATGGCGGCGGCCTTAGGTCTCGTCATAGCGATCGATATCCCTGTCATATATAAGAGTGTTACCTGGTGGCGCACTTTGCATCAGCCCCCAAGCCTACTGAGGGCGGGCGGCTCAACGATGGACCCTGACATGAAGTCCATCCTATTCCTTTGTTTTTTTGCCATGTTGTTCGTTGCCATATGGTTGCTCTGGGTTCGGGCGGTCAATCTCAAGCTCCAGGCGTCAATTGAAGAACACAGTCACCAGACTCATAATCACTAAAATCAAAACTGCAAATCCCGGAGACGTAACAGCATGTACGGCAATCAAACCGATCCCGTCCCTTATATCGTGGCTGCCTATGGCATTGGCATTGTCCTCTTGCTCATTTATGGTGCCGTTCAAGTCAAAGTCCGCACCAAGTTGCGGGCGCTGGATCAGGCTCTACATTCAGGAGATTCCCAAAAATGAAAATACCTATGAAATGGCTGGTAGGCGGCGGTATTCTCGTCATCACTTCGCTGGCGATCACCAATCTCAAGTTCGGTGATAACGTCGTTTATTTCTATACCCCTGACGAGGCCCAGGCTAAAGCGAAAGACATTGATACCAAGACCATCAAAGTTGGTGGTATGGTGAAAGCGGGATCAGTCGTCTGGAAACCAGAGGACCTTGCGCTCGATTTTGTAATATCGGACCTAAAAGGCCATGAAATCAAAGTTGCCCATAAGGGCAATCCACCGGATATGTTCAAAGAGAACTCCGGAGTGGTAGTTGAGGGGCATATCGCAGCTGATGGCGCTTCGATGGTTTCTCAGAAACTGATGGTTAAACATTCCGAAGAGTATAAAAAGCCCGATGGAACCCATTCAGTAGATAAGCAGTTGATTGAATCGTCAATGTTCAAGGAGCAATAATTCCATGCAAAGCCAAGAGAAAGTCGTCCTTCCGGGCCCTGGCAAAAAGGCTATAATCATCGGCGGCGTTTTTGTCGTTGTCTCGATGCTCTTTCTCTCAATTCTGTGGCGCGGATTAAACTCAGATCCGAATAAGATTCCCTCCGCTCTCCTCGATAAAGAAGCGTTGGGGTTTCAGGTGAAATGGGTGCAGGGGCAAGAGCACATGACTTCGCCTCGTCCCGAAGGCTTTAGTCTCGCTGAATTTAAAGGCCGACCGATAATCTTGAATTTCTGGGCAAGCTGGTGTTACAGCTGCCAGGCTGAAGCCGCAGACTTTGAAGCTTTTTGGCAACGCTATAAAGACAAAGGCATCGTCGTCGCCGGCATAGCAATCCAGGATAGTACAGAAGCGGCTTTGGCGTTTGCCCGTAAGTATGGCAAGACCTACATGCTCGGACTTGATTCTGAAGACGGCAAGGCAGCGATTGATTATGGAGTGACCGGAGTACCCGAGACCTTCTTCATCGACCGCACCGGCCGCGTGATCCATAAGGAAGCAGGTCCAGTCAGCAGTGAACTCTTGGCAAAATATGCGGAACAGCTGTTAAAGTAGAGCGATAAATAAAGGCACGGGTGCCGGGGTTTAAAACCCTGGCCTTTTTTATACAAAGAATTTACGAAATGACATCGGAGTAATATTTCACCCCGTTCCTAATTATTTGGCTATATATTTCATAACTAAATTATCACGATAATATTTTCCTTATTTTAGCCGCCACAATTGTTCAAAACTCTTTAAGCTGTGAATTCAATTCGTCCCCTCCTATGCAGCTATGAATCGCCAAGGCCTTGCCGTTCATAGGTCCCCCATTTCTCCAAGAAATTTTACTTACCAAAAAAGATGCAAGTTTCTTTTTTTATTTTATGGAACTCAGTACCGGCGTGCGTTTCCGGCTTTGTAAAGCAGCTGGGTCTTTTTTCGGCATGTTCCCTTTTCTTTATGAATGGTCTTTATTGAAACTACGCACACGGTTTAATGTGCAGTTCCAAACCAAGTCTAAGGAGTAAAGTATGAAAAACATCACATTGGCAATGGGTCTAGCTCTCCTATCACTAAACGTCGGCACCCTTCAGGCCGCAACACCATCGGTTGTAGATGGTGACCGCGATATGACATCGGACATTGCCTCTGCATTACAGGGTGGAGCTCTCAATGTCCCAGTAAATGGAACCCTCCCAGACGGTGGACAATTTAACGGTATTTTCTCAATTACCAAATTTGCGGTTGATAGCGCTGGCAAGTTGCTAGCTATCGGTAACGTTGCCGGTACAGCAACTTCTCCTCTAGGTGGTGCACAACCCACTCAAGTGAATCAGCCCGTTACTCAAGGCATACCGACTCAAATCGTTTCTCCAAGCGGTGCCTGTGATATCGTTACACTTAATCTTGATGCCTTGCACCTTGACGTGCTTGGTCTAGTCGTTGACTTGGCTCCAGTTGACCTTCTGGTTAATGCTGTCCCAGGTGGAGGCAACCTTCTCGGTAACCTTCTCTGTGGCGTTTCCCATCTGCTCGATAACCCACTTACCGGCCTCTTGGGATTGAACAAAATAATTGGTCAAATCAATGATCTGATCGGCGGACTCTTGGGTGGTCTTGGTGGATTGGGTGGAGCAGCCGCTGGCACTCCCCCTGCAGCTTAAGCCACACACTTAAATCAAGGCGGGTTGCTCTGTAAAAGACTCATCGAGATTTGAGGCCTTGATAAAGATCAACCATTGTAGCGAAAGAACAGAGTAGAATTTTCCTGACTCTTACCTGAATAATCTGAAGAAATTGCGTAGAATTCACCGCGAATCGTTTATCCATCTCGATAGACTTTTGCGAGCGGATTCTACGCTTTTTCTTTTTTATCTCGTCAAACATTTTTGGGCAATTTTTTAATAAAAAAGTTTCAGAACCGTGGTTGATTCTTCAAAATTCGCATAGTGGCTGGGAAAATAGGTTTTTTTTTAATGGGCAGACAAATAAATTGCTATAGAAGTAAGAATCAAGGAAAAAACAATGTAAAATGCAGCAAAACTTCTAAACCACCTTTTCATTGTTGACGCTTCCATCGCCACTGTCTTCGTCTCGCGCGCCATCCAGAATCCAAGAGCCGCGAATGCAATAGAGCCGAAAATTAAAGTAGGAATAGGAGTTCCGACAGTCGCGTGCAAAATTTCATTCATCGAACCGAGGATGGCGAGCGATGCTATGACAGGCACCCAAAGACTCAAGCGAACGGAACTTTGGGTTTGCCTCAGCATGGTTAATTTCCTTTTAAATCAAATATTCATAGGTATAGGATAGGGAAAAGGCTGAGGAAACCCTCAGCCCTATTCATAGCGCCTCTTGAGCCTCTGCGCGACCAAGCTCCTAACGGCAAGGCTCGTACCCTTGCCTAAGGCCCAACCAGACTTAGTCCAACCAGCCAACGAGGTCCGAGATCGCACCAACTGTGTACGCCACGAGGATGAAAGGACCGATAAAAGCACAGAAAATGAATATTGGAACGATATCCATGAAGTCTGCGGCTGATTCAACGCGTAGATCTTTGGACGAAAACATCATGTGGATTTATCCCCTTAGTCTGTAGATATCGACGCAATAGCACTCATTCGCCAATCATAATAAGCTTTTGATCAATTTGGATCAAGAATAAGCCTAAGACCCTAGAGGATTCCTTATGTTTCGTGGCCTCTCAAAGTTCAGCCTCTTTGTAATTCTAAGTGTTTGGAGTCTCCTGCCCCATTGCGTGACGCCCGTACCGTCGGCTGTCACCGTCCAGCCGGCCCGTCAAAGTTTTTTGTGGGAGGCCAAACGAGGCCAGCAAACTTTAACGCTGGTAGGAACTATGCACATAGGCATTGGTCCCAAAGACATGGATCCTAAACTCTGGGCTCGTCTTAAAGACGCCGATACCGTCATCGTTGAAACTGACATGACCCATCAAGACCCCGCACTTATGCAAAGTTTTATGACCGCCCCCAAAGATTATGACCTGTCGAAACAGTTAGGGGCAAAGCATTGGCGCCATTTGAGTGAGATCTTGGCGAACGGCGGCTCGGCGATGTCTGAAGAGCAGTTGAAGCCACTCAGCCTATTGGCCGCTGGTGCTCTCCTCCTCCAGCTCCAGGCCAAAGAAGATCAGGCAATAGCGGAAGGCCAGCTTGCTATCGATCAGATTATTTTTGAACGTTCCCAAGCCATGGGAAAGAAAACCCTGACCTTTGAGACGAATCGAGAGCAGCTTGGATTTCTCAAAGCCGTTTTCACCGTCGAAGCTTTGCAGAAAATGATCGACGAATGGGATGCCGAAAGCGGTGAATATGCCCACATGAAAGAGACCTTTAAAAATGGCGATAGCAAGGCGCTGGATGACTTGCTGGAAGAAGTTCCCAAGGAAATAAGGGCCGTATTGCTTGACGAACGAAATCAAAACTGGAGGCAAAGCTTGCCTAAACTTGCGGGCAAACAGCGTACCCTTATTGCGGTCGGCGCGGCTCATTTTGCAGGACCCAAGGGTCTTTTAAAATTACTGGAACAAGATGGCTATGTGATCAGGCCTCTTTAACCCCAACCTTTGATGACCGCCTCGCTGCAATAAAGGGCTAAGCTTGACGTCCTGAGATCGAAACCTCCCGCGCCAGCGGGCCCACTTTCAGATCTTAGGATGAAAACCCATGAAAGCAATTCTATTTGTCCTTTCGTTAGGCACTGTCTCTTCCCTTCAAGCAGCTGTCAAAAGTTCCCCTGTCAGGATGAGTTTTATTAAAACAGCAGCCACCGCCGCCCCCCTCAAACCCTTCTATCCAGGCGACGTTTCCTATCAAGAGTCAATGGCAAGGAATATCCCTTTGGCCTTCGAAAGGGCTAACATTGAAAAATCGATTCAACGGCAGAAGCATGAGGTTACCCGGTCAATTTTTAGCTTCAGATTCTGAGCCAACTCCATGATAGGTTGGAAGTATATTTGCCACAGAAATATTTTTCGTCAGGTCGAAGCTAGCCTCTTCGCTCAGTGCAAAGGCCTTGCTCTCCGTATTGTAGTAATAAGTTTGGACGGCGACGTTGCTACGCGAACCATCGATCACATTAAAGCTATTTCGACCGGCATCTTTCCCTCGTCCGCGTCTGGATGCCGAAGTTCCGCAGGAAACCATAAGCATAGGCCTGCCCGTGGCCTCGTCATGCATCAGTTGAACGTCTGCATCGTGCAAATGCCCCGTCAAAACCAAATCAACACGCTCTCCCCTTGAAATATCCTGCCACCGCACATCTAGGCCCGGATGATGATACTGCTTTTGAAAGCTAATCAGCGGATGATGAAACATCAGGATATGAACTTTGTCCTCATCACTCTTCGCAAACCCCTGAGCCGTCATCAAAAATTGTTTGCGGCTTAATTTTCCCTGCACTAAGCGTGACCATGGCCGTACACTGTTCAAAGAAACGATGGTTACGTCATCGCCATAGAAAATCTGGTCAAGTTCCGGATGAATATATTCTTGATAAAGGTGAAACGGCTGCACCACGCGCTCCCAAACGCGAAACATAGGAATATCGTGGTTCCCGGGACATATCACAATATTTTCAACGACTTGACTTGCACGTTTTAACCATTCAGCTGCCGCTATGAATTGACTCCGAGTCGCTCGTTGTGTCATGTCACCACTTACCACCAGGCTTTTTGCCTTGAGTCCGGCAATACTGAAGAGAAGGCGCTCGCCCACCTCTGCATCGTAGAGAGGACCAAAATGGAGATCCGAAATATGAACAAGTCTCATGGCGATTCCTTTAACTCAAAGACAGTCGGCCCCAGCCTTTCCGCATCATACCCAAAAGCCGATCCGAATGAAAACATGATCCCTCGCGCCGGAAATGGCTTTCGTAACTATATTGTAGTCTTAAATGAGAAATCAGGGAGCGCCGATCTTATTGGCTTAAAGTCATTCATGATCGAGCGCGCGGCAGCTCTTGACAAGAATTTGGAATTCATTGAACTCAGCCATCGAATCGACTTGGATCAGGAGCTTAAAAATAAAGCCTTAGCTAACGATGCAGACGTCTTTATCGCAGCTGGTGGAGACGGTACCCTGGCGGCGGTGGCCGATTGTGCCAGGCGTCAAAATAAGATATTTTCAGCTATTCCCTGTGGAACGGCCAATGTTTTCGCGAAAGAACACAGTATCCCCGCCAATATCAAGGAGGCTGCAGAGCTAGCGCTAAGCGGCGATATCGTTACGCCCGTCGATGTCCTCGAGGTCAACGGTAAGACCTATCTTTGCCATATCAGCATCGGCACCTATTCCTGGATCACGCTTCATACCAACGCTGAGTCGAAGCGGCGATATGGGCGCATCGCGTACATCTTCAGTGCTGTAAAATTGATGTTGAAAGAAAAAGTCTGGAACTTTGAGATCGTTATTGACGGCAAGCGGATCGTTCGTCGGGCGTCGACGATTATGGTCACCAACGCCGGCTCCATGGGCGCCACGACGATGCGTTGGGGAGAGAATATCGCGTCCGACGATGGTATCGCCGAGGTTTGTGTTTTTAAAGCCAGAACCCTGAAGCACTATTTTGCCTTGCTTCTTTCGTTTATCTTCCGCCGTCCCCAAAAGCATTTAAAGGAGTACTTTCAGGTCTACCATGTTGCCTCCGTACGTGGTCCCGGCGAATTGCCGGTTCGGGCCGACGGAGAGAAAATAGGCAATGGCGGATTTAGCTTTAAGATCGTCAAGCACGGTTTGCGTGTCATCGTTTCGAATAACTTTGTTAAGAGTGGGCCCAAGAGCACAGCAGCTGTGGAATCAAATGAAAGGCGCTAGGCTATTTCAAAAAAGTTGCCGGTTCTTTCAAGGTCATCGTTTCACTTTTCAGGGTTTTTCTCTAATATAGACTAGTACCTGTCCGGAAATGGGGATGGCAAGGCGCGAGGCAGAAAAAAAGCGGAGTTTATT
>CAXSGP010000002.1:24037-129664 GCA_964236955.1 uncultured Oligoflexus sp. | reverse complement strand
TAGTGTACTCTTAAGACGTTTTTCACGATCCTGTTTTTTTCTAACGAATTGTCGACAATTACTCCATTCCTAGCCCGTCCCGAGTTAGCAATGGTAAGACCAGTCCAGGCCAAGTGGCCTTGATAGGCTCATTCCAGCTCAAGCTGACACAGTCCGAAAATTGCGGCCTCCAGGCCGAATAGCAGCATACCGTTAACGAGATCGGCAAGCGGGTTGCGGGTTATCACGCCTTGCCTCTCGCGCAGTCTTTTTGATATTGACTATTATTATCTTTATGACTACCGTCGCAGTGTTGCGAGTCTTTGAATATAAGAAAACCGTGGAGTGAGGCGTGCACACTTGGAAGTATAACGGTATTGTGGGGCTATTCTGTGGTGTCCTTTCTATGCCATCCTATGCAGACGAGCAGGTGCTTGGATACGTCAAAGGTTCAGAAACGATGCCCGCCCACGAGTGGGAAACCTACCAGTTCGTTACGAAACGCGAGGGCAAGGGTAAGGGTGAATATCGTGCCTTCGATACTACGACAGAACTTGAGTACGGCGTCACAGACCGGTTTAACGTGGGTGTTGCACTGAAGATGCAAAGCCTTAAATCAAAGGGTCTTGTCATTGACGGCTACCTGCCAAAGGATAATAGTTTCGATTTAAAGCCTAGCGGCTATGAGATCGAATCCAAATACAGCATTCTCTCTCCGGCGATGGATGATTTTGGCTTGAGTGTCCTTTGGGACTTTCAGAATCTCTGGGTGGATCCTCATTCGGGTCAGAAAAAAAACGTCTATTCCTTTGAAAATCGCCTTCTTCTCCAAAAGTATTTTCTGGAAGGCCAATTGATCTGGATGGGAAACCTCGGTCTCGAAGCAACTTATGCCCAACGCAAGGCGATCAAGGATTTGCCGGATGGATTCGATTGGCCGACCGGTCCCGAAATGGAAATCGCACTGAGCTTCGGAACCGGGCTCAGCTACCGTTTTATCCCGAACTGGTTTGTCGGTGGCGAAGCTCTTTGGGAGGCAGAATATGAGACTGAAATCGGTCGAGAACGCTACTCGCTGTTCGCCGGTCCAAGCCTTCACTTTGGTGGCGAGAAGTTCTGGTCCACACTCACTTGGTTCCCGCAAATTCAAGGTGGTGACTCGACCTATCCTGGCCAACCAGAGAATATGCACTTGATTGAAAAGACCAAGGTCGAGGTCCGGTTCAAACTCGGCTTTAACATCTGAGGGAATATGGCTCGATTTAACTGGAATTTGCACTGGATTGTCCCTATTGCCGCGATTTCGTCTCCGACATTTGCTGTTGACTATCTATCAACTTTGGAAGCGCAAAAGGTACTTTTTAGCTCGGCTGACAGGTTTGAGGAGAAAAAAGTCACGCTCTCCGATGCCCAACTCGACCGCATCAAGGAGCTTTCCGGCGTTCGGCAACGCGAGAAAAATCCGAAAATCTGGCAGGCCCTCCAGGGCAAAACACTGCAGGGCCTTTTGTTGGTGGACGAAGTCATCGGTAAGCACGAGTCCATCACCTATGCCACCGCGATTTCCCCTGATGGCAAAGTTCTTGGTGTCGAGGTCATGAACTACAGGGAAACCCATGGCGGCGAGGTCCGGCGTCCGGACTGGCTCATGCATTTCAAAGGCAAAACTCTTAAAGATCCTTTCAAACTGGGGCAGGACGTCCCTAATATAAGTGGGGCCACACTTTCCTGTCGCAACATCCTTGACGGCGTCAAGAGACTCCTCGTGCTCAAGCAGATGGTCGACAATGGTTAAGTTCCGTCGCCGCATGCGTCCTCACCTTGGGACTTTTGTTGAAATCGCTGTCCCCGAGTCCTGCTCGCATGCGGATCAGGCAATTAACCAAGCTTTTGATGTGATCTTTCATATTGAAACGCTGCTGAACAGGCACGATCCCATGAGCGAACTATCGGCCTTGAACAATGCGCAGGGCGCGCGGGTGTTATTGCACCCGACCAGCGTTTGTATGCTGCGCCTGGCCCGCGCCTTGATGCGGACCAGTGCAGGCGTATTCAATTGCACCGTGGCTGGCGAACACTTTGGATCAGCCGAAGACATTGAAATTCGCGGTCGATCCGTTCAGCTTCGGCAGCCTTTGCAGCTCACCCTAGATGGTATTGCCAAGGGCTATGCCATCGACCTTGCGGTGAAGAGCCTTAAAAAAAGTGGTATTGTGAGCGGTTCGGTCAACGCAGGCGGTGATCTGAAAGTATTTGGAGACCTCGCCTGGCCCGTGTACCGGCGTGAAGTCAGAAGCTTTGAACTCATTGGCCATTTGCGGGATGCGGCCATAGCCACCTCCGAGGTCTTCGCTTCCGACAATGAATCGTTCACCGGCAAAATAGTCGGCACTCAGGGTGAATCGCCTGGCATCGGAGTCTGGAGCATCGTATCCCCTTCCGCCTGGCTCGCTGATGCGCTGACCAAGGTTGCAAGCCTCACGCCCGAGCCGGCGAGAGAAAAGGCAGTTTCCGACCTTGGGGGATTACTTCTTAGGGGAGCCGTGCAGTGAAAGGGTATCCTTCATGGTTTTCGGGCAGAGTTGTGCACCTATGCATGCTGTCCCTATTTATAAGTGGCTGTTTGCTGGTTCCTAGCATGCTCTCGACGCGTCTTGAATGGGATGGCGTTTGGAAGATCAGCTCAGACGCGCGCGTCTGGATTACCGCAGCTCATGTCCTGGCGGCTTTTATATGGCTAGCGGCGACGGGCGCTTTGTGGCCCATTCATATGCGCCACTGGTGGAGGAAACATAAGAATCGCATCTTGGGTGGGCTCCTTGTTTCTTTGACCGGAATCCTCACTTTGAGCGCTATTTTTATCCTTTATTCCGGCATACCTGAACTTTCCCTGGGCATGAGTGTCCTGCACACGGTCCTTGGCCTCGCCTTTTTTGTTCCATACTTTTTGCACATTCGCCGCGCGCATCGGGGCAAATAACAAGCGGCGTTGGCCACAGGCCCGCCTAACGTCGGTCGGTAAGTGACCGTCTCCATGACTATTAGGAAATTTTTGAAAGAATGCGTCGCCCACCGCATGATAGGCGCTGCAATCAAAGGTCTTTTCTAGCAAACCGCGGGCTTTTCATAAACTCGAGGCAACTTCCAGCGAGATTGGTGACTGGCCGATATTGGAAAGGTAACTTTCCAGAGATCCCGTGTATGTGTTTACAAATAGCTTAAGTTTCGAATCGGCGGCTCCTTCCATCAGGAGATAGGCCTGGAACTCATTTAGAATAAGGTCTTTGTCCGAAGCATTGTAAGTTTCACCAAGTATTTTGAGTATCTGTTCCCTGTCGTTGCTACTCACTTTAAGATTCCAGAAATCGAAAACCGCATCATGAAACATTGACTGAGTAAAATACTGTGCATGATGAACCTCATGCGTAAGGTACGATCGCCATAAATAATCCGCTGTAAAGGTCAGGACGACAAAAGGCTTGTCAAGCTTAAGACGGGGTTCAACTACTTTTGTGTAGAACTCTTGTTCGAGTGGCGACGGGCAATAGTTGTTTTCACCAGTTAATTCGCACATTAAAGTAAGGTCTTTCCAGAATTTCGCGATATCCTCTGATTTCAAATCATGGCCGCGTATGAGCCTTGCCGCTTCATTATAAGGAGTGCTATTTAATTTTACGATCGTCCCTTTATCGGTTTTATTCCAACCCTCGACATAAATCGAAGCTCGAGTAAGGACTTCCAGGCCTGTACGCAGTTGGCTACCACAAAGAACCACATTCATTAGTTCTGTGACATTACTGCATTGAATCTTATCCGTGCCCATGAATAGTGGGCCACTGTCCATTAAATCCTCTTGAACCCATTTATTGATGCCGCTTTTTAGACTGATGTCAGGAATGATTTCAATGACTTCCGCTTCGCCATTGGCAAAATTCGATACCCGACTGCCTGAATCTTTGGCGGGTCCGCAGCCCACTGAGGCGACAAGTCCTAACGATACAATTACAATTTGAACGACTTTCATTTTCTTCTCACCAAGTCCAGTTGGGAATGCTATTCGACACAGCTTTATGAAGCAACTTAGATGCCAGGTTTAAGTCCTTAAATTATTTAAGTATTTAATGTGAAAGTTTTAGACGGTTGTCTATTACACAAGACCGGAGTTGTGGCAAATGGAATAAAATTTGACGATAGGCACCATGGTTGAGCGAATTCACTCGCGGACATTGGATAAATCCATCGCGACGCTTCGCTTTGCGCCCTCTGAGAAGCTTGGAGATGGCTCCTTGGGGGGCCGCCGTGGTCCATGCTATCCCGATGTTTATAAGTAGGAAATGGCCGAACCCATGAGGCGCGACGTGCAGCGCCGCGAGCTAAGTTGAGCGGCGGGAATCTTCGTGACTTCGCTGCCGTCTTGGTCTAAAGACTCTGGCGAAAAATTTCAAGGGATTTGATGTATGCCCGCCCCTATCAATGGCGAAGATTCGGAAATCTTAGGAGAGCAATTGGGATCTAACTTGATGAAGATAAGCCAGCTAGAAATTGAGGCAGAGCGCTGTGCGGTCTGCCTCGGGAGGCTCTCAATTAAAGCCAATGGAAGTCTTTCAAGGTGTGGGTTGAGTCACTGTATTGGCATTTAAGGTCACGGCTGTTTGAGCAAGGGCCCGTCCATTCAAAACCGCGCCGGTATTAAGGTTGATTTGGGTTTTGCCTAAGATCACACCTTTAAATTCGGCCGTCGTCCCAAGGGACACTTGGCCGGAGACCTGCCAGAAGATATTTTTCGGCAATGCGCCACCGCTTAATGTGACCTTCACCCCATTGCCTACGGTGATGTCCTGGGCGATTTGAAAAATCCATACATCATTTGCACCGCCTGCCAAGGTAATATCAGATGTTACAGCCAGCCCCGTGCCCCAGTTATAAAGCCCAGGCACTAAAGTTTTCCCACTAATGTCGCCCGCTCCTAACTCGTCAAAGTCGGGTGTCACTCGACCCGCGGCATCGGTAAAGGCGATTTCCATATCGCTGATCGCTGTTGTCAACTTAGAGGGAGTCGGCACAGCCATGTCCGCCGCAAACATTTTACCCGTCACAAGAATCGAATTTGCAAAGACGTTCGTGGAGTCCAAAGTCTCGGAAAAACCAGTCATAAAACTCTGAGCAGCGGGACTTAGGCCAAGGTCGCCTACGATTGCTGTCGTGCCGGTCGTCGAGATTGCCGATTTCGCTAGAATCACATATTCGCCAGCTGTTCCTAAGGGAACGGGGGAAGGGCCCTTTGCCGCGATGGAGCCCGTGGTGAAGGTCCATACGGAAGCTTGCGGGAGAGCATTACCCGCCAAATCCTTTACGCCAGTCGTCACGGTCACCGTATACACAGTGTTGGCAGAGAGAGCTTGAGTCGGCAAAAAACGGACCGTCGTGCCCAGGTAAGAAAACGTGCCCACTACGTGAACGCCATGGGAATCCACGACCGAATACGTTTCACTTGTAACCGAAGTGGGATCTATCGCTTCGTCAAAGGTAACAGAGAGCTGACGATTGATTGCGACATCGGTCGGCGTTCCGGCTGGAAAGGCAGTCGTTACCGCAGGCGCTGTGCTGTCGGCTCCCGTATCAGTCGTGAAAGTCCAGACATAGTTACTGGCCAGGGTGTTGCCCGCAGCGCTCTTTGTGCCAACGCTTACGGTTGCCGTATAGACGGTGCTGGGCTCAAGGTTCGCGCTCGGACTAAAGGTAAAGATTCCACTATCGGCAGCGTAGGTCACCACGCCGGTGACGGCGACGGATGATGCTGAAACGAGTGTAAAAGTTTGAATAGTGACAGTCGAAGCATTCATAAGTTCATTGAAGGCCACAGTCAATTTTCTATTGATGGGGACTCCAGTGGCCGCGTTTGTTGGCGTCGTGGCTGTTACCTTGACGGAAGTAGCTGCCGGACTGGTAATGGCCGGGGTGCCGTCATTGTTATCATCACGACTGGCGCTACATCCCGAGATGGTGACGGCAAGAGTAAGGCTTGACAGAAGTGCGAGATTTATTTTCGAATAAAGTTTCATTGCATGTTTCCTTAAAAGGATGGTCCGAAGAATGGGTTCGATACCAAGGATAAAGCGTTGCTGCGCTTTAAATTGAGACAAATAAGGGCGTTGTTAGGCTTTTTCGAACGTCGATGGGGCAGTTAAATTAGGGGGCTGGCTTTGAGATTGCATTCGCATCCGTGGTGACTGCGGTTTGTGCTAAGGCCCGGCCTTTTAAAACGGCACCCGTCTTCAAGGCAATTTGGGTCTGGCTTAAGATATTGCCTTTAAACTCGGATGTGGTACCTAAGGTAACCTGTCCGGCCACCTGCCAGAAGATATTCTTGGCAACCGCTCCACCGCTAAGTTTTAGCTGAACACCGTTTGCTACTGTAAGATCCTGGGCGATCTGAAATATCCAAACATCATCGCCGCCGCCCGCGAGCGTAACGTCCGCCGTCATCAACAAACCGGTACCCCATTTATAAAGCCCTGGCACCAGAGTTTTACCGCTGACGTCCCCCGCACCCAGTTCGACATAATCTGGAATCTTTCTGCCAGCAGCATCGGTATACGCAATTTCCATATCGGCAACAGCTGTCGTTAGATTGGCAGGGGTCGGCACAGCCATGTCAGCGGCAAACATTTTACCCGTTACCAATATAGAAGAAGCAAATACATTGGTAGAATCGAGTGATTCCGAGAAACCGGTCAAATAACTCTGAGCCGCTGGACTCAAGCCTATGTTGCCAACGATTGCAGTCGTACCCGTAGTTGAGATTGCTGATTTTGCCAAAATAACAAAAGAGCCTGCCGTTCCTAATGCGACTGGAGAAGGGCCTTGGGCGGCGGCGCTACCGGTTGTAAATGTCCAGACTAAGGCATTGGCAAGGGATATCCCGGCCAAGTCCCGGACGCCGGTCGTCAAGGTCACCGTATAGACCGTGTTCGCTTCCAGAGAATGGGTGGGATGAAACGTTGCGGTGGAGCCAGAATAAGTTACAGTTCCGGCTACAACCGTATTATTTGGTCCGACCACTCCGAAAGTTTGCGCTGTGATTGTTGTGGGGTCCATAGGTTCGCTGAAGATAACGCTAAGGCCTCGGTTAACGGGAACATTCAAGGCCACAGGTTCCGGATTATTGGAACTTGCCGCAGGCGCCACCGCGTCCGCATCGGCAGCCGCTCCTGTCGTGAAAGACCAGGAATAATCAGCAGCGAGGGGCGAGCCTTTAAGGTTTATGATGCTTTTTGAAAGCTTCGCTGTGTAAACAGTGCTCGGCGTGAGGCTGGCCGTAGGAGAGAACGTGAAAGCCGGCGATTCACTGGTCGTAACAGCAGTGACAGAACCTGCGACGGCTGTTCCGCTAGCGGCAGTAAGAGTGAAACTCGTAGTTGTGACACTCGTCGAGTCCATGGCCTCGCTAAAGGTTGCCGTTACTTTTCTGTTGATGGGCACGTCTGTGCTTGAATGAGTTGGATTGGTCGAAAGCACCAAAACACTATCAACTGCTGCAACCGGCGAATCATTGCTGTCTCCGTTGCTGCAGCCTGTCGTTCCAAGTGCAAAAGCGATAGACGCAAACAGTCCGATGGACGTCTTTAAAACAAATTTCATTGGGAATCCTTTAAATTCGAGAGCAGAAGACCTAGAAAAAGAGGCGACGTTAGGGGCAAGATTCGCGAAGTGCAATTGTTATACAGCCCTTAGCTTCGAGACTTAACGGGGTTTCTATAAAACTTATATTGGAAGGTTTGACTGTGGTTGTATATGCGCATTAAGCGCCCAGCGTTTTTTTTCAAGCGATTAACGAATAAAAACATAAACCTAAGCTTAAAAAATAATTTATCTGTCAGTTAGGCAAGCAGGGAATGCCGAGCAGCGGAACGGGAAATATTTCTTTCTACATGCGACTTGCATTTCTAAAGCGGCTCCATTTGCAAACGGCCTCCCTTAAGGATATTCGCCAGTGACCCATTATGATTCGCTTCCTTAAGGGCTTTTGTGGTGCGAAAAAATCCTGTCCTGACGAATATCTTAACCTTTGTTTAGAATCGATCTTGGCCTGACCATTGCCAAAGCTGAAAGTTGAGGCTTGTGATCCTCAGCACGGAAAAAGCCTGTTGTCATTTGATTGCCGATCGAGACATAGAACTTTGGGTGTTTTGATCATGGGGATTTCAAGATGGGGTCTCATCATTTGGAGAGCAGGTTGTTCGCAAGCAAAGGGAGCCTCTGCATTGGCAGAGACTCCCTTCATTTCCCAAAGGCTGGAAAGAACTACTAGGGGTTGCGCTTTAAGACGCTGACTTCAACATTGCCCGAAGCGGTTCCTGACATCTGGACGGCGACCAGTTGTTTAGAAAGGGTATCGTATCCAAATTCAAAATTATCGCCAGTGGTACCCAGGATAGTTGACGAGTTAAGAACATCAAAGGTACCGGGGTAGTTGCTCAGTGGAAAATGCGAATCGAGAACACTGACTTCAGTTGTTCCGGACGTGGTGTTATCTTTGGAGATAACGATGAGGTCGTCAAAGCCGCCGGGCGTAATATTAGAGAAATCCGCAAGCAAAAATTTGAACTTTGGACCTGGTTTAAAGAAGTTAAGGGCGATCGGAGCCTTTGGTGCAAATCCAGCAGCGCCTGCCAATCGAATCAGCTTGGTGCCCGTTTCGGCTTTGCCACTTCTTTCGAAAGCAAAGAGATCCGTATCGGCTACAAGTGGAATCATCGCAAAATCAAGGTCTTCTGCGGATGGGACATTCACGACAAAATGAATCGGGGCATTATTAAAATTGGGCGACTTTAGTATTGAGATTTCCAAATCCGAACTAGCTACTCTTTTCGTTTGCGTAACAGCCAAAATATCTCGGTTGCCCTGCATAACGAATTTTGTATTGGGGTTAAGGGACTCAGAAAAATTAGTCTGCTTAAACAAAGGCGCATCCGTATAGCCACTGGCTCTGCTAAATATTTTTAAAGACACAAGGTGGTTAGCATTTCCAGCTTTTTTAACCACAAAGAGATCTCCATTCGGAGCGGTGAGGAAAGTCGTTTCTGCTGGACTGGTCGGTGCGAGTGGAAGCTGTGCCTTATTTAGGCCCAGTTCAAAGGTTCCAAATATTTGTGGCAAAGAGCCGTTATCGGCCGAATTTCCATCCGTGCCAACGCTTCGAACGCCAGCGGCCCCATCTTCGCCTTTATCACCTTTTTCGCCCGTGTCGCCCTTAGCGCCATCGGCTCCAGCAGCTCCGGCAGCTCCGGCATCGCCCTTATCACCCTTGGCACCATCTACGCCGGCAGCACCAGCCGCACCGGTATCACCTTTTAAACCGTCTCTCCCATCTTTTCCTTGCTCACCCTTTACACCAGGTGTGCCGGGTTCACCATTATCACCTTTTGGTCCGCAAGCCGTTAAAAGGGTATTCAGAACCAGAACAGAAATCAGAGCCTTGGATCGAAGCAGCATTGAGAATCCTTAAGCAGTGTGAGGCTTTGAGTTTGGCGACATTAGCCATTGAAGCCGTTGGAGTATTCTCCCCCCGAAGTAAAACATTTACTTGGTGGAGGACTCACCCTATGCAGCTTTCGGGCCAAAATGAACTGTCAATAAATTAGCCTGTTTAACACCATTTCGGGGTTGGCTGAGTCTTTGGTTTTTGATCACAGCGAGTCCCGATTCAAAAAAGTAAGCACCCTAAAACCTCTGCTTTTTGGACAGACATCGATCGAATCAGGACCTTAGAGGATATTCCTGCAAGGTGTAAAAATTTTCGACAACTGGCAAGCAAGGCCGCAGAATAGCCTGCGGGATCTCTTTGATCCCTTAGACCAACCGTCGCCTTATCCCACGAACCTGCATCGATAGAGCACCCAATCCGCCGGCCAAGGGCGCAATAGGGAAAGCTTTCGTCTTTGTTTTCAAAAAATCGGCAGGAGCTACACCTGCGGCAGGGGGGATGCGCTCCCAATTCACTCATTTTCGAATCATTTCAATCCTAAAAAAGAGATAAGGAATGAAAAAAGTTAACCCCATGAGGAAGTCGACCGAACAGGGAAGCACTCAACTATTATTCAGGAAAGTGAAAACCGATGCGTTGCTACTTGCTTACAGGAATGGTGATTGCCTTTGCATTCTTTCCATCGTGTAAGAAAAAGGGCGTTCCCGATGATGAAGCAGCAGTAAAATCGATCGCAAGCAAAATAGAGCCGACACCGGTTACTTCCGATCAGACGCCGGCTGCTGTTCCCCTACCCAGTGTAGGGCTCAAACTTCTGCGAACGGAGCCCGTGCTGGATGGAAGTCCTATATCGCCCGATTCGCGACAGCTGGTCTTAAAATTTAACAGTATTTTGAAACCATCCCCATTGAGTTTAAATCAGGTGGTTTTAACCTGCTCTAAGATGGCAAGCCTATCCAATGGAATCGTACCCAGGACCTTGGTGGTCAATGGATCCAGTCTTGAAATAAACCTCTCCAGGGGGCTGCCCAACGAAGACCTATGCGAGCTTAGTCTGGCTGGTATTGTCAATGCTGAAGGCGAAAGCTTTACGTCCAGCCATCCCCTGCCGTTCACCACCTTTAGCCAGGAGAATAGAATTCCAAAGATCATTGCCTTATCAGCCGGGGCGAATGTTTCAAAGGTAAGTTGGATGCCTGTTAGCGGTGCCCTTTCTTATACTCTAAGGTGGTTTATCAAGGGAAGTCCCGACATTCATATCGAAACTAATATTTCAGCCAACAAAAACTGTTGGCTGCATCGAAATGATTCTACGGCGGGAGGAAGCTTAAAGACTGGTGAATTCTACTATTATGCACTGTCCGCGGAAACGCCAATCGGCAACACCGGTTTTTCAGCCCCATCAGGAATCAAGGCTAGCAATATCGGCAATGTTTCGCCCGAGTGTAATTTTGCGAGCGAAGCATTGGCAAATGAGCCACCAACTCTGGTGACTTTATCGAGTACCAGGATTCAGCAGGCAACTGCTGATCTTTCTATTCTCGCAAAAAATGCCTCGCTAATGTACCTAACGAACTTAGAAGGATGCGCGGCAGGCGGAATCTGGGAAACTTTTAATTCGGTAATCTTAGGCTGGCCCCTTATCAACGGCAATGGACTATCAAGGGTATACCTGAAACTCAGGAGCGAGACGGGTATTGAGTCGGCCTGTACTTCGCTTGGCCTGCTAGCTGGCGGGACCTACTCTCAGGTTTCTGAGTTTAATATTGTTACGGGCGCCCTTCATCCCTTTGACAAGGGCTTGCAAAGAGTCTTTCGAGCTGAAGGGAGGTTTTTTGGCATTGCCGATGAAAAGTTATATCTTTCACAGGACGCAGGCGATTCCTGGCAGTTTATCAAGGCATTCGCAAAAATCAATAATGTTCATTGCGATGGCAGGATCATCTATCTTGCAACGGATGACGGCCTCTATATTTCAAATAACCTCGGCGAGAGTTGGGTTGTCAAGAGGACCAACAGCAACAGTTCGGCAGCAAACCCGCTGATCGATGTTTACGCTGAAAATGGCACTATCTACGCACTTTCAAACGTTGGTGTTGCCCTATCGAAGGATGACGGCGCAAGCTGGACCCAAGTCATTCAGAGGTTTCCGGAAATCAGCGCAACATTGCCGAGTTCCATTATGGCCCATAATGGTAATATCTTTGTCTCCTCAAAACTTGGTATATACGTTTCCAGCGACCAGGGCGTGAGCTGGAAAATCCTCGACTCCAAGAATGGTTTGGAGGGTAGCCAGGGGCACACGCTGGAGCTTCTTGGAGGGAAAATATTTGCGGTCTGCGGTTCCGCTTCGAATTATATCTGTTCTAGCATTGATGACGGGACTACCTGGATACCGCTCTTTTTTTCCGACGATGCTGACATGCATGTTATTAAAAGTATTCATGTTTCTGATGAGCAAATCTTCGTTGGCACCGACCGTGGTCTCTTTTATTCCGTCGACGGCGGCAAAATCTGGCTCGACGAGAACGCAAGCTTTCCCTATCGGGGCGCAGCCAAGAGTGTGGCGGTAAGCCGTGACAACTGGGTAGTTGTTGGGAATGGACAGGAATTCTTCACCTCTCACGATGCCGGGAAATCGCTGATTCACAATTATACCAATTTTCATGGCAATGCCCTGAGCGGGTATGACGATCTTTTGTTTCTGTCCTCGAATACGGGACTCTATATCTACTCATTTACGACCCAAGGCTGGCGATACTATTCTAAGGGCAGTGGACTGCCCAGTAACGATAGTTATAAAGTGGTAAAGGACGGCGTCCTTTACTATATTTCGACGGCACGAGGTTTGGCTGTTTCCAAGGATAATAGCAACACGTGGACGATCGTGCCAGAGAACGTGGGGGCTCCCTTGATAAATGATTACTCTGTGCAGAACGGGGCCATCTATATTGCCTCTGCCAATGGACTATCCTATACTACCGACTTTGGCGCCAACTGGAAAAATCTCGCTATCCAAAACCTCTCTGGAGGCTTGAGTTCCATCGATGTGCAGGGTGCTCAAATCATCGCCGGGTCCCTGAAGGGAATGGTTTATATCTCCAAAGATTCAGGAGCCAATTGGACGGTCGTGAGGACTGACCTTCTCCATCCCGTAAAAAACGCCCGTCTCTATGGCGACAGGCTTGTCACTCTCGATCAGGATGGGGTCCTCTATGCTAAGGACATCAAATCCGCTGCTGGTTCATCGAGAATAAATGAAACATCGGGTTCAGCCTACTTTAAAGACAGCACTTGCTATCTTTTAGGGATGGATGAGTTGAGGATGAGTGACGATCAGTGCTTAAATTGGGTTGAGCAGGGGTATAGGAAAGACGCCAATCATTCGTTGAGCTTTGAGGCTGCTACTGTGATCGATGCCTCAGTATTTGGGATTGAAAAAGTGTCCCCGGGTAACACGACGGTCGCCGTCTGGAAAAACAGCATTAAATAGGGCAGCCTAGCGCCCTCTTCGAAAGAAGGCGCTGGCAGCTCCCGTCGATTGATTAGCGCTGGCTTTGGAATCTCGATGGATGCCAGGCAATAGCCAGGAGCCTTGAGGATCGAATGCCTCGGCCCGCTATTGATGACGCGCAACAAAGTTTCCAATGGACTGAATAAGAATGCTGCGCGGGAAGGGACTTTGATCCTCGTTCTTTGTCACCGTCGCATAGGGAAACGACATGCCCCAGTGATCCACCCCTAGAATTCCCATATAGTAGGTTGGGAAATCGTCTTGATTTGGATTCAAAATTTTATTTGTTTCCATGACAAACCGCGAGCGGTCGACCGAGACCTGGCTGTCAGTTAACTGATTTTTGCTGACCCTGAAGAGTTGGTAATAGCTGATGCGAAGAGACAGGAAATCGAGCGCCTTGCTATTGTAGGCGAGGCTATTCGAAGCGATATCCCAGACGCCGGTGCTTTCGCTCGACACGTCGCCCATCACTCCCGAAAGGGAATAGTATTTGATATTGCTAGGGACGGTATGGGTTTTCCACCACGCGATGCGGGCTTTGGTGGAAAGCCCTTCGATGCCCTGAAAGGCCCTGTCAAGTATCCATTTGAATTTTTTTATATTCAAAAAATACTCGCTTATACCTGTGTCGGAGAGGTTAAACCTATCAAAAGCGATCTCTTTCAACATACGGACATTGGCATCAAGTTGAGGCCTTGTCGATGAAATATTTTCCAGTTTTAAACCGGGATTCAGGGGTAGCTTCAAAACCTTTGCTGCGACTTCCGCTGATGCCGCTACCCAACGGCCACTGTTCCTTGTCGCTTTAGCCAAAGTCGAAGCTGTGGTGGAATCGGCAGCCGGTAATTCCAAGCTATCCGACAGGTCCTTAATACGAGCCGCGATCGCTTGCAAGGGATCAGCCGGATCAAAGGCGGCATCGGCGAGGGCGGCCCCGTAAAGCACGCCGCCGAGACTGATCATGCCTCGAAGCTTATTTTTCCAGGCTAATTCCTTCGCCTGCAGATCAACGATCATCTGCAAGGCGACCGAAGCGCCTCGGGAATAACCAAGGATATAGAGATTTTCCGGCTCGCCTACCAAAGTAAAGAATTTTTCCATACGGCGAAGGAAAATCGTCGAGTTTTCTTCGAGACTGCCGACCGATTCTCCGGAGAATGGCAAAGTGCGGAGGACTACGACTTGAATGAGAGGCTTGCCATTGGCATCGTCGTAGCTAGCTGCCCTGATCAGCTTCCCCATCGGTACATCTTTATACCCAAAGCCTTCGAAGTCAAAGCTGCTATCCACCTTCAGGCTGCTGTCTTTTGCATCGGACAAGGCGCTTTGGTATCGGATCGAGAGTGCGCTTTTGCTGTTTTCTATCATCTCGTAGAAATTATAGCTCTCCACAAATTCGCTGAATATTCCCGGAACGACGACGATCGTAATGGGGCCGTTTTTTGCAAAAATAGAATCCACCGAGGCGATTTCTTGCAAATCCACCGACTTGCCATAGTCGTAGAGCTGCGACGGTTTGAATAGAGAACTGGCCTCACCCAGAGTTTTCAGCCGTTGAGCGGGGTCACTGCCCTGACCGCGAAGAGCCAAGACATCGGCAGGGGGCAGATAGACGAGCTTTTGTACCTCTTCTTTCGAAAACTTACTGTTTGCGTAGCTATAGAAAATATTGCGGAATTCCTCGGTTGTTTCCTTGGCGCTTGGGACAATAGGCTGCTGAGCCCTATTGTTTTCGACCTTGGCGCCTGCCGTGTCGCCACTATCATTTCCCTTTTGTTTAGCCCGATTACAGGCTGTTAACGACAGCAGGAGGGATACTAAAAGGAAGCTTTTCATTCCGATGCCTTTCCCGAAATAAGACCAAGGATCGTAATTTATCGGCAAAGACGCGCTTATATTGAATGTTTCGCTTGGAATAAAATCGATTGTTCTGGAAGGCAGTTGGGGACCGCTGATCGGGGGGGGCCTGTCGCTGCCGTCAACCCTACCTGAGCTAAGAGTTGAAAGCCGATAAGCCGCTTGCCGCCAAAACTATAGCTGGAGTCCCGAGCGCTTTAACTAGGGACGGGGACAAGCAAAAATTTTCTTATTCAACATTATTAAAAGCTTGGCCGAATGAAGGAATAGTTCGCTCGTTAGGAAGGTTATCCATGCGCTATACCCATGCGAAGAAATTCGTCTCTATTCTTGGCCTAGGCCTCAGCCTTAGCCCATTCGCCTGCTCAAGCGGAAACGGCAACATGAACCGCAATAAGTTTATAAGTACCGCGAATCGAGCCGATGATGGCGCCATAAGCAGTGATGAAAATAATAATCCTTTGAACGAGCCGCGCGACGGGACTCCAAACGGTCAAGGCGATCCCAACGCCATTGCTAATCCCGACTTTGAAATCGATGTATCTGCGGCGGCAGTTCCAGGAGTGATCGGTGGTGCCTCCCTCAGCTGTTCCTTCCTTTCTGACTCGCGCGAATTAAGCTGCCGAACGATTGCAATCGATACCAAACCCATTGATCCCGCAATTGTCGATGCCTACCTCATCATAGGCCCAGACCATGCATGGACGAAAGCAAGCTTCACTCATACTGGCTTTGGATTGTGGAAGCTTCTCGTTCCAGCTGATATCACCGGAAGTTTCGCAATAGGCTTGGTCGACGGAAATGCTGCAATGGTTTTCGATTGGGTCATGGTGGGGGATCAGTCACCAGCCAATCTTATTCAGGATGGGAGTTTTGAAGCCCTTGTTCCCGCGAATGGAGCTAATTATCTCTATGTTTCACCGGGTGATCAATTATACTGGAAATCCAGGTTAACCGCTCGAACCAGATGTCCCTATGCCTTTGTCGAACTCCTGCTGTCCTCCGTCATCGTTCCTGTCGATGGTAATCAAAGTGCTGAATTGGATACCGGCTGTCCAACGACAGGTGCTAAAGGGGCCGGTGATATCGCTCTCTATCAAGATGTCAATCTTCAAGCCGAACACGCCTATCGTTTGGTATTTTACTATCAACGGCGTGGTGAATATAATGACCTTCAGCAGTTTATCACGCGCGTTGATGGTCGGCCCCTTCTCAATCTCGTTGCGACTGAGAATCGATGGATTCGAAAAGAACTGCTATTTTTTGCCAGACATTCGGGACCGGTTCGAATCGAGTTCGAAGAGATCGGCCTGCCGAATGAATGGGGGACATTGCTGGATAACATAGCGCTCTTTGATTTCGGCAGGTTGCCTTAAGCCTTTTTTTCCGTGACGCCTTGGTGCCAGGCCCGTTGACTGAGGCAGTTGAACCTCCCGGCTGTAGGGAAAGAAAGTGGCCGGATATGATCCCGGCCCTTCCTAGGTTTGGTCCTCGAGCGGTTTCGATGTCTCAATCAACCCCCTGTGTCAGTCTCCTGAAATATTATTTTAACGACTTGAGATTCATTTAAAATAACGGAATTTAGAACAACGGTGTCTTCGACGAATGTTCCGCCACCAAATACTTCGTAATGAAGCAGAGCGCCATCGCCGAGTTTTTCGAAATTTTTCCCGCCGCCCGAGTTTGCGTTGAAGATGGTTGTAAATCCATCGGTCCCCGAGAGATTCCCGTTTACGTCTTTTGAGGAAAAGCTGTTGAGAAGATCTTTATTCGTGAGGGTAACCTTTACGTAGACCGTGTAAATTGTAAATTTATCAGGGAATGGAGGCTCCGCCCAAACTTCAAAACTTCCAGCTTTTACCGCCCGGGCTGGCACAATAGAATCACTGGCGGGAACTTTGGCAGGTTCGCCATGAATCGTTGTCGGCTCGACACTGCTGCTATAGGGCGCCGTTGCAGGCGCGTCGGCCGGCTTCGGACTTGCTGTTAGGTCGCCCGTTGGGGTTTCGCTATCACCAGAAAATTTACTCTTTGTCCCGCAGGATGCAAGCAGTGCCACGGATAATAGCAGCATGTACGTTTTCATATTGTTCCTCCGTTAATATTATCGGCCGGATTGAAGGCAAAACGATGAGAATGTGCTAATGCAGGAATATTGCGGACAATAATGACCCTGGATTACGGGTGAAAGACATTTAATGAAACGGCCCACTTAGAAGAAGGGAACGGCCATCGCTAAAATATCATGGCTTTAAAACTGTTACGATGCCCTGCAATTAGCCTTGCCCCCTGTCCCGATTCTTACCAAAAGGAGGCAAGCGCATAAGCATCATTTATTCCCAGGTGTTTTTGCAAAAGGCGCTCCTTATTGAACCAATAGAAAGCCGCGCCAGCTTTCCCCTCTTTCGCTGAAAAGCCATGCCTGTCCAACACAGACGCCTTCCTTGGCATGGAATTATAGGCGAGGCCATTGATATCCGTTCAGAATAGAATCGATTTTTCGCGTATTTTGTCGTACTATCAATGGTTTCATCCCAATGCTTGGCAACTTCCTAGCAGCAGCTGCACTCCTTGGGACTTTTTGAAGATCATACCGAGGTGTCCTATGTCCTCAGAGATAGTCATTCGTGCCGCTCGGCCCGAAGACGCAAAAGATATTGCCTTCGTTCATGTTGAGAGTTGGCGCAGCACCTATTCCGGAATTGTGTCGCAGAACTATCTGGATCAATTGAAATATGAAGATCGTGAAAAGATGTGGACCTCGATTCTGCATCAGTATACGCCTCGGTCGCATGTGCTGATTGCCTACGACAAAGACAAGAAAAAAGTTGTTGGTTTTGTCAGCAGTGGACCCAAGCGCGATCATCCAAACCTGCCCTATGATGGAGAGATCTATGCGCTCTACCTTCTCAAGGAATTCCAGGCCCTCGGAACCGGTGGAATCTTATTTGATGCTTCGTGCCGTGAGCTAAGAACGGCTGGCTTTCAAAACGCCATGCTTTGGGTGCTTAAGGCTAATCCAAGCATCGGATTCTACAATGCAATGGGCGGTAAGGTGATCTCAGAGCTGGACTGCGAGATTGCGGGAGAGAAAATGAAAGAAGTACTGATCGGCTGGGATACGATATAAGGTCTGAGCCGGGGGGGCTCCAAGGCCCTCTACTTGGGTCCTTCACAGTCTCGAGTGTCCAGGGACTGATTGAAATCCATTCTTTGCCTGAAATCGCGCCTCGACCCCCACTCCCCCGTCCCTCACATTAGCCCTTCCGATTTTATGCTATTTTGACCGGGAAGAAGGCAACTATCCAAGCGGCCGGGCATGCCGCTCCTATTCTATGGGTCTAGCCATTGCCTTTCCATCGAGAGTTCTGCTGCAGCTTATGGCTTAACCAGTTTTAATCGGCTTATCCTAAGCCGCTTTGCTAGACCTGTCTAAGAGGATGACATCTGGAATATTGATGAGGAAGCGGGTGCCCTTGCCCACTGCGGTCTCGATATGAATGGTGCCCTTCAGGGCTTCAACCTCGGCCTTCACAGCGGCCATGCCCACGCCCCGGCCTGAAGTCTGGGAGACGGTGGTGGTAGTGGAAAAGCCATCGAGAAAAATCAGGCAGTTTACTTCTTCTTCGCTGAGTTTATTGAGGTTCGCCTCGCTTAGCAGCTTTTTTTCGAGCGCCAGCTCACGAATCTTGTTTGAATCGATCCCACGCCCGTCGTCTTTGATGGCGATATCAAGTCCGCCCTGACCATCCGCATCCATGGTCAGAGACAGGGTGCCACAGGGGTCCTTTTCAAGTTCCAGGCGTTGGTCAGGGTGTTCGATGCCGTGGTCACAGGCATTATTCAGAAGGTGAACCATGCTGCGAAACAGCGGGGAAAGGGGATCGGTATTGGTGCGCAGTTCATCGCCATGAATGCTGAAAATCACCTTCTTTTCCAGCTTTTCTATAACGCGATTGACGACATTGGGCAGAGTCGACGTTAGGACGCTGAGAGGCCTGAAACGCAGCAGCAGCAGTTCTTTGTGCAAGACTTCTATGCTGCCTTTATCGCCGGCCTCCGCAAGGCGCGAGAGATCCTGCAACTGACTGCCGGAAATCAGGTATCGATCCTTTCGGGATTCACCGTATTCGATGCCAAGAATCTTGTGATGCTCAACTAGGAAATTAACCATTTGCTGCTCCAGGTCAACAGCAACCTTGGCCATGAAATCAAAAAAAACGGCATCACCTGTGCGTTTCTTGGCAATTTTGGTTTCGATGGAATGCACGCGTTTCGATAGGAAGTCGAGAGTGTAGACACCCGCATTGCCCTTGATAGTGTGCAATATTCTTAAGGCTGTCTCGCGTTGCCGGGTCTCCCCCATGGCTGCGAGGTCGCTTTTAAAATCGGCCAGAAATTCACCGAAGGATTCGGCATTTTGCAAAATAAAAAACAAGCTATGGAAAAGATGCATCTGCTTTTGAAAGAGCTGCTTTTGGCGGATGGTTTCCGTAACATCGGATGCTGCGATAATCACGCGTTCAGGCTTTTTCTGCTCATCGTGAATGACAGTGTAGGCCAGATCTAAAACCCGGTTGCTTTCCGTGATGACTTGATGCGGGATCATTTGCAGGGTCACGTGTTCCGGCATAAAATCGTCAAAAAGCTGCTCTAGATTCATCTCGATAAAACTGGCTTTGTCTTGTTTGAGCAGCAGGGCTTTGCCCACTTGGCGGCCGGCGATCTCCTGGCCGAAGAGCGAGAGGCATGATGCTGACGTCGTTTCATCGATAATGAGGTCTTTCTTTACTATGAAAAAAGCTTCTCTTAGGTTGTCGAGAATTTCCTTGTTCTGCTGATGGATTTCGGCGAGCTCATTGGCAAATTCTTTTTGCGTCTCAGCTTCGAGTCGATTGTTGATCTCCTCTTTGAGCTTTTCTTTGGAACGGCGCATCGACTTCATCGAGTCGACGGCTTCCTGGTTCTTCAATTCCAGATGACGCGATGAATCCGTGATGCGAACGATGCAGCGGAGTTTTGCATGCAATATTTCCGGGCTGGTTTCCGAGCTTACATAATCAAATACGCCGGCTTCGAACGCCGCCTGCATGAACTCCTGATCGAGATTGCTGCTGATGGAAATGATGGGGATGAAGGGACGTTCCTGGCGAATGGCGCTGATCATCTTGAGGTCCTTGAAGCCCTCCATCAGCCGACACTCGATGAGCACCAAGTCGGCATCATCCAAAAAATTAGCAGGCTTTTCGTGGTACTGCCCGAAGGTAATCCGCACCTTAGGGTAGGTGCTTTGCAGCTTATGGATCAGATCTCGCGAATAGCGGTCGACAATGGCGACGGCCTTGTATTCATATTGCTTCGCGCCGCTGTCACCGCCGCCCAGCAGATTGTCAAACATGTTTTGATCAAAGGCAGAACCAAAGTCATTCATGCTGCAGCTGTCCTTTTGAGAATTTCGTCCAGTTTTTCCTTGGCCTTGGGAAAGGTCGGCGCATACTTCAAGCAGGTCTGAAGGTAATGGATAGCCTCTTCATTGCGTTTTACGGCGATCGAACACATAGCAAGGTTAAAGTAGACTCGGGCATCGGTCGGGCTAAGTCTAAGCGCCATTTCGTAGGATTCGATGGCCTTGTCGAAATCGCCAGACTTTTTAAAGCACACGCCGCGGATGTTATGCAACTCATTCGTCATGCCAAATAACGTGTCGTGTTTTTTCACGTATTCTAATGATTTTGGAATATCATGGGCGTTATAACGTTCTTTGGCCAGGCAGACCAAAAATTCGGGACGCGCCAGGTCTTTCTCCATGGCCTGCAGACAGAAGGCGGCAGCGGCGGTGAGCTGTTGAAATTCATTGAGAAGGCGAATGATCTTGGTGAAATAGAAGCCATTGGGTATTTCCACGATCACACTTTCGAAGAGAGCGACGGCTCCAGCATTGTCCTGCTTTTGCAGCAGGATTTTAGCTAGGAGCAAAGATTGCCCTGGTGATTTCTCGTCGCTCGTCGCCAGTTCCTCCATGACCTTGCCAGCAGCATCGGTCTTGTTATCCTGGAGAAAGGCTTGTGCCAAGCCCATCGAACTGCGTGGACCATTTTTGGTCAGAGACCGCAGTTCAGAATATCGTTCGATAGCTTCAGCGGATCGGTTTTGGATCAGCGAGTCCTTGGCTTTGGTATATTTGTATTCAACGGTTCCCGAGGTATTGCTCAAGGTGACGGTCGAGTAGATGGTGAATTCAAGGTCGGAGGCGGTGACTGGGAATTTAAGGTATTTGATCAGGCCGTAGCGTTTCAGCACTTCGTCGCTTTCGGGTTGACCATCCTTGCCAAAGAGTATCGTTGGGATGTTGGGTACCTTATCCGAGGTCTTGATTTCCTTAATCAGCAGCCATCCGGATATGAACCGAATGTTTTGATCCGATATCAAAAGACCGAATTTTGTTTCTGTGAGTGTCTGCAGGGCCTCGATTCCGTTATCCATCGTTTGGATATTGGTAATCTCCAGTTTCTTAAGCGCTTTGACAATAGTCTCTACGTGATCCTTCTGGGCCGACAGGACCAGTACCGTCAAATTTTTATCAAAATTACTCAATTGTTTGACCCCGTCGAACAGCGACTCCAAAAGGGAACCGATGCCGAAAGCTCTTCGGCGACGGATGGCATTCCTTGAGTTGATTTCTCGCGCTGGAGCGGCCCTTTAGCTCAGGTGACTTAGGAAGTCATTTAGGGAAGAATAAAAACTAAGAGAGTTGCTAGTCTTCTCGTGGGATTGGCAGCGCTTTTTTTTATAGGGCCAACGGGAGGGCCTATTGCGGGCGTTTAAAGCCATGCTAATGGCCCGGACAGTAGGGAGGGGCCGGTCTAGGGCGAACTGTCGATGGATGCTGATTGCTAGCCTTTACAGCTTGTTTGGACCGGCGTGCTTCTGATCTTTCCATCAGGTGATCGCAGATTGATTGGTATGGGTTGCCGGCATGGAATTGACCCCATTTAAGGAGCGGTTTTAACCAATAAAATATAATGATATCATGAGTATGGCTAGGACTTTGGCCTGCCTTTTCACGACAAGCTGACCAGCTAATCCTTTTGTGTCTCCATCTCCTTAATATCACTTGGCATTTGCTTGGTGAAATCACCAGTTTTCGTCTAAATATCGGATTTAACTTCTCATATTGACTGAATTTTTTGGCCGGGATACCGATAGGTGTTTGGAACGTCATGATGCTTCAAATGGAATTAAGCTTGGTCGCCGGGGCCGGCTCATGACGACTGTCTGTATGACTCTCTTTCTATCTATCTCGATCTCACTCTTGTTCTCTCATCTTAAGGATTGAAAAAATGAAAAGTTTTTCGAAAAAGTCCGTCGGGCTGGTGTCGTCTATTGCCCTTTCTCTCTCCTTTGCAGCTTGCAGCGCCGACGATAATGCGAAAGCTAAAGATCCGGCGGTTGTGAGTAATGATCCCAGTATCACGCATAAGGATACTGCTGTTGAAACGACGACGTCCGCTACAGTCAGCGCCACCAATCCCTCGGCTTTCGCAAGTGATATTGCGCTTAACAGAAAAATTTCCGTGACCTTCAGTGAGGTGATGTTAGCCTCTACTCTCAATGCCGAATCCTTTACCCTGACAGCGGCTGACAACACTGTGATCGCTGGCACGGTAAACCATGCGCCAGCTGACGCACCCCTGGTCTTTACTTTTGCCCCGTCGGTGAATCTCGCTGCTGGCACTGTCTACACGGCGAAAATTTCGACCGCAGCAAAAAGTCTTTTGGGTATCGCCTTGGCAAATGAATACTCGTGGAGCTTCACCACAGGCTCTACAGGCGACGTGCTTGCCCCTCTTGCGAAGGAAAATTATCCAAGCGCTTCGGCTGCCAATGTTCCTACCAACCGGCAGCTGACGGTGACCTTTGATGAAGCCATGGATCCGACGACGATTACGACGGAAAGCTTTAAGGTGAGCCGTCCATCCGGGGCCCTGCTTGCCGGCACGGTAAGCTATTCCGGAAGCACCGCCACTTTTCATCCAAGCGCGGCCCTGGAAGCCCAAACAATTTATACCGTAACCGTGACCACGGACGTCAAAGATCTAGCCGGGAATGCCCTTGCCACCTCAGTGGTTTGGACCTTTACAACCGGAGCCAACGCGGCTATGGGGCCGTCGCCGGTAGCCTTGGGGACATCGGGTGACTATGTGATACTGGCGAAATCGGCAATTTCCACGACCGGTACAACCACCATCGTCGGTAACCTGGGCTTGAGTCCAGCGGCTCAGAGTTTTATGACGGGTTTTTCGGAATCGCTTGATGCCAGCAATGTCTTTGCTTCGTCCATTCTGGTCACAGGCAAGATGTTTGCTGCCGACATGGCTGTGCCTAGCCCTTCGAATCTGACGACTGCGGTGAGCGATATGGAATTGGCTTACACCGATGCAGCTGGCCGAAAAATCCCGGATTTCGTTGAACTTGGTGCCGGCGATATCAGTGGTAAGACGATGGTTCCCGGTCTTTACAAATGGGGAACGGGCTTGCTTATGACTTCGGATATTACGCTCGCTGGTAGCGAAAATGATGTTTGGATCTTTCAAATTGCGCAGGATGTAACCGTAGCAAACGGCGTTCACATGACTCTGAGCGGTGGCGCTCTGCCTAAAAATATTTTTTGGCAGGTGGCAGGTAAGGTTACACTTGGCACAACGTCGAGCTTTAATGGGGTGATCTTGAGCCACACTCAAATTGTTTTGGAAACCGGAGCGGTTTTGAACGGCCGGGCTTTGGCGCAGACTGCTGTAACCTTGGACTCTAATGCGGTTACCAAGCCGGGACTGTGAGGAGAAACTGTTGAATTAAAGATTCGGCAAGTAGGAAGGGCTGCATTGAAAATTCCGATTTTCTTTGCAGCCCTCATCAATTTGTCGGAAAAGCAATTTATGTTCTGGAAGAAAACGCATCCTATATAGTGATCCATTTTCAGCTGAGATCGAAAACCTGCCAGATCTTTCGGCCTTAAGTCTTAAGTCTTAAGGGCTTGTTTTATGCTTCCTCTAAATTGGGTCGTCGACAAGCTGCAGTCGATAATTTATAAAGCACAGGGCGCAGGCGTCACCGACTCATTTTTACTCGCCTCTGCACTTATTGGGCTCAACGGCTGCATACATTGGATTATGCATGTCCCGGGTAAAGCTAGGATCGCAGCTGGCCGTCGTTGGAACCATATGAACCTCAAGGCTGTCGCCTTTTTTAAAGGTCAAAGAAGGCGGGACTTTGGCATCCATATCTGGATTTTTCTGTTTAGATTTTTCATTGTATAGGCTGCTTGCAAATATTTGTGTCGGTTCCTTTGATCCATCTTTATGAGTGATATCAACTATAATGTTGTGGAAGCAATCGCTTGAACTTAAGGTTGTCGGAAGTATGGTTTGATCTTTGATCGAGACAATCGTGGTGTTTTTGGTGTCGAGGTTAAATTCACCTGAAAAGCACAATACGGCATCATTATGATCTTTGTCACTTGAGCCACCAACTGTGTCTTCAAAGTTAATACCGATTTTAATTGCCGTAACTGTCGTCTCGACGGTCTTTGTTTCTGCTTTAACCGGTTTGGCTGGACCTTCTGGTTCTACTTTTTCAAGCGGCTCATCCCCTGGAGATTCCCCGGCTTCCGGCTCTATGTTTTCCTCTTTAGCCACTGGCTTAGGAACGGCAACATTAGCAGCACCTTTGAATTTACTTCCTTGAGTACAAGCCATAGCAAATGCAACGGGCATAATGTAGACATAAAGTTTCATTTGGGATTACCTCTAGTTATAGCGATATACCCCCCCTTATCGGCTTAAGCTAAGGCAAACTTTAAGGATCTTTTCCTGTATAATCAATTCTTTGAAATGACTGATAAAATCCAGGCCCGGCAGCGGGATTAATGATTTTGGAAATCAGTCCAATCCCGATTCTTTCATGAAAAGAGCGGTTCCTGCCCCACGAGTTTCAATGGGAAAAAGTTGAGACAGGACGAGAGTTCAGGCCCGCATGGGCCCCAATCATTCGTTCCGTTCAAAGCGCCTTCGTCTGCTCGACTAGGTAAGCCCTGTCCTGATCGCCCAGTAAGGGGCCGATCTCATTCAAAACCCGGGCATGATACTGATCAACCTGGAGGCGATCCTCGACACTCAATAGATTCTTATCGATCAAATCCCGTTCATGAGGACAAAGGGTTAAATCTTCAAAACCAAGGTAAGCGCCATTGATTCCCCCTTCGTTCTTCACAACGACCTTAACTAAATTCTCAACCCTAACCCCGAAATCACCGGGGATATAACAGGCAGGTTCATTCGATAGGACATTGCCCACATCAAGGGGAGTCATATTCATGCGTTTGGATACACTGAACGGCCCTTCGTGCACACACAATGCGGCCCCCACACCATGACCTGTGCCATGATTATAGTCCAGCGCCTCCTTCCATAGCGGCTGTCTCGCAATCGCATCAAGCTGATAACCATTCACCCCTTTGGGAAAAAGAGTGCGGGCCAGGAGAAGATGGGCCTTGAGCACAGTCGTATAAATAAATTTGTGCCGATCGGTCGGCTTGCCTAGAGCAAAGGTGCGGGTGATATCCGTCGTGCCATCGTCATACTGGGCTCCTGAATCCAGCAGAAAAATCCCTTCGGCTTTAAGTGGGGAATTGCTAGCTCCCGAGGCCCGGTAATGGGGTAATGCCCCATGAGGACCGTAGCCCGAGATCGTGGCAAAACTCGGGCCCTTATATTCCTTGGCCATCGCTCGGAAGGATTCGAGCTTATCAGCAACCTTGATTTCATCGAGCGCCTCTTTGCCTATCGTCGTCTTCAACCAGCGACTGAAGCGGACCATCGCTACACCGTCCCGGACATGAGCCGCTTCCATCCCGGCAATCTCAGCTTTATTTTTCACCGCCTTCCAGCCGGGAATAGGCGATTCCTGATTTAAGATCACGACGCCCTTGTTCTTTAAAGCCCCTTCAACCGCGGCACTGGTCGTGGAAGGATCCAGCCATACCGGGCCGGCCACGCTTTCAAGCGAGGGCGCGAACGTCTCATAGGCTTCGATAGTAACGGAGGGTCCCAGGATCTTCTGAAGGTCGGCATCAAGTTTGGAAGCTTCCGTGAAAAGAACAGCCTTGTCTGCGCTCACTAGGGCATACGCATAGAACACAGGATTGCAAGGCACGTCGCGGCCACGGAGATTAAAAAGCCAGGCGATTTCATCCAGAGCGGAAATAATAAGGCATTGAGCCGAGGCGTCTTTTAACCGATCGCGAAGTCTTTTAAGTTTGGATAGATGATCCTCGCCAGCAAAAGCCAAAGGATGGGCGTAGAGTTTTTCGCTCGGCAGTTCCGGTCGGTCTTTGGCCCAAATGCTATCGACCAGGTCATCCTTCTGAGGCACGAGTTCAAGTCCGGCTTTGGAAAATTGGCTCGCAATCTTTTGATAGGCCTGTGCGGAAAAAAGCTCAGGGTTGATGCCAACCCGACTGCCTTTTTGAAGGGTGCTTATCATCCAATCCTGCCATTCCGGAACCCCGCTTTGACCCTGACGAAAGAGGGCTATCGATGAGCCCAAAAGCTCCACCTCGGCCTGTTCGAAGTAACGGCCGTCAGTCCAAAGTCCTGCCGAGTCCAGGCTCGCTGCGAAGAGCCCTGCCGACCCCGTGAAGCCGCTTATGAATTCGCGGCGGCCCCATTTGGGAGCTACGTATTCACTTTGATGCGGATCGGAACTGGGTACGACATAAGCCGAAAGTTTATGGCTTCGCAACAGACTCTGGAGATTTTTTACGCGTTCCTGCACCATCATTTGCTATGTTCCTCGGTCCATGCTTTATGCAAAGTCCCGGCAAAAAGCTCCACCCGTTGAGCTCCCGGGATGCATAGCGTTGATTGATTAAAAAGAAAGGCAACCCTGAAATTTTGATCTTCGATGCCTGCTGCTCGTCCGCCCGCAACTCGGCCCTATCATATTGAGTAAGCATAAGGCGAAAGGCGCCACTTTCAAGGCCGATCTCACGACATCCCAGGCTTTTGACCCAGTTTTGTAACCGTGGATTTGCCCGCTCATGACTGTAAATTTGGCAGCGCCTTTTTGAAGCTTCCAGCTTTTCCAACGCATCGAAAGAGGATGCGGCAGCGGCTGAAGAGCTTGTTCAAAATTGCGTTTTCCAATGTTACACAAGAAGCCCAAGATATCCGGCCTTATTTCAACATTCAGCCTATTAAGTCCAGGGCGCCAAGGCACCAGCTAACGCACTCGATCTCAAAGGGATCATACGCCCCATACCGAGCTGAACCCAAGAGAAAGAAAAATCAAAGGTTCTAGTGGCTTAAGCCAGTCTTCCAAGCGGCGGCATCCGGTCCTGGACCTTGGCGACTTTTCGGCAAAAGGATTCCCGCTGGTGCTTTGGGGATTCAATAATTGTAATAGCAGAGGCTTTTAAGATGCTTTTGCAAAAGCTTGGTGCTATCGCTTGTGTCAATATCAGTGGGTCAAGAATCCACCTTAAGCCAGTTTCAGAAGAGGTGAACTTATGATCAAGAGCGTCAATAAACAAAACTATCTTTTGTTCGCATCCCTAGTCATGACTCTTTGTTTCAGTTGTGGAAGTCGTCCCGACACCGAAAATAACCCGGCTCCTGACCGGCCCGACGCAGCCGCCAATGCCCATAGCGAAGCTCCTTCAGGCACCCGTGCTGAAAAAGAAAAAGATCCCGTCGTTACAGTCCCAGCAACGCTGGTCGAAACCCCTCCCGTAGCAGCTCCCGATGCTGCGGGTGCTGCCCCCCCAGTCGAAGGCATTCCTAGCCTTCCGGCAATTGTTCCGACGCCAAGCCCCACTGAACCCGTTGTGATCCCGACGCCCAGTCCTGCACCTGTGGAACCTATCGTCATTACAGCCCCAGTACCAGCCCCAGCAGAACCTGTTATCGACTGGGCGAATGTAAATGAAAAAATATTTAAGACCAACTGTCTTCCTTGCCACAAGGCCGCCCGTGCTGCCGGTGGCGTCGTCCTCGATTCTTATGCAGCCAGCAAACTTTCGTTGGCTAAAATTCGTAAGGCTGTGCTTGTCACGGGCACCATGCCTCCCAACAAGCCCTTGACCGATACGGACAAAAACCTTCTTAAAGCTTGGCTTGATGCTGACGCGCCGGAAACAGTGGCCCGCTAATCCCTGATGCAAAAAAAATGCTGCACTTGGAATTCAGCGTTCCTGGCAGCTCCGATCGGAGCTGCTTTTTTTGTCAAACGCCTTTAAAGCGGCCTTATGGCGTTGGCTGAAAGACGGATGGCTCGGCATAGGGCTGCCCAAAATCGAGGCTTATGATTGGCTATGCGAGCGCCGGTAAAGAGATCGTAGTGCTCCTGGCTGTTGACGTTTCGCTGTCTGGCCTATCAAAACACAGCTAAAATTTCATAGGAATTTTTCTGGCGATCTTTGGAATCGATGGTATCGCCTTGAGACAGGCCGATCAGCGCCTCGCCTAGGGGAGATTCAGGAGAGATGACCACGATTTTTTCATTCTGAAAATTGAGGTCGAGGCCCGCGCCGATATTGGAGATGAGATAGGCCTGGGGTCTTGGGGATTTACCGCTGAGAACGACCAATGCGCCCACATCGATGGGATCAATTTCGCTAAAGTCGCTGAAGAGGCTGTTTTCGAGAATGGCGATTTTGGCTTCGACCAGGCGGGCTCGTTCAAACTGGGAGCCTGCTAGATAGGAAAGCTCAAGACCATGCGTGTCGTACTTGCTTTTTGCGACAGCATCCTCATGGGTGGCACCTTCTTTGGCGGTTTCCGCAGCGGATAGGGTAGCATGAAGTTCGAATTTTAATGTTTCGAGAAGTAGGTTATGCAGCTTTCTTTTATCCCATTTCACGCAAATCCTTCTTTCTCTTCGCCATAAAAAGGCAAGCTGCTGGATAATCGGGACGGATCAGAGGGTCCCTGCCCTTATTTATCCCACAGGGCCCGTGACTCTATCAATAGCGGATCAGGCTGATGCCGGCATAGGCCTGCCTTCTGAGGGCTCAGGAGCTAAAGCCTGACATCTTCACTGCAGCAGTGGCCATGGGCCGACTGAAGCGGTTTTGATAAAACTTTAGTGGCATACCTAAGCCTCTGGCTGCCGAAGGCCATCAAGGGTATGTCCGGAAAGAGTAGGGGTCGCCAGAGCGGAGCCGGCGGGCCGCCCTAAGCTATCAAAATAAAAGGAAGTCCTCTTTTGTCTGAGTTTTCTGCGGGCCGTGAAAATCAAAGTCCCTATATCTGGCGCGTTTTTTGCTAAAGGTCTAAGGGTGAAATTTTAGTTATGCGAAGGGGTTACTTATGGAATGGCGTGGACGCAGAGAAAGCAGCAACGTTGAAGACCGACGAGGCATGAAGACCGCCGGCGCGATCGGCGGTGGCACGATCATTCTGGCAATTATCTATGCCCTGCTGGGTGGCGATCCCAATGTCATTCTCAATAATATCCCGCAGCAGAGCAATAGTCCGCAGCCGAGCAGTTCAGTGCAACAGCCCGCGCAGGACGATGAAGGTTCGAAATTTATGAAGGTGGTCCTGGCTGATACCGAAGACGTCTGGACCAAAATCTTTGCCGAGCAGGGCAATTCCTATGTCGTGCCTCGCCTGGTGCTCTTCTCCGATCGTGTGCAGACGGCCTGTGGGACTGCAGGGAGCGCCGTAGGACCTTTTTACTGTCCTGCTGATCGAAAGGTTTATCTGGATCTCAGTTTTTTTAAGGAATTGGCGGATAGACTGGGTGCCAAAGGAGATTTTGCCCAGGCCTATGTCGTGGCGCATGAGGTTGGACATCATGTGCAAAATCTTTATGGCATATCGGAGAGGATGCAACAAAACCGCGCGCGCTTAAGTGAAAAAGATTTCAACCAGGAATCGGTTAAAGTTGAATTGCAGGCCGATTGTCTGGCAGGCGTTTGGGCCAAGTCCACCAATCAGATCAATCATTCTCTCGAAGAAGGTGATGTTGAGGAAGCTATGAATGCAGCCTCGGCGGTCGGGGATGACAGGCTGCAAAAAGCCAGTGGACGCTCGGTCGTCCCTGATTCTTTTACGCATGGATCATCGGCTCAACGAATGGCCTCGTTTGAGCAGGGCTTTTCCTCAGGCACGCTGTTAGGCTGTCATGTGGGAGACAATAGTCAACCTTTGAACGCTACCCGGTAATGCTAAAAGAAAGGGCTGGACCTTCGTTATTATTGGCTTCGGGATGAAGGGAAGGCTGCAAATTCATCCCATGCAAAAGCATATGGATGGAATCCTTTCCTCACCCACTCTGTATTCTTAGGCGCTCCTCATGTCATGAGCGGCAGTTTTCCCCATAATGATGATAACAAGCGTGCTCTGAAGCCTAAGACTTTTGCGTAAACGCAGGGGAAGTCGCTGGTATCAAGTGAGTTTTAGAAACGGCCGCGATCCTCCCCGGAAATTTGCCTTTTCTATTCTTCGTGCTTTCCTTAAGGTAAAGTCGAATGACATTCGATCCAGAGGAACACATCATGGCTCTGCTAAAACCTCTCGCCTTTATCCATAAAATCCAGAGCATTTCGGCCCCCTATCGCCTGCCTCAAAGCGAAACGATAGCCTGGCTCATGAAAGCCCTGCAAAAAAACGCTGAAGCCAATGGCGAAAGTGTTTCAAGAGCCTTAAATCTCTACGAGCGCCTTTTGAGTAATGACAGCATTAAATCCCGTGGGTCGGTTCTAGTCGATTATACCCATAATGATTGGGAGAATATGCGCCTATTTAAGCCCTCCGTGCGTTCGGATGGGTCGCTTGCGCCACGCTCTGCACCGCCCTTGCAGGATCGCATGAATATTTATGTCGAGGCTGCCAATTCCATGGCACGCGAGGCTTTCGATCCCAGTGAAGAGGCACCGGCTTATATCATAGACATCTCCTGCACGGGCTACCGGGCGCCCTTTCCCCTGCAGGGCATGGTGCTGGAATATGGCTGGGAAAAGCAGTCCAGACTTTTAAAAATTGGCCACATGGGTTGCTACGCATCGGTGCCTGGAGTACATATGGCTGTGCAGATGGCGCAAAATGTGGCGCCTGAGGCTACGGTAAGTGTCCTTAGCACCGAACTGTGCAGTCTGCATTTGGATCCTATGGCTAAAGATCCCGATCAGATCGTCAGCAATGTCTTATTTGCCGATGGCTGCGCCCGCATCAATATCGGACGCCAGGCCAAACGCGGGAGTCTGGCCTTTATCGCCCACTATGAGGCGCTGGTTCCCGATAGCGCTGAGTATATGAGCTGGGATCTTCAGGATTCTCGTTTTCATATGACCCTGAGCCGTAAAGTTGTGACCAAGCTCAACACGGTGATCGGGCAGCATTTGAGTGATTTTATCGACGCTCAATTGCTGTCGCGCGATAGCATTTCCCGCTTTGCCATCCATCCGGGGGGGCCACGAATCGTTGAATCGATTCAAGAGGAATTGGGTCTTACCGACGATTCAGTCAAGCACAGCAAGGCCGTGCTGGCGAAATTTGGCAATATGTCTTCGGCGACACTGCCTCATGTCTGGCTTGCCATGCAAGAAGATAGCGATGTTAAAGCGGGCGAAATTATAGTGTCCATGGCTTTTGGTCCCGGTCTCACCGTGACGATGAATATCCTGCAAAAGGTTTGAGCGCATGGCTTTTTCGCTGCATCTTCTCCTTATGTTCCTGGCGGCAACGCAGGCGCTGCTTATGTTTGTCGATGAGGCAGTCTTCCACCGCCGGCGTGGTCTTGAGACCTTTGAGCGTTGGGGGCACGTGGCCGATACCGCCCTGTTTTGCACCGCCCTTTCCGTACCTGCATTTTGGACTCCAACCCAAGCCGCGCTTCTAAGCTTTACGGGCCTGGCCATAGCCTCTTGCCTTTTGGTTACCAAAGACGAATGGATTCATACCGAAGCCTGTGAGCCGATTGAGCATTGGTGCCACGCCATGCTTTTTATCCTGCATGGGGCTTTGTTGGTCGTGGTGGGAGTGCTGTGGTTTCTAGAGCCATGGGCTTGGGAACTCAAGGCGCTGGCTGCCAGCGTTTTTGCCTGGGGAATCTATCAACACCTCTATTGGAATATTTATTATGGCCGAAGTTCTCATCAATAATCAATTCTATGATGAACTCGATGAGCGTTGGTATAACGACGATGGGCATATCATCGCCTTACTACGGGCTGAATCAAGGGTGAAGGCCGTCTACGTGCGGGAGGTTTTCGCGCGTGAAGGAGTGACCGGCAAAGCCAAGGTCCTCGATATAGGCTGCGGCGCGGGGTTTATTTCCAATCTTCTGGCCAGCGATGGCCTTGAAATTCATGGCATGGATCAATCCTCGCGTTCGATCGCTGTTGCGGCCCGGCATGCTCCGCCGGGTGCTAATGTTCACTATACCTCAGGTGATGCCTATGCCCTTGCCTACCCCGATGCCTCCTTCGATGCCGTCTTGCTCCTTGATTTTCTTGAGCACGTGGAAGAGCCAGGCCAGGCGATCAAGGAAGCCGCACGGGTTCTCAAGCCGGGCGGCGTGCTGGTATTTTATACCTTTAATCGGACCTTCCTCGCGGGCCTGTTGGCTGTGAAAGCGGTCGAATTTATCGCGAGGGATTGTCCCAAGAATTTTCATCTCCTGCGCCTGTTCATTAAGCCTAAGGAACTGGAAGCGATGGCCGTGGCCGCGAAACTTCGAGTTCAAGAATTTCGCGGTTTAAGGCCTAAAATTCTCCATTGGCCTTTTCTGGCTTCGATATTGCGCAGAAAGGTTCACAAAGAATTTGATTTCACCTTCACCTCAGATCTTCATCTCGGGTACATGGGCTTTGGCTCAAAAAGCCTTGGCGGCTAAGGTCTTGGCTTTCGCTTGAGGCGGGCGTAAAGTGCCTTTTCAGCGCCAAAGGAGATCAGGCATGAAGCTAAACATCTTGAGGTCAGTTCGTGAAATCGGGGTCGAAGCCTGGCGGGGGCTGGAATCCGCGGATTTTCCTTTTAACGATTATGAATTCTTTGCGGCACTGGAAGACTCGGGAAGTATAGGCGCTGGCAATGACACCAGCGGCGGCAGCGGCTGGCAGCCCCTCTACATCACGGCCGAAGACGCCGATAGAAACCTACTCGGCCTGATCTATGCCTTCGTTAAGCAGCATAGCTATGGCGAATATATCTTTGACTGGCAATGGGCGAACTTTTATCAGGCCCATGGTGTGGCCTATTATCCCAAACTCCTAACGGCAGTACCTTTTACGCCCGCCACCGGTCCACGCATCCTCGTTGCTAAGAATGCTGACCCGACGCTGGTGCGGTCGACCTTAATCCGAGCGGCCTTGGAAATTTCCAAAAGCAGTGGTCTGAGTTCCTTTCACGCTTTGTTTATTGAAGCCGACGAAGCACCTTTGTTTGAGGCGGAAGGCTGCACGGTTCGGCATTCGATGCAGTACCACTGGCGCAATCAAAATTACCGGGATTTTCAGGACTTCCTCGACAGTCTGATCGGCAAGCGTCGGCGCGATATCACCAGAGAGCGGCTGCGGTCCCAGTCTCATGGACTTAAGGTCGAATGTTTGAGTGGCGCCAATTTAGGGGTCGAGCATGCGGCGATCATGGAAAGTCTCTATCAAACCACTACCGATAAGAAGAACGCTGTCGCTTACCTGCAGCCGGGTTTTTTTGAACAGGTTTTTGCGACGATGGCCGACCGGATCGTCTTGGTTTTGGCCTCTGATAACAAGGGAGCGATAGCAGGAGCCTTGAACTTCAAAAAGGGCAGCAAACTTTATGGCCGCTATTGGGGGAGTCTCGTGCCCTACCAGGACCTCCATTTTGAGCTTTGCTACTATCAAACCATCGACTATGCTCTCCAGAACGGCATCGTCACCTTTGAGGCTGGCGCCCAAGGTGAGCACAAGATTCAGCGTGGCTTTTTACCCTCGCTTACCTACAGCGCTCACAAGATTTTTGACAGTCGCTTTGCAAGGCCCATCGAAGCCTTTGTAAAGGAAGAGAAAACGGCGCTTTTCAGCGAAATGCGGACGATGACCAGTCCTTTTAAGGCAGAACGCTCGGAGCGCGCCACGCTTTGAATCGATCAAGCTGTATTATTTTTGATACATGGAATCTTATGCTGCCCTTATACGAATACAGCAACCCTGTCCCCCTTAAGTGTTAAGGCGATCGGACTTAAGGCTGAACCAGCAATTATAGGTTTGCTGCCAACGGAACAGTTATTGCAAATTATGCAGCGGCATCCCTTGGCGTCTGACTTATCGACTCGACTTTTTGGATGGAGTCTTATGAGCTGCTTCAGCCTGGGCTGATATTTCTGCGGCGCGTCTCCCCTTCCTTTAATTTGATGATTGGAATTGGGGTTTTAAAATTCGAAATTTTTCTTTCTCTCAATGGTATTCACAGTCGAATCTGCGACAGGATCCGTTCCGCTTCCTAAGCAGCCGGAGGGCATTTACATGGCTAAAGAATTATCGGATCCAGCAAATGGGCTTGCAAAAACCGGCATCGCAGGCTTGGACGAAATTCTCTGTGGTGGCTTACCAGTCGGTCATTTTTATTTAGTCGAGGGACACCCTGGCTCCGGCAAGACCACGCTTGCCATGCAGTTTTTAATGGAAGGTTTAAAGGAGGGTCAGTCAGGTCTTTACGTGACCCTCTCAGAGTCAAAGGACGAACTCCTTGAGGTTGCCCGTTCCCATGGTTGGAAGATCGATAACCTGTCTCTGTTTGAAATGGTAGCGCCCGAAGAGGCGGTTTTACCAGATGGCCAATATACCTTCTTTCATCCTTCCGAAGTGGAATTGGGCCAGACCACACAATCGCTGCTAGCCGAAGTGGATCGGGTTCGTCCCGTCCGCATCGTCTTTGATTCTCTATCCGAAATGCGGCTACTGGCGCGGGATCCCTTGCGCTATCGACGCCAGGTTCTGGGACTAAAACAGTTCTTCACCAGCCGCGGCTCGACCGTGCTTGTGCTTGATGATCTGACCTCGAATCAGGCCGATCTTCAGCCCCAGAGTATCGCCCATGGCGTCTTATGTCTCGAACAGTTGGCGCCCGAATATGGTACGGAGCGACGGCGTTGCCGAATCGCCAAACTGCGCGGTGTGAAATTTCGAAGCGGCTATCATGATTTTACGATTGAAACAGGCGGCATCAACGTCTTTCCCATGCTGCGCGCGGCCCGGCATAAGGAAGATTTTGCAAGCGTTCCCGTTGCCAGTGGCAGCCAGGAACTGGATTCGCTGGTCGGCGGCGGCATTACCCTCGGCAGCAGCACCCTGATTTTAGGTCCTGCTGGATCTGGCAAGTCCAGCGTTGCTGAAAGCTTTGCTATCGCTGCCGCCCGGCAGGGGCGAAAGGCTGTCATCTTTCTTTTTGATGAAAACGAGCGAACCTATATCGAGCGTTCCCGTGGCCTTGGATTTGAGGTGCAAAGCCTCATGGATAAAGGCCTGCTAAAACTCAAGCAAATAGACCCTGCCGAGCTTTCTCCGGGCGAATTTACTCACCTGGTCCGCGAATCAGTGGAAGCGTTTGGCGCTAAAATAGTGGTGATAGATAGTATTTCCGGCTATATGCACGCGATGCCGGCGGAAAAATATTTGATCCTGCATTTGCACGAGCTTTTGACCTATTTAAATCAAATGGGTGTTGCTTCCTTTTTGATCCTTGTTCAACATGGCCTGATCGGCGAGACTTTGAACACAGGCGCATTCGATGTCAGTTATATTGCTGACAACGTGGTCCTACTTCGCTACTTTGAAGCCGGCGGGGAGGCGCGAAAGGCTATTTCAGTCCTGAAAAAAAGGTCGGGGGCACACGAGCATGCGATTCGTGAGATGAGTCTCAACAGCCAGGGTGTGCACGTTGGCAAACCACTCGTCAATTTCACCGGCATCCTGGGGGGAAACCCAATTTTCATCGGCCATCCCGAGCATCTTATGAAAGGTCAATATGAAAGTCGCTGAAGCCGATGCTGGCAAGCGGATCCTGGTTTGCTCGAGTCTTGTGAAAGACAATGCGCTGACCGTCAGCATACTTCAGGAAGCCGGGCTCGAGGCGGTGACGTGTGAAAGTGTTAAAGAGCTTTGCAGACTTATGGCCGAAAATGCCAGCGCGGTATTAATCGCCATCGAGATGATTTCAGGACAGGCCGATTGTCTCCGGGACTTTGTCAACAATCAACCTGCCTGGTCCGACCTGCCCTTCGTCGTGCTTACGGGTGCCGCGCAATCGGCTCAAATAATTTCCCTGCTGCATGCCTTGCTTAGAAACGTGACCATTCTTGAGCGTCCGCTGCGGATCGTGACTCTGGTCAGCAGTCTGCAGGCTGCTGTCGCGGCGCGACGCCGTCAGTATCAGGTTCGCGACCTGCTTTCTGATCTCGAACGTTCGCGTTTTGAGGCTGAGGCCGCCAACCGGACCAAAAGCGCTTTTTTGGCCAATATGAGTCATGAAATTCGCACACCGCTGGGGATTATCCTAGGCTTTAGTGAACTTATAGCCAACGAAATTCCAGTCAATGATGAGAGCATGCTTTATCTGCAGACGATAAAACGCAACGGCCAGGATCTGAGCAAGCTTATCGATGAACTTCTGGATCTTTCAAAAGTTGAAGCCGGCAAACTCGATATTGAGATTATTCCCACGCCGCTGGCTGAGCTTCTTAATGAGACCTGTCACTCGTTTACCGAGCAAGCGCGCCGTCGCAACGTTCAGCTTACGTTTACAATGGACAAGGCGATACCGGCGACCATTCAGACTGATCCGACTCGGCTGCGGCAGATCCTAAAAAATATTATCGGCAATGCCTTGAAATTTACACAGGAAGGAACAGTTACCGTGGCTGCCCGCCATTTTTGCGGCACGGGCTTAAAGCCGGCTCAGCTGCAACTGACTGTGACCGATACCGGGCGGGGCATTTCCCCCAGCGAGCAGAAGCGCCTGTTTGAAGCATTTAATCAGGCCGACAGTTCAACGACGCGTAGCTATGGAGGGACCGGCCTAGGCCTGTTTCTGTCCAGGCGACTCGCCCGTGCGCTCGGTGGTGACATCGAGCTGGCAACGAGCGCCCTTGGCAAGGGCAGTAGCTTTGTCATCAGCATCGAGAGCGAAGGGCCGGGGGGAGCGCCGGCCATCGAAGCGATGCAGCGATGCGCAACCAAAAGCCATGTGAAAGTTGAAATCACGCTCGAACTCGAAGGTCTTGAGATCCTAGTCGCCGAAGATGCGCCGGATAACCAATTGCTGATTCGCCGCATTCTAACGCGGCGAGGGGCAACAGTGCGCATCGCTGAGAATGGTGAGGAGGCCATTAAAGAGGCTATGTCACGGCATTATGATATTATTCTTATGGATGTGCAGATGCCCCTTCTCGATGGTTATGGAGCCACCTCGCAGCTTCGCCAAATGGGATATAAAGGGTCGATCGTTGCCCTTTCCGCGCACGCTATGAAGGATGAAAGAGCCAAATCCATAGCAGTCGGCTGCAACGAGCATCTGACCAAGCCGGTGGACGTCAAGCGCCTCGTCGGTGTCATTATTGATCACACCGTGAATCGTTCCTACGCGCACTTTCACTGAGCCTGACGCTTTAAGATCATGGGCTGGTTTCCTTCGTCTGCCCATTGATTTTTTCATGCTTTTGAATACGGCCTTTGGCTTCGCTCCGCAGCCGCTCCTTTGGTGGGTTTGATTTTTCTGCTAGTGGAGAATGAAAGCATTCGAAAAAGCGGACCGAAAGAAATGCCTCGCCGAGCAGCCACTCCCCCCCCTAAGGCGCTTTTCGATAAGTGGCAAGGTAGCTGCGGTTTTTCCAGTGCAGCGGCTTTGTCAGGATCCGATCGTAGACGGCCAGCAGACTGATCCAGGTAAAGAGGATGATCGAATAGGGAAGCAGCAGGATGCCGGCTGCAGAAAACCGACCCAGCTTCATTTGCGTCAGGGCCAGCAGCGTGAAGGTGAGGCCGCTGATGACAAGGCTAGGGGTGTGGCCTTGTAAGCCTACGGTCATCGCCATAAAAAAAAGGAAAACCTCGCAGGAGCTTAAGGCTGAGTTGTGGCGCATACCGCCGCGAAAATTGCGGCGCCAGCCTTTGATAAAGGCACTGAGACTTTCATACATTCGCACCTTATAAAGACTGGCGCCCGTATGCACATGCCAGGTACCGCCAGCAGCGAGTGTTCGTCCCGCCAAAGCCAGATCATCGATATTGTCATCTTTGATCGCTTGATGACCACCGATCCGCAGATAAAAATCGCGATGAAACAGAAGGTATTGACCGATAGCAAAGACCCGGCCTTTTTGAGGTTTGCCATAGGGATTCGTCAAGGCTATGAGGAGGAGATGAAAGGGGCCGAGGAGGCGTTCCCAAAGCTTGGGATTACTATGATAGGGGAGTGCGGTGAGACCGTGGGCCTTATTCTTTTGAAGGGCCTTTACAGCGATCTGAAGGCTTGCAGGGTGATGGCGGGTGTCAGCGTCCGTAAAGAGCAAAAGATCGCCCGCAGCCTTTAGACTGGCCTGGTGACAAGCCCAGGGCTTGCCGATCCAGCCCTCGGGCCGTTCCGTGCCGACAATAAGCTGCACAGGATATTTTTTGATCAGAGCAATCGATCCGTCAGTGGATCGGTCGTCGACAACAATGATCTCAAAGTCCGGATAGTCAATCCGGGTCAGCGAGTCAAGAAGCTCGGGAAGATGCTGCTCTTCGTTGCGGGCTGGCACAATAATGGAAACCTTTGGTAGCGAGAATTCGCCCCCAGTCAAAGGCTGTGTGAGCCTGGGCCAGAGCCGATAGGCAAGTAGGATCAAGCCTGATAGTGCTAAAACAATCGAGATCATGGTCTTCTCAAAAAGGAAGGTGTTTAAGGGTTTCGGAAACTCCAGGATAACCTTCCTTATACCAGTGCCACCAACACGAGATCATCAGCACATGGCCAAGAATTGCCACAAAGTGACTCCACATTTCAATGCGATCGAGGCCGCGGCTGAGATAGCGGTGCCAGTGCAGAGCTTCATCGATGGCGCTATAAAAGAGCGAGAGCGCAATCAAGGCCATAGCCGGAACGGAAAAGGTCACGGCATGCTCATAACAAAGACAGAGCGCCATGACGCTTGATACGGCCGTGACAATGATCATCTGATGGACATGTCCTTCCCCGGCCTTAAGGTCAAGTTTATAAAGCGTGCGATGGCCGATATCGTCAAAGGCAAGGGCAACGACAAAGAGGAACGTGCCGCCCGGGATGAACCAGACGTAGCCTGGATACTGCACGGCATGGCCAAGGCCGAGAAGGAGAAACGAGGAAATGCCGAAGAAAAGGCTGCCAATCGTCGCCATCCAAGTAGCATAGCGAAGCCAATCCTCGCCTTCAAAGCTTCGGATATTCAAAACATAATTTTTGGCCTCTTGCACAAGGGAGGCATGCTGTTGAGAGAAGGCGTTTGCCTCTGTTTCGACTTTTGCTTGGGTGGGCATCTTAGCTCCTTTGGCTGCAACGATAAGGAAGAGTGGCAAACACCTTGGCCAAGCCTTTGATGCCCAGCATGAGCTTTTTAGGGAAAGGGATCCAGGTGCGATTGTCCCAGGCCTGCTCGCCTCGCCTGAGGATCTCATGGCCGATAGCCGCATACACTTCGCGAGCTATCCCTACGGCCAGGGCACAGCGAAGGGGCAAGTACTTTAGACCTTGATCACCGCTTCGGTAGAGTCCATCAGCCCGCGTCAGGAGCATGCGGACGATGGGAATGATGGCTTTTTTGCTTTCGGGCCTAAGTAACTGCTCGGGCTCGGCCAAGAGATTGGCATGCTGCAGCCATTGTTCGGGGAGATAGATGCGGCCCATCCTGGCGTCTTCAGCAACATCACGGCAAATATTGGTGAGCTGCATCGCCAGACCGAGATCGATGGCATGCTGATAGGCTCGGACGTCATGCACCTTCATGAGATGGCTCATCATCAGGCCCACGACGCCAGCGACTCGATAGCAATAGACCTCAAGATCCTCTAAACTTTGATAACGCTGCCTACCCAGATCCATCGCCATGCCCTTGAGTAGATCGGCGGCATGTTCAGTCGGTAGGTCTATCTCAGTGCGGAGTTCGCGAAACGCACGAATGGCCGGCGGAATATCCGCTGATACTATAGGGTCAAAACTTTGTTTGGCAAGGAGCCTTAGCGTCTGCTCCCGCAGCTCTAGAGGGTCCGATTCATTGTCGATCTGATCGTCAACGTAACGGCACCAGGCGTAGAGTCGCACGACGCGGTCGCGGATCTGCGATTCAAAAAGCTTTGACGCGAAAGAAAAACTCAAGGAGCCTTTTCTTATCACGTTATAACTGTAGGTCTGGGTATCCAGAAATCACCTCAAGGTTTTATGTGAAATCCGCCTCAATCACTGAGCATGTGGCTTTTGCTGAACCCACCACTCCCGGAATCCCAGCGCCCGGATGGGTTCCGGCCCCAACAAAGTAGAGCCCTCTGATAGCGTCGTCCCTATTGTGCACCCTAAAAAAGGCGCTTTGTCGAAGGGTCGGTGTCAGGGAAAAAGCCGCGCCATGGACAGCGTTGAGTTCACTGACAAAATCCTGCGGCGAAAACCATTTTTTGATCACGATCGATTCTTTGATGCCTGGCATATAATGCTCGTCGAGATAGGTGAGGATGCGTTCGCAGTAGCGTGGCGCTTCCTCCTCCCAGTTGACATCGGATATTTTTAAATTGGGTACAGGAGCCAGAGCGTAGTAGGCATAGTGACCCTCGGGTGCGAGGCTAGGGTCGGTGGCCGAAGGTGCGTGGAGGTAGATGGAAAAGTCATCAGACAATTCACCGGTTTTGAAGATGTCGTTCAAAAGGCCCTGGTAGCGTTCGCCAAACATGATGTTGTGATGGCTGAGATTATCGAAGCGTTTGCTTGCACCAAAATAGATGACAAAGAGCGACATTGAATAATCTTTTTTATCCATGGCCTTACGCGCACGTTTGGCGAGCGGTTCGTCCTGAAGGAGCTTGGTATAGGTGTGATGGACATCGGCATTGCTGATGACGATTTTTGCCGGCAAAAAGCCTTCGGCGATTCTTACGCCAATGGCCTGGCCTGAATGGGTTACGATGCGTTCGACGGGGGTGCTGCAGCGGATGCTGCCGCCGATATCCTCAAAAACCTTGACCATTGCCCGTATCAGCGCATGGGTGCCGCCTTTGGGAAAATGCACGCCGAATTTTTTTTCCAGGGGATGAATCAAGGTGTAAACGGAAGAGATTTCGAAGGGATTGCCGCCGATGAGCAAACTGTTAAAACTAAGCGCCTGGCGCGTCTTTTCGTCTTTGATATATTTGCTGATCGTGGAATAGACGGAACGTTGGGCGTTGAGTTTGACAAGCTGCGGTGTGGCTTTGACCATATCCCAAAACCTGAGGAAGGGAACCTGTCCCAATTTTTCATAGCCTTCTCTATAGACTTTTTCCGCGTATTCGAGATAATCCTGATAACCTTGAACGTCGCGCGGCTCGCGTTTGCCTATTTGGGTCAGTAGGTCGGCTTCCTGATTGGAATAGTTAAAGACCGTGCCATCTTCCCAAAACAAGCGGTAAAAGGGTTGGACCTCAAGCAATTCGATATAGTCCGACATGTGTTTGCCGGCAAGTTCAAAGAGCTCCTCCAGACACTGCGGCACAGTGATCACGGTAGGCCCGGCGTCAAAAGTAAAACCTTTCTCCTGATAGACATAGGCGCGGCCACCCGGCTTATCGCGGGACTCCAGAATCTGGGTCCTAAAACCTTGCGCTTGCAGGCGGATCGCTGCTGCCAGACCACCGAATCCGCTGCCAATGACGATGGCTGTTTTATCGTCCGCATTCCGGTCTTTATGCATATGCTGATTTTATCCTGTACTGCAGATTGATGAGTTTCGTGAGATCACATCCGGGATAATTGATTTGAAATTCATCCAGGGCTTTTAAAAACATGTCTTCCGCGTGGACCCCGGCATTTTTCTGCAGATCATGCCGCGCGATCCAGTCCTCGAGTCCGGCGGTTGCTTGGGGTAGCTGCCGGGTGGCCTGAAAAAGCTGATCGAGACTGCGGGCCCCAAAACGCTCCAGCGTGAAACTCCAGATAAAAGAGGGTTTATAGGCAAGCAGATCCTCAAACCGTTTTTCGACATCGCATTCGCCTATAATGTTGCCAATATCATTGAGTTGCTGCAGATAGATCCCCAGTGCTGTGCCCAGTTTTTTGATGGCCTGCAGCTGCTTGATCGTGGCGCCTTGAAGCAAAGCGCCCATGCCTATCGCCAACGCTGTAATCGAACCCGTTTTATAAAGCGCGCAGTGCTTGCAGACGTCGACGAGATGGGCGAGTGGGAGCTGCTGCACAGAAAGGGAAAGATCCATAATCTGGCCATAGTGGGCATGTTCCATGGCTTCATGCCATTCATTATTTAAAAGTTGTCTGCGCTCGAGGTCGAGATCAAGCTTGTCAAGTAAGCGAAGAGCGCGAAAATAAAGCCAATTGCCCACGCTTAGGGCATGAGGCATGCCGAGCTTTTCATGGAGCGAAGGGCCATGGCGCCTCACCCGGCTGCCATCTTGAATGTCATCGACAATAAGAGAGCCCAGATGGAGAAATTCGATGGCTTCCGAACCAAGGCGAAGCTGGTCTTTGCGCAGGAGGCGGTCGACGTTTGGACTGAAAAGTTCGGCACCTATATTCACCAGATGAGCACGGAACTGGTGGCTGGGTCGCTCTTTTAACTCCAGGGTTGGCTGCATCAAAAGTTCGGCAAGGAGCGCTTTTACACGCGGGCTCTCCACACTGGCAAAACTATTTGAGGTTGAAGGCGCCTCAACTGCCAGGCTCTCTCTCTCTGGCCTTGAAATCTTGACCGAAGCCGGAACCGCCGCTTGCGCAAACGTATCCGCACCGTACCGATGGCTGACGCTATCCATGCCGCACCTCGCTGCGATTGAAAAAATGAAAGAGGGCCTGTCTCATGGCAATAGGAGGTTTCCCCGTCATAATACGAATCTTGTCCTGAACGCTGGTCTTGCCGGCGTAAAAACGGGAAATAAGATCATCATCATGCCCATAGAAACGTTCCAAAACCCGATAACGTTCGGCAGGAGCCGCAGCAAAAAAAAGCATATTATTGAGGCGCCGATAAAATTCCTGAGCGTCCCAGCGTCGGAGACTATAGCTGCTAAGTTGAGAGCTGACCTGGGCCGGCGATCGTTCATAGCTTTGCCAGAGGGCTTCCGCACCCAAGACAGCGTCGTAGATCGAATAGCCGGTAGTGGCGTGAAAGAGGCCGCCCCGCGTGCCAATTTGCGGAACATCCGGAGCGGGTTTAGGAGCAAAAACGCGGCCTTTGCTAAAGCTTGGCAAAGCCAGAGCACCCTGCTCCATCTCGCCGATGCTGTCGACCTCCCAAGTTTGAGCGGCTGCATATTCGAGTATGGCGTCCCGGTAATCGTTGACGTTGATATCACAAGTGTTGCTGTAATGCGTATCCTCGATAAGGAGCGAGCGTTCGCTCCAAGGCAGGGTATACATGAAGCGAAAGCCATCGGTTTGAGGAACCGTGGCATCCATCAGAATCGGGCGGCTGAGGCCATGGGGTTTTTTTAGACTAAGGTTAAGGCCAATAAATTTCTGATAGCCGGCCACCGGAAAGGCGCGGTCTGCCCATCCCCTGCTATCAATCAGTTGATGGGCCTCCAAAATCTCGCCATTGATCAGCCTGACTTTGGAGCCGGACGCCGTGTCGACCCTGGCCCCCAGTCGCAAGGCATCACCAAGTTCGCCGCGCAGATAGGCCCAAAAATCCGAACTGCGAATACTGTGATAGGAGAGGTTCAGATTTTTTCGAAGGAGGGGAAACCGGACCTCATAGCCGCTCCAGGATTGGGAGACGAAGGGTTTTAGCCAGGAGGATCCGACATTTGAAAATACTTTTAGGAGGCTTGGGTCAATGCTAGACGGTAACGATTGAAACGACCAGGTCTGTGGCATTTGCGGCTGTTCGCGCGACTCAAGAATAAGCAGGGAAAGATGTGGCATGCGGTTTTGCAGAAGAATCGCCGCTAGTCCTGCGGCCAAGCCGCCACCGATAAAAATAACATCGTATTTTTGCTTAACAGCCATAAAATCTTCTCACAAAGGTCCGAAGAAGTTGGGCCGAGGTGGGGCCGGAAGCACCGTTCTGAGAGTCTCCAAGGGCACTTGCTTTGTCAATCGGATTATCCCTAACTTAGTTCGGCCGTCGTTTGCATGGTCGAAAAAAATGCTGGATTTCAAGCGGCTTCATAAAATGTAACAGGCCCATCTCTCGGCAGCAGCGAGGCTCTTGAAGCAACCATGGCTAAAGTTATTGATGATTGAAAAGGATGGGACCCTCCCGGGCAAGGGACGGCAGTGTAAAGAATCAACGAAGAGAAGCTGCCGTTCCCTTTTTTGATAAGCAATCAGGGTCGCACGGAGCAAAGCGGAACCGATTCATGCCAAAAACTTACCATAACCAACAGTTTGGCAAGGAAGGCTTTTTGTTGATCGCGCGGTCTTTTAAAATGCGGACGCGCGCGACCGGAAGACAGACCTCCATTCTTATCAAAACTGTTTGGAAGCCAGAAGAACGAGAGTGCAGGCCTCAACGACCTGGATGCCCTTCTGTTTGGCGATACGCATAAGAGTAGGATGTTCGGTGCCTGGATTGAAAATGATGCGCTTGGGCCTGGCTTTGAGGATCGCCTCAAACAAAGGGTCGATGCGAGCCGGGTTGAGGTAGATGGTCAGAGTGTGGACGGGTTCGGTAAGCTCTGCCAAAGATTGCAGGACTGGGATCCCTAGCACTGATTTGCCCGAGGGGTGGATACCCATCACGTTAGGAAAAGAGCTTTCCTTAAGCCTTTGAGCGGCTTTATATGCATAGCGGTTTGGGTCGTCGGAGAGTCCCAGAATTACCACCTTAACGTTTTTGTCCGTGCTCATACTCAGCCTTTCGATGAGGCAAATTACTGTTTTTGCGAAATCTTCATCAGCGACAAGTATTCGCTTCGAAGGAACATTGGGATGAGGCCTCCTCCCTGCCCAAGGTTGACGATAGGATCGACTGCGAAGCGCGAAGCCCCACCGCGTGGCATAGAATGGGCCGAGACAAAAATGGAAGCATCGACATAGGACTCTTGCTCGACGACATTATCATATAAGATTCTATGTTTCATCCGAAGGCCTTCCATTCGTCGCTGAATTATCCAAAGTCCCTTGGGATCGGCAGCGCAGGAGTCAAGGAAATCGTTCCAACTTACCGGTTGGGTCGTCTGCAGCAGATTTTTGATACGCTCCTGATGGGATGGTTCCTGAAAATGTGAACCCATGTAGACCGCATGCCCTCCATAGCCGCTGCTGCTCTTGACCACATAGTCTCGGGCATTTCGAGCCTGCCAGGCCTCATGGGCTTGATCCAGAGTCGATTTTTCAAGGATTCGGGTCCAGGGCACATGCGCCTTCAGTATCCCCTGCTCGGTTGGCGTAAGACCGAGGCTGGCAGAGAGCGCCTCGTCGTCAGCAAAACGGCTTAATTCGGCGAAAATAGCCTTGATTTCCAGATGGGCGGCGATGGGGTTAAAGATTTGAAAAACCTGGTTTTGCACCAGAGCCTTGGCAAAGTCACTGGAAGGATCGAGGCGCGACGCGAAGATGTGGCGATAGACAAGGTCATAAGCTTCAGAAGGCACTTCACCCTTGCGTCGCAATTTTTTACCGACGATCTCAAGCTGGTCAGGTACCAGTACATCAACGTGATGGCCTTTTTTTCGCCATAGCGTTTGCAGGTGCAATAGCTCGGCGGTTTGGGCGTCGCCACTGCGAGCTACGATTGCAATGCGCGGCTTCAGGGAAGGGGGTGCGGTGATAGCCCCGCGGCTTTCCGGAAAGCCATGCCGGGCGTGATGGTGCAGATAGAGCAATGAAGCAAGGAGCTCCTCACAATTGGGCGAGCTGCTGTCGGGGAAGCCGGAGGCGGCGAGCCACGCGCTGCGCACGATATCGCTGTAGGCCTGCATCGCCGGTATTGTGGCATTGGCCTCTATGATTTTTAGCCCACCCGCATCAAAGAAGAGGTCAAAGCGGGCGGTGGCAAGAGGCGAGGGATCTGAGGCAAAGGCTGCCGCCTGCTCCATTGGGTTAAGTTCGGCATAGATTTTTTGAGATCGCGCAAAGTGCTCGGGTTGCCGCAGGCGGGCGACGAGTGCCTTCATGCCCTTCAAGGCGATCCGACTCGCCTGGGCGATGGCAGCCCAGGTGCTGTCTTCGACAATCAGGGGATCGATCGATGCTGGGATCGGGCGATAGCCGCCCTTGGGCTGGAGCATGGCCAGGGGTGAGGGCCGGGCCCGCAAAGCGGAACGATAGAGGTCAAGATCGAAAGTCACTGTAAAGCTCCTTGGAGTCTCCGCCTTGACCCTGTCACCGCAACGAAGGCATCAACTTTTTTTAGCAAGCTGGAAAGCCTTTTCCGCAAGCCCATTCACAACCGCATGAAAGGGGAGGTGATGCTCGAGCTTTTCTGCACCCAGCCGCTGGGCCAGACCCTCATGCAGAGCCGGTATTCTGGCCGTTCCGCCGGTGCAGCAGACGATATCGATCTGGGAATAGGCTAAGCCCGAATCAGCGAGCGTCTTATCCAGCGCTCCCAGTATCGCCTCAATCGTCTTTAAGGCAAAGAGATCAAATTCGACTCTGTCAAAATTGAGGTTAAGATCGATACCGGGATATTGATAATTGATATTGGCGATTTGTTGCGACGACAGCATCTTCTTGCCATCTTCTATACTTTCAAAGAGATGGTAGCCTTGGCGCTCCTCAATCAAAAGCTCCAGCCTTTCGATCGCCAGCGAGTCCGACTTGTCGAGCGACCACTGCTGGAGGTTACGGAAAAACTCGATATATTCTTTTTTGCCGAGAAGCATCAGGTCGGCAGGCGAGCAAAGCTTGCGAATCAGGGCCTTGGGGAGGTTTAAGGTGTTCGAGCCCATCGGCATGCGAAAGTTGATCTTGGAGCCAAAAAAAGGCGCAACGGCATGTTCCATGATCGTCCCATCGAAGGCATCTCCGGCCAACGAGATACCGCCCAGCGACAAGACATCACCCTCGGAAAAGCCTTCGGGCTTTAAACGAATGATAGTAAAATCGCTGGTGCCTCCGCCGAAATCGGCGACCAAAACAATCTTTTCCGATTTTAGACTTTTAGCGAAATTGTGTGCAGCGGCAACAGGTTCCGGGCAAAAGACGACCTCGCTAAAGCCCGCAATCTGCGCGGCCTTTTCCAGGCGTGCCAGGGCCCTTTGATGCGCTTCTGGCAGGGGCGAAAAGAGCGCTGGGTGACCGAGGACCACCCGGTTCAGCTCCTGACCAAGATAGGATTGCGAACGCTCGCGCATCGTTTTTAAGAGGCGGGACAGAAGATCTTCCAGGGAATAAAATTGACCATGGATCTGTGTTCCCTGAAACGAAGGATCGGGCAAGAATTTTTTCAGTGACTTGAGGACCCGACCTTCCGCTCCCGCCTCATAGTAGAGGGAAATCGCTTCATTGCCGACCGACCACTCATTGCGACGCAGAGAATAAAGCACACTCTTCATTATGGTGGGATCAGGCGAACTGGGATCGATAGGAATCGGCGGTAAGATACCCTGGGCGTCAGCACCTGCGACCAATGAATTTGATGTTCCAAAATCGATTGCAAGCCATGCGCCCATAGAGAAATGACCCTTCGGTATATAAAGTGCCATTGTAGCACGGCGAAAGACTAAACTTCATCTATGCTATTACGACGCATTTGACCTTTGCTAGCTTTTGCCTGGGATGAGCTGCCTAACGGGCAATAAAAAGATCCGACTTATAATTTTCGGCCATAAATTTTTGGGTCCGTACCGACAGGTAGGGCTTGCCCTTTTCAAGGTACAGCGTCAGCTGATGGATGGTCTGTTGATCCATAAATTTCATCAGCGGTTGATCATGAAGGTTAAAGCGCGCAAGGGCGTCTTTGACGATTTTATCCCATCGCTCAACGTTATGATCAAAGTCACCCGCTCGGGCCACCTTGCGGCAGCCAGGCTTGCTGCAGGACAGGGGGATGTCCTCTTCGATATTCAACAGACCATAATCGTCGGTGATCTCCTCCCCTTCATTGATATCGCGGATGGCGATCTCAAAGCCATAGCCGGTCGTGATGGAGCTTGGAAAGCAGCAGTGATTGACAAAACGCGCATGATCCCAGCTGAGGATATAATCGCCTTTGGCATCGACGTAGGAATACTTGGTGATGATTTCCTGGTAGGCCGGATTTTTCAAGAGCGCAGCGTTGCGTTCCACCTTAACCTCCAGAGCGTCCCGTACGTAGACCGCGGTTCCTTTCGGTATAAATTGCGTTGCAAAAACGCCAAAACCGATTTCGTCATTAACCCATTTCAGGTTGGTGTCGGGATGCATCATGGAAGCTCTCCTCGTTCAATCGCTTCAAATTAAGGTTTCGTCGTGGGCTTGATTGCCAGATATCCCTTGTCTTTGGAAATCGCATCGAGATCAGGCAAATGAAAGGTGACGCAATGAAAAGCGCCACCATCGCCAATCAGGTCGTTCGCATCGATAAACGTGACGTCCAGACCGGAGTGCCTATAGATCTGCTCGACTTCCTGTTCATATGTCTCAAGTACCTTGGCCGTGCGACCCTTATCGTTGGCGACGAACAGCTTGGAATAGCGCGGTACGATTACCTTGCCATTGCTGATCACCGCATTGGTGTAGGTCATAAATGCAGCAGCTGTTGGTACTGCCATCGGCATACGCACAACTTCGAAGGACTTTGACAAAAGCTCGGCTGCCCTATCCAGTTCAAGGGCAATCTTCTCGGCCTTTTCCCGCTCCGCCACGCCGAGTCCAGTGCTGGCTTTGATTGCAGCTGGATCGATGCGGTTCACGACTAGGGTCGTCTTGTTGAGAAACTTCATCCACATATCTACGTGAGGATGAGGAATTTGGCTAACAATAATTGTTTTGCGACAGCCCAGCGACGATCGAAAGATCGACTCCAGGTTTGACTCTAACGGGGGCTCTGGTGAATTTAAAAGCAGTATTTCGGGATCTTCGGAAACTTCCTCGCTGAGAACACAAGTCTCACCGTTGGTCATGAAGTTTCCGCCGTCCAAAACTATCGGCAGGTGTTCAACGCTGAGGTTGATTGCCAGAGCGAACTGATGTATGGCGGCATCGTCAAGCGTATTGCCATCTCGGTAGACGAAGTCGACGAAACTCGGCGTTGGCACGAGGTGCGGAATGGCCTTTAGAATGGGAATCGGGAAGTAGTCCCGGACCCACATCGATTCATGCTCGAGCTGGATTTTCACTATGGATTCACGCTCCATGCCGTGCAGCAGGGGGGAATTGCGCAAGAGTTTGTCGATCTCGTCCCGACGGTCGGCCGACACAAAGATATAGACGCGGGCATTGCTGGCGAGCAGCGCCTTCATAAAAAAAATACCCTGCTTTTTAACCAGCATCTGCTCGCTGATCCCGACCCCGAAAGTGGGTTCGTATTCGGCTATGGGGCGAAGCAGAGTTTCCGTTGCGCGAGTCTCCGAACTCGAGACTTTCGCCGCCCAATTCATGCCGAACCAAGCGGCGACGAGGGATAGAATAGCGGTCGCAATCACAGGGAAGAGAGGGACTTTCATGGGCTATTGTCACTATCCATTGTGAGTCGATTTGGCAAAGTTGACTTCATAGAGGCATGATGCAACAACACCAAAAAAATGGATACAAGATTATCGTTTCGATAGTCACGTTCAATTGCCCTGCGGCAGGCTTTTTACCTTGACTATGATGCGCCGCGCTTCATCTTCGGCACCCGGAAGATCAGCGTTGAGTTCAGCCTCCGACTCACCCATTCCTATCGCCACGATGCGATCGGGATCAATCGCCAATTCATCGATCAGCGTTTGGCGAACGGTGAGCGCGCGCTGGTAAGATTCCATCTGATTGGTCGCTCGATCGCCGTGGCTGTCAGTATAGGCCTCGACCAGAAGCAGCGGCGCGTGCACCGCAGTGAAGAGCTGAGCTCTGGCGAGCAGACTCTGTCGGCCTTCGGTGGTGAGTTCAAAGTTGCCCGGATTGCTCTTCGGATCGACAAAAAGTTTTTTATAGGTCCAGGAAAGTATCGGCAGGAGCTGGATACGTGTCGCGATCGCTATCGTCTCAGGCTCGGCGCGATCGCCGACCATCAGTTCCGGATAATCGCTGAAGTGTATCTGCGAATCGAGGGAACCGTTGGTCAGGACTTCTGCCAAGGTGTAGGTGTCGCGCACCTGGATGGCCTTGAGCCGTGCGACAGGGATATATTCAGGGACTCCGGAGGGACTGATATAGGGTCTTTGCGCTTTGAGAATTGTTCCCGGAAGCATGCCCCTGTCGAAGCCGCCGTCAATGAGAACGGTAAGGGAATTTACGTTGTTTTGCAGTTTGGTGATGCGAAACATATTGTCATTAAATGGCGGTGGATAGGGCGTGGACACCAGAGCCGGTTCGTCGTCTCGCGGATTGACGCGCAGAGTCGAGACTTTCTTATAGACAACGTCTCCGAGACTATGGTTTGTAGGTGCTGCAAGCATTGCAAACATAGCCATTATGAAGCGGTTTTTATTCATGTATGGAACTGATCCCATGGACTTTGTCCTTGGCCGAGGCACAGGTTTAACTTCTTAAAAGTCGCATCGGCACCCGCTGTCAAAACTTTAGATAGCTAGAGGCAAGCGACTGTTTATACTGAATTTATTCGCCTTGTCGAATGAGGTGTGAAGTATGAGCGGATTTCTCGACCATCTTTTCGACCCCTCGAGCACTGGCAAGAAGGGGCGGGAACGTATTCGCTACCGTGAAAAACTGCGCGGTCTTATCCAAGCTGCCCCCCCCGTCCGGCGCCTTTCTCCCCAAGACTTTCCCAACACCTCCCTGGCGCGAATCGCGACTGGGAAGATTTTGCCTGCTGTCGAACTCGTCGTCGAACGCGTCGGTGAGACGGCAAGTGCGAATGCCTTTCGGGCCTGGAAGCAAAGCGACAGAATCCGACCCATCTGGCGGCTCGATGCCATCAGCACCGAAGAGCAGGTCTTAGAGACACGCGCCATGGGTGCCGATGCTTATACCTTGGACGTGCGAAAGCACGACCAAGCCAGTTTGCAGTTCCTCGTTGAGGTCGGGCGCGACTATGGACTGCCCGCAATTCTAGACTGCCGCAGTCCAGAAGATTTAGCCCTGGCACTCCTGGTTCAGGATGGTGGCATTCTCTGGCTGCGCGCAGAGGTGCAGGCACCGGCGCTCTTTGATTTGGAATCCTTGCGCGGCCGCACATTATTTTATGAAACCCATGCGCCCCTCCCCCTCCAGACGAGCTGGGTCTGCTCGCTGATACAGTTGCTGGACGCCGTTCCTCTTATGGATTCAGTTGATCCCGAACCTAGGTCCGAAGACCTTCGACCTTCCCCCAATCATTCGACTCTTACGGAAGAGGACTAAGCAATGGCTGACAGTAGAGACCTTTATAAAGAATCGGGCGTCGACGTGGAAAAGGGGGATGCCCTGGTCGATTGGTTGCAAGGCAGTGGCAGTATCGGTACCAAAGGCGGCGAAGTCGTGTCGGGTATCGGTGGTTTTGCAGCTTTGTTTCGCCCCGATTTTAAGGGTATGGAAGATCCCCTGCTGGTCACTGGCACCGACGGCGTGGGGACCAAGGTGCTCCTGGCCATTGAAGAGGGACAACTGGAGGGGCTAGGCTTTGACCTCGTCGCCATGTGCGTGAATGATCTCTATACGGTCGGCGGGAAGCCGCTGTTCTTTCTCGATTACTATGCCACGGGCATACTCGATGAAGGCCAATTCAAAGCGGTTCTGGCTGGAATACGCAATGCCCTCAAGCAATGTGATACGGCCCTGCTGGGCGGCGAGACCGCAGAACTTCCCGGGCTCTATGCAAAAGGGCACTTCGATCTTGCCGGCTTTGTCGTTGGCGTTGTCGATGGCGCCAAGCGGCTGGAAGCCTCACTTGTGCAGAAAGGCGATGTTTTAATCGCCCTCGAGAGTTCAGGATTTCATAGCAATGGCTTTTCGCTACTCAGGAAATGGCTCAAGACCAAAGGCGCCAGCCCAGAACGCATCAAAAAAATTCTAACCCCAACCCGGATCTATTGGGAGCTGCCGCAGATATTAAAGACCTTGCCCTGGGGCAGTGTGCATGCTTTGGCCAATATCACCGGTGGCGGTATTTCGGGAAATCTCCCGCGCGTCCTGCCGGAAAATGTGGTGGCGCAAATCGATCCCAAGGCTATCCCCACCCCGGCGTGGATGCAGGAGATCTTCGATGAGCATGATGCTTCGTTTGCCAGCGTCGAGGGAGTCTTCAATATGGGAGCCGGTATGATTGCCGCTGTGAAACCCGAAGCCGCTGACAGCTTTATCAAAGCCTGCGCTGAAAGCAAACTGACTGCGGTAAAAATCGGTAAGATCGTCGCAGGTCAAGGCGAAGCCAGCGTTCGCTTCCAAGCATAAGGGACAACACTCATGGATCTTGAAACCGGGCCCAAACATATTTTGAACTCATCGCAGTTCGATCGTCGCTTTCTCGATTATATGTGTCTTCTTACCGATACCATTCGACGCTTTGATAAATCCAAGGAAGGCCTGCTTTACCTGCGTGGCCTTCTTGCTCATAAACGGGTGATGCTTTATTTCACGCAGCCATCGACCCGCACCTTTCTCTCCTTTCAAACGGCGGCGCAGATTCTTGGCATGTCGACCAACGAGATTCGGGATTCGGCAACGAGTTCAGAACGGAAAGGCGAGAGTATCGAAGATTCTCTGCAGACCTTTTCAAGTTATGTCGACATGATTATCATGCGCACGGCCGTGCCGGGACTATGCAATCGCATCGCTGCGATTCTTGATGAGAGCGAACGACCCGTACCTATTATCAACGCCGGCAGCGGTCCTGACGAGCACCCAACCCAGGCCTTGCTTGACATCTACACGCTCAACCGCAGCTTCTTCCGCGAAGGTGGGATCGATGGCAAAACCATAGTCATGGTCGGCGACCTCAAGCGGGGACGAACCATCCGCTCTTTGAGTGGTCTGCTCACCAATTATCAAGATTCTCGAATCGTATTTGTTTCGCCGGATGAGTATCGCATCGGCGATGACGTCCGCAGCAAGCTGCAGAAGGCCGGAATTAAATTCGAGGAAACCGATCATCTGCAGGATGCGCTTCGGGTTGCCGATGCCGTTTACATGACCCGCGTGCAGGATGAGTATGACGTCGAGGGTGAATCGAAGAAAGTCGATTATGGTCGCTTTCACCTTAAGTATGAGCATCTCAAGTGCATGAAAGAAAAAGCCATCATTATGCATCCCCTGCCCAGAAGGGCCGAACTGGACGTCGCGATCGATGCCGATCCACGGGCCAAATACTGGCGTCAGGAACGAAACGGTATGTGGACGCGGGTGGCTCTCCTCACATGGATTTTTGGTGTCGATCATCAAATCGTTCTCCCGGAGCTTTAATATGTCAGTGTCTAAAAAACTAAGGCTGGCCACGGTCTGTATGACAAGCGGGGCCGACAAGACTCAAAATGTAAAAGATGCCCTGGCGTGGGTGCGTGAAGCCGCGGCGAGGGGTGCCGACTGGGTGCTCCTGCCTGAAGTCTTCACCTATATTGGTCCCTATGATGCTATCTATGCAAATGGGGAGGAGGAGGACGGGCCTTTGGTGAAGACCCTTTCCCATGTGGCCAAAGAACTTTCGATCGTCCTTTTTGCGGGCAGCTTTGGCGAACGACCTCGGCCGGATGAGGCGGTGGGGCCTGATGGCCGCACGGGCTTAAAGCGGGTCTACAACAGCTCCTTTGTCTTTGGCCGAGATGGGCAAAAACTTGCTAAATATCGCAAGACCCATCCTTTCAATCTGATGGATCCGGGCGGTAGGCCCCTCTACTGCGAATCCGACGGATTTCTCAGCGGCAACCAGCTCGTGACGCTCGAGATCGAAGGCTATAACGTGGGTCTTTCGATTTGTTATGACCTGCGTTTTCCTCGCCTCTATGAGCGCCTGGCTAAAGATAAGCCGCTTGACGTGATACTTTTGCCCTCAGCGTTTACCACGCAAACGGGAATGGATCATTGGGAGGTCCTGCTTCGGGCGCGCGCTATCGAGCAGCAGGCCTATGTCTTTGCCTCGAATCAAGTTGGAGAGAGCGCTCCGGGTAAGAGCTGCTATGGTCATGCGATGATCGTTGATCCCTGGGGCTATGTGCTGGCGAATACAGGGGGAACGCCTGGCGTGGCTCTGGCCGAAATAAGTCTGGAACGCATCGCAGCCGTACGGGCGCGTTTGCCTGCTCTCAGCAATAGGCGCCCCGAAATTTATGAGTGATATGCAATTGGAAATTCTCAACGGCCTGCAGGGTGATCCGGCTGTATTCGCTTTCATGCGCAGCAGCGGTGAGGCGTTTCTCCTGGACCTCGGAATGCTCGATCAATTGCCGCAAAAGGAGCTGATGAAGGTGCGGCACGTATTCGTATCGCACACCCACATGGATCATTTCATAGGATTTGACCGCTGGTTACGCGTTAACATTCCGCACAAGCGTCTCCTGAAAATCTGGGGGCCGGCCCCATTTTTCGAACGCGTGCAGGCGAAGCTGCGCGGCTACGCGTGGAATCTGATTGAGCCCGATCAGCTGCGCTTTGAAGTCCATGAAGTCAGACCCGATGGTTCGGTGCTCACGGGACTCCTTAGCAATACTGATGGTTTTGACGTCCATCTCGATAAGACGGTCTCAAGTATCGTTAAACTCGCGGTTCTCGGCGATAGTTCGGTCGTGTCCTGTGTCGCTCTCGATCACAACGGCATTCCATCTCTGGCCTATAGAATTCGCAGTCCCGATAAAATACGGTTTTTGCAGGAAGAATTGCCGGGCCTCGGGCTCGGCAGTGGACCTTGGATCAGCCAGCTGCAGCATAGGGTCAGGCATGATCAGTTAGATGAGCCCTTGCTGATCGATGGCAAGGCCTTTAACGCCCATGAATTGGCGGGCAAACTCATGCGCCGCGAATGGGGTGAATCCCTGGTTTATCTCACCGACCTTAGTTTTGACCGAACGAATCTAAAGAGCCTTCAGAACGGCTTTGGGCAAGCGGAGCGGATGATCTGTGAGAGCAGTTTTCTCGATCAGGATCGATCGCGGGCGGTGGCGAAGGCGCATTTGACCACGCGGCAGGCTGCTTTGATTGCCATGAGCTTAAAGATTAAGGATTTTCAGATTTTTCATGTGTCGACCTTTTATGGTCAGGGAGCTGAGTTGTCGCTGGCCGAAGCCCAGTCTTTCTTTGAAGAGCTGACTAAGCTTAACGGCCAGGAGCAAATGCAAGCTTTGGAAGCAGAATTCAGAGCGGTTGAAGCATTGAGGGATCAGTGAAGACCTGTCTTGTCTTTTCTCGTGTTTGCTGCCGCGGGCACGTTTGAAGCGGCTCTTTCGTCTTCTTTCACTTCGGCCGTTGTACGTTCCTGAATGCCTCTTTCCTCGAGATACTCACGCAGACGGCGCAAAGCCAGGCGAAAGCCCTGCTGTCGGGCGACCATCGTATCAACTTCGGTCTTTAATTTGCCCATTTCCAAAGTCATATCCTCGACGTGTTTTTCGAGACGGGCCACACGTGAATCCTGATCGACTTGAACTTCTGTTTCAGCTGTTTTGGCAAAAAGCTTAAGGGCCATGGAATCATCCTTGATTGTTGGGGTGGAAATTACGAATTAGCTTATTTTTCGTTTTTCAAGACCATACTTCTGAACTTTGGTGATGAGCCCGGCGCGACTGATTCCCAATTCCTTGGCAAGCCGCGACTTGTTCCAACCGTTTCTTTCCAAGCCTTCGAGTATCATGACCTTTTCCATGTCTTCGAGCGAATCCTTGAGGTTGCCGCTGATGCGAAGACCTGGGAATTTCTTTTTGGTGCTTTCTTTGATTCGGGCCGACAGGAGATCCTCTGGCAATTCTTTGTCTTCTCCGGCGAGAACGCAGAGACGTTCCACTTCGTTCTCGAGTTCCCGAACGTTCCCCGGCCACTCATGGTCCATCAATCGTTCCAGGCAATCCTTGGCGATATTTTTTTTGGGAGCGCCGCTGGTTTTTGCATAGCGGTTCAGAAAGTGCTCGAGGAGGAGGGGAATATCATCTTTGCGATCGCGAAGGCTTGGTACCGCAACGTTGATGACGTTCAGGCGGTAGTAAAGATCCTCGCGGAAGTCGCCGGTCGACACCATCTGCAGGAGGTTTTTGTTGGTGGCCGCCAAGGTTCTGACCTGACAGCGTCTAACCTCGGTGCTACCGACGGGCGTAAAGGTTCCTTCCTGGAGAACGCGAAGGAGCTTGACCTGCATCTGCGGAGTGGTATCGCCGATCTCATCGAGGAAAAGAGTGCCGCCGTCGGCAGCTTCGAACATACCCTTTTTGTCTTTGATAGCCCCCGTGAAGGCGCCCTTAACGTGGCCGAAGAGTTCGGATTCAAGGAGATTGTCGTTGAAAGCTCCGCAGTTCACCACGAGGAAACGCTTATTCTTACGCTTCGAATTGTAGTGCAGGGCTTTGGCGATCAATTCCTTACCCGTTCCGTTTTCGCCTTGGATAAGGACCGTCGTTTCCGAGTCGCAGATTTTTTCGAGGAGGCGATAGAGATCCTGCATGGCCATCGATTTTCCGATCATGCGATCGAAGCCATAACGCTGCCCTAGCTCTTTCGAGAGTTCGCTGACCTTACTCTTCTCATCATAGAGATTTTTATGCATGATCAGAATCTCATCAACGACGAGAATGATGAGCTCGGTCAGGTAGTGCAGTTCACTTGACGATAGGACGGGCAGGGCATCGATCTTGCCAAGGAGATCTTTGCGGTTCGGGAAATCGCGTTCCAGATATTCCTTGATCAGGGTCTTTTGCGCGGCGGCACTGTCTTCACAGATGAAGCCATCGCCAAACACCGTTCCGAAGAAATCGCCGTTGACGTGGATCGGTACGGAAATAACCGAAAATCCTGTGACGTCCTGAGTAATGCGCGCGCTCTTGGCATTGACCGATTCCACCGTAGTCTGCCGGGCCGTGGTCACCCGCTTCCCAAAGCCTTTTTCGTCGGCGACGATCGCCTGACAGATAGGGTTGAGCGGATTAAAAAATTTCCCTTCCGGAACGCCGCGTAAAAAACCACGCTTGTCCGTGAAGTTGATTTGCACCTTCCACCACTTACCCACTATCTCCTTGAGCTTTCTGATGACGTGCATCTTATCGAAGTCTTCCCAACGTACCGTTTCCTGAGACATAAGAGGCTCTCCCCAAGGCGAGTGTCCAAATACCTCGCATATGCAAAGCTTATCGGCAGGTGCGGCCAAAAACTTTACACTCAATAGGAGTTAGGTTACGGGAGGATAGGAAAGGGTGAGGGCAGCAGCGACAGCTGCTGCCGATATTCTGGTCAGCCGTGGTGCCTCACGGTGAAATTACCCTTACGGCTAAAGGTAAACACGGCGGGATCGTTCCGGGTCTTTTTTGGATTCTTAAAGGAAAAACGGGTATTGTTTCCATCATTATAGAAGATTTGGACGTCCTCTACATATTTCTGCTCGTCTTCCACCTGCACATTGATCGTCTCAATGTCGGTGCCTTCCTTGGAGCGTGGTTCCAGAGTCACTGTGGTTTTTTGATTGTTCGTCTTGCTGTCTTTTACCTTATAGCGACTGAAGAGAGCCTTGGGATCGAGGACCAGAGTCACGACCTCCTTGAGCTCGCGCGCTAAGCCGGCATTGGTATTATAATGATTCACCAGATTTTCTTTATCACGATAGTGGGTCAGGGTTTCGCCATTAAAGTAGTACTCTTCCAGGCCGGCCTTATCATTGGTGAAGTTCCAGCGAAACATCCCAGGCTTGGAAAATAGGGCATCGCCCTGCCGGACGTTGCTTTTATTTCTGAGTTTTTTATAAGTGGTCTGGGTGAAGTCGACGCTAAGATTATCGATCGATGAAAAAATCTGATCATACTTGGTTTCAGTCGGCTCGGCCCCCCGGGCTTTCGCGGTTGTCAGACAGGCTAGGGCGGCCAGCAAAATAAGGCGACGTTTCAAGGGACCTCCTCGGAATTCGTTAAAATACGTGAATAGAGCCCGGCTAGTGCAATAAGGCACGTTTGTGCCCGTATGGAATCGCGATCCCCATGCAGTTGAAGCCGTTCAACCTCAGTGGATTTGTCCATGGCCCAGGCACAGTAAACCGTGCCAACGGCTTTGCCGGGAGTGGCGCCTCCGGGGCCGGCGATGCCAGTAATGGAGATGCCAAAGTCTGCTCCGGAAAAAGCCCGCGCCCCTTCCGCCATCAATTTTGCCACCAGCTCAGAGACGGCTCCCGCCTCGGCGATGACGGCAGCCGGAACATTGAGGAGCTTAGTTTTAAGTTCGTTAGAATACGAACAGACGCCGCCGGAAAAATAGGCCGAACTTCCACTTTTCGAACTCAGGATGGCGCTGAGTAATCCACCGGTGCAGCTCTCGGCCGTAACGAGCGTGAGTTTACGTTGCAGGCAAGTCTCGTGAACCTTGACAAGGATGGAGTTTAATTCTTTGGCGTCGAAGGCAAACACTAGGAGCCTCTCTTTTAGCTGGCTCAAGGGGACAGACCAGAGTATATTCGCACTTTCTTCACGAAAAGACCCTAAAAAAGTGAAGCTATCCTAGATACGCAATATGCGGAAAAGTGGCTTGGAGGTGTGTGATCATGAGTCACGCTTGGTTGAAGCAGTATCCCGATAAAGTTGGTCCCACTATCTCTATTTCCGAAGGCACGACGGTGGCTTCATTGATAGAGGACACCTGTAAAAAGTATGCGGCTAAGAAAGCCCTCACCTGCATGGGAACGAGCATTTCGTTTCAGCAATTTGAGCGCCTTTCCAATGATTTTGCCGCCTATTTGCAAACGGATGCGAAACTTTCCAAAGGCGATCGCATAGCCATCATGCTGCCGAATATCATTCAGTTTCCCATTGCGCTTTTTGCGGCGACGAAAATTGGAGCGATTTGCGTCAACACCAATCCTCTCTATACGCCCCGTGAAATGAAGCATCAGTTTGCCGATTCCGGGGCCAAAGTATTGGTGATTTTGAATCTTTTCGTCGATAAGCTTGAAGAGATCATCAAAGATACGCAGATTGAAACGGTGATCGTCACCAGCATCGGCGATCAGATGCCTGCCTGGAAGGGCCTTCTGGTCGACACTGTGCTCAAGGTGAAAGGTCAGGTTCCCAAACATGGCCTTAAAGTAAAGCCCTTTAAGAGCGCACTCAGTGCCGGCGCGGGCAAGTCCTATAAAAAGCCCAAGGTCGGTCTCGATGATATTGCGATCCTGCAGTATACAGGCGGTACGACGGGCCTCTCTAAAGGCGCAATGCTGACCCATAGAAATATCATCGCCAACGTGAAGCAGATTCAGGCCTGGGCCAGCCCCTATGTGATCGATGGTGAAGAAGTCATTCTCACCGCCCTTCCCCTCTATCACATCTTTGCTTTGACAGTGAACTTTTTGGCCTTCCTTACGCTTGGCGGCGAGATGCTACTCGTGCCGAAGCCCGTGCCGATCGAGAACACGGTCAAACTTTTCAGCAAGTATAGAATTACAGTGATGACGGGGATCAATACGCTTTATAACGCGATGAATAACAACGCCGCATTCAAAGCCAATCCTCCCAAGACTTTAAAATTTGCGCTGGCCGGCGGCATGGCCCTGCAGTCGACAGTTGGCGAGGAATTCCAACGCCTGACCGGCACTCGGGTCGTCGAGGGCTATGGCCTGACCGAAGCTTCGCCCGTGACCCATTGCAATCCGATTCATCTCAATATTCCCTACGGTTCTATCGGTGTGCCCCTGCCGTCGACCTTTGCGGAAATCCGCGACGATGCCGGCAAAACGCTTGGCCTAGGCGAAGTGGGAGAGCTAGCGATTAAGGGCCCCCAGATCATGGCCGGCTATTGGCAAAACGAAAAGGAAACGGCGGCATCCATACGAGATGGCTGGCTCTTTACGGGTGACATTGCCAGGATGGATGAAAAAGGCCTTTTCTTTATCGTCGATCGCAAGAAGGACATGGTTTTAGTCTCCGGATTCAACGTTTACCCCAATGAAGTGGAAAATGTGATCATGAGCAATCCCAAGGTATTGGAAGTTGCCGTTATTGGGGTTCCCGATGCCCACAGTGGAGAGGCGGTGAAGGCATTCGTGGTAAAAAAGGATGCAAGTCTTAGCGAGGCTGAACTCAAAGCCTTCTGCGAAAAAGAATTGACTGGCTATAAACGTCCTCGCCATTATGCCTTTGTCAACGATCTACCCAAGTCCAATGTAGGTAAGATACTGCGTAAAGATTTGCGCGGTTAGAACTTGAGCTTACGACTTGAGGCTCGGCCTCAAACTCGGCTTGGCTTTGGGGATGATTGTAGGGCCTTGGAAGCGGCACCTGTGAACCTTATAAGGAAAGCTCGGTTCATCGCAACCGAAGAGCTTAATATCAAGGGCACGACCTCTTCCGGTGGCCGCTTTAAAGGTGGCCTTAATCGTTCGATCCTCGACACGACTCCTGGAAAATTCTTTCCAATGTTGAAAGACGTAGCGGCGGATGCTGGCAGGTCGTATGGGCAAGGACCAAGCCGAACGTTCAAGCCCTCGCCAACAGGTTCTGGAGGTGCTGCTCAGGCGAAGAAGCTTCGGCCCGACCGCAGGCATTTTTGCATGAAATGCGGGCTTGATCCAGCGTTCGACACTTAGATGCGAGTCGTTCATTTGATTTCTATCGTAAGAGTCATCGGCATTGAACCCCGTAGATAATTGAATGTCGCTGATGATGCCGTTTTAAGCGAACTCAAAGCCCTTAGCGCCAGCCCTGCATCGTTGATGGGCTGCTCATTAATATGAGTGATAACGTCACCGTTCTGAAAGCCGGCGACATCGTAGATGCTGCCTGGATCAATCTCAAGGATACGAAAGCCCAGGAGTTTGCCGTTTTCCACATAGGGGATGGTGGCCGCCTGCATCAGTATCTTATTCAAACCCTCGCCAGTGGCGAGACTGTCTTTTAACGCGCGCGATACCTTTAGCGTGTCGCCGGACTTTTCGATGCCCTGGGCGTTGTTGAGATTTGAGGCGATGGAACGTTCACGATCGCCCTCCCCTTTTACTTCTTTAGGGTTATCCTCGCCCACCGAAAGTTCATAGAATTTTTTCTCAAAGGAAAACGTCACTGTCTTGCGAAGGATGCTTTTAATACGAGTGCCCTTGACAACCTCATCGCCCTCTTTGAAAGCGCTGACCTTGCCGTTGGATTTGGTCTTGATGAGGGCTACACCTTTTTTATCCTTGTTACTGGTTATCACGCCAAGGATGGTGTAGTCGGCAGGATTTGCCCATGCCACCTGGCCCGCTAGGAGCAGGTTGAGTAAGAATAGAATAAGAAGTACGTATCGCAACTGGATATTCCCTTTCGGTCGACCGACCCGCCTCAGCCTGCTTTTGTTCAGACTTTCCCATCCGCAGCACAAAGAGGAACCTAGCCATAGTATAGGCCAGTATATCATTGTCGCCGAGGAAATATCTAGAAGGCCGAAATCCAGATCTTGCCAGCCTCGTTTCGCTTGAGGGGAGGCCCTGCGGCCTCCCTTACTCAAAGAGCCGTGCTTAGCGCAGCATCTGCAGAACGATTTCCGGTTCGCTGTTGGCGTGAGCAAGGACGGAGGCGCCGGCCTGCTCAAGGATTTTGTTTTGCGTGAAGCGCGCGGTTTCCGAAGCGAAGTCGACGTCACGAATACGGCTGTTGGCGGCCTGCAGGTTCTCGTTGGTCACATCAATATTGGAAATCGCTGAATTCAGACGGGATTGGACCGAGCCGAGCGAAGCGCGATAGGAAGCGACTTCATTCACAGCGGTATCAATAACATTGAAAAGCCCTTCGGTGCCAGTTGGACCGAGATCCGCAGCTCCACCGTCGCCATCGGTCGTCACCGCGAGACCGCCGTTGACAACTTTATCAAGAGCGCTACTGAGCTGCTCGAGATCCTTGAGATTGAGCGTGAGGATGTCCGGGTCATTATCGGCATCGACGTCAGGGGCGGATCCCTTGACATTGCCCCGGTTGCTGCTGCCGACAAAGATGCGCATGGCATCGTTACCACCAGGCTCAAGGACTTTACGACCGTTAAATTCGGTCGTCTTGACGATGCGGCCCACCTCTTGGGCGAGCTGCTGGAATTCCTTGTCGAGAAACCCCCTCTCCTTCGCGCCGATGGTATCGGACGCCGCCTGCGATCCGAGCTGCCGCATGCGCAGCATGACGTTGGTCGCTTCGTTCAGGCCACCCTCTGCAACTTGAATATAGCTGATTCCGTCGTTGGCGTTGCGCTTGGCTACGTCCATGGTCGAGAGCCGGGCCCGAATCTGCTCCGATACGGCTAAGCCCGCAGCATCATCGGAGGATTTATTGATTCTTTGGCCTGACGACAAGCGTTCGATCGACGAGGCGACTTCCGCGCGACTTGTACCGAGATGCTTTTGGGCGATTAAGGATTCAACGTTAGTCTTGACTCTGATACCCATGAGAAAACCTCCTTGTTAAAGAAAATATTCCGCGCCGACGTTGCTGGACCTTCAATGGTGCAGCAGACGTTTGCGTAAGAACTGTACGAGCGGTTCAGCCGTTTGCAAAAACCTGGACGCTGTAGGCACGGGGACGCGGTCTTGGGCCCTGCCCAAACTCGGGATTGGGAGGAGGGGAAGCGACGGTCTTGGAATTGTCTTGGGGAAGCCCTTGGGCTATGAATGAAGACAAAGCGATGCGAATATACAAAACCATAGCCCTTCCTCCTTGATGTAGGGTGCCCGTGCCTGGGCGGTCAAAGGTGCAGCAGCTCACAAACTCTTCTTCGTCCTTTTGGCGAAAAACTTAAAAAAAGAAGAGAAGGTGATGATCTTGAGGGCTTGGGTCGAGAGGATCTGGTTAGGAAGATAAAAATAACAAATACGGATACTTAAGCTTGGTAAATAAATAAGTCCTTAATTACAATGACTTATAGATATCCATAAGACATTGAAAATATTGGTTTATTTTGGAAAAAAGACAAGAACCCGCTGGCAAAGCTTTCGCAAATGTATGAAAGGAAAAGCCTAATGAGCCCTTTTTATGAAAGTTACCCTAAGCACGGCAAATCTGAGCTTTTGTCCTTTCTTTTCGAAAGGCAGGAAGCGCCCGAGCTAAAACCGTCAAAGTACTTTGTCGCTTGCAGCGGTGGTCTGGACTCGATGGTGCTGATGGATCTCTTTGCGGAATGGATAAGACTCCAAAGGCCTGATCCCGTTCTGGTGGTTTTACATGTGAACTATGGGCTGCGCGGGTTAGAGTCGGAGGGAGATGCGGACTTTGTGCAGGAACAAGCCAAACTGCGGGGCCTTGAATGCAGGCTATTAAAGGTTGAGGCAGGCCGCCAGGCGAAGAGCGGCATACAGGATTGGGCCCGTCAGATCAGATACGATTGGTTTGCAAGCCAGTGCGGCCCGCAGGATAAAGTGCTGTTGGCCCATCATGAAGATGATCTCATTGAGACTATTCTCATGCGTGTTGTGCGAGGCTCGGGATTGTCCGGTCTGCAGGGAATGAAAAGGCTTGAAGGCTTATACTGGCGACCCTTCCTGGGAATGTCTCGAAAAGATATTGAGGAAATTGCAGGGAGAGAAAAAATCCTCCACCGGGAGGACAGTTCCAATGCTAAACTTGCCTATAGTCGGAATCGTATACGAAAGCAGATTCTACCCGAACTTGAAGGAATGTTTCCTGGCAGCGGCAAAAACCTGAAGGAGTTGGCACGGGCGGGGCAGGAATGGTCGAAATTTTATGCCGGGATCTTTGCGCAGCTGCCAGAACCGACCACAGCGGAGGCCTGGCGAAGCCTAGGGTTTTATCCGGCTGCGCAATGGCTGCTGACTAAGATTCGCAACGAGTGGGAAGTAAAGGATGTGGGACGCGCCTGGCTGGAAATGGTTTATCAGAGCTTAATTGATGGGGTCAATACCGTCGTACAGCTGGACCCTCATTTGCAGGTTCGCCTCAGCCAAGGGCAGTTTCAGCTTGAAAGGGTTAAGGCTCTTTCCTCAACGCGTTGGCAGCAGTATGCCAAGGAATTGACTAAGACTGGATTGTCGGCTCTACTGAGTAAGGATTCCCGACTGGCAACGGAGGGGACAAGTGCGGTCGATTCCGAAGGAAACGAGCAGGTTAATAAAGACGTATGGAAGCTCTGAGCCTTCGTGAGTCCTGGCAGTGGAAAAGGTGAGCCTGAATTGCAAAAAAAGATGTGCTTTTACGCAAAGAGGAGCCATTTTCGCCATGAAAAAGTTGTTTTAGGCCTTAAGTTTTTTAGTACCATTTTAACAATCAGCATGCAAAAACAGGTACAATACCGAATCATCGGTGCAATACTTGTGCAGATGCTGTGGTGATGATTCTTATCGAGGAGAGCCAGATCTATGTCGAAGGTTAAAAAGCCGAACCAGCAGATGAAGTTCACGCTCGTTATTGCTGGTTTGCTCCTTCTGTTCGTGATGTTCAATATGATGTCGCCACATCGTGAAGAGGATAAAGTCCTCAATTATTCTGATGTGGTAAGTGCGGTCGATCAAGACCAAGTCAACCAAATTACCTTTCGAGGCTCCAATGAAATCATTGTGGCTAAAAAAGACGGTTCCATCTTTCATGCGGTAGGTCCACAGAATCAAGCGCCCTTGCTTGCCAAGCTTGAAGAAAAGAAAGTCAGTACAAAATTCGAGAATTCGGATGCCGAAGGCCAGAGCAATTGGAAATCGATCCTGGTCCAATTGGTGCCCATCTTTATCATCGTCCTTTTTCTCTTCTTTCTCATGCGCCAGCTGCAGGTGGGTGGTGGCAAGGCTATGTCGTTTGGCAAGAGCCGGGCGAAGTTACTCAACGAAAATCAGGTTAAACTGACTTTCGAAGACGTCGCCGGTATCGAAGAAGCCAAGGGCGAACTTGAAGAAATCGTCGATTTCCTGAAAGACCCCAAAAAATTCACGCGTCTTGGCGGCAAGATCCCTAAAGGGGTTTTGCTGGTTGGACCTCCCGGAACTGGCAAAACGATCCTCGCCAAAGCTATCGCTGGTGAGGCCGGGGTGCCCTTCTTCTCAATCTCCGGTTCCGACTTCGTAGAAATGTTTGTAGGGGTTGGTGCCAGCCGGGTTCGTGACCTTTTTGAACAAGCCAAGAAACAAGCCCCCTGTATTATCTTTATCGATGAAATCGATGCAGTCGGTCGCCAGAGAGGTGCTGGACTGGGCGGTGGCCATGACGAGCGCGAGCAAACCCTTAACCAGCTCCTTGTGGAGATGGATGGTTTTGAGACCAACGAAGGCGTCATCCTTATCGCCGCCACCAACCGTGCCGACGTTTTGGATCCAGCCCTTCTTCGTCCAGGTCGTTTTGACCGTCGAGTCTATGTGCCAAAGCCTGATGTCCGTGGTCGTCGTGGCATCCTTAAGGTTCATACCCGCAAAACACCCATGGCCGGCGATGTCGATCTTGATATTCTGGCGCAGGGTACCTCGGGATTTTCAGGTGCTGACCTTGCTAACCTGGTCAATGAAGCTGCTCTTCTTGCCGCTCGTAACGATGCTAAAATCATCAACATGACGCATTTCGAATCGGCTAAAGACAAGGTCATGATGGGTCCGGAACGCAAAAGTATGATCATCGGCGAAGCGGAAAAGCGCAACACCGCATACCACGAAGCCGGGCACTGTATCGTCGCCAAACTCATTCCCGGCACCGATCCTGTGCATAAAATCACGATCATTCCCCGCGGCCATGCCCTTGGCGTTACGATCCTTTTGCCGACAGAAGATCGCCTGTCGATGTCCAAAGAGTACGCTCAAGGTATCATCGCCTATGCGATGGGCGGACGGGCTGCTGAGGAGATTGTTTTTGGTCTGACCACAACCGGTGCTGGCAATGATATTCAAAAAGCCACCGATATCGCCCGGAAGATGGTAACGAGCTGGGGCATGAGCAAGACTCTGGGTCCGGTGGCCTGGGGTGCTCCCGATCATGAAGTCTTTATGGGCCGTGAGTTTGGTAGTAAAGAGTCGTTCTCTGAGAAGGTGCTTGAAGAAATCGATGCGGAAGTTCGTATGCTGGTCACGACAGGCTATGACACCGCAGTGCATATCCTTCGCGACAAACGCAAAGAACTCGACGCGATGGCCGATGCGCTCCTTATCCGCGAAACTCTTGAGGCCAAGGACATCGAGGCAATTCTTGCGGGCCAAGAGTTGATCAGTCCGGATGAAAGAGACAAATATAAAGAACGTCTGGAACGTGAAAAAGAAGCTCGTCGTCTCGTCACCAAGCCGATACGTGCCGCAGAAACCAACACTCTCGGCATCGATCCTATCCTCGCGGGAACTTGAGGAGTGCTTTGTCCGATAGTTTGATCATGGGAATAATAAATGTGACCCCCGACTCCTTTTCGGACGGGGGTCGTTTTTTCGCGCCCGACTTCGCTTTGAAGCAGATTGAAGCCCTTATCCTCGAGGGTGCCGACATCATCGATCTTGGGGCTGAATCCTCAAGGCCCGATGCCGGGGAGGTCCCACTTGAAGAAGAATGGCGCCGACTCCTGCCCGTTCTCAAGCAGCTCGAAAAGGATATGCCCAGCGTTTGCGTGAGTGTCGATACGCAAAAACCTGAGATCATGCGGCGGCTTCTCGATCAAAAAGTTGATATAATCAACGACATTCAAGGAGCGCGGCAAGTCGATGATGAGTTGCTTATAAAGTGGGCCCAAGCCGGCCGCTGCTATCTTCCCATGCATAGGCACAAGGCTCCTAAAACCATGCAGCTGGAGCCTTTGGGCTTGGAAGAGGCCAAGGTTGCCAGCGAGGAATTTTACTCGTCTACTCAGACCCGCCTCATCAAACTTGGCTTTAAACGTGATAAAATATGGCTGGACCCGGGAATCGGCTTTGGCAAAAACGATCAGGCTAATCTATATTTAATAGGGGATGCCATGCGGCGAGCGGCAAGCACCCCCATTGCCCTGGGAATTTCCAGAAAGTCTTTTATCGGACGACTGCTTGATATTGAGGATCCTCTGGCGCGGGATGCACCGTCCAAGATGCTCGAACTCTCGTTTCTTTTTGCCGGAGTAAAAGTCATCCGCACCCATAACGTAAAGCATCTGCGTCGAATGAAGGAGCTTCTCCTGCCCGAGGCGTAGATCTTTTTTTGATTTAGGGCAGGGTTGCTGGAGTGAGTGCCTTCAATCTCCTGCTGTGCTGAAGCTTGGCTTAAGAAATCAGCCGGACCCATGCTAAACTTAGCAGAGCTGCATACCCTGCGTTGCTATCGATAGGCCGAAAAGGCCCTTAAGGAACACCCCATTACCATCAAGCTGCGCATGCGAGGATAGGGCAAGATGTCAGAGCTTTACCATAAGATTGGCTACTGGGCCCTGGTTGACATAGGTATCATTGCTGTCATCATCTACCAGCTCCTGCTTTTGATTCGCGGCACGCGGGCCATGCAGATGGTCCTTGGTATACTCATGACGGTTGGTTTCGCTTTTTTTATTTCGCAGATCTATCCCCTGACGACCCTCAAATGGTTGATGGACAAATTCTACTCCTCCATCATTATCATTATCGTCATTCTCTTTCAGGAAGACATCCGCCGCATGCTGAGCCGCATGGGTAAAAAAACCGTTTTTCCCACTCAGGAGCAGGTCTCCTCCAAACAAATGCTGGATGAAATCGCGCGCGCCTGCGCCGCTCTTTCTTCGAAGAAAATTGGAGCGCTTATCATTATCGAGAGAAATATCCTGCTAACCCGCTATGTCGATGTTGGAATCATACTCGACGCCAAGGTCAGCAAGGAGTTGCTCTTGGCAATTTTTCATCCGACCGCGCCTATCCATGATGGTGCGATCGTCATCCAACAGGGCCGCATCGCAGCTGCGGGTTGTTTTCTACCGCTGACACGGGATGAAGATGTCGACCCGAACTTTGGGACCCGGCATCGTGCGGCGATCGGCATCAGTGAAGAAACCGATGCGATCTCGGTCGTCGTATCGGAAGAAACCTCGGCGGTTTCGATTGCCGTCGACGGCATCGTCGTTCGTAAGGCCGATGCCAAGGATCTGCGCAAGGCTTTGACCCAGCTGCTCAGCACCGACCAAAGTGATCCCGGTGAAACCACGGTTGGTCTGCCGAAGAGGGTCAATTGGCTCGATCGACTCCTCTTTCGATCGAAGGGAGAATGAGCATGCGACGTCTGCTCCGCAGCATTTTTAATCTTTTCTTCCATAATTTTGGCTATAAGCTCCTGGCCATACTCCTGGCCGTTGTGGTGTGGGCTATCATCCAGGGTGAACAGATTCAGGAAGTGAATAGGGAGATCCTGGTCGAAATCCATGTCTCGCCGGAATACGGGGTCCGCGGCGAACTTCTGCGTATCAAAGCGGCGACGATCCGTGGGCCCCAGGCCTGGCTACTGGAAGTTCCCAAGCGATTGACTGCGGAAGTTTTTGTGCCGCCCGGTAAAGTCGGAGAGCATCGCGTGCGCCTAAGCAAAGATGATGTAAAAAATCTCAATGAGCGTCTGGAACTCATCATTCACGAACCCAATCTCGTGCTCTACGTGGATAAACTCATGGAGCGCTCCCTTCCCATCAAGGAAACCCTGCACGGTGCTCCAGCCGATGGATTCACCGTAGAAAAGGTCGCGATAGAGCCAAAGTTTGTGACGGTCAAAGGGATCAGGAAAGATGTCATGGATTTGCGCACAATCTATACCGAGCCCCTCGACGTCAGCGGTCTGGCCCAAAGCAAGACGCTCGATGGCCGCCTGATCTCGCCCGGGCTGGGTTCGGAAGCGCTCTCCCTTGAGACGGTGAAGGTCTCGCTACAGGTCGGTAACAGCAAGGTCAACAAGCGCTTTTCCAATATCCCGGTGGAGATTGTCGGGGCTCAGCGGCGTACCAAAATCAGCCCACAATTTGTTTCCATACTCGTTCAGGGCGTGCCAAACGTTCTAAATAGCCTGCAGCGTTCGGACTTCAAGGCGTTTATCGAGGTAAGAAGTCTGGGGCCAGGCCGCTACGAAGAGGATATTAAAGTCAAAATCCCGGCCGAGACGGTGTTGATCGAGACTTTTCCAGAGAAAGGGAATGTTACGATTCAGGGCGATTAACCCATTTTTTGGTGCATGGAAAAGTCTTTTGCCTCCCCTGGAAATCAGCTAGTCTAAGAGTTCTCAAGCTTTTTTAGGCAAGGTTTCCAAAGGTAAAGAGGTAACTAGAGTGGGTAAATATTTTGGCACTGATGGTATCCGTGGGAAAGCAAACGTCTCTCCCATGTCGCCAGACTTTGTCCTTCGTTTAGGCCAGGCTATTGGCATCCATTTTCGCACCGCCTACCCGCATCCCAAAATTCTAATCGGAAAAGATACAAGGCGCAGCGGCTATATGCTCGAGCAAGCGCTTTCGGCTGGTATATGCAGTGTCGGCGTCAATGTTCAGTATCTGGGCCCCTTGCCGACTCCCGGTATCGCTTACCTTACGCGCGGCATGCGGGCCTGTGCGGGTATCGTCATCTCCGCCTCACACAATCCTTTTGATGACAATGGCATTAAGATTTTTTCTGACAACGGCTATAAGCTCCCCGACGACATCGAGAACAAGCTTGAGGATATGGTCGACGACGTGGCTCTGCAGAGCGATCTGCCGACGGGCATGAGCATCGGCAGTGCCAAGCGAATCGACGACGCCGTCGGCCAGTACGCGGTCTTTCTCAAAGAGCAATTTCCAAAGCACCTTGCCCTCGATGGCCTGCGCATTGTGGTCGATTGTGCAAATGGGGCGGCTTATAAAGTAGCGCCGAAGGTCTTTGCCGAACTGGGTGCCGAGCTCTTTATCCTCGGCAACACGCCCGACGGCAAAAACATCAACTACCGCTGCGGCGCCCTGCACCCGCAGAACCTCATCGAGAAGGTTCGTCTCTATAAGGCCGATATCGGTATCGCTCTTGATGGCGATGCGGACCGTCTGATCGTCGTGGATAATCAGGGGGAAATCGTCGATGGCGATCAAATTCTGGCGATCTGCGCTGAGCATATGCACCGCGAGGGCAAGCTTAAAAAGGCGACCGTGGTATCGACAGTTATGAGCAATATGGGCCTGGAAATGGCTATGCAAAAGATGGGTATCAAGCTTGCCCGTACCAAAGTCGGCGACCGCTACGTGGTCGATGAGATGCGGCGGGGTGGCTATAACCTTGGCGGCGAGCAATCGGGCCATCTGGTCTTTGCCGACTGCTCGACGACTGGCGACGGGATCCTGGCCGCACTCCATCTTTTGGAAATCATGCTCGTGAAACAAAAATCCCTCAGTCAACTCAAGGGCTGCATGGAGCTCTTTCCGCAGGTTCTTAAAAATATTCATGTGCTGCACAAGCAGCCCTTTGAAAGTCTGCCTGAAGTTCACAGGCTCATCGTCGACGCCGAACAAAAGCTTGGTCAACGCGGGCGTGTCCTCGTGCGTTATTCGGGAACGGAAAATCTCGCACGGGTCATGCTTGAAGGCGAAGACCATGCGCAAATTGAGGGCATGGCCGGTGCAATCATCAACGCTCTTGAGCGCGCTCAGAAACTGTAAAGAAAAGGAGGCCACGGCATGCGCCTTGGTGTAAATATCGATCATGTGGCTACGGTTAGAAATGCACGCGGCGAAACTTATCCCAGTCCGGTTCAGGCGGCGGTGATGGCGGAACTCGGCGGCGCCGATAATATTACCTGTCATCTGCGGGAAGATAGACGGCATATTCGCGATGCGGATGTGCGGCTGCTCAGGGACACGATACAGATTCCCCTTAACTTTGAGATCGGTGCGACCGAGGAAATGGTTGCTTATGCTTGCGATATCGTCCCCCATGCCGTGACGTTGGTGCCTGAAAAACGACAGGAGCTGACGACCGAGGGCGGGCTCGATCTCAGCGAAGACGTAAGAAAGCTCGAACGTGATATTCGCCGCCTCAGGGACAGGGGGATCCTCGTATCCCTTTTTATCGAAGCCGATCCCAAGGCGATTGCCATGGCGGCTAAGATGGGGGCGCAGGCCATCGAGATTCACACCGGACATTTTTGTACGGACTTGCAAAAGTTGCGAACCACGGCCGAGGCCTGGCTGCTTGTGAGAGGCATGCAGGAGGCGGCACGATTGGGACATGAGCTAGGGCTTCAGGTCCATGTCGGCCATGGCCTTAATTATGTCAATGCCGCCTGGATGCAAGTCCTGCCGCAATGCGAGGAAGCCAATATCGGTCATGCGATCATCGCCCGGGCGCTCTTCGTCGGTCTGCCGCAGGCGGTAGATGAGATGAAGGCTCTAATCAATAATCCCATTCATCGCCCCTACCAAGGACGGCTGTCATGCGTATCATCACCAATAAGCTAATCTGTGGCGAGGCCGATGGGGGTCTTTTGGCCCGGCTCAAGCAGGAGCTGGAATCACGATCGTCCTACACGCTTTGGCTCTGTGGGGATATGGGGGCAGGCAAGACAAGTCTGGTGCGCGCCTATCTCTATAGCCTTGGTCTTTCCGAAGCAACACCGGTGGTATCGCCGACCTATACGATTATGAATGAATACCGCCTTGGCATGGATTGGTACGCGCATCTCGATCTTTATCGCGCCGGGCCAGGATTCTCGCTCGATGAGCTGGGTGTTCACGATATCCGGCCCTTTAAGGGGATATTTGTCGAATGGCCCGAGCAGGCAGGCGAGGCGCAAATGCTGCCGCCCACCCATAAGATTTTTATCGAAACCATAAATTTAGATCAACGCAGCTACTCATTCGCTGTCTGTGACTAAAGCCGAGAAAGGGCAATATATGACGATCAGTCTTGATTTTCTTAAGGAACTCAACCTTAGCAGCCAAAGTCTCGGTGTCTGCACCGGCACCGAATGGTTTGGTTCGAAAACGAGCGGCGCTTACCAATCGCATTCTCCGGTTGATGGCAAAGTCATCGGTTCGGTCTATAAGGCCAGCCGTGAGGACTATGAAAAACTCGTCGGTATCACCCAAAAAGCCTTTGCCGAATGGCGCAAGAACCCCGCTCCCAAACGCGGCGACGTCGTCAGGCAGATAGGCGATAAACTGCGCGAGAAAAAATTGGCTCTCGGCAAGCTCGTCGCCTACGAGATGGGAAAGTCTTTGCAAGAGGGTCTGGGTGAGGTTCAGGAGATGATTGACATCTGTGACTTTTCCGTCGGTCTCTCGCGGCAGATGTATGGTTCGACCATGTTTTCTGAACGACCCAATCACCGTATGTATGAGCAGTGGCATCCGATCGGCCTGGTCGGTATTATTTCAGCTTTTAACTTTCCAGTGGCCGTCTGGTCCTGGAACTCGATGATAGCCATGGTGTGTGGTGACGTCTCGATCTGGAAACCTTCGGAGAAAACCCCGCTCTCAGCGCTTGCCTGTTTTCATATCATACAGGACGTTTTAAAGGCGAATAAAATCCCTGAAGGCGTACTCACCCTAATCATCGGTGACGTCGCGGCGGTCGGCGAACCGATGGTGGCCGATACGCGCATTCCCTTGATTTCAGCAACGGGTTCAACCCGCATGGGCAAAAAAGTGGGCGAAGTGGTGGGCGGACGCCTGGGTCGCTCGATTTTGGAACTGGGTGGCAACAATGCGATCATCCTTACGCCCGATACCGATCTGAAACTCGCCGCCCCAGGCATTGTGTTTGGTGCGGTCGGGACCTGTGGCCAACGCTGTACGACGACGCGTCGCCTCATCGTTCATGAGTCGATCTATGAACAGGTCAAGACGATGCTGATGAAGGCCTTCAGCGGCCTTCGTATCGGTTCCCCCCTCGATCAAAACAATCACGTGGGTCCCCTGATCGATCAGGCTGCCGTCGCCTCTATGCAAAAGGCGCTGGTTACCGCCCATGAGCAGGGTGGAAAAGTTATCATTGGCGGTGAAGTCCTTAAGGGCGACGCTTATAGCTCGGGCTGTTATGTGACGCCGGCCATCGTTGAGGCACGTTCGGATATGGAGATCGTGCGTGAGGAGACTTTTGCTCCTATCCTCTATCTGCTTCGCTATAAAGGCGAAGTTGAGGATGCGATTGCCATGCAGAATGATGTAAAACAAGGACTGAGTTCATCGATCTTTACCTTGAATCTGCGCGAAGCGGAAACCTTCCTTTCGGCTGCGGGATCAGACTGCGGTATCGCCAATGTCAACATCGGAACTTCCGGCGCTGAGATTGGGGGAGCATTTGGTGGGGAAAAAGACACGGGCGGAGGCCGTGAATCGGGATCGGACGCCTGGCGCGCTTACATGCGTCGGCAGACTAATACGATCAACTACAGTCGCGAACTGCCCTTGGCTCAAGGAATTAAATTCGATATCTGAATATTGAGGTGAGCTGTGGCCGAATCGTTAGCTGCTTATTTGCATTTTGTCCCGCTCGTGGGACCCGACGGGCGACTTTCAGAATCACGGGTCGCGACCCTGGTTTTGAACCGGCAGGAGGCAGCCAATTCCTTTACAGGTGATCTTCTGGTGCGATTGACCGAACTTTTAGAAGAGGTGCGCAACGACCCATCGGTGCGTATTCTCATGCTTCAGGGGTCGGGCAAGCATTTCTCGGCAGGAGCCGATCTGCACTGGATGAAGGCTTCAGCGCTTTTGGACCGTCCAGGCAACCTTATGGAAGCTAAGAAGCTCTGTGCGATGTTTGAGAGCCTCAGTTCTCTGAAGATTCCGACCATTGCGATCATCAAGGGTGCAGTTTTTGGGGGCGCCGTAGGTTTGCTGGCGGCGTGTGATTACGCTTTCTCTGACGAGAGTGCCAAGGTTTGCCTAAGCGAAGCGAAGATCGGCCTGATTCCAGCGGTGATCCTGCCCTATCTGCAGAGAAAAATCCCAGCGGGCACCTTGCATCGCATGGTGATGGGGTCGCAGATCCTTACGTCGGATCAGCTTTTAAAGATAGGTCTGGTGCAAGAGGTCGCGCAGAGCGCTAAGGGCCAGCTGGAGAATCTGCTCAAGGCCGAAATCAATGCTTTGCTCCAGACCAGCCCTGAGGCTCATGCGGCTTATAAAAAGCTTTGGGGTGAACTCGACCTTGGTGTGCAGAATGAAGAGCTGACGGCCGATGCCATCGCGTCTATCCGTGCGAGTCAGATGGGGCAGCATGGATTGCAGTCCTTCTTTCAAAAGCAGGTGCCCGGATGGGTGCTACAACTACCTGAAAAAACACACCTATTGATCCCTTGATTGACCTTAAGCGCACGCATCAGGCAAGGCTTCTTCACCGCCTCAGGTAAGGGAGCCTTTTTTACGACTTGCTATTTTTTGTGCAGACGCCCTAGCCGCCCCGCAATTTAAAATGGGAGGGCCAAGCAAGCAAAATATTTGGCTCAAGGGGGTTGTCTAGAAGCTTCGCGCCCGACTTATCCCCGCTTAGCCTCGCAGGCTTAGAGCGTCCGGATTAGGTTGAATTTTTCTTTATTGACTTATCAGCCCTCGCCATAAATATTCGCCTTTAAAAAGTACCCGGCGAATTTTAAAAGTCGGCGGATAGCGCCGAGATCGGCCTGCCGATTGTCTATCTGGGACAAATGAAGGAGAAAACGGGAATCAATCAGCCTTTCAAATTCTGGCACGCTCTTTGCTTTATAGTTCTCAGTCAATAAAAATTTCTACAGCCTGAAGTCTTGGAGAATATATGAAGACCTTATTTTTAGTCCTAAGCATGACTGTTTCGTTGGGTTCCAATCTTTCCGCACAAACAGCGGAACCTGAGGAATTCACAGCTCCAGTCGATAAAATTTATATTCCCGACGGTTTCGATGATAACGATAACGTGGAAGTGATCGTCCATGGCAATTTTCCAGATAGCTGCTATCAGATTGGCAAAGTCAGCGCTGAGCTCGATCCTCTAACAAGAACGATAACGGTCTCTGCTACGGCCCTGCGGACCTCCGATCAGTTTTGCATTCAAACCATAACGCCTTTCGTCCAGCCAGTGACTCTCGGTCTTGTAGCAGAAGGCAGCTACCGAGTGGTGTACGATGCCGATAAAGCCGTTTCGAATGCCTTGAAAGTAGATCGCCGTAAGACCGAATCACCGGATGAATTTCTCTACGCCACCGTTGAAAATGCCTACATTGATGTTAACTTTGATACGGGCAAACAATCGCTAAAATTGCAGGGACATTTTCCCTTTTACTTCGTGGGCTGCATGGTGATCAAAGAAGTGCGGGCGATTCGCAGTCCATCCGATGTGATGGTGGTACAGCCGATTGCTGAAATCGTCGACACGGATGTCTGTAATACGCAGGCTGCCGATCATTCGTTTGAATATACCAGTGGGTTGCCCGAAGCCTTCCATGGTGAAGGATTACTGCATGTGCGAACCCTTAACGGAACGTCCCTCAATCGATTCATTGACATTCAATAAAGATTCCCAGAAGGGGCCTTAGGGCTCCTTTTTTGCGTTTGCCCGTTTTAAGCTTCCACTATTCCTCATTCTTTCGTCTCCTCCCCACGGCCCAAAATGCTGTCTTGACTTCCGAGTTATTGACCAGCTGGCTAATTAATGTTAGTTTCAAATTAATCTCTCTTTTCCACTGAAGATTACTTCCCTAAGCCAGCAATAATTTCACTGACGGGTGGATGCTATGCATCGTATCGGTAGTTCGTTTTGCATGCTTGTTTTAACCCTTGCCTTGGCCGCAGCATGTGGGGAACTTCCAAAAAGCATAGATTCCAGTGCCTCGAGCATCATCGATATAAACTCGATGGTCACCATTGATCCCAGCACACCGCTTAGCCAAAGCCTAAGAAATGAATTGACAGCGATTGGAAAAATGACTGGCGGCTGTACTGCCTTTCATTTGGGTCATGGCATTGTAGCTACGGCGGGTCATTGTATAACGATTGCTACAGCTGACCCCGTTGAGACCTCCTGTCATAATCTATCTATCGTTTGGGAACAGGACCGTGGGAATCAGCTGCCTGCTCACTCGCGATGCATGAAAATTTTGCAGTATCAGTTCGATGTTAATGGTGATTTTGCATTTATTCAGGTTGATCCGGCACCGGCGGCCAGCATTGGCATTCAGTCGATGGATCGCAGCATCAACGTCGATCAAAAGGTTGTTGTTGTTGGTTATCCCAAAGGCAAGGCTCTAAGCGTCAGCGGCCGTTGCGAGATGATAACGGCAAGCGGTGAGGCTTCGAATTTTTTCCATCACAGCTGCGACACCCTGCCTGGCAACAGCGGAAGCCCGGTTTTGGACGCCGATTCGTCCCTGGTCCTGGGCATCCATAATGGTGATGCAGACAATCATGAAAATTATGGCAGCTATTTGCCGGATCCGACCGAGCTGCAGCGCCTGGCCGAGCTTGTCGAGGCTCCGCCCCAACAGTTTTCCCAGTTGCACTACGGGCCATTTCCCGATCAATGGACTCGGAATTTGCTCAATGTGACGACCAAGGAGGCAACTGCGGTCAGTTTTGATTTAAAATATAATGTGGAAGACGGTTACGATAAGCTTGTTATAGTCGATGGACTCGGTCGTGTGGTCGAGCTCACGGGCGATCATCTGCAACATTTTGAGAAATTGCCAACGCCGCTCAGTTTGGTCGTGATCACGGACTACTCGGGTACCTCTCAATCGGTTCAGCTCGCTTCCCTCGTCTTTGAATGATCCACTGGCTCGGCTTGATGCGGAGCGCAAGGGTGCTGGGGGCAGGGTCTTGGCTAGTAATAGGCTCGGCCCTCTCTAGCTAAGGGGAGTCCCCAAGGGGGAGGATTCACCAAATCTAGACGTATTTCTTTGCCAACTTATCCAAAATCCCGTTAACAAAAGAACCTGAATGTTCGGTGGAATACTTCTTCGCCAATTCAATCGCTTCGTTGATGATCACCTTCTGCGACGTTTCCTTTTTCATCAGCTCCAGAGCCGCTAGCCTTAGTATGCAGCGATCCACAACTGGCATCCGGGTGAGGTTCCAGTTCTCACTGTGCTCATCGATGGCTTCGTTGAGCTCCATCAATTTGGCAAATACCCCTTCCACCAGCTTGCGAAGGTAGGGAAGCTGTTGAGACTCGACCGAAAAGTTCTGAATAAAGCGGTCGAAGTGCATCTCGGAAAAGAAATACACCTTTTCAATTTCGGATTGGTAGAGAAACTGGAGGGCCCATTCACGGGATCTCGCATGAGGATGCTGCTGGGTCACTGTCACGGTATTACCGCTCCTTGGATACAAAATTCTTGAGAGTGTCTATCATCTGTAGGGCTGTAAGAGCTGCCTCAGCCCCTTTATTACCGTACTTAAGACCAGCCCGGTTCAAAGCCTGTTCCACGGTGTTCGTCGTCAGGACGCCGAAGATAATCGGCACCCCGGTTTCGACGCTAAGACTCATGCAAGCCGAGGCGCAGGGGCCTGAGACGTATTCGAAATGAGGCGTTTCTCCACGAATGACTGCGCCCAGGCAGACGACGGCGGCATAGCGTTTGGAACGGGCTCCGTGCGCCGCCGTGATAGGAATTTCAAAGGCACCGGGTACCCAAACCGTATCGACAAGGGCTTCCTTGCCGGCTTGCTTAAAGACGTCCTGAGCCGCCTGAACCAAAGACTTACCGATAAGATCGTTGAATTTACCGGCAACGATGAGTATGCGTTCCGCCATGAACAGCCCTACCTTTTTCAGTGCGATTTGTTGATGATATTGGTTTCAATCACTTCCAGGCCAAAGCCTGAAAGAGCCTTTAAGACCAAAGGCGAACTGGAATGAACGCGCATTTTTTGAATGCCGAGGGCCCGGATGATTTGCGCGCCGATACCATGCAGGCGCAGATCCTGCGGACGCGTGCTGCTTGCGGCCTGATCTTTCCTAGGCTTGAGATCACCGGCCAGTTGTTTCACATCCTCAATCCAGGAGTGCTGGGGTTGATTGAGGTAGATAAAGGCGGCGGGAGTGGTCTTGTCCAAAAGATCGAGACCCGATTGGAAACGAAAGCCTGAGCCCTCTTTTCTATCGCCAAAGGCATCGAGAATAGCGCTTTGGGTGTGGACCCGTACATCGACCAGCTTGGTATCGAAAGAATCTTCGCCGGAGATAAGGGCCAGATGTTCGAGCTGATCGACATTACTGCGGAAGACCACGGCCTCCGCCATGCCCTGCGATGTTTGAATCTTCTCCCTATAGACTTCCTCGACCATGGACTCATGAAGGAGGCGATACTGAATCAGATCGGCAATGGCGACGATAGGCATCTTGTGTTTGGCCGAGAAGAGCTCAAGGTCGGGCATGCGGGCCATGGTTCCATCGTCATTCATGATTTCGCAGATCACGGCGGCGCCTTTAAATCCAGCAAACTTGGCAATATCGACCGAGCCTTCGGTATGACCGGCGCGTTCCAGAACGCCGCCTTTTCTTGCTTTGAGGGGGAAAATGTGGCCGGGCACGACGATGTCTTCGGGCGTGCAGTTATCGGCGATGGCAACCTTTACGGTATGGGCGCGATCGGCTGCGGAGATTCCTGTCGAAACACCCTCGCGCGCTTCGATGCTAAACGTAAAGGCCGTTTCCTTGCTGGGAATCGTACGGGTGCTGTCGGACATGATAGGGAGTTTGAGACGATCGACATATTCGGGGTCGAGAGGAAGACAGATAAGGCCCCGCGCCTCCTTAGCCATGAAATTGATATGCTGAGGCGTGACGCAGGCGGCCGCCATAACCAAGTCGCCTTCATTTTCACGGTCTTCGTCGTCGACCATGATGACCATTTGATTGCTGCGAATGGCTTCGATCGCGGCTCGAACGCGAGCAATAACTTTATCTTGATCAGTCTGCATAGGGGCATCCTTATCTTTTAAACAAATGATGAAGGAAACAGGGTTTTCAAAGAACCTTACGGCATTTTGCCGGGCAAGCCTAAAGCCCCCCATCCTAGGGCATTGCCCTCATTCTGTCTATGTCTATGTCTATGCCCCGAGGTCGCCGCGCGGCCTAGAAGAATTACCCACATTTAGGATGGACTTGCGTCGTAATGGTTTTTTTTAACAAGCTTTGCTCCATACGGTTCGGAAAATTTTTGAAACCCGCACGGGACCCTGATTTTATTGATCAAGTCAAATCTCCAGGGTAGGCGAACACGTACCTTCCGCTACTCATTTCTGTTATATAAAAATATATGACATTTTATTATCCATTTAATCGAGCAGATACATGGTTGTAGACTCATTAAGTGGCGAGATTGGCAAAGGGCTTCAGTGGCTCCGTAAAAGCCTGCTGTTGACTCAGTATCAACTCGCCTCGTTCACCGAGCTCGACTACCGGCATTATCAAAACATTGAGACGGGTCGAGTCGAAGTAAAAGTTGAGACTTTAAAGCGTATTTGCTCAACCTTTGGCGTCGGCCTGAGCACTTTTTTCTTTCTCCTGGATCGCCGTCCCTGGTTGATGGAAGCCTTGCCACGTACCAAAGGTGGGGGAGATTTGTATCTTTTTCGCATGATACTGGAGCAAGCCTGCTTTCGTGTTCTGCCTTCGGTTCGTGAACTCCTCACCAAATGGGGGCGCGACTTGGCAGAGGGCAGTCGCGACAATCTCAATCAGTCGCTTTTTGCCTGTGTTGAAACCGATCTTGAGCTTAAAATCCTCTGGAAAAACTCAGCGGCCTTGAAGGTATGGGCCGAACACTCAAGTGAGCACATGTCGATAGTCGAGGTTCTCAATACGAAAGACCTGCGTGACGAGATCGATCACTTTTGGAACAATAGGCCAAATTCTTTTTATTTGGAAATTCCCGTCCATCGCACAGGGCCGGTTCGGCAGAAAGCATTTGCGGTAGTGGGGCTCAAGCCTATGCTTAAGAAGACCAATCAAAGCGTTTTTCTCGCCTTCGTGGAACTTGGCGAGGAAGAGTTCGCGAGCGGCGAGGTATTGAACCTCCAAAACCTCAAGCGTTCCTTCCTCTGAGAACAGTCGGGAGGCTCTCTGCCTGCAGCGGAAGCCTCCCGCTATTTGCGGGTGGCCTGCACATAGGGACTCGCGAACCGCTCGAGATATTTGCCAAGCAGATCGACTTCGATATTGAGCGGCCAGCCGGCTTTAAGCTCCGAGAAGCTGGTCTGAGACACAGTCACAGGAATCAGGGTCAGTCGGATGCGGCTGGCCTGCGCAAGGTCGATGACCTCATTGATCGTCAGACTCACGCCGTCGAGAGTGATAGAGCCTTTGGGGATGATATAGCCCGAAAGTTCGCGCGGCACGAGTACAAAGACATTCCAGCCACCCTCCTGGGCATCGATCGATTCTAAGGTGCCACAGCCATCGACATGGCCCGAGACCATATGCCCACCCAAACGATCGCCCATACGCAAGGCACGCTCAAGATTTACGGCTGAGCCGACCTTAAGGGTACCGAGATTGGTCTTGGCAAGGGATTCGTGGCTGACATCAAAGCTCATGAATTTTTGATCGAACGCCGTGACAGTCAGGCAGCAACCGTTGATCGCTATGCTTTCCCCGAGCTGGGTGACATAGGGCTCCGCTTGAGAGAGTTCGACCCGCAGCACCGTGAAGCCGTCGTGTCCGCTGATGTCGGCAATGCGTCCCATTCTTTCGACTAAACCCGTAAACATAGACTCTTCCTATTCGATCAGGACAAAGGATTGTTGGCGTCACGGGTGCTTTTCAGGCCCTTAAGTTCGCGAACAAATTCCTCGGGGTCTTTGAAATCTTTATAAATTGAAGCGAAACGAACGTAGGCCACATGATCGGTCTGCCGCAGCCGCTTCATAATGAGGTCACCGATGCGGCTGCTCGGAATTATCCGGTCGCCTTCGGCACGCAGCTGCACCTCGATGGAATTGACCATGACTTCGATTTGATCGATGGAAATCTGGCGCTTGCGGCAGGCCATGGAAATGGCCCGCACGATTTTTTCATGACTGAAGTCGTCGAAGGTCCCGTCCTTCTTTTTGACCTGGAGCATCAGCTCCTCTTCTTTTTCATAGGTCGTGAAGCGATGATGGCACTTCAGGCAGTTCCGCCGACGCCGAATGCTACGACCATCCACGCTAACGCGGCTTTCCAGCACTTTGGTATCGATGAAATCGCACTTCGGGCACTTCACGGCTTATTTTCTCCATTCTGGGTAGAGAGGGAACGACTTCGCCAGGTTTTGAACGTCACTTTTGATCTGGGGCAAGACCTCGGGCTTTTCGATATTTTCGTAGGTCTGCCAAATCCAGCCAGCGATCTTTTGCATCTCGGCCGTCCCCATGCCGCGGCTCGTTACAGCTGGAGTTCCGATGCGGATTCCGCTCGTGACAAAGGGGCTGCGGGTTTCGTTGGGAACCGTGTTTTTATTGACCGTGATGTGAGCTTTGTCGAGGGCGTCTTCCATCTGCTTGCCACTCACCGGACTCTTGGACAAATCAAGCAGCATGAGGTGGTTGTCGGTGCCGCCGGAGACGAGGGTGAAGCCTTTGGCGACAAGCGCTTCGGCCAGGGCCTTGGCATTGGTGCGCACTTGCTTTTGATACTGTTTGAACTCGGGTTTAAGGGCTTCAAGGAAACTCACCGCCTTTGAGGCGATAACATGTTCCAGGGGGCCGCCCTGAATACCGGGGAACACCGATTTATTGATATTGATCTTTTCATCGTTCCAAAGAATCAAACCGCCGCGAGGACCCCTTAGCGTCTTGTGCGTCGTCGTCGTGGTTACATGAGCATGAGGAACGGGCGTCGGATGCTCGCCGGCCGCCACCAGCCCCGCAATATGAGCCATATCAACGAAGAGGTAAGCACCCACCTCATCAGCGATGGCGCGAAATTTGGCAAAATCGATTTCCCGCGCGTAGGCACTGGCGCCGGCGATGATCATCTTCGGTTTTACTTCCCGGGCCCTTGCCGCGATCAGCTCGTAGTCGAGTCGACCCGTCTCGGTGTTGACGCCATAGAAATGGGAATCGTAGAGCATGCCCGAGAAATTCACCTTGGAGCCATGAGTAAGGTGACCGCCATGGGAAAGATCCATGCCGAGGATTTTGTCGCCAGCCTGCAGGAGAGTGAGGAAGACGGCGGCATTGGCCTGAGCGCCGGAGTGCGGCTGCACGTTGGCAAACTTAGAACCAAAGATCTGTTTCGCGCGATTGATGGCAATCGCTTCGATCTTATCGACAATTTCACAGCCGCCGTAATAACGTTTGCCGGGTAGGCCCTCGGCATATTTATTGGTGAGAATGCTGCCCATGGCCGCGATAGTTGGTGCGGAGGCGAAATTTTCGGAGGCGATGAGTTCCAGTCCGGTCTGCTGACGTTCAAACTCGTCGTCGATCAGGCCGTAGATTTCGGGATCATGATGTTGCAACAGTGACCATGGCTTCATGCGCGGATTCCTTTATTGCCTGGGATGCACCAAACTATTTTCGATGACTGTGATTTTATCGAGCCGATTTTGATGACGCCCCCCTTCGAACTCGGTCGTCAGCCAAATCCTTACAAAGTCCAGGGCACGATCGTGATTGATGACGCGTTCGCCGAGACAGAGGACGTTGGCATTGTTATGCAGGCGGCACATTTTAGCCGTGAATTCGTCGGTCACCAGCGCGGCGCGAACGCCTGGGAATTTATTTGCAGCAATCGACATGCCGATTCCGCTGCCACAAACCAGTATCCCCCGTTTCATTTTACCGTCTGCAAGCCTCTGGGAAAGTTGCGCGGCATAGTCAGGATAATCTACAGATACGGAGCTGTCGAGAGGAGCACCCAGATCCTCGACCGCTAGATTTTGTTCTTTGAGATAGCGGCTGATTTTGTCTTTAAGGACTTTGCCGCCGTGATCAGATGCGATGCCGATCTGCTGACTCATATTACCTCGGCCTCTATTATCGATTGAAGGGGAGATTCTGCTGAAAGAAGCCTGATCGTCGAGGAGGAGATGAGCTTGATTCGAGCTTTTTTCAGCAGAATCCAGTGCATGTATGATGCTTCGTGCGGGCTGAGTCCGCCTATGCCTAACCCAAGACTAAAATCCGGGTCTTTGCTTCAGCCTTTGCGCTGCTGCGAAAGGAAGGGACATCGAAGGTTTTTTATAGAAACCCAAAATCGGGTGCTGCAAATCAAAAGAATCAAGGCCCATCGCGATCGGCTTAAGTGAAACCGTTTTCATCCAGGGCTGAACTGCCTCTTTTGATTTGCAGCACTCAATAGCCGGTGTACCCGGCTCTTCCCAAACGTGTCAACGTCACAAAAAAACCAAGCAGTGATTAGACTTCTTTGGCTTTTTTGATGTAGCTAACGGCATCTTCCACCGTGCGAAGGCTTTCGGCCTCTTCGTCAGGAATATCGACGCTGAAAGCTTCTTCCATCGCCATGACGAGTTCGACAATGTCGAGAGAGTCAGCGCCAAGATCTTCAATAAATTTGGCCTTACTGACGACGGCAGCTTCCTCAACGCCGAGTTGATTAACGACGATTTTTTTCAATTGGCTTTCGATGTCGAGAGACATAGTTTCTCCTTCAATTTGGCACATTATTGCCGGTCGTTCATCTACAGAACCAAAAACCAGAGCTTTATGCAAGTTAATAGTGACGTCCTTTGAGAGCGCTAGCAAGCCGAATTTAAGGGTGTTTTTGATTGCTTGAGGGCTTGATGGAATACCGCTATCCTTAAGCCGCTTGGATTGTTGGGCCAGAGTAGGGGTAGGGGGAAATCTTGTCGCAATTACGCGCGTACTTGATCGTGGTTTCGGATATTCATTTAAGTCATTCTGGCGATGATAGAGCAAAAAAATTATTAAAATTTTTGTCCCGTATCGAGGCGGGCAGGGTCGACACGCTCGTGCTGCTTGGTGATATTTTCGACTTTTGTCTGGGCTCGCATCGCTACTTTCAATCTAAATTTGCAAGCATCGGCCTGGCGCTTGAGCGCGTGGCCGCACGGGGCACGAGGGTCATCTTTTTAGAAGGCAATCATGAATTTCGTTTGAAGGATCTGCCCTGGAAAGGCATTGAGATTGTAACGGGCGGGACGTGCCTCATCCCGCTTAAAAACGGACAGTCGGTACAGGCCGCACATGGCGACATGATCTATAGCCATCGGCGTTATAAGGCCTTTCGCTGGCTGGTAAAATCATCTTTTGTAACGGCGGTTGCGCGGCTCTTTCCCGGGCGTTTTTTGGATCATCTTACGCGCAAAACCTCGGAAGTCTCACGGTCTGCCGATGAATATAGGCCCATCTATCACGAAAAGATATTAGCGGCCGTCGATGCCTGGATGGAAACGCCTGACTCCGTCGCCGAGTACGGGGTCTTCGGCCATTTCCATGTTCCTTACGCCGAACCGAGACGCGACGGCAAGGAGGGGGCTGTCTTCAGTGTCGATTGCTGGGATAAGCCCAATGCTTTGGTGTTTCAAAGGGAGGGCATCTTTCGCTGTTGGTTCGAGGGCGCGGACAAGGGCCAGCAAGGCGGGCGCTGGGAAGCGGTAGCGCCGCTGGTGCGCCCGGCCTTAAGTCGGCCCGGCTATCCTGAGTTCAGAGCTTAGCGCGGGTGAGAATGCCCAGGCGAAAGCTGTCTTTGCCAAGCATGCCTTTGCCGACATCCCAGGAGGCCTGACGATAGCCTACGAGGCCTCCCCATTCCCACATCTCGGTTTTCGACTTGTTTAAGACCTGAGCCTCCAGATCAAAGCCAAATCCGCTGCCAACGGATAGGGTTTTACCCTTGATGCCAGCCGAACCAAAGTTGGCGGCTAAAAGTTTGGCGCTCACATCATAGCTATAGGTCTGCACGAGATCCACCAGATGATAGTTGCCCTGAGCATGCACCACGGGAGCAAGATGAAGAGCATCCATTCCGCCAAAGGGTTCTTTGGAGACGCCTATCGTTGCCACTTCCGCCCGGCCGCCGACCAAAAGGCGGTCGATGCTGGAGACCATGGCATGACCTGAGGCGATTTTGAACAGATATTCCCCGGCGCCAGCCATTCCAAAGTAGCTGCCATGTTTCGTCGATCCCGATTCGATCTGCAGATCAAAGAGGGTGGTGGTCGAAGCATCGATATCATGCTCGGCCCATGCTCCGAGGCCGTTAAACAAGATCGGTGGCATGCCGGCGGCGGCTTTTGCCGGACCACTATAGGACCAGCTATCATTGAGCAGGGCCAATCGAATATCGGTCAGACTTATGCCGCTGCTTTCACCGGCCGTGGATCCGGGCGCCGCTTCAGGCTCTGGGCTGGCCTGGGCCAAGTGATTCTGACCCCGCGCTGCCGGATGCATGGGCTCCTGATCGATTTCCGTAGGCTCGGCTTCAGGTTTGCCGGAGGTCGTGGCCAGTGGATCGGGTCCTTTAACAGGCGAGGCTGGAGGTGGGACCGGGGTCTGGCCAGGAGCGGTCACCAAAGGGCTGTCGGGAGACAGGGTGATGAAGGCATCCTCCCCTGGCGGCTGGGCCTTAAAATTACGCCGCGAGGCTATGTCCGCAACCCGCGCGCCGCTGCCGATCCTGATGGCATTTTCACTGACCAGGGACGTAATCAGGGCGATCGAGGACTGATTTTTGCTTTCGACGACCTTGGCCTTGCCTAGGGGTTTGGGCAGATACTCAAGCCAGGTCCCGTCGATGGGATGATGACTCTTCACGCTGAACTCAGCAAAATCCAGGGTGTCGCCCTCAAGAACGTTTTGATCCTTGCCGGCGGAAAGGGTTAGATAGCGGCCTTGCAGCGACGTAACGAAGACATCGATAGGATAGCGGTTTAGGACACGAAAAGAAAGATCACGGAGCTTGATATAGAGATCATCGTCGGTGGCTGCATCAAGCCAGTTGAGCGGAATCCGGTCGGTCTCGCTGACAAAGTTCTCAAGTTCCGGGCCGAGCAGGCGGGCCGTGAAGATCGCAATATCACCCTGTTCGGTGACATTAAGATTGAGAAAGGCATCGAGCTCATATTCGTCGCGGAGCTTTTTACGGCCTTCAGCGTTCGACCAGTTGTCGGCAATGATGGTGTCGTTGATGAAGGCAAAGCGTTTGGAATCGCGCACCGCCCGGACAAAGTCGGATTCGATCCAGGATTTTTTTTTCGTGAGGGAAGGGCTGCTCCCTCCCTGCCAATAGACAGGGAGAACGCCCGCATACTTTATGGAAGGAACTGGTTTGAGATCCGCTGCCTCCGCGTTCGCTTTGCCCAACACAGTCCAAGAGACCAAAAGCGTTGCGAGAAGGCGAAGGAGTGATTTCATGGGTTAGAGCTTCTCCACTGAGTGAGTCGATCCGTCGAAGGAAACCCGACGTTTGCCCTCTTCGATTATTGTGTCGATGTGCACAGGCCGGCGCCAGACTTTGAAGAGATTGCGCAGACATTCGATAGTGAATTCATGCTTGAGATCGGTCCCCTCGTGCTTATGCTCGAGCAGCAGTTCGTTGCGATTCTTGAAGTTGCCGTCTTTGACCAGGATGATGGGCTGGCCGAAGTTGGTCAGTTGATTGAGCATCTGCGCCTTGACTTTGCCGAATTCCCGGTCGCTGATTACATAGCGATTATTCCGACGGTCGTAATCATAGATAAAGAGCTTATGCTCATGACAGAAGTCCTCGTCGAGATAGGCGTCGAGGAAGGTGATATCGTTATGAATGCGGCGAATTTCAAAGAGCTTGGCATTCCCCAATCCGGCTTTGGTATCCCAGGCCGCGCGCTTTTTGGGGTCATCGCAATTCACATAGTCCAAACCAAATTGACCTCTGTCCCAGCGACGTTTAGTGTGACGCAGGAGCTCCAGACCAAGCTTGTAAGGATTGATCTGGCCTGGCGCCGATGCAACGACTCCTGAGTGCTGATCGCAGTAATCGACGATTTCCGAATCATTAAGGGGATGAAGTTCTGTCATCATCTGGCTGTGCCAGTACGTGGCCCAACCTTCGTTGAGGATTTTGGTCTGCCCTTGTGGGGCAAAGTAATAGGACTCATCCCTAATGATACCAAGAACCCGTCGCTGCCAGCTATTGAGCGGGGCGTTGTCCATAAGAAACTTTAGTACATCCCGCTGCGGCTCCTCGGGGAAGTTTTTTTTCTTTTTTTGCTGATCCTCTTGTTTTTTTGTTTGCGAATCGATGAAATCCTTGGGGTTGATGTAGGAATCCATGTACTTCTTCGACTGCAGCTTGTTCACAGGATCGGGACGATAAACCTCCTCCTCCTCTTCTTTAATCCCCTGACTGTTTTTCGTCGGCTGATTAAAGGGGGAGTAGATATCGATCAGATTCTCAAGGGAGAGACAGACATCAAGAAAGTCCTCGACCTCGTCATGGCCGACGTCTTCAATAAAGCGACGTATGGTCGAGCCGTGGTTGGCCATCTGGTCGAGCATTTTTCGATTGGTCTTTGAAAACCAGTAGTTATTCTTAAAGAAATCGCAGTGCCCATAGACGTGGGCAATGACGGTTTTCTGCGAGACCATGCTATTGGCCCGCAAAAGGTAGGCGTAGCAGGGATCGTTATTGATAACCATTTCGTAGATAACGGAAAGGCCATAGGTATAGCTCTTCGAAAGACGTTCGTAATCCATCCCAAAGCGCCAGTGCGGATAACGGGTCGGAAAGCCGCCGTAGGCCGCGATTTCGTTGAGCTGCTTATAGTCGATCAGCTCAAAGATCGTGTCGAAATAATCAAGGCCGACTTCTCTGGCTTTTTTGCCGATACTCAAAGCTATTTCACGAAGTTCGGGAGTCAATTGAGTATTGAAGTTCATGTTACTTTCCCTTCCCTAGGAAAACTTTAAGGGCGTCCATGATCGATTCGCGGTCTTTGATCTGGCAGGTCGTCACTTGCTCATTTGTTTCCCCAAAGTGCTTGTGCAGATCCCGCAGAAACTGACCGGAACCGTAGCGCGACTCGACCTGGCCATAGGCAAAGAGGTTCGAAATCGGCAGGAGATTCGTTTCGATGATCTTCATGCAGTCGGCAGTGTCATTGCCCGACCAGTTGTCACCGTCGGAAAAGTGAAAGAGATAAATGTTCCACTCGCTGGGATTAAAATGATCCTCGATCATCTTCAAGGCGAGCTTATAGGCGGAGCTGATAAGCGTGCCGCCCGATTCCTTGGTCTTATAAAAGGTATCCGAATCGACCTCGCGGGCCGTCGCATCGTGAATAATGTAGCGGCGTTCGAGGCCTTTGTACTGCGTGCTGAGCCAGGTATCAAGCCAGAACGCGGTCAGGCGGACGATCTCTTTTTGTTCGTCACCCATGGAGCCGGACACGTCCATCATATAGAGGATGACGGCATTGGCCGTTTTTTCGTGGGTGATGCGGTAGGATCGAAAGCGGCGATCTTCTTTGACCGGAATGATGATGGGATTTTCCGGGTCGTATTCGCCGCTGGAGATGCTGCGCTGCAGAGCGGCCTTATAGGTGCGCTTGAAGTGACGAAGCGACTCAGGACCCTGGCGCTGAATGCCGGAGTATTTGTATTTTTTATCTTCAATATTTTCTTTGCCCTTGGGCTCGATATTGGGCAGCTCAAGCTCTTCGCTGAGGATGGCGGCGAGTTCTTCCAGGCTGACATCGACCTCAAGAGTGTGCTTGCCTTCCTGGTCGCCGGCTTCGCCCTCACCCGGTTTGGGTTGACCTTGACCAACTTCATCGCCGACTTCACCTTCGCCCTGGCCCACTCCACCTTTTTCGCCATTGCCGAAGCTAAAGTGGGGAATATCGATGCGTGGAAGGGGAATGGTAACGCGTTTATTGCCCTGTCGGCCGACAAGATCGCCGCTGGATATAAAGCGTCGCAGCTCTTTCTTTATTTTACCTCGAACGATTTTGCGAAATCGGTTCAGATCTGAATCCATAGGATTCCCCCATAGGCGCCCCAGAGGGCGCGCGTTATCTGCCGTATAAATACGAAGAAGGCATGGAGGGCGGCAGGGCGAAGATCCGAGGAAGGCAGCATTCCCGCGACACCACGCCCTTTGGGGAGGGGGAGACTGCATCTTCCCCCTGTGCCGTACCTCACGTATTCCCGGCTAGAAGCAGAATGTTGGAGAGGCCCGGTGCAGCAGGCCCTCTTTAAGGCTTTACGCCGCCGGTCACTCGTCACGTTCAGCTGGCCCGAGGTCTTGGGAGCGGCACGTGTTGCTGCCCCGACTTATTTTTTGTCTTTTTTCATCACATCGCCTCGTGCGAATACACTCGCCACAAAGCCCAGGGCATCGTTCGCGCAGATTTCGCAGTAGCCGTAGTTTTTGATCAGACGGTTTTTGACGACGTCGATCTTCGCTTGGGCTTCCTTGTCCACCACGCTCGAGACGAGACTGGTGAGTTTGATCGTATCCTTTTGGTCTTCGAAGAGCTTGAGTTCCAAAGCCTTGTGTAGACGTTCGTTCATACGGAAATCAAAGACTTTGCCGTCGAGGGCAAGGGCGCCGATGTAGTTCATAATCTCCCGACGGAAGTCGTCTTTACGCGACTCTGGGATATCGATTTTTTCTTCGATCGAACGCATCAGGCGTTCTTCTGGCTCTTCTGTCTCGCCGGTATAAGGATTTTTGACTTTTTCCTTTTGGGTGTAAGCCTTGACGTTGTCGATGTAGTTACCGCAAAGCTTGCCAATCGCGCTGTCGTCGGCTGAGATCGCGCGCTGCACTTCATGCTTGACGATATCCTCATATTCCATCTTGACGATGCTGAGAAGCTCGCGATAGCGCTTCCGGATCTCTTCGTCGCGGATCAGGGAGTGATTCTTGAGCCCGGAATCCATCTCATTGAGAAGGATAAAGGGATTCAAACAGCCCGTACCGCGGTCGGTGACGAGGGAGTTGGAAATTTTGTCCTGAATGTAACGAGGACTGATGCCTTCGAGACCTTCACGGACCGTCTCCTTGCGGAGTTCCTTGACGTTGTCTTCGGTGAAGCCGGGGATAGACTTGCCGTTATAAAGTTTGAGCTTCTGAATGATCGTAAGGTTGGCCTTCTTTGGCTCCTCAAGACGCGTGAGAATTGCCCACATCGACGCCATCTCCAGGGTATGGGGCGCGATATGGATGTGCGGTACTGTGCTTGAATTGAAGTCTTTTTTATAGATTTCAACTTCTTTGTCAAGGCGGGTGATATAGGGGATATCGATCTTCACGGTACGGTCACGAAGCGCCTCCATGAATTCGTTGCTCTGCAGCTTTCGGAATTCAGGTTCGTTGGTGTGACCGATGATGACTTCGTCAATGTCGGTCTGAGCGAACTTCTTCGGCTTGATCTTATGTTCCTGACTGGCGGTCAGAAGATCGTAGAGGAAAGCCACGTCAAGCTTAAGGACCTCGACGAATTCAATAATACCGCGGTTGGCGATGTTGAATTCACCATCGAAGTTGAAGGCCCGCGGATCGGAATCGGAACCATACTGAGCGATCTTACGATAGTTCAAGTCACCCGTAAGTTCCGTTGAGTCCTGGTTTTTTTCGTCTTTTGGTTGGAACGTGCCAATCCCGATACGGTCCTGCTCGGACAGGATCAGGCGCTTGACGCTGATGTGTTTGCTAACCACCGATTCCCAGTCGCCTTTATAGTGTTCCATCAGATGGTTATACACATAACGACAAGCCGGACAGAGCTCTCCTTCGATATAGACGGCTTCGCCGCGATCGCGGTTCTTGTTGAGAATGTCGAGCACCGATTTCCGGCGGTCGGTAGGAATGAGGTGCAAAGGCTCCTCATGCATCGGGCAGGGCATCTCATTGTTCATGCTGAGAATATCGCCGATATTGCTCCACTCATAGGTGTAGAGCGAGCCTTCGGGTGTGCGTGAGTAGGCTTGCAGGCCTTTTTTCAGCATACGGGCGATCGTCGATTTTGCCGAACCAACCGGGCCGTGCAGGAGGATAACGCGTTTTTCGGGGCCGTATTTTGCAGCGCCCGCCTTGAAGACGTTTACAAGTTTGTTCAAGTGAATATCAAGACCAAACACTGCGTCTTTTCCATGATCCAAAGGATCATCGAAGAAACGCCAGTGATACATCTCTTTTTTATATTCAGTGTAGGTCTCATATCCGTAACTGTTGATCATGTCATAGACGCGTTGAAATGCGGTGCGCGCAACCGCCGGCCGTTCGATGACAAGGTCCAGGTACTGACGGAAATTTCCTGACCAATGCAATTCCTTGTATTGATCATTAAATTCAATTTGGGTGACGGCGCTGATTAATTTGCTCGCATCCATGCTAGCTCCTCGCTCGTAGTGTACGAAAACGTTGCCTAAGTCTTTAGTCGAAAGCTAATGAGAAAGAACTCTGAGAATCCATCGTGCTTAGAGCTGGTTCGTTTCATGGTTCGAACGTCCTGCCATGAGGCCTTGCCGGAATAGCTTCAGAATTTGAAGGAGTAACGTTCTTCGCCCTCCATTACCAGAATATCGGGGAAGAAAGAGCAAGTCAAAAAATGAATTTCAAGGCTAAGTGTCGAAGAAGATCTGGACCCGTTGCGAGTCCAGCCTTCGTCGTTCGTCCAAGTGAGCAAAGCCGCTGATAGTAAGCCAGTAAAAAAGTAAAGTTCATGAAACCCTAAACCGGCAACTGATCGGAGTGGGATTTACTGTGAAGCTGGGCAAGGAATTCATTTATAAAGGGATCGATCGCTCCATCCATGACATCGTCGGGGCTGAAGTTCTCAACGTCAGTGCGATGGTCCTTCACAAGCTTATAGGGGTGGAGGACATAACTGCGGATCTGGCTGCCAAAGCTTACGTCTGATTTTGTACCCTCGATGACAGCCGCCGCTTTTTTGCGTTCCTCGACCTCTTTTTCGTAGAGCTTGGACTTGAGCATTTTTAAACACTGATCCCGGTTTTGATGCTGGGAGCGGTGTTGCTGGCTTGCCACGACGATACCTGAAGGCATGTGGGTCATCCGAACTGCCGAATCGGTTCGGTTCACGTGCTGGCCGCCGGCGCCTGAGGCCCGATAGGTATCGACCTTGATGTCCGCCTCGTTGAGGTCGATATCGATCTCATCGTCGACCATCGCTGACACAAAGATCGAGGCAAAGGAGGTGTGACGGCGGGCGTTGGAATCGTAAGGACTCACCCGCACCAGGCGGTGTACGCCCGATTCCGATTTGAGCAGACCAAAGGCGTACATACCCTTGATTTCGATCGTGGCACTTTTAATGCCTGCTTCTTCACCCTCCTGAATATCATGAATTTCCGTGGCCCAGCCTTTCCGTTCGGCAAATCGGAGATACATACGGAACAGCATCGAAGCCCAGTCGCAGGACTCGGTACCGCCGGCGCCGGAGTTGATCGTGAGCAGCGCATCGTTGGTATCGAGTTCCCCCGACAGAAGACTTTGAATCTCGAGCGCCTGCAGCTCCTCTTCAAATCGGATGAGCAGCGTCTCGGATTCGATCAGATATTCGTCTTCGCCTTCACCGGCGAGTTCCAGGGCAACCTTTAAGTCTTCCTGATTGGCCGTGAGTTGCTTGGCTCGAGTCAGGGCCAGTTCCACAGCTTTTTTGCGCTTGAGGATAGGGGCCGACAGGGTTGGATTGGACCAAAAATCGGAGCGGGCCTCAATTTCAGCCTCTATATCTTCAAGCTCCTGGGTTTTACGAGTGACGTCAAAGAAACCTCCATACTCTGTCGTATTTAACGGCTGCTTCTTTGGCGCGATTTAATAAGGTATCAATTTGCATCGGGATATTCCTTCTGTCCGGGCAATTTTCCGGACCTGTGACCGGGACGTTGACTCGATAAGGACCCAGACCGTACCATAAGCTCAGCCTCTCTGCCAGTTCTGAAGGCAACCGGCAGGGCCAGGCCTGGATCCGACGATATAGAGGAAGGTCTATGATACTTCTGACTAAGCTGAATAATCAGAAAATTCTTCTCAACCTCGAAACGGTTAAGTATGTTGAGGCCGTACCCGATACTTTGATCTTCTTTACAAATGGCGAATCAGTCATGGTCAAAGAAAGCTTGAATGATCTTTCTGACGCAGTTTTAAGCTACCAGGCAAATGTATTTAGGCGCTCCCAGGAGACGCCTCCGCCAGCTGTTTCTTAAATAAGCTCGCCTATCTGCCGATGACTCCCTGATGATTGGAATCTTGAGGGGGTCAAAGTTTGAAAACCTTCCTACGACGCAAGTTCTATCTAAGTATCTTCTTCTTAGGTCTTTGGAGCGTCATGGGTTTTGGTAAAAATGCCAAAGCTTTGAAAGCGCCTAAAACTGCGCCACCGGTAAAAAAGCCAACGGCGGATGAACTCGTGCGCAATTTCACCTTCGTTGGCGATTTTGATAGGAAAGACGAAATCCGCAGCAATTCTAAAGAAATCTTTTGGCGATACCCGTCCACGCTGCCAAAGGTGGCTTTTGACGTCATACTTGACCGTTCGCCTGAAAGGCTTAAAGAATATTTCCCCGTGACCATGGGGCAAGGACGGGCGTTTCAACATCTGAATGCCGGTCGTATGCTCTTTCTTGATGGCAAATACGACGAGGCGCGGCAAACCTGGTTGAGTGGACGCGCGCGTTTTGGCAAGAATTATCCCTTCCATCGACGCAATGACTATTTCATTGCCTCAGGCTTTTTGTATAAAGCCTTTGACTACTGGCTTGCCCATAATAAAAGATATGACCTGCCGGAGCTGCGGCAGGATTTTGTCAACGCCAATACCTTTTTATCGGCTGCCTACGATCTGAAAAAGGACCTCGCTGATCCACTGCTCGATAAAGTGGCACCAGCAGCCTATTACAATCAGGCGGCAATTCTTTATAACTATGAACGTTGGTCCGGTGTCGTCGGTTCGGCCACTCTCGGTCTCGATTATCTGCGGGCAACAGGCCGGGTCGAGTTTCGGCGCGAATTCCATCGTATGCTGGCAGAAACCAATATTCGTAACCATGACTATTTAGAAGCTGTGCGAGACATTGATATGACTTTGCGTCAGGATCAGGATTCCAGCACTGCCGGCCCGCTTTTTGCCCGGGTCGGAGATATCTACTTCACCCTGAATAACTTTGAGCTTGCCGAAGAAGTCTATGAAGCCGCCAACCGAATCGACACAGAATACCGACAGATCAGACCCTCCCAATACGTGCTGCGCGGCGAAGCACTGTTCTGGATGGGGCGTTTTGAAGAGGCCCGAAAGCATTTTCAATATGCCTTGCAGGCTATGTCTTTGCCACGATCCCAGGAAGTTCTTGATGAGAACATGCAGGCCTTGGCCTCCCTGCGCATGGCCGATACCTATTTGGCGGAAGGTGACCTGGAAAAAGCCAAGCTTGGCTACTTCAGTCATAGCCAGGAGTTTCGGGGACACGTAACCGAGAATTTCGCCAAAATCCGTTTGGCCTGCCTTGAGCTGCCCTATTATGAGGGGAATAACATCCGTCATGCGCGGCAACTTCTTTCGGAAATCAAAGATCAACTCGATGCCATTCCCACCGTCGCCCAGGAGTTGGCCTGGACTTGCGAAACGGCATCCTATGCCCAGCATGAACGCGACAGCGAAATGGTTGAGCGGGTCAGGCGCTTTGCGCAGCTTTATCCTGATTCGGGTCTGTTGCAGACATTGGTCGAACCCGTGCGCGAGGTGCAGGCCACAGCCATCGATACTTATTTCAATGCCTCTGATGCGCATGGCGCCGTGCAGTTTTTTGAAAAGACGCGCAGCACGCTTTATGCCAAGGTTTCCGATGAGCTAGCCAAAAAACTTTTTGCGGCCTATGTCGATATCCATCAAAGCGAAAAGGCTCAGGCCTTTTTAAAGGCCTATGAAGCCTCGCATTTAGATAAGCTCGGCAAACTCCGACTCGCCGTAGCCTACGGGGAAATCGCCAGTCTAAAGCCGATTAAGGAGCGTGCGGAATGGCTGAAAAAGATTGGCTCCATGGAGCAGACCTTTATTCAGGAAGGAGTCTACTTTGAAAAGCAGCCGGGTGTCGTCCTCGCGATAGATCGGGTGATGGAGACCGCAGGGCGCGATATGTTCTATCCCTGGGTCCTTAAACAGGCCATGCGGTGGACCGAAGATGATATTTCGGTAGGCTGCGACAGGGTCTATCCCCTCCTGCAAAACCTGAGCGATAGGAAAAATATCCCCGAGGATCTGCTTTTAGCAGCCGATGGTTTCGTCGATCGCTATCTTAAGGATCTGCTGCGCTTTGAGACGCATTGCGCCTACTCCCTCATGGAATTTGAGGTCACCCATTCCAAGCTTGAAAAGACTGCCTTAGTTGACAAGTACCTCTCGCGTGACTATCTGCCGATGGATGCGACAACGACGCCGATCTACTGGAGCCTTGCCGAGCAGGCGATGAAGGACGGCAGTGTGCAAGCCGCCCGCAAACTTTGGTTGCTCATTGTTGCCAAAGGTGATCCGAAGCAGCCCGAGGTTCGCTATGCAAAGCTGAGGCTTGACCCCACAAGGACCGAACTTGAAAACCTCTGGGGCAATTGATGCTTGGCAAAGTTTCTACCCAAATGTCAAGGGTTTCGGCGGAGTCCCGGCGCGGGGAGCGCCCCCGGATTTGGCAAAAATAAAGACTTAGCAAAATCCTCCGAACAATAGACCAACAGAGACCCTTATTGAGGTTGAGCCGATGAAGCTCTTTAAAGATCCCATTTTTATTGCAAGTGTGGCACTGGTACCGGCCGCAGTCATAGGCTTTGCGCCGTTGATTGACTACAAGGCATTTGTGCTGCCGGCGCTGGCCTTGATTATGTGGGTTTGCATGCTGCTTCAGGCCTGCCTGCCGAAGCCTGTCCTGGAGGGATCGCCCCGATCCAACCCGCGGACACCCAATCCAAAGACGCTGGATAGACTTGTCGATCAAAAATTCCTGTTGCTTAAAAACAGGCTGGAGAAAGACTTCGCTTTAGAACGGGGACAGCTTCAAAGCGAGAAAGAAGATCTTGAGAAATTCAATCGTGAGCTCAATGCTGAACTCAAAGAGCGTAGTGCGGACTTAGTGCATTCTCGCTCGACCTTTAATACTCTGCGCGTTGAATTCGAAACTGTCAAAGCGCGTATGGCCGTTCCCGAGGTTTCCTTCCATCAGGCCGACCGTGTTCGAGAGTTGGAGTCTCTGCTGGGAGCCCGCGATGAGCATCTGGCGAGTCAGGAAAAGCTGCTTCGCAATATCCTGGGTCTTATCCCCCAGATTCAAAAGCAAATGTCGACTGTGATCAATCACACCGAAACATCGGCCATTGAAATTGGTGACAAGGTTCGGTTTATCTATGAAAAGGCTCAGGATCATCTACTGGAATCGAATGAGATCAATAAGCAGTTTTCCGGCGGGCCCCAGGAAGTCGAAGATAAGCTCTCCCTGTCCGGTGTTATCACCGTTGCCTTGCGCCTTCTTAAAGAGATGACGGAAATGCTCGACGAAAACAGCAAATTGAATGTGCACTATTCGCAGTCCATTCAAACCATCCTGGAAAACACCGCGACGATCAATAAGATCACCGAAGATATTCAGTATATTTCCGATCAAACCAATCTCCTGGCCTTGAACGCAGCGATTGAGGCGGCCCGGGCGGGTGAACATGGCCGTGGTTTCAGCGTCGTTGCGGAAGAGGTCCGTAAGCTTTCCGATCGTACCAATCAGGCTTCCAACGATATCACCCAGATCGTTGGCAAGGTCAACGATTCGGTCGGAGCGATCTCCAAGTCACTCAATGAAAACCGTGTGAAGACGGAAAATAAAAAAGAGAGCGTCGATCTCGCCGTAAAAAGCCTGCTTACCACTGCCAAGGAATCGACCGAAGTATTTTCAAAGCTGGTCGATTCGTCGGTGGTCAGCTCCAAGAGCGTCGCCACCAATATCGATCACATTATTCTAAGTTTGCAGTTTCAAGATATCACGAGGCAGGAGATTGAGGCTGCCGTCATACCTATCCGTCAGATCTCGCACCTCGCGGAGGAGATGGTTTCCAAACTTCATGGGATTCATACGATGCCGTCCGGAAAAATTGCGGTGGGACAGAGCTCGTTCCCGTCAGAGGCATCGTCTCGCCCCGAACTGAGAGCCGTAGAAAAGCGACCGGCCGCACCGACGTCGGTAACGGCCCAGATGGCCCCGAGCGAAGTGTTTATATTTGAAACTCCGGAAGAGAAACGGCTTGGGGATAAAAAGGGCAAAGAAAAAGACGTCCAGGCCGGCGACCCCGTCGACGATAAAAGCGCCGAGCGGGGCGACGTCATCCTTTTCTAGGATGCTGCGGATAGCTTGGCTGGAGCATCCAGGTGGGACAATTGGCCCAGTAAATCCGTAGCAAAAAGGGTCGCAAGGCCCTTTTTGAATTCCAGGTTGCCATGATTTAAAAGATTCTGAAAGATTTGATGGGCCAGGGTCTCGCCCAATATGCGGCTGATCAGATAGTTTGCATCGTTATCCTGGAGTTCAAGTTTTTGTGTTGCCCTGAACATTTCGTGGAATCCCTCCTGATAGAAATCACGGACCCGCTTATAGGCCTTACGAAATTTTCGAACGTCGCCGGAAAGGCGTTTTTTCTGCAGGGATTTGAGATCGTGCTCGACCTGATCGATGGTAAAGGTCGATCGGCGGGGATTCATGATCAATCCACAGAGCACGCCACAAATTTGATAGTGAACACGCTGAATAAATGTTCCCTGCTTCGGCAGTTTTCGATTCAGGCAGTCCATCAGGATATAGCCTGCGGCTTCGAGGAGATGGTGCATGGAAAAGTCGAGCAACAGAATGGCCTTGGCGCGCGGCAGGTAACAAAAGCCGTCCTGATAGAGTTTTCTTTCGGCGGTAGCGTAATTTTGCCGCGATATCCCAAACTTACTGCGCAGATAGCTCAGAGTGGGGCGGTCGGGTTTTAGATAGATATCAAAGGACATATCGCTTGGGCTGATATTGAGCTGCAGGAACTCATTCATGGATTTGAGAATAAAGAGCAGCTGATATTCAAAATCATATTCCTGAACCGTATAGGCGTCGATTTCACCGCCGTAAAAACTCTCTTCCGACACCCCATGCAGTTCCTCCCACATCGCCAGGGATTGCCATTTCAGCCAGGGCGAGGTATTGAGGATGCAATAGAAATTGGGATCGAGTTGTAAGGCTTCGAAGCTCTGTAGGCTTGCATCAAGCGCGGGTAAGGAGTAGTCGTCTATGTTATTCACGACCCGAACGACCCGAGCGCTCCCGAGCGCCCGTGGCAGATGCTGATCGGCGAGATGATATTCCCCGATTAGACACAAGACGAGAGCCCTGGGGTCCTGGCTTTGTATATTCTGTATAATCGTTGCTGCAAAGGAATCGCGTTTGGCCAGGCGATCGATGGGATCGGTGTGGCAGTTGATGCCGACAATCGGAATCTTGTTTTGCACGCAGAAATCAACAATGGGCTTATAGTTCTCCCAGGGAAAGCCCCATTTATTGTGATAGTCGATGCGTTTGAGGAAGTATTCTTCGGGCAGAAGGCCGCTTTGGTAATCATCGATGAGCGATTGATCGACGGCTGCGAATATTTCCATGGCGACCCACAACGGGCGTGTGGAACCTCCGGTTTTACTCATGACATAGGTGCGCTTCAAAAGCTCAAAAAACGCGATTTGACTGTGGGACAGGGTATGAAAATCGCCAAAGAGCACGACCTCCGCCTCCCGCACGCGGTCGATCAGCTGGGTACTTGGTATTTTCGCAAAGGTCTTTGGAAGGCAGTCCTGAAAGCGCTTGGCATAGGTGGCAATAGCAGGCGTGGTCTGGCCATGAAAATGTTTGATGCCGTCAAGTGTTGACTGCTGCAGTTGACGATGAAAGGCGTGCAGAATCGACAATGCACTGCTGGGCACAGCTTCTACCTCAAGAGTAATTTTTCTGTTATAACCGGCTTGAAAGGGAGCGGGTGGAAATGGAACGACCGGAATGAGAAATAAAGTGTGCTAGGGACTTGGCCTATGAATGCCGGCAAATATCGAACCGTTCGCCAGCACCGTCACGAAACGAAGGGGCTTCGTGCAAGCATTGCCGAGCATTCCTTGGCTTGGGGGGTTGGTCACCGTCTCGATCCAGCGTCTCTTTATTATCTTAGCACAGTCTTTTTCTTTGCGGAGAGCGTAAGCAATTCCTGCAGGGCTCGTCATTTTTTCTGGGGCCTAAGGTCTTCCGCGGTTTTATAGTAACCACCAAGGTCTGAATCTTGCAAAGGGTTCATGCCCTTGAAAATATAGTTGCAGCGGAGCCCTTGTGTGAGATCAAGCCAACCACTTTTTTGCAATCCGAGGCCACGATCGACGCACATCTTATCGAGTACCTGCGCGGAAAGTTCTTTGGCGATATATTCTCGAAGAAATATTCCACTGCCTTCTTTAGCGAGCAAGGTCCCGATATAAGCAATTGACGTGATTCCGAGATCACTGTTCACCTTTTCGACCAGCTGAGCCTGGCTAAAGACTTGCTTGCGCTTTTGGACTAGGGTCGTCTGCATCGGATAGAGAACCAAATCCTTGCCTTCCAGCAGCTTTTGAGAGATATCGTAGTCGATGTAAGCCTCGCGTATGTTTTTCTTTGCTTCAGCTGCTTCGCCTTTTGTGGCCCAGGCCCGCCAGTCGGCTCCCGATTGAGTCCACTGTTGAATACGAAAGCCAACGATGCTCATCCTGCCTTTGTCTGGGGCAATGGAAAAGATCAGGCGTCCGAGTTCGTTTTGTCCCATGATCTGCACCCAAACCGCAAACTGCTCAGCATAGCCGTAAGACGTTATGATTTTGGCTCCATCGCTTTCAGGGCAGTTATCGAGGATTTGTTTGCTGGCGCTCGGCGAGCGAATGCGCCAGACCCGAAAAACGGAATACTGAAGGGGAGCATTGTAGCGGCTGATGATAATCGAGCGAATCTTATCGCCAAGATCAGCAGCAACCTTGGCCCGGGGATGAAAGGAGTCGGAGAACTTTTCAAATTTATCTTTTTGCAGATCGAAAAGCAGCCTCTCAAGAAAGGTGTGCAGGCGAACTTCGCTGTCCTGAAGGGCCACCCCCGGACCGCGCGAAATGAGTTCGCAGGTATCTGGAATCTTTGGTGTTTCAAGCGCGTCGAGAGTTGGCGTCTCAGCTGCGCCGGGGGCGCTTTGTTGGGAGTTCTCCGCGCTGAGGGCCCGGAGCGGAACCAGGGCCGTCGGCCCCAGTAGGAAAAGGGCAAATGTTAGGTAGAAAGGAGAACTGCGGCGACGGATGCTACGATTATTTTGCGACACATGTTGCACAGCCTGAACTCTTTTCTGAAAGATCGAAGAGCTCCCAGCTACCGAATTCTTCGTTCATAAGCTCAAGGGCATCGTCGAGGTAATCGAATTCCACAGTGAACAATTCTTTCATGATCTTAGTTTCGAGACAATAGGCATTGTAACTGTAGGCGCTGGTCGTGGGGTCATAGATGAGGCTGACTCCGGCCTGGCGTTCGCGAAACCGAAAGGCTTTTTCCTGAAAATTTTCAACGGTCATCTTGTGCATGGCGTATCTCTCTCGAAGTGCCAGATGCGGCCTTCGTTTAAGGGCAATTGATGATTGAGAAGCCTTGACAGGACTTCCGGATAAAACTCACATTCCAGTGCAAAGACCTCGGCCGCCAGTTCCTCGGCACTTTGAATCGTGCCGATCGCGGTACGGGCCTGGGCGATTATAGAGCCTTCATCGTAGCGTTCATTGACAAAATGCACGGTGGCACCGGTAAAGGCCTCCCGAGCGGCCAGCACCGCCGCATGGACCCGGATCCCATACATGCCGTGGCCCCCGTACCGAGGAAGCAGCGAAGGATGGATATTGATAACACGATTTGAAAAATCAGAAAGCAAGGGGAAGGGCCTGAGAAAGCCGGCCAGCGCAATCCATGAGATCCCCTGGTCGATGAGCCAATCGTTTAAGGTCTTAGGATCGACAGCCTTAAAATCATCGATGAAGATCGGCAAGGCCGCCTTGCGAGCCAGGTCGAGTGCAGGCGCCCGGGAGTTTGAGCCGATCACTGCCCCAACGTCAAAGGCAAGGGATGTCTGCAGGAAGTTTTGAAGGGTGCGGCCCTGACCTGAAACGGCTACCGCTATCTTTGGCTTTAGACCTGGCATGCGACCTCAAACTGACCTTTGCCCGTCAGGCGCAGGCCATTCCAAAATCCTATGGCGTCCACTGATTTGGAACCCGAGCTTTTCAGGCGACGGATTGCCAAGGCTTCTGTGCCGGTACCGACCCGAATGGTCTTTTCGTTCCTGTCAAAAAGAAATTCACCCGGTGCCAGGGGTTCACCCATGGGGGGGGCGGAGCTCATCGCTTCGATCACAATACGGACCTTATCGCGTTCCGTATAGCTGCCGGGCCAAGGCTGATAGGCCCGAAACTCATTCATTAAAGTCTGCGCGTTCTTGTGCCAGGCGATGGCGCCGTCGGCCTTGGCAATTTTTTTGCAAATCGTGACTTGCGATTCGTCCTGAGCGATTCCAATGAAACTTGGATCCCGGAGTCTATCGAGGGCTTGCAGAAGCATGGGGCCACTGGCTTGAAAGAGCCGTGCCGTGAGATCGGCGGCGGTTTCAAAGGCGTCGATGGCAAAGCTTTCCTGAACAATGATGGAACCGGCATCCAGCGCTTTCACTGTGAAAAGTACCGTGACCCCAGTGGTCATATGGCCATCAAGAAGCGCTGCCGGGACGGGAATCGCGCCCCGGTAGGCAGGCAGCAGCGAGGGATGGATGTTGATCGTCGCTCGCTTGGGAATTGCTAAAAACGCTGTGGAAAGGATCTGGCCATAGGCGGCCGTGATGATCACATCAACTTCAAGTTTGCTGAGTTCGGCAAGAAATAAAGGATCACTGGCTTTGATCGGCTGAAGGCAAAGCAGATTATGCTCTTTGGCAAAAGCGGCCAGGGGTGGATCGGCAAGGGTTTGTTTTCGACCTGCAGGTTTGGCCGGCTGACTCACGACAGCGAGTATCTGGTCATCGCTTTGATGACAGTGGCGAATGAGGGCTTCCAAAGGAGCAATCACCTCACTCGGTGAGCCCATGAAAACAAGACGCATAATGAGACCTCTGAATATGCCGAAAGCTTTTCATTCGGGAATGGCCCCAGGCCGCCCCTGGGGTTTGCCTAAAAGGCTATAATATCTTGAATACACTGCTTTTTTTGCCAGCTCAGCGACGCGGTTTTACCATTCCAAAACGTTTCCGATGCCTCAAGGGCGGCCCTGATGCGGCTTCAGTATGCCATCGCCCGATCTTTCAAACAATAGGTGCCGACCCATTCAAGGCGTTTTCTCAGGCATGCCTTTGCAGTCCTGAAATTCCTTCCGAAGAGTCGTATTGATTTCCTTTAGCATCTCGTATTCTTTGGCCGATCTTATGCGTCCGTAGTATTCGGAAAGTTCCACGGATTTATCGGGATTCATGAGCTGAAGGATCAGCGTCGTCTGCTTCTGAGGAAAGCGGTTGAAGAGGGCCACGACGAGATCCTTGTCGAGCTTTTCAAAGACCGGAGCGGCTTTTTTACCATCCATTTTTTGATAGAACTCAACCAGCTTATCCAAACGATCGGCCTGGATCTGCTTTTCCTTTTGTATCGTCTGCTGAAAGAAGACCATCTCCTCTTCAAGTTTTTTGAGCTTTTCATCGACCGATTTTTCCAAGCCCTTAAGTTGTGTTTCGCGTGACTTCAAGATATCGATGCGGTTTTCGACCTGACTTTGTTTTCGTTCGAGCAGGGTCAGATAGCGGCCGACCTCATCCTTTTTCAGGTTCTCGCTATCGATCTTCGGAAGATTCAAAAGATCATCCAAAAAACCTTTGCGCTTGCCGTCGGGCTGGGCATCGGCATCGGCTGGCGTTGGTTCGGGCGGGCTGTCCTTAGGCGCTGCTTTCTCCTGGGCGGAAATCGGCTTGTCGCCAAACCACATCAATTTTTTATCGCCCAGAAAAATATAGGACAAAACTCCGATTTTCATCACGATGATGACGGGGATGGAATAGCGGCTTAAAATATTACCCATGAGATTGGACATCGTTATCCCCAGATCTTTCGTCTTGCGCTTTGAATGGCAAATTCATCCAGCTGCTTTTGTTCCGCTCGCTTCAGATCGTCGTTAAGATCGACTGTATAGCGTTCATCAAGCTTTTCGAGCATCTTGAGACTTTTATAGGCCAGCTTTACCGCCAGGTCCTGGACCCTCTCTTCGTCCTCAACTGCCCGCAGTGATAAGAGCCTGTTATGCCAGAGAGCTTTGGCATGATCGATCGATCGTTCCAAGGCTTCCAGCATCTTGCGCTCGGGCGATTGGCGCTCCTGGTTGAGCCGGTCGATGCCCTTGATATACATGTGCTGACAACGCAAAAGCTCGGCCTTCGCAGCGATTTTGCGCGTCTGAATCTGCTGCTGGATGAAGAGCTGCTGATCGAGCTGGATCTGCCTGATTTTGATAAGGGGCAGCATCCTTTGTATTTTATCGGCGATCGAACTCATTTATGTGATTGCCCCATCAATACCCGCCGAAGGCCAAGCGTGGCTTCATCGAACGAACAGGATTCATTGATGCCTTGCTTGAGAAAGCTTTCCATCGCCGGCATGAGGCGAATCGCTTCGTCAAGTTTTGGGTTGGTGCCGGCTTGATAGGCGCCGATCTGTATCATATCGAGCGCGGTGTTGTAGGTGCCAAGCAGTTCCCGAAAATAATTGGTCTGCTGCCAGTGCGATTGCGAGACGATATCACTCATCACGCGGCTGGCGCTCGCACTCACGTCGATCGCTGGGAAATGGCCTTTGATCGCCAGCTCGCGCGTCAGGACGATGTGACCGTCGAGAATGGATCGCACCGCATCGGCAACCGGATCATTAAAATCATCACCATCGACCAGCACGGTATAGAGGCCGCTGATCGGGCCGCGGCCTTTTTTCTGAGGGCCGGCCCTTTCCAAAAGCTTTGGGAGAAGAGAGAAGACCGAAGGGGTGTAGCCTTTGGTCGTCGGCGGTTCGCCAACAGCATTGCCGATCTCACGCTGGGCCATCGCCACCCGTGTGAGGCTGTCGATCATCAGCATCACGCTGCGGCCGGAATGGGAAAAATATTCGGCAATACTTGTCGCTAGCTTGGCGCCGCGAATGCGCATCAGGGGCGATTGATCGCCGGTAACGATGACTAGGACAGACCGGGCCAGGCCTTCCGGCCCCAGATCACGTTCAATGAATTCACGAACCTCGCGGCCTCGTTCCCCGATCAAAGCGATGACGTTGACGTCGGCTTCGCTTTTTTTGGAAATCATTCCCATCAAAACCGATTTCCCTACCCCCGAACCAGCCATGATGCCGATGCGCTGACCTTCGCCAAAGGTGAGCAGGGCGTCCATCGCGCGGATGCCAAGACCCAATGCCTTATGAATGCGCATGCGTTCGATAGGATTGGGAGCGTCACGGTCGATATTAAAGGTGGGCAGGTCTTCGCGTATCAGATTCTCGCCGGTATCGAGTGTTTGCAAAAAAGGATCGACGATACGGCCCAGCAGGTGATCGCCAAGGGGGACCTCGGCGAAGCTTCGAACCAGTTGTATCGAAGAGCCAGGCGAGACGCCTTGGAGATGCGAATAGGGCAAAAGTAAAACCCGCTCCTTGCGAAAGCCCACGACTTCAGCCAGGATGGTTTCTTTGCGATCGGGGGCTTTGATCGAAACAATGCTACCCACATGCGCGCCGGGAAGGGTCGCCTCAATGAGAGTGCCGACGACATCCGTTACTCGGCCCTTGCAGGACCACGGGATCGAATGAAAGGAAGCCTTAAGCGTCGAGGGGCTCAGCTTGCGCATCGTCAGGGCGTCGTCCATTAGCCAGCCTTTTTAGTTTCTTCGAAGAGCTTTAGATCCGCTTGATCCAACAGATCTTTGATAATATTGGGAATTTCGGCATCGATCGAGGCATGCTGCCCCTCCACCCGAAAGTTATGATCGATCAGCTTGTCATCGGCCCGAAGGCGGGCCTGAAGTCTTTCGTTGCTCCAGCTCTTTAACTCTTTGGCGACCTTGGGGCTCACAAATATCTTAAATTCATCATCATCCAGGGCTTCGTCTATCGCTCTTTCGATGACAGCGCCAAAGACTTCGGGGTCGAGCGAAAATTCCTTATGTAGCATGGATTCTATGAAGCTTTTGCAAATTTCATGGAAGTTGGCTTGAGCCTGACTCAAAATCGATTTTTGCATGCCTTCTAGGTTTTCGACGATATTGACAACCTCTTCCAAGATCGCCTGAGCCTTTTGTCTCGATTCGAGAGCCGCGCGTTCTTCACCGGATTGAAAGCCTTGACGATAACCTTGTTCCCGCGCTTCCGCCCGGATCTGCTCGAGCTCTTCTTCGCTCACAGCGCGTTCGGGGGTTATCGGCTGGCCGGCGTAGAGGGGGCTCGCCTGCTGCTGCGAGGCGTAAGGAACAAAATCATCCACCGGAGCCTTGGCTGGCTCCGGCGCTGCGGCCGCCACGGTCTCGGCGATCGCCAGCGCGCGATCGGCTTGCA
>CAXSGP010000002.1:0-24027 GCA_964236955.1 uncultured Oligoflexus sp. | reverse complement strand
TCCGGCGCTGCGTCCGCCACGACGGTAGAAGCTGGGGGGGCCACAGGCGGCGGGGCTGCTGCGGGGGCGAGCGGACGCGGCGCGGCCACAAGACTGGGTTCGACCACGGTCTCCTGAGGGTCTCTATCTTTGCCTTCGATATGCTCATCGTTCAGGCGATTGCGGTTTTCAAGGGCGTTAAGATCGTCTTGATCCTGTTGGGCCTCTTCGGCACGCGCCGCTTCCAAATCGAAGTCATCGTCTTCATCGTTGCGCATGGTGCGGTTGGTCTGGCGTTTGCGCATCCGATTCCATTCCTCGGTGAAATCGAGGGGGCGTATGATCATCCGTTCTTCCTGATGGGGAAAGACGGCTTCAATTTCGTGGGAAAGGCGTACCGATTGAGCCAATTCCTCGCTGAGGTGCAATTTTTCATGGATGATGTTGGCGTTGGCGTTGTCATGAAAAGTAATTGGAGATTCACAGATATCGGCAAGGCTGAAGTCCGTGATCGTTAAAACCTTGCGTAAAGGATCGCTCTTTTTGATAAAGCGGCCATTCTTCTTGGCATCGATATTCGCCATTTTTTAAGCCCCTGCTCTTAGTGCGCGGACGAGTGTGGACTGAGTAGGATACGAAGTGCTTCGGTGGTGCGCGCTGGTTCGTTTTTGGCCAAAAAGAGTATCTGCTCCTGCGGCGAAAGCTTTTCGAAGGGAACATCCTCTTTGACCTGTACGTTTTGAGCGCTCGACATTTCCAAGTCAGGCTTAAAGTCCTCGACGATCTCTTCGGCCTTCTTGCGCTCAGGGTCGTAGGACAGCCAGCGGAAGTAGGGGCGAACGATAAAGGCAAAGAAGAAGGCCAAGGCCAGGGCTATGACACCGGCGATGGAAAGGGTCGAGAAGTACTTGCGTTCCTCGCTCTGCTTTTCCTTGATCGCCTGGACCTGATTGGCAGCAATTTCAAACATAATATTGTGAACCTTGACGTCGTCGCGACCTTCTTTATAGCCTATCGACGAACGAACAATATCCTCGATTTTTTTCATTTCGTCGGGGCTACGGGGTGCAAATTCGGGCAGCGAGCCATCGGCTGGATACTGCTGCGAACCATCAACGATCACCGCGACCGAGATGCGGCGTATGGCGCCCACGGCCATGATCTTATGCTTTTGCGTCTTGGCGACCTCGTAGTTGATCCGCTCGCTGCCGCGTTTGCTCTTGTTTGAGCTCGACGTGGCGGTCAGGTCCTCTTGCTCGCCGGGCACGTTGGACTTGGCCCCTGGTATTCCCGTGGGATTATTGCCGGCACCCGCCATCTCCTGGTTCGTTGTGTTCGAGGAGAGAACCACGACCCGATCGGGGTCGATATCTGAGATGTTTTGTTCTTCCTGATTGAAGTCGACTTCGATGTCAGCTTTGGCATCGACTCGGTCCTGTCCGACAATCCGGCCAACTAAGGACTTGATTCGGCTCATCATCTCAGCCTCCAGGTTTCTCCTGTAGGTGAGCATCTCCTGGGTTTGTTTGGAGGAGGGATCTTCCGATTCGATCTTGGTCAGCATCTTGCCTTCCTGATCGATGATAGTGATTTGATCCGGTTCTAAACCCTCGACGGAACGGGATACCAGGTGGGTGATGCCCTTAATTTGCTTCGCAGTGAGATTGATGTTTTGATTGGTTTTAATATAAATAGCGGCCGTCGGTTTCTCCGCATCCTCCTGAAAAAGAGCCTTTTTAGGAGTGACGAGGTGGACACGCGCCGAATTGATGCCTTCGATCGAACTGATCGTGCGCTGCAATTCGCCCTGGATCGCCCGTAGTTTGTTGATGTTTTGCTCAAACTCGGTGCGGGTAAAGTCCTTGTCGTCAAACTTTTCCCAACCTATCATGCCGCGGCTCGGCAGGCCTTCCTGCGCCAGCTTTAAACGCATGGGAATGATCTGCTCAGCGGGCACCAGAATGCCCTTCGAATCCAAGACAAAATCTGTGAAACGCTGCTTTTTAAGCTCACCAATGATCTCGGTGTTATCGGATTCCGACAGGTTGAGATAAAGGTAGTCGCGGTCAGTTTGCTTTTGGGAAAGGAGAAGGGTGATCGCTCCGCCTATGAGCAATGCCAGAACCGCAAAAACACCGATTTTCTTGGGGCCGTTGAGGCTATCCCAGAAGGTCTTTATACGTTCGGCAAAAAGGCGGAAGGACTCGTTGATCTTTTCCATAAGGCTCTCTTTCTAAATTTAGACAGGCATGCGCATAATTTCTTGATACGCCTGCAGAGCTTTATTGCGGACCTGCACCATCATGTTGAAGCCGAGCTCGGCTTCGGATGCGGAAAGCATGGTGTCATGAATGTTGGTGTCCTTGCCGTTAGCGAGGTCCGTTGCCTTTTTATCAGCCGTCACCTGATCGGTGTTAACCTCCTCGATGGCCCTTTTAAGATGGTCCATGAAGCTGGTTTTTGGCTCGGCTTTGCCAGCATCGGGCATTTCCATCTTGCTGCGATTTTTGAGATCGTGCAACTGGCCCATCATCGCGTCATTGAATTTCAGGCCAGAACCTATAGTACTCATGTTGGTGCTCTCCAGCTATTAGGCGCGGCCGATTTCAATCGCAGTGCTGGCCATGCTTTTGGCCGAATTGAGTGCCGTGGTGTTGGCCTCAAAAGCCCGCGTGGCAGCGATCATATTCACCATCTCCGTCATGGTTTGAATATTGGGCATCGCCACGTAGCCATCGGCATTGGCGTCGGGGTGGGAGGGATCCAAAACCATACGCGGGGCTTTGGTGTCTTTGTGGATGTCGACGACCTGGACTTTTTTGAGTTCGGTGCCATAGTCTTCGTCGAGCATGTTTTCGAAATCGCTGGCGTTGGTCGCGGAAAAAACCACATCTTCCCGCTTGTAGGGGCCACCTTCAGGGGTTCTGGTGGTGTTGACGTTCGCTAGGTTCGACGACAGAACGTTCATGCGAATGCGCTGGGCGGCGAGTCCCGAAGAACTTATATTCATGGCCTTAAAAAAACTCATCCTTGACCTCCATTGCTGATCGCGTACTTAAGAGTGCCGATCTTTTTATTGATGAGTTCGACCGTGGCTTTGTAGAGAATCTGGTTCTCGGCCATCGCCGCCATCTCCTGATCAACGTCCACCGTGTTGCCGTCCTGGCCAACGCTTTCGGTGGGTCTTACATATACTTCGGGAGTGATAGTCCCGTCGGCATCCGCCATTCCATTTATGTAGTGCCGGGGATCGGAGGCCTTCATCGGGATATTGTCGGCTTCGCTTCCGGAGAGTGCCTGCAGCTGCTCTTCGAAATCATATCCGAGCGCGCGATAACCGGGAGTCTCAGCATTGGCAACGTTGGAGTTGATCACATGCTGTCGCTCAAGGCGCTGATCTAAAGCGCCCATTTTCACGAAATCGCCGCGGGTAAACATTCCCCCGATCAGGCTCCCGCTCATAGTGCTTTACCGGTGGTGGGTTGCGGAACTTCATGGCCTTCAAGAACGAACTCGTTGATCTTGTTGCGCAGCGTTCTAAGGCTGATGCCTAGGGTTTTGGCTGAATGGGTTCGGTTGCCATTATGCGTCCGAAGGGTTTCCAGGATGAATTGGGTTTCGACCTGGTGCATCTTCTGACCGATGGGAAGATGTTTGATCCACTCGAGGTCTTCATCGATCTTTTTTTGCTCAAGAACGAATTCTTTCGCGGTGACCGTATTGCCTTGAGTCATAAGCACGGCGCGTTGAATGACGTTTTGCAGTTCCCGCACGTTACCGGGCCACGGGTATTTCAAGAGTTTTTGCATCGCATCAGCGGTAAGGGTTGCAGCCTCGCCCTTGAATTGAACGCTAAAGCTCTTGAGGAAATGCCGGGTTAGCACTTCGATGTCTTTCGGACGATCCCGAAGCGGTGGAATTTCGAGATGGATCACGTAGAGTCGATAGAAGAGATCCTGACGGAAGCGGCCGTCTTTTACCGAACGGGCGATATCACGGTTTGTCGTAGCGATAATACGGGTATCAATCTTGATCGGGCCATTGCCGCCGATACGTTCGATCTCCTGCTCCTGGAGCGCACGAAGCAGCTTGGCCTGAAGGCCTTGATCGGTTTCAGTGACTTCATCAAGAAGGAGCGTGCCGCCATGGGCCTGTTCGAATTTGCCAAGGTGCTGCTGGTGGGCGCCGGTGAAAGCACCCTTTTCAAACCCGAAGAGTTCGCTTTCCAAGAGGGTGGGTGGCAGCGCAGCGCAATTTACGGCTACAAAAGCATCATTTTTGCGGTTGGAGCTGGAATGGATCATACGCGCGATCACTTCTTTGCCCGTGCCCGACTCACCCGAAATCAGCACGGGGACGTTGGCGTCGGCGATCTGTTTGATGATCTCGCGGATACGCAGCATTTTTTCATCGGCAAAGATGAAGTTGGCGCCGGGCTGAGGATTGGCTTTGAGAAGGCGTTCGCGCTTCTGTTTTTCCTGGAGATAATTAAGATAGTCCTGCGAGCTGGCTTTGTTGTCTTCGAAATCATGGGCAATCGCGCTGTTACTCTTCGTAGTACTCATCAAAAGTCCCCCAGTTACTTAAGTTGCTCAAGTCGTTTCTTTGCCAATTCAGCGTAGAGAAGATTGTTGCCATCGCCAGCTGCTTCCTTAAACGCCGCGAGTGCCTCATCTTTCCGACCTGATCTAAAGAGCAGTAATCCACCTTTGTAGAGTGCTTCTGCTCGACCTTCCCATTGGTTGTTGCTGGTCCCCGTCAAGGCATAGATGCGTCCCGCTTCTAAGTAGTCGTTGCCTTCACGGTATTCCTCAGCCAGTTTCGTTAGCTCGTTGGTCCAGACATTGAGAGCATCTTTGTCGGCACCGAGCGTTTTGATATCGAGTTTTCTAAGCAGCTGTCTTGCCTTTTTGGCTTCAGCCGCTTGACCTTGTTCTTTGAACCGTTTGCCTAGATCGCTCAGAAGGTAAATCATCTTTACCGTGGGCTGCGATCCCACTGTCGATCCGTTGACGGCTTTTTCTGGAGTTGCTAACTGTGTTGCAAGATCCTGGCCAAGTATCTCGAGGAGAATTTGCGGCGAGCTCTTGACATGAATGGAGTTGCGGACATTGTCTTCAAGTTCGGACTGGACTTCTGTAAAGCTCTTGCGCTTTTCATCGTCTTTCAGCGCTTTCCAAATGTCCCAGACTTTTTGATCTGCAAATTTCAGCTTGCCCTGAAGCTTTTGCTGAGTGCCCTGACCTTTGATGCTCACCATGCCGGCATTGGTGATCAGGCTTTGCTCAAGCCAAAAGGCCGAGCGAAATTGATTGGGCGATAGCTGACTTGCAGCCAGCGCTTTTTCATAGAAGGGGACGGCCAATGCCGGTTGCTGAAGATGGCGATAGGCTTCCGCGGCCGCCCAGCTCACGTTGGAGCGATTTTTAAGCTCGCGCAAGGAAACGGGCAGGCTTTCTATAATGGATACGATCTCGGTATACTGCTGGTTGCTCAGACTCTTATCGATAGTCTTCAGAAGCGATGCCTCGGCTTTATTGAGGAGCTGAGTGCGATAGGGCTCGGTGGCTTTGCCATGGTAGCTTTCAAAGTAACTGCCGGAATAGCTTGCGATCTCGGCGGTCCAGGCATTGTTTTCGATCCTTTGCGCAAGGAGGATGCTGTCGATGAGGAAAGATGTCCTTGGACTATCGGCAACCTTACGGGCATCTTCAAGCTGCGAGGCGATCTCGGCATCAACCTTTGGTGGATTGATGAAGTCGGCTAGAAGGGTTTTCATCTGGACCTTGTCGATTCCCCAAAAGGCCTGACGAACAGCGATATGAGCTTGGTTTGAGGCGGCGACGCGGATGCTTTTAAGATCGTTTTTGATCGCTTCAAAGTCTTCGACTTTTTGCTTTAGACTGGATTTGATGGCAATAATGTCAAGTTTTCGAATCGCTGCAAGACCAGCCAGTGGACTGTCGGGATGCTTGGACTGGAGGGCCTCATAGTAGCCTTGGGCCAGACTGAAGTTGCCCTGGCCCAATTGGATTTCAGCCATTTTCCAAAGCGCATCAGCATATTTATCAAAGATAGCGGCGTTTTCAGCCAGGACCTTTTGATAGACCATAAGAGCTCTGGTTTCATGGCCAAAATCATAGAGTTGGCCGGCGTACTGGGCCATCGCTTCATGGGAACTCATGGCTTGGGTCGTGTTTTGTTTGAGCCAGACGTCATAATTCTTACCGGTTTTGAGCTCAGCGGTTTGCAGGCGATAGATGTAGGGGGGAAAGGACTTCCAAGAGCTGCCGATGCCCTCAGGCAGGCTGGCGATGCGCCCCATCATATCCTGTGCGGTTTTGATGCTGCTGTCGTTTTGGGGAATCACAAGGCGATGGGCGCCGCTGGAAGGGGCTGGGGCACCCATCACCGCCGAATGAGAATGAGGCGTGGACGCGGAGTAAGCGCTCAAGTTGGCCTGATCCTGACCTTTGGGGTCGCCCGCATCAATCGTCCCGCTGGCCGCCGCGACAACGGGCAAGCCTGTGGATGGATCGAGGGATTGGCGAAAGTCGGCATCAAAAAAGTCGAGGGTAATGCGAAAGGGCTCTTGATAGGTATTGACCATGACCTTGAGTTTATCGTCGCGCAGGATCAGCTTTACTTCGCTGCCTATTCCACCCAGATCCTTGACCAATACGCGACGAATAATCGTATCGTCGTAGGCGTAGAGGGCTTCAAGTTCAGAGGGGTGGGTCTTTTGAAATTCAAGGACCAAGGCCCGTTCTTTGGGCTCGTAGGAGTATTGGAAGGGGCGCTCTTCAGGAAAGCTAATGACCGTTTGACTATAGCGGGGCGCGCCGATTAACTCAGGACTTGAGGCAGTCATGAAGATTAGGCGCAAAAGGATCCAGCGTGCGACATGGGCAAAGCGCATTCGTGTGAAACCTACAGTCGTGAGAGTTATATAGACTGTACTTAAGCAAGCCGTGTGCCAGAAAATAAGAGACTTGAATCGTTATCTAAACTTTGACATCGCCAAAATACCGTCGGGGGTCAAGAGGATGGGAGTCAAAGGACTGACGTTGTCTTCAGGCGGCGTCATCTATTTGACTTGACCGGCACGAGGCGCTAGGATAGAGATTATTTTCCCTCATAAATTAGTAGGTTAGGTTACTACAATGATGAGCGATATCAAGCTGCCCTGGGATTCTCGATCGGTTAGAGTTGCCGTCGTTGGCGATTTGATTTTAGACGAATATCTCGATGGGGTCGTCAATCGGATCTCCCCTGAAGCTCCCGTTCCTGTGCATCTGGTTAGGAGCAGTTCGGTGACCGCTGGAGGTGCCGCGAATGTAGCACGAAATATTCAATTGGCGGGCGGCTCAGCCCTAATGATAGGCGTGTGTGGCCCGGATGCCGCCGGCCGCCAGCTCAAAGAGATTCTTGTTGGCGACGGAATCGATGCCAGCGGCATCTTGGTCGACACCCATCGGCCGACTATTAAGAAGACCCGTATCACAGCGAATCATCAGCAGCTTGTGCGCATCGATTGGGAAGAGATCAAGGCAATCTCGAGCGCGACTCAGGACGCTCTCTATAAGCATTTGGAGAGCGAAAAATGGGATGTCTTGGTGCTGAGCGATTATGGTAAGGGAGGTGTCCCCAAAGAGTTCATGCAGCGCTTGATCACGCTCGGCCGGACCCGGGATGTCCCCGTGGTCATCGATCCCAAGGGCAAAGATTATACGATGTATGCCGGGGCTACTTTAATCACGCCTAACCGCAAAGAAGCCTGCGAAGCTCTGGCCTGGGATAGCAATGTCAACTGGCCTGCCAAAGAAATGGCAAGTGCACTGGCCCGCAACTATTCGGTCGCCAATATTTTGGTGACCCTTGGCCCTGAGGGGATGATAGGGCTCAATTCCTTGACCGGTGAATTCAATCAGCTGCCGGCCAAGGCCAGGGAAGTATTTGATGTCTCCGGCGCCGGCGACACCGTGGTCTCGATCATGGCCCTGGCGCTGGGGGCTCAAGTAAGTCTTGCAGAGGCGATGGTTTTTGCCAATGCCGCTGCAGGCCGGGTTGTGGAAAAGTGGGGTACCCAGCCCATCTATCGTGAGGAATTGATCGAAGCCCTGGCTGACAAGGCTCGCAATGTGGGCTTTCGTCCGACATCGATTAAGATCAAAGAGCTCAGCCAGCTCAAGCAGATGATGGGCCGCATGGGTAAGCGGAAAAAAAAGGTGGTCTTTACTAACGGCTGCTTTGATCTGCTGCATGCCGGACATATCAGTTATCTTGAAGAAGCGCGCGGCAAGGGAGATCTTCTGATCATCGCTGTGAATAGCGATGCCTCAACGCGGCGGCTCAAAGGCGATACGCGTCCTATCGTGCCGCTCGCTGAACGCATGCGCCTGCTTGCTGCTCTCGAGGCCGTGGACTATGTCGTAGCATTCGACGAGGATACGCCCGCACATATCATCAGGGAATTGATGCCCGACGTTTTAGCGAAGGGTTCCGACTATGAAATTCATCAGATCATCGGTGCTGATACAGTTATGGAAGCGGGCGGAAAAGTCGAGCGTATTCCCTTTGTCGCCGGTCTATCGACTTCCGATATCGTCAAACGCATCCAGACGAATCAGGGTGTGAAGATCTAGGCATTGGCCAATGATAATGTTTCAATGCATAAAATAGGATAATCCAGGATCGCGTGATCCTGGCTTTTTTGGGTTCGACTTAGACAACCCTGCCGCTATCTTTGAAGGCAGGCTTAAGGTCGCAGGTGGCGGGGCCATTGATGACCGCTCCCGTCGTCGTGAAGCGGGAGCCATGGCAGGGACAGTCCCAAGTCTTCTCCGCCTTATTCCAGTGCACCAGGCCGCCGAGATGTGGGCATACGGCAGAGCAGCAATGCAGCTGGTTATTATGATCGCGGTAGGCCGCTATTTTTCTCAGGCCCCGGCGCATAATCGCACCCTCGCCCATCGCCAGTTCATCAAGACTTGCGACATCACCGGGAGAGAAATAATCTTTGTACTGCAGGGCAACGTTAAGGTTTTCCTTAAAAAACTCCTTCATGGCTCCTGCATGCAAGTTGACGCGGGATGGCGAATAGAGGCTTTCCCAGGGGTTGGGAATCTCATTTATAAGGTCGCTGAGGATAAGGCCAGCAATCGTCCCATGGGTCAAACCGTGCCCTGAATCACCAGTCGCGATAAAAACGTCAGTGTCGCCCGGATTGCGGCCTATAAAGGCTAAGCCATCGACAGGTTCATTCACCTGGCCGGACCATCGCTTCAGGATGCGCCCTGCTTGAGGGATATTTCTGCGGGTCCATGTTTCCAGCTTGGACCAGCGGGACTCGGGATTTTCCTCTTGACCAACTTTATGATCCTCACCGCCGACAATAAGGAGCGACTGATGATCGTTTAAATCATGGGTCCTAATATAGTGGTAAGGATCCTCGGTGTCCCAATAAAGAGCTTTAGGGACCGATCTTCTTTCAATTTCAAAGCCAAGGACATAGGTACGGTAGGGGGCTTGCTTGCTATGTATTTTAAAGCGGTCATTCATGGGAGTATTGGTGGCGACCACGACGCGTTGTGCGGTGATGGTCGGTCCCTGCTGCGTGCGAACCTTGATAGGTTTTTCGCGTCCGATGTCGATGGCCTCACACCGTGTATAGATTTTTATGCCCAAATTTTTCAAGGCCCGCGCGAGGCCTTGGAGGTAGAGTATAGGTTGAATCTGGGCCTGGCCGGGAAAGTTAAGCGAGAGCGCATCGGCAAAGCCAGCGAAGGGAACTTTCGCCCCCATATCAAGATCCTCGAAGCCAGCGCGTCGAGCGGCATCAAATTCTTTACTGATCAAATCATCGTCGGCCGCTTTCGAAGCAAAGAGCAAACCATTCACGCGTTCAAACTGGCATTCGATATGCTCCTCCGCACAGATCGCTTCGATGGCGTTGATTGCCGATCGATGGGATTTTGCAGCCAGAAGCGCTCCATCTTCGCCAAACAATTCTTCCAGCTTATGAAAGTATTCATCCAGGGCCGACGACAGGTGCGCTGACGTATTGCCTGTTTCCCCGGCGCCTGGCTGGGAAGCGTCGATGACGGCAACCTCGCGGCCATCCTTTGCCAATAGATACGCCGTCGTGAGGCCAGCGATGCCAGCACCTATCACTAGGACATCGACAGAGAGATCCTCTGTTAACGTATCAAATTCAGGCCATTCGCCTTGCATCCAAGGATGGGCTGGAGATTGGGATGGTACCTTGGTCATAATTCCTCCTACCGATGTGCGGATTTCACTGCTTCTCTTTTGGCTATAGCAGCTGCGGCTTGGGACGCCTAATTAAAGCTGCTTTAGGCATTGTTTAATACGTAGTAATTATTGAATTATTTATAATATGTACGATTCCCCGAGCGCCTTTCATCCTTTGTCGAAGGAGCTTCGCCCCTGCTCCCTTTGAACATGTTGCAAAGTCTGTCGTGGAAGGGGAATTAAGCTCCCTCCAACATCCTTTTTTTATAAAATTTCATGTGTTGGTTTTTTGGAGGGGCAGGAGCCATCAACGAGATAAGTCTTTACAAGCTTTTATAGGTACGCCACCATTATAAGGACTTAGTCCATTGTGAGGTTCAAATGCTGTCTACGAAGCTCCTGCTCGCATCGTTGTTCATTCTCGGTGCGGGTTGCAACACCGTTACCGCAACACGCGATGGAGGGCCAGTCAAGGTGAGCGAACCCGATTTTATACAGAGGCAGAATTTCTTTGTTTTTGGCTTGGCCCCCGATGCTCGAGTCGTCAATATCAAAACGGTATGTAAGGACAAACCCCCGACTCAGTTACAGACGCAAAATACCTTTCTGGATGGGTTTTTAGGGCTCATTACCTTAGGGATATACGCTCCCCGCACAGCCAAAGTCTGGTGCAGCTAACAGGCCTCTCATTTTCATTGGAAATACTTATGCGTATAAACGTGCTTCTTGCTTTATCCACGGCTTTGGGTGCTTGTTCGACAATCCAATTTTCCGAAAATGATACCTATACGGAACAGGCGAATTCCGAAAAATGGCATCATGATGGAATATTTGGTTTGGTCGAATTCAGTGATCCGGTGAATCTAAAAGGAATGTGTGGCGATAAGAAGATGGAAACTTTCACGTCCGAAAAGAGTTTTCTGCAAGGTCTGATCGCGGGAATCACTTACTCCCTCTATACGCCGATGCAGGCAGCTGTTACCTGTAAATAAATGCAAAATGAAATCGTTTTTTTCTCAGCTAAGGCTTTGATCCTCTAAATAGCCAGACAGTTTGGCCAAGTGAGCGATTTCCGTCTCAATCCAAGCCCCCACAAAAACCAGACGGGGTGATCGCGACGATGGGATAGGATTGGTAAAGGGCCCAATCAGCGGCCAGGTTACGAGTGAAGTTCTCAGCCGAGCAGTTGATTTCAAGTACCGTTACCTGCGGGACATCCTCTAACTTGGCATCGGGACTTAGGCCTCCGATCAGTCCGGCCTGGACCTCACCACAAATAGCATGAAAAGCGCCCTTTTCTGGTTGAACAAGTTTCACCAGGCAGGGGCTTTTTTTATACTGCCGCCGACATTTTAAAAAAGTGCGCTTGAAAACCCCGCGATCGATAGCGAAATTGAGGTCGATATTGATGAGATGAGGACGCGGACAGCTAGCGATGGGCTTGACGCCGGTCAAGAGAACGGCTGCTATGAAAATTACGGATGGCATGAGCATCTCTACTTCTAAACGCAAGGGGTGGGTCGACGCGGAGCCAAGATACAAAAGGGAGCGGCTATCAACCACTCCCTTCCTAATTTAGTATGCCCTTCAGTACCTTAGAAGTCTTCGTTAAAGCTAACCTCCCCAGAAACACCCATTTGGTAGGCCACGACGCGACGCTCAAAGAAATTGGTGAGCTCCTGAACGTCTTGAAGTTCCATAAAGGAAAAGGGGTTTTTCGAATGATAGACTGGGTTGACACCCAGTGTGCTCAGGCGCTGATCGGCAACATATTCGAGATAGGAACGCATGTCCCTCTCAGAAAGCCCCGCAATTCCCTGACCTAAGACATCCCGTGAGAAGTTCATCTCGCATTCGACTGCTTCGTCCATCATTTTTATGATGTCCTTGTGAAGATCGTCATCAAAGAGCGAAGGCTCTTCACGGCGAACCTGGTCGATGACTTCGAGTGCAAAATTCATGTGACAGCTTTCATCACGGAAGACCCAGTTGGTACCAGAAGCAAGTCCATGTAAAAGGCCTTTTGACCTCAAAAAATAGACGTAAGCAAAGGCAGCAAAAAAGAAGAGACCTTCGATACACGTCGCAAAGCAGATCAGGTTCAGAAGAAAACGTTTTCTGTCCTCCCGGGTCACGAGCTTATCCAAATTATTGATGGAATCCATCCAGCGAAAACAAAACTCACCCTTCTGCCGGATAGAGGGAATATTTTCAATCGCCGCGAAGGCTGCGATGCGCTCCTCATCATTGGGCAGGTAGCTGTCGAGTAGAGTAAGGTAAAACTGCACATGCAGGGCCTCCTCGTAGAGCTGACGAGAAAGGTACATCCGTGCTTCAGGCGAATTGATATGCTTGTAGAGATTGAGGACCAGGTTGTTCGCAACGATGGAATCGCCAGTGGCAAAAAAGGCAACCAAGCGTTTGATCAGATGGGATTCCGCCGGTGTCAGCTTATCGCGTAGATCCGAGACATCGGTGGTGAAATCGACTTCTTCAACGGTCCAGGTGTTTTTGATAGCTGATTTATACATATCGTAAAAGGCCGGGTATTTCATCGGCCGTAAAGTAAGATCCATCCCGTGATCAAGTAGCATAGGTCGCGCATCTCCAAAAAAAACAATTCTCAAACACCGAACGAAAGAGCTGCATTTTTCAATTCTTACTGACAGGCTTCGCAAGCGTCCGGATTTTCCAAGGAACACGCGATTGCTTCGATGACCGGTACAGCAGCTGCCTGTATCGTTGTCTTGTTGATACGGGTGGCGGGTCTAGAGCGCAGATAATATGTGGTCTTTAAACCCTTTTTCCAAGCATAGTTATACATGGAGGAAAGTTTGCCGATCGTTGGACTCTCGATAAAGAGATTCAAAGACTGACTTTGATCAATGTAAGCGCCACGATCGGCAGCCATATCAATGAGAACCTTCTGAGGTAACTCCCAGGCGGTGCGATAGATATTACGAATGTCGGCTGGGATTTCCTCAACCGTCTGGACCGAGCCCTCTGCGACTTTGATCTGATTCTTAACGTTGTCGTTCCAAAGGCCCAGAGCTTTCAGCTCGCGAGCCAGATAAGTATTCACCTGTATGAATTCGCCCGACAGGGTCTCTCTTTTGAAGAGGTTGGAAACCTGTGGTTCGATGCACTCATAGGCGCCGCAGATCGAGGCGATGGTGGCAGTCGGTGCGATCGCAAGGAGGAGCGAGTTGCGCAGGCCATGTTTTTTGATGTCAGCTTTCAAGGCATTCCAACGATCGGTTTGCGCGGGTTGAATATGCCAAAGGTCGTATTGAAGTTGGCCATCGGCCGCACGGGTTTCAGCAAATGAAGTGTGTGGGCCATTAGCCTTCGCCAATTCACAGGAGGCTTGAAGAGCCGCGTAATAGGTCTCCTCCTGAATCTGCTGGGAAATCAATTTGGCTTCAGCCGAGTCAAAGGCAATACGCATTTTAAAGAAAACATCCTGAAGTCCCATGAGACCGAGTCCGACAGGACGCCAGCGGGCATTGGAATCGCCAGCTGTGCCTATCGGATAGAAATTGATATCGATTACGCGGTCCAGATATTTCACCGCCATTCGCACATTGTTGCGAAGCTTATCGAAGTTGAAGGTCCTGCCTTCGACATGATTGCCAAGGTTGATGGAACCGAGGTTGCAGACCGCCGTTTCCGCGCTCGATGTCACCTCGATGATTTCAGTGCAAAGATTGGAAAGGTGAACCACATTGCCGGGGTTTTTACCAGTCTGGTTGCATTTTTGATTGGAAGCATCCTTGAACGTCATCCAACCGTTGCCGGTTTGAGCAAGGGCCTTCATCATAGCGCCATAGAGTTCGCGGGCGCTGAGCTGAGTTTCAGCCAATCCTTCACGCTCAGCGGCGGTATAAGCGGCTTCAAATTCAGGCCCGAACAGATCGGGAAGATGCGGAACCTTTGATGGATCAAAGAGAGACCATGGGCCGTCGACCTCCACTCTTTTCATAAAGAGGTCAGGAATCCAGTTGGCCAGGTTAAGATTATGGGTGCGGCGCGACTCATCGCCAGTATTTTCACGGAGCTGTAGAAAGTCGAGAATGTCGGCGTGCCATGTCTCAAGGTAGATACAGGCCGCACCTTTGCGCTTGCCGCCTTGGTTGACTGCCGATACCGAAGAATCCAAAGTCTTCAAGAAGGGGATGATGCCATTCGATTTGCCGTTGGTCCCTTTGATCAAAGATCCGCGTGAGCGGACGCGGTGATAAGCAAAGCCTATGCCGCCAGCAAACTTGGACAGGAGAGCGATGTCTTTGTATCGATCATATATAGACTCAAGGCTATCTTCAGGTGAATCCAGGAGGTAACAAGACGACATCTGCGGACGACGTGTCGCCGAGTTGAAGAGAGTCGGTGTGCTTGGCATATATTCAAAGGACGAGATCAGGTCGTAGAATTCAATCGCTTCTTCAACCGATTGCGATAATCCACAGGCGACACGCATAAAAAAGTACTGGGGTGCTTCAAAGACGAAGCGCGCCTTGGGATCTTTTAAGAGGTAGCGGTCATAAACGGTGCGGAGTCCGAAATACTCAAAAAGCTCGGAACGTCTATGATCAATGGCTTCATTTAAGGCGCTGGCATGAGCGCCAACAAATCGACCGATCTCATCGGAGAGGATGCCGACTTTTACGCCGTATTTCACCGAATCAGCAAAGCTATGCACGTCGAGCTTTACAAGTTCATCGCGAATGAAGTGATGGAGTTGACGCGCAGCGAGTTTTGAATATTCCGGTTCGTCCGTAATCATCATCGCTGTCGTTTGAATCACGAGATTGTCAATCTCTTCAGTCGTCACACCGTCATAGAGCCCGTTGACCACTTTCTCGAGAATAGCCTTTGGTTTGACTTCGTGCAGCCCATAGCTTAGCGAACTGATCGCTTCCAGCAGCTTGTCAGAATCCAGAGGAATGCTATCTCCACTACGCTTTTTAACAAAAAGACGTTTTTCATTCGAGTCGACAGCAAAGTCGGAACTGTTGGAAGAGTTGCTGTTGGTGTGAAGACTCATGGGCATTCCTCGCTTCTTAACTACTGGGAGAAAATAATAGTTTGTTTCGCAAAAGCGAGGGCAGGGATCTGCCATTCACAGTGATCGAAACTCAAGGGCATTTGTATTGAGACATGCAGATGCCAGAGACAAGAAAATTACATTTCAAATCTTAAAGTGACAAGGCCGCGAGTCATTTACGTCGATTTAAATATTTGCTAATGTATGGAATTCTAAATAAAAAGCAGAGAACTTCAAGGTAAATCGCTAAGTAAATTCTTCCTTAGCTCCAGCGCGGGTTATAGCCAAAAAGTGAGGTCTTGCACGATTATGCCAAGTCTTCTGCGCATCAATTTCCATCCAACTCAGAATCTTATCAGGCGTGCCCACGTACCTCGCTTACCCAACAATCTGCCATCTTATTGAATTCAGACAATACGACATTCTTTGCTGCTCGATTGACAACTGTCTGTCCGGATATGGTGATGGCTGCATTAATTCAGCAAATAATTGCACATTTATGGGGAATAAACTCCGCTTTATTTCTGCCTTGCACCATGCCATCCTCATTTCCCGACAGACCCAAACATAAACTTTAGCCCGTCACTCACTAGTAAAACGACTCATTTTATCTTGGGCCGTAAGAGACATGGTAAAGAACGGTTTTGCTGCAGACGCTCAATCTCTTGATGTTAAAGAGAAAGCAAAGCCGGTTAAAAATCAGCATATATAGTGTGGCTTCGGAGTGTCAACCGCTAAATATGGTGGGTGCGCCTGTATAAATTTTGACATTTCATCGGAAAAATAAAAGAGGCTAGGCACTTGAAGACTAAAGCGACCCTTCTAAAAATAAGTTATCCCCAATCAAATAATTTGAATTTACATCGAAGTTAAATCGACTCATTTTTTTTCAAACACTAAGTCGCCGAGAAATAAATCTCTAAGCAAGTGATGTACTTAGCGAGAACTGCTTTTTTGGAGTTCCGGAAAAAAATTATTTGGATGAAATGTGTGAGTCTTTTTCGCTCTTTCCATGTGTCATGGCTGAAGGATTGGCCTTCAGCCTGTGATCGGCTGACTTGAATAATAGAAAGGAAGTGCCCTGGTCAAGGAGAACTTGGGGTGGAAAAAATCTATTTTTTTGCTTGAGTATTTAGGATTTCGTCTTGGGCAAGACCCGTGAGTTTTTCGAGCCCTTTTAGCAAGCGCCAAAGCGCAAAGAAGAGTATCAGAGTCGACGGTACGACAATAACCGGCCAGCTTAAAAAGTGCATTCGGCCGAGTTCTTCAACAAATTCAGGCGTTCCAGGCTTTGATTTTAAGACGATGTGGGCCAGCGCGTAGTTGAGTATCGCCGAGAGTAGGAAAGACAGTGACAAAACGATGGAAGCATCGCGCATAAGTTTTTTGAACTCGCTGCGATGATTGTCAGTTTCCAGCTTTCGATCGACGAGATCGACATTGATAACGTTTTCGTTATAGAGGAGTTCCTGGACGAGAGGCGAAGACGTTTTCATAGATAGAAGAATACCAAGGCCTATAATCGACGGAATGGATGCCTCCTTGATGGCAATCCATTGCACGGGCAACTCATAAAGCGCAAAGATACCCGTCAGTAGCGTGCTAATAAAACCAAGAGCGGGAATAAATCCCAGTTTTCTTTTTTTATAGATATCATAAACGGCATAAGTAATCGGAAAGGCAAGCGCGACGACGAGTGCGTACACAGGGCCCAGCCGGTCTGGTGCACTCATCTTGGAAAGGATGAAGGCCGGTATCGCCACACTGAAGGCGATATTGATAAATGGATTTTCACGCTTGGACATTGGCTTCTTCTGCATAGAGATCCTTTGCTTGGGAAAGTGTCGGCAGTTTCCAGTCAATTGGAGAGCGCCCATGATTGGCTAAGTACTCATTGGCTTGCGAGAAATGATGGCATCCCAAAAAGCCGCGATGTGCGGATAGGGGCGAAGGGTGCGGAGCTTGCAATACTAAGTGACGGCTGGAATCAACACTTGCTCCTTTTTTCTGTGCCGGGCTTCCCCAAAGCAAAAAGACGAGGTTTTTGCGTTCTCGGTTGAGGTGATCAACTATGGCGCTGGTGAATTGTTCCCAGCCGCGATTGTGGTGTGATCCAGCTTTCCCGTCTTCAACCGTAAGGACATTGTTTAACAGAAGTACACCCTGATCGGCCCAGGATTGAAGGTAGCCATGATTGGGGCGTTTAAAACCTTCAATATCCGTTTCAAGCTCCTTAAATATGTTGAGCAGAGACGGTGGTATGCGAACGCCGGGGCGTACGGAAAAACAGAGTCCGTGAGCCTGACCAGGACCATGATAGGGATCCTGACCTAGAATCACCACGGACACTTTAGCAAAACCGGTGGAATTGAGGGCCTGAAAATACTCGGTGCCTCTGGGGTAAATTGTTTTACCTGAGGCAATTTCTTGTCTTATGAAGGCGCTCAGCTCTTTCATATAGGATTTATCGAATTCCTCTAGCAAGAGATTCTTCCAGCTGTCCTCGAGGTGAATGTTCGCGTTAGCCATATGTGCTCCTCTGGCTGCAATCGTTGGGCCAATATCTGGCTAAATTTTATAGACAGCTTTGTCTCAACTGTCCAGGTGGAGCGAGTGGGGCGGCTTTTTTAATGGAACATATTTTAGATGCTTTTAAATAGCGATATATTATCTTTTAGATTCAATGATTTACGTGGAGCTGTCAAGTTCAGCCTCAATTATACTGATAGTTGGGAAGGACCCTTCATCAAATCGTTTGATTCCACCTAGGCTAGGGCAAGGCAATGAAAACCTGTCTCGTCGTTGATGATAATTATGACATCTTTGCCATTCTGCAGGCGGCGCTCAGCGGACATTACCATGTTGACTATGCACCTGATCCCTTTGCAGCTTTGCAGATGCTTATTCACAGGACCTACGACATATTGCTATCCGATATTCGCATGCCGCATATGGATGGTTTAGTGTTTGCGGAAGAACTGAAAAAGAAGTTCAAACAGATCCCCATCGTGTTTATATCGGGAAATATTGATCCCGAGATCGTTCGCAAAGTTTTTCAGCTGGGTGGTTGCAATATCGTTTCTAAACCCTTGAACATGGACGAACTTCTGGAAAAAATGAATCGAGCGGTAACGGTTCAGGAAGAGTTCAGTGACGAGTTGAACGAAGAGGGCTCTCAGGAACTAGGCTATGTTTATAATCTCCTCAAGGCTCATTATTACGAAACTCAAGAGATCATGTATCAAATTCAATTCTATCGAATTCCCATTGCAATCATTCTCAAGGAACTTGATAAAAAGCAAAGGCTTGGCAAATGCTTTCTCGATGATCCTGAAAACATTAAGTTTTTGAGCCAGGCGGCTTAAGTCTGGTCATTTCCTAAAGATTACCTTCCGTACGACCGAAAAGATGTCGAAGGAGGGTTTTTCTATGCGTTCGTTCCTTTCCTTGGGCGTTTCCCTGTCCCTGCTCAGCTCCTGTTTCACGACCTCTTCGCAAAATCTAGAGTTTAAAACCAGCGGCGAGGCTGAAGCCTATTTGCGTAAGCACAAGGCCTGTCCAGGCTGCAACCTCTACCGGGCCGAACTTTCTTATGCCGATCTTCGCGGAGCCGATCTTCACGGAGCGAATCTTCGCGGAGCCGACTTCACGCGAGCCGATTTGCGTGGGGCCAATTTGAAGGGCGCGATTTTAGTAAGAGCTGATCTTTCCACAGGGACTTTGCTGGAAGGCGCCGACTTGAGTGAAGTGGAAATGACCGGTGCGAATATTGAGACGTTTCAGTTGGGTTTGGCCAAGACCTGTGGGGCTGTGTTTCCTAGCGGCGATCAGGCGTTGCCTTGTCAGAATAAGAATTGAGGTTGAACAATGAAATATAAATATACCTTGGTAGTTTTGTGGTTGGTTGCGGTTCCGGCTTTTGGGCATACCCGATTAAAAATAAAAACTTCTAGCGATACATCCACTCCAGCATCCCATTTTCCGCCACGAAATGATTCAACCGGTTTAAAGACAGGGCCCTGTGGTGGGCTGCCGAGGACGAGCACCCCGGTAACCTATAAAGCAGGGTCAACTCAAACCGTTGAATGGGAAGAAACCATCGATCACCCCGGCTTTTTCATTATTAGTCTTTCAGAAAAAGACGATGCAAATTTTGAAGCTCACGTTCTCATTTCCCACAGAACCGACGATAAAAATACCCCGATATCAAGTGGGACCCCGGGACATTTTTACAGTGAATCGATTACCTTGCCAAACATCACCTGTACGGCATGTACTCTGCAAATCATCCAGGTTATGGGTGACGAAGGCGCGTCCAGGTATTTTTCCTGCTCGGACGTTATTTTAGTAAATGATCCTGAGGCTCCGCCAGCAGACCCTACAACCCCACCAAGTCCAGAAGGGACCCCGGCTCCGGATGGGGCTGCGACTCCCGCTACGCCTGCACCCGGTGGTAAACCCAATAATACCAATGTTAAGCCAAGCAAGCCGTATGGTGTCAAAGTCCAAAAGAACAAATAAATTGTTTTACGTCTGCAGGAGCCAGTATGTCTAGACCCTTAATCCAAAGCATTCTGTTCAGCCTATCTTTGGTCTGGATTGGATGTGCCGATACAAGGCCTTTAAGGGATGGTGGATCACAAAATCAGCCTGCCTTAGATAGTAGTGAGGGAAGTAATCTGCAACTGAGTTGGTCATCTCAATCCGGAGTCGCCGTTTATCACGTCTTTTATACTGACGGAAAGCAAGCCAGAGAAATCGACAGTCTGCCCGATAGCGATGAAGATTTCGCAAATCCTAAAATGATAATAAATGATACCAATATGGAGTCATGGCCTGCACAAGGCCAAAGAGCTTGTTTTTACGTAACAGCAGACAACGGGGTTTTGAATTCTGATCCGTCCGAGAAAGCCTGTATCGTTCTTTAATTGAGTGGCGGCCAATGCCCTTGACTTAAAATAAAAACGATACATTAAACCGTCATTTTCAGTACTTCCATACTATCAGCAATAAGTTTCGATACTCACTTCGCAATGCCATACCCATTAAAGTATATTCTAATTTGAAAAGGGGCCGCACTATGGCCCCCTAGTTTAGATTTTCCCATACTCGTCGGTATTATGCATTGCTGTTTTGCCCAGGCCAAGCTCCAGGCAATTAGTTTCGAATAGTCTTGCCGAGGCCTGGAATGGTTTGGCCAGAATACCAGGTAGAGCTGTCGGAGTTCTCGGCGTCGGAACCAAACGCCGACCCTTTTTTCGAGTTTTCTCCGCTAAAGCAGATGCCTTGTAAAACCGGGCAGCTTTCAATGCTGTAGCCGTCGCCCAGGAACACGGACGTGCCCACCAAAGTCGAAAGCGGAGAGAGATCGAGCCCATGGGTACCGGCGATTTGGAGTGTTTCAAGATGCTTCAACTGCTCCAGACCCTTAAGATCCTTTAGCGGGTTTCCGTTGAGGTTGAGTTCACGGAGTGCTGGCAGTGCCGCGCCTTCACCGATGGTTTCCAATTTACCCTCATCGAGGAAAAGCATGGGTCCAAAATTATAAGCATAAATCTCCTCAACAGTCGGACTGGAAAGTGGCTCTAATGTAGTCATCGGTAGGTTATTATAGTAGATCTTTTTGAGTGCCGGAAGTTTTTGAAAGAAATCAGTCGCGTTCAATTGAACGGCATTGAGAGAAATTTTACCTAATGATGAAAGTTCCCCCAGACTGTTGCTATGGATGACGGACGAGAGATTGATATCTAGTTTCTTCAAATGTTTAAGGGTGCCCAGGAGCGAAGCGTCAAGACTTTCCGATTTTAGGATAAAGGCAATCAATTCCCCCTGCAGAGAGAGTGAATCCGTCTGAGCCAGAAATTGAGCTAGAATGCCGCAGCTTTCATCACTATAGGTCGTGGATTCAAGATTTTGACTCGAAAACAGCATCTTTATCGTATAGGCATAGCTATAGGCGTTATCCGGGACTTCACCGGCGATTGGAACAGTATTCAGGCAATAATCGACAAGATTTTGTGGATTTAAAATTCTATCGAATCGACAGGAAACATCGGCTGGGCAATCTGCTAAGGTGAGGGGGTTGGAGCGCATATCGACTTTTTTAAGGGCTGGCAAATTCTTCAAAAATCCGGATTCAGTGAATTGGTTGCCATCGAGTTTTGCTGTCTTAACCGTGGCAAAAGCCCTCAATGGAAACTCGTTGGCTGTTAGACCATTATCGGATACGTTTAAGTCTTCGATGCCCTTGTTCTGAAATAACTTCAAGACCGTGGGGCTGCTCAGCACTTCACGGGCGATTTTTAGTGTTTGAATAGATTTGATATGAGCTAAATCGAGCCAATGCAAATCAGATCGGTGACGATGCTGGATGGTTAATTTCTTAAGAGCTAATTCACCAGGCAGAATCAGTTTTGAGGAATTTTCCCATTGCATGACCGTCAAATTTTCAAGGCTTTTAACAGAACTCAGGTCAACCGTCAGATTTTCATCGCCGGCATTAGCGGACATATTAAGAGTTGAGAGCAGTGGCAGCGCGACGTTTGCCAGCGTTTGCAATTCCGCAGCCGAATAATTGCGAAGCTCCAAAAAAGTCAGACGTCTGCCGATTTCTTGCAATGGTTTGAGATCCAATGGCTTTTCATGGGCTTTATGGGATGGCGCCAATGTCAGAGATTTTAGAGCAGTGAGGCTGTCCAAATCAGCGAATGAAGGAGCTGCATCGTCATTCAGAGTTAACGATTCTAGGTTGGTCCAAGTGGCCAGGGGATGCAGATCTAGGGATTGGTCCTGATAACGCAGGCGTGTCGTGTCACTGATCCCAAAGTTTAAGGTTTTCATTTGGTCAGCCTGCGACTGAGAAAATCCAGGATCTTCAAAAATCTTAATGAGATCGCTACTGGGAAGTTCATGGCGACGGCTTACATAGAGGGTGGATAGAAGGTCGTTGACCGTGTTCCAAGCCTGGGTATTGTGATAAGGATACTTCACCCATTCTGCCCAGGTGGTTGGTTCTGCAAAATCGCCGGGTTTTTGCTCGCCTTTGGTAAGGAAGGCTGGTTCAGCGCGGTCAGGGTTGATCTCCGCTTTCTGAATGAGGGCGTGCTCACTGCGTTTTTCCAGCCAGTTGATGTAATCGCCCATAAAGGTGTAGGTGTCGCTTCCCTCCTCACAGGATTGCGAAGGATTCACAAAGCTATCGGGATTGAGATAAGCCGTGGCGCCATTGGTTACGCCGATCAAATACCAGCGATCGGCAATCTTTGCATAAGCAGGACCACCGGAATCGCCGTTACAAGAGGCGCCAAAACCAAGCAAAGCAGCACCCTTAAATACGAGCAAACTCATCAAGCGAGGCGTATCGTGATAGCTTTGAAGAGATGTATCGGCCTCCAGTAATTTGCCGTTGCAGTCATCCGTCAGGCAATCGGTTTTTTCAATGCCATAACCAGCGATTTGGTAACCCGAGGCCCGCGCCAGACTGCTTGGATCACGCAAAATCTCCATTGCTTGGAAACCTGCTGGGATTTTTCTTTTGAGTCTGAGCCAGGCGATGTCAAAGTTAGGAAATGCTGCATCCTTATAAGGTTTATAAGTCTCTATCGACACAACATCGATCGTATCGACCAGAGCTTTGGGTTGCCCAAAGACAACCTTTAGATTTGATTTGTCGCGTACACAGTGTGCAGCGGTAACGACCACATCCTCGGCTATAATACTGCCCGTGCAAAAAATGAACTTTCCATCATCGCTTAGCCCAACGATATTGCTGGCGGCGGGACCATTCGCATCGAGTTGGCGGCCCCGTATAATGTTGAGGCCGCTACCCTGGTCTGTAGAATGACATCCTATGGCTAAGCTGAAGACGGTGGCAAGGAATAGTATATTTTGTAATCTCATGATTGACCTCTTGTTGCAACAGGAACGAATTGATCCAAACGGCCGTCCGAGAAGCAGCCTTCCTCAATAGTATGGCCGCGAATATCTTGAACCGTGTGTACATCACGAGTCAGGCCACCCTTGATAAGGTGCAACCTCAGACTGTTGCTACTGTAGAGTTCGTTAAAATGGATCGCATCGGTTTCAGTGGGATAGGACACGTAATTGATGACAGTCTCCAAACTTTTCGAAGCGCAAGTTCCTTTTACGTGTATCAGTTTCATCAGGTGACGTGAGTTATTGAAGGTTGCAGTGAATGCTCGGCGCTCAGCTTGAAGACGATTCTTGCCTTTGCCGTAAATCAGCAGACTGATCAAAACCTTTCCATCTGGCTTAATAGAGTAGGTGACATCACCGGCATAATTATAATCGTTAAGCGAGGACTGCCAGTTTCCTATTAGACTGGGTGGTGGCGTCGAGCTATACGTTCCTGTCGACGTGCTTCCAGGGGTTTCTGTTGCCCCTGTTGGGCCAGGAGCGGGCGTCGTGATTGGATTGGGCGTTGGCTTTGGGAGCGTTGGTAAGGGCGATGGTATGGTCCATTTATCCGGTGTTGCGGCTGGAGGATTATGGCTTTTTTTAGAAGACGTGCAGGCCGTGAAGCTGCCGCTAACGCTCAATAGAAATGCAAAGTGCCATGAAATCATAAGCTTGGGGGACATGTTGCGCTCGGGTTAAGGTGGAATTGCTCGCTGCTAACCAGAGAGACAATCGCTGGTTGCTTAGATTGCACGAATCATCAAAATTTTTGTTTGCCAGCTTTGCTATTGAGGCGGATAAGTGAAGATTTTAATTTTAAATACCCTATAACT
>CAXSGP010000001.1:53910-132955 GCA_964236955.1 uncultured Oligoflexus sp. | reverse complement strand
CGGCCCATGATGACTTCCGACTGGCCCTCTGCATAGACTTCGGCGTTATCAAAAAAGTTAATACCGGCTTCATAAGCAGTAACCATCATGTCCTTGGCGCTATCGAGGCCCGCCTGATTATGAAAGGTTACCCAAGAGCCAAATGAGAATTCGCTCAACTGCAGACCCGAGCGACCCAGACGACGATATTTCATACTGCTCCTCATTCCTTTGATGCTGTGATTTCATCACGACTTACTTTTCATAACTTAAATTCGCCCGCCTGGAAAGAACTCCTCGTGGGGTTCTAAGCGCGGGGCTTCCCGGCGCGACTTTCAACACTTTCCGCCTCTCCTCCCAAGTTTGTCCAGCTTCAACTCAAAGGCCGAGCGACCCTACGCCTTAAAAAGCTTACCCCAATGGAGTTGTGAATCATTATTCGCTAATAATTTGGTTCAGTATCTACGGTGGGTTAAGCTTCTGCTATGATAAAGGGATTAGAGACGAGGGTCGTGTATGGAAACCTTGAAACGCTTTCAGGCTGGCGACATTATTTTCAAACAAAATGATGCGGGCGATGCCTTGCTTCTGATTCAAGAGGGCCAGGTGGAAATTGTCAAAAAAACCCCCCAAGGCGAAATTTTACTCACCCTGCAGAATCCCGGTGAGATCGTCGGTCTGCTTAGCTTTTTCAATAGTGGCAAGCGCTTGGCTTCAGCCCGTGCCAGAACCGATGTACAGGGCCAAATCATCGAGCGGCACCCGGGCCAGGATCCGCTGGCCCACCTCCCGTCCTGGATACAGCTTGTCCTGAAAGAGTTTTCGCATCGCATCGGCCAGTCCAATGATCAGATAGCCCAGCTTCAGGACGAGAGAACGGCGCTTTTGGATAGGATGACCACCCGGCTTGGGATCTCTCTGCAAATTTGCGATACGGCTTGTGAACTGGCGCCCTTTCTAATGAAGAAGGTGGATGGCAAGGACGTCGTCATGATTGAGCCACTGCTGGAAAGTATCAATAAGTGTCTGGGCTATGGCCGGGAAATGATCGACTCGATTTTTGGGGTTTTTCAAAATCTCGGTATGGTGAAAGTGGAAAAAAATCCGGATACCGATAAGGCAATGCTGGCGGCCAACAACCTACCGAGGCTGCGTTGGTATGCCGACTTTATTCGATCGGCCAAGGCTGGCAAAAACAAAAAGCTCCTTCAGGCGGAAATTCCCTTTCGCTATCGCAAGGTCCTGTTTGCGCTCCGTGACTACATACGAAAGACTGACGGTGATATACAAAAGGTAAACAGCGTCGATTATGCCCTGCTCATAAATTCTTTTGAAAAACACACAAAAGTCAAACCCGACCCTGCCGCTTTTGAAGAGGGAGCGAAAGCGGGAATCCTCGAACTGAAGAAAAGCGGGGAAAGAGTAACGATCATTTTTAATCCGACCCAGCTGGTCCGAACTCTCATTGCAATGAATGTGGCCAGACGGCTGCGCAGCGATCCCAGCCTGAAGGATGAAGAAGACCAAGCGAGTGAGTGACACTAAGATTCTCTGAGATTTTAAATTGACAATGAGCTGTCCCTTCCTTTAAATGAAGGTTCGTCCTCACAATATTGAAAATCATCAGCTTTATTTAAAGCTGGGATCTTTTTTTGTGGGGATCCTCTTAACGGATAAAATTTCTGTTTGAGGTTTGATCTCTTGGTTTTCAGGCCTGCTTTCCGAAGCAGGCCAATTTTTTTACAGCAGGGACCATGGGGACCTTGCCCTTGGTCGGCTCACGGGCGCCAGAGCTAAGATCCGTTCTCGAGGCCAGAGTTGTCAAAAGGCAGACCTTCGCTTCAGGAGATGGCACCATTCCGCAAAGCGACCTCACGACATTCGGTTACGGCGGGTTTTAATCGCCGGTTTTCTTCTATATAAGTCATTGAATTTATAGGTATTCAAGAGAATTTTCTGCCTAGGGTCAACATTCGCTTCCAAACAGCCGAAAATAGACCTTGAGCTATCCCAATACTTGGAGCGTCACCCTTTGAAGAAGCTTTCTCAATACCTAGTGATTGCAGGCACCCTTTGGGTCCTCTTCGGCTGTTCCGAAGAGCGACCGGTCCAGCCATCTTTCGGTAAAAGCAGTGACAATAAATATAGTGGGATTGGCAGCTCAGACAGTAAGCCCGAACCTCCTAAGGACGCCTTTGACTCTGATGGTGAGGGCGCCACTGAAAACTCTATATTCGAAGTCCGATCCACCACTCAGGATGGAGTTGATTTTACCTTTGGCTCGGTTTCCATCGCTTTACTAAGCGAAATTCCAAGCGGCTCCGCCGTCGATAGAATGCTCTACGTTTCAGATCTTCAAACCCTTAGTGAGCAAGATAAAACCGCGCTTTTGCCGCTTTGCAAAGATATAAATCTTGAAATTGGCGCCGAAACCATTGTGTCTTGGCGATCGCACTATTCCCTGGCTCTGAAAAGACTGATTGCAGACCTTATGGAAAAAGGGCAGAGGCAAATCTTCTGTGTGATTCGTGTCGGAGAAGCCCGTGGCTATCGCTATCTGGCCTTCGATCCAGCTCCCTTGCAGGCGCCCGTGGTTCAAGGAACCTTGCAGGCTGACAAGGCTGTGGACCAAAACCTGATGATGCCGGTTGCCATCAATGTCGCCATCAATCAAAACAATCTTGTGCTTGTGAATTCTGAAGGCAGCATTGTGACTGGCGTCAAGGCGTTGGGCAGCGACGGGGTAAAGCTTGCCCTCAATGATGACGCTGGCTCTCCATGCTGGTACGATGTGACGAAGCCTGGCTCCATTCTTGGCAATCCGGGCAATGTTAAGAAAAATCTACTCTCGTATTCGACCACGATTCCAGTCAGTATTGTGGGATATCTGTCCAAAAGCACCGGCGGCCGTTTGCTCAAAAACTGCTCTAAGGTCAAGCTGGCAAGTACTTCGGATTCGATTCTTGAAGAATTCACCTGTCAGAACTATCAGGACATCAAGATCGAAGGGCTCGAAGCGGGCTGTCAGTGGGAAATTGAATTTGGCAACGTCAACGATGCTGAGAACACCATTGCGTTACCTTTGCAATTGAACAAAATACCCTTCAAGACGATCGATCTGAAGAAGGCCGACGACGCGCTCTCGCTGGTGCCAAAGAACCCGCTAAACCCGGTGCGCACGAAATCGGCAAGCTTTCAAAACTTTTCGGAAAGCCAATTGCATTACGCGGAACTGGCCTTTGATATTTGGTTGGCCGTTTATCCCACATCGTTCATCGAGGATTTTAAAGACTACATGAATCTCGTGACGGTTTCCGACAGCTGTGACCCAGGTGTGGGCGGCTTTGCCCGACTCAATTCGACTGCCTTTACCTGGTGTGCGCCAAACCTCGTGGTAGCCGCCAACAATCCCTCACGGCCGGTTTTCCATACGATTTTGATTGCTCATGAAACCCGTCACTCGAGAGGCTGGAACCACGATATCGATAACCTATCCTATGCTCCATGCGCAGCTTCAGCTGCCTCGGCAGCCGTTATGCATGCGATTGTCGTATCCTGCACTGACGACTATTGCGCGACCTTACGCAACGCAGCCATCAATGAGTATATAACCGAACTCAACTATAGTTTACGCGCAGATCCCCGACGATTTCAGGGGCAGTGCAAAACATGGTCGAATGAGATGGGATTGTCTGACCAGGTTATAACGGGAGCGAATTAACCGTGAGAAAATCTCGAATAGGGATGCTGGCTCTGGTCATGGTCGTGATGGGCTCTCAATCCCTGCGCTGGTTTAATAGGGGCGGGACGCAAGAGTCCAAGCTTAAGGTTTCGGCGCATATGTGGCCCGCCTCGACCGCTCTCGAAGGCGAAGCTCCAGGTAAAACGGATAAGCTTAATGCCAAGGACAGCCAAAATTCAACCCAGGGAAAAACCGAAGCGGAAAGCCCTGGTGACAAGATTAGTACAGAAAAAGATTTTCACCGGCTCTTAGTCACCGCAAATCTGACTTCGACGATCACCATCGCCAAGACCACGCAGGTCCTCAGAGCCGAAGACCCGGTTCGCATCGCTGGATATTTTACCAAAATATTAAAGGAAATAGGCCAGGATGATAGCGATAAGCGCGAACGCTTGGTCTTTATTGCCAATGAGCTTCAGAGCGACGAGCTTTTGCCCTTTTGGGAGGATCTTTTGAATCGGAATCCGCCACGCTATGAAAACGAAACGAAATATCTGGGTTATGGCGAACCCACCGAGGAACTCCTCAGCATTCAACTTGAGCTTTTGAACGCCGTTCGAAACCTCGGCTTGGTGGGCCTACGCAATCCGAGCGCCACCAAATTTCTCAGCGAACTCATCCTTCATCCGAGCTCCCGACTGCATGACGATTTCATCCGCGAGAGGGCTTACATTTCCCTCAAGGAAGCCAGCCTCCCGCTAAGCATAAGGGTGCTGAAATCCTTGAAATCCGATGATAGTCTGCGCCAGCGCCTCCTCCGTCCCTGAGAGGCCTGGCCTCGAATAGAGGGATCGTCAATATCCCTTCCAAGCGGATCGCAACTTAGGATGGATGATCTTCGCGCAGGACACGGGTCGCAACCAAAGAGTTTTTCAGTTTTTTCAGATGTTCAACAAAGTCCGGACCTCGTTTCAAGGTCACACCGGTGGCGAGCAGATCAATGATGACGAGGTGCAGGAGCCGCGAGAGGGCAGGGGTGTACATGTCTGTGTCTTCGATCGTTTCGACCCCTATCACGAGCGAGCAAAGATGGGCGAGGGGCGATGCCGGAGTGGTGATGCCTATTACGGTCGCACCCGCTTCGCGCGCGAGTTGAGCGACTTCAATGCTGGCGATGCTCCGTCCCGTATAGGAAATGATCACGATAACCACACCTCGACTGGCCCCGGCTGCCGACATTCGTTGCATCATGACATCGGTATAAGCGACGACCGGGACGTTGAGACGGAAAAATTTATGCTGGGCATCAAGGGCGACGGATGAAGAGGCGCCGAGACCATGAAATTCGATTTTGCGAGCACCAGCCAAGGTGTCGATGGCACGACCGAGCCCTTCGTAGTCGAGGTTGCTCTTGGCGTCTTCAAGGGCACACATCGTCATATCAAAGATCTTTACCGCAAAATCCTGGACTTTATCATCCTTTTCAACATTCGAATTGACATAGGGTGTGCCGCTGGCCAGACACTGGGCAATCTGCAGTTTTAGATCCGGAAAACCCTTGCACTGGAGGCTTCGACAGAAGCGGTTGACCGTCGGTTCACTCACGTCCGCGGTACGGGCAAGCGCCGCGATACTCGACCTTATCGTGATGTTAGGATCGGCGAGCACGACGTCAGCGACCTTGACTTCGGACTTGCTGAGAGTCGACCTTGTTTTCTGAATTTTCTGAAGAATGTTCAACCACGGCTCCATGAAATGGCAAGGACATTGACGAAGAGACGCAAAGGATGAATGGGGTTATAACCATGAAAGCCCGCATGAGACAAGAATAATCCCCGTCCGAACTAGCGCCTGCAAAAAAGCTGCTTCAGGGGCCAATCCCATTTTACTTCTCTTGGCTCTTTTGCCGCATCCCTCGCGCATCCTTGGGAAATCAGAAAGGCCTGCGCGCTTACTTGACTATCAGGGTTGGATTTTTCTTTGCCTCCCCGCGCAAAATGGTTAGGCTGGAGCATTCAGAGCCATTTCTGGCTGCTCACTCACGCGGGCCGGTTTAATAGAGGGAAGAGCATACGAATGAACCACTTTTTAGTAGCCGACATCGGAGGAACCAACGCCCGCGTCGGTCTCGTTACCGGAGAGGGCAATGAGATTTTTGGCATCGAACAGTTCTCCAATCGCGACTTCCCAAGCCTTCTCGAAGTCGTTTCAAACTTTCTTGCCAAGGCCCAGTGCGCAGTCCTTCCCAAGAAGGCCTGCTTTGCCGTTGCCTCGCCCGTCTTATGTGATGAGATTAAATTCACCAATAACTCCTGGTCCTTTTCTATAGAAGAATTAAAAACGCAGCTGGGACTCGATTATCTGCATGTGATGAATGACTTTGAAGCGGTTGCCCGGAGTCTGCCTTTTCTCGCGGATCCTGAATTGCATAAGGTCGGTCCTGGCACGCCGAGACCCCATCAGGCCCTGGCAGTCCTGGGGCCGGGCACCGGGCTCGGTATGGCAGCTCTGATGCCCGCCCATCCCTCGGGCATTCCTTTGCCCTCGGAGGGGGGCCATGCGGCGTTTGCGCCCTGTGACGAGAGGGAAACGGCTATCGCCAGACACCTACGCAGGAGCAACGGCTTCGTTTCGAATGAAGACCTCCTGTCGGGAGCAGGCCTATGCAATATTTTTGCGGCTCTCAGTGAGATGCAGGGCAAAGCGAAGAGATTACCAAATGCCGCTGAGATTTCGGAGCAGGCGATCAAAGGCGAGGACGCAGTCTGCGTCGAGGCACTTGAGTGCTTCTGCGGTATTCTAGGTGCGGTTGCTGGTGACTATGCCCTGCAGCTTGGGGCACAAGGTGGTATCTATATCGCCGGTGGCATCGTGCCTCGATTCATAGATTTTCTGGATCAAAGCTCCTTTCGCCGACGTTTTGAATCAAAAGGTCGCATGTCGAACTATGTGGCAGCGATACCTACTTATGTCATTATGGGCAACCAACCAGGTCTCATTGGTGCCGCTTCTATCTTTGATAATGGTAACTGAAACAGGGAAGGACAGTCATCGATGGTAGACCTTGAACCTCTTGGCGAAAATTTATCAAGTCGTTTGATGGGCGAGATTTTGCAAGCTCTGCATTTTTTGCCTTCAGTGACTCTCAAGGAGTCTGATAGCTGGCGCGAGTGTGGTGAGTATGCTGAGCGTGCGGGCCTAACGGGAATTGAAGTCCTGCTTCGCTCTTCGTATGCTGAAAAAGGTGTGCGTCAGCTCAAAGAAAGTTTTCCGCAGCTCAAAGTCGGGCTCGGAACGGTTCTATCCGTTGGTGATTTTGAGCGCGCGCAGAATTGTGGTGCCGATTTTGTGGTGAGTCCGGGGATGCTCCCTGTGCTTTTGGAAAAGGCCCGCTCAGCATCTTTCGCTTATTTGCCCGGCGTCATGACGCCCTCAGAGATCATGACAGTAAGTGCAATGGGATTTTGGAATGCCAAGCTATTCCCGGCAGCCTATCTGCATGAGGCCTTTATCAAAGCGATCGAAGGTCCTTTTCCCCACATGCGTTACTGCGCGTCCGGCGGAGTCACGGCAGAAAACTGGCCGGCCTATGCCCTCTGCGCATCGGTTCTTACCATCAGCGGCACCTGGATTTTGCCGAATAAGTCATTAGAGAGTACCCTGGCGCAGAGTTTTGTCAGTAAGTTAATGGAAAATCATATGAAGTTCGTCAGCCTTCGTCAATCGCTCGCGACGGATTCGGCTCTGAAGGCCTGATTTTTAAATTTTGGGAATTTCCGATCCGTGCCAGGCGTAAAACCTTCGTGTTCCCTTGTGAATTTTTCCTAAAGAATGGGGATTTGGTTTGCTTCGCGGGAAAGCCTCGTGTTACGGATCAGGATAACGGCTCATTCCAAAGACTTTGTGAAGGAATCTCACAATGCGTTTTAAGCATATGTCACTGCCTTTAGTTGCTCTTGCGTTTAGTTCGCTGGTTCCCTTGGTCGGCTTTGGGCAATCTAAGGAAGACCTAGAGCCTTTGTCTACGACGAGAAGTGTCGCCAGCTGTGGCGTTGCCCTTGCCTGTGATGCAGCCCCTCCGGTGGGCACCAAGACGGGCTTTCTTACTTCCAGTCCAAGCGGCAGTACCTTTCACTTCGGTAAGGATTTTTATCTCAATGAAACCGAAGACCAGTGGGTTATCGGCAAATTTCAATATGGCAACTTTCTGGTCCGCAGTCCCTTGGTACATGAAGAGGTTGTGATACAGGTTCTAAGAGACTGTGGAGCGAACTGGGAGACGCTTGGGTCGACTATGACCACGGCCAAGGGCGAGCACCCTGAAGTGCTTTCGGTGCAGGATGAAGGGGGCATGGTCTTTTTTAAAATACCCGCCGCAGAACGGCTTGGGCTGGGTCGGCATCGGCTGCGTCTGCAGGTCAGTGGGGATCAGTCGGCAACGGAACTCTTTCTCGAGATCCTGCCGGAGGGTACAACGCTTTTTGTAAGCGACGTCGATGGCACCTTGACGACAAGTGAGCTTATTGAAGGCTTCTCATCGATCATAGGCGCGACGCCACCCGCTCATCCGGGAGCGGCCCAGCTGCTGACCGGTCTGGCGAAGAAAGGTTATCATCCCCTTTACCTCACAGCGCGCGCCACCAGTCTGATCGGGCGTACCCGCGAATTTATCAAAAATAAAAAGTTCCCGGCCGGAATCATTCAAACGAGTTCGGCCTCTATTTTCGGGATTTCCGGCGATAAGGCTGTGGCCTACAAAACAGGCGTTTTACAAGGCCTCCAGGATCGGGGCTTCCGGCTTGCTTATGGCTTCGGCAACACCAAGGTCGATGCCGGGGCTTTTGCCAATGTCGATATTCCCGACAGCAATAAATTTTTCTTTAAATTCCCGAAATATTCGGACTATGGCGGCGGCCAGAGTTTTGACAATTACGAGAATCTTCAGACCGTGAAAGACGCCGACGACCTTTGTCAATAACATGTCAGTTGGCGCTGGTAGCCAGCGAGAATAATTGCGGAATCAACAGCATGTTTTAAAGCTCTTCAGAAATGAGGGGCTTTTTTTGTGGGGGATTTGAGAAGATCAGGGTGTGATAGCTCGGGGCTAAAAAGGGGAGCGCTTAACTGCAATGACCTAAACCCATAGGCTTGCAGATTAAGCGCAGGTGGCGTTTTAAGGGCCGATCAGGACTTTGACTCAATTAAGAACCTCCTATTCGCCAGTGATTGAGGATTGCTTTGGACACGATGCCTTGAACACCGAAGGCATCACGGAGAAACTGCTGGTGGTCGATGACGTTGGCCGACGGAAGTGCCGACACCTGCTTGAGGATGCGCTCGCGATAATCATGCTCCCGATTGAGTTTTTCCTCAAGGTGACGAAGGCAGCTTTCGGCAACAACATCATTAACGTGCAGGGTTCGGCTGATGAAACTGCGAGCCTGATTTCGATTGCCTAGGCCAACCTGCTCGATCAGAGTATTGAGCTCATCTGAGGATAAACCCTTTAAATCCTTACCGGTGTAAGTCGAGGCACCTTGATTTTGCTTGGGCAGGTCGGACTGATCGTTTCTTTGCGGGCTGATTGGGGACATCTTTAATCTCCTTATATAAATTGTTTAGACCCATCGAGAGATCTTCTCTTCGGAAAAAGGGTGAAGGATTGTGAGGACTGTCCTCAGGTTTTTGGGGACTTTTTAGGAGTCGCCCACTTAACCCGATGAGTATAGATAGACATAGCTTACTTGACAAGCCTGCAGGTGCAAAGGAGGGGTCAGGAGGCAATAAATGCCAGCCAGTAGAAGATCCATCCTGTCACTGCGGTGCCTACCATCGAATAGGACGACAAAAGACCGAATTTTTTGTGTTGAAACCGGGCCTTGCCTGATTTTTGATCGATCGAATGCTTAAGCGCCATTATGATCGTATAAGTCCATAGAAAAAGGGTAGGAACGGCAAAACACAGATGGAGGATCAGGGCAGGAAAGACCCAACTCTCGTAATAAGGGGAGGGTTCTGCCAAATCTCGCCAACCATTGATTCGCATGTCCCATTCAAAAGCGATGATGGCAACGCCGAGCACCAGACCCAGAGTCGTTTGAATCAGGCGATGGAGGGCGATATTTTGCCAGACTCGAACCCTATAAATGCTGAGGACTAAGATCGGTACCACCAATGCCATAGCCAACACGATTAGGTCGAGCACAAAACTAGCGCGGCTCGAAGGTATAAAACCTGGCATAGAAATTCCTTTCAACCGTGGTCAAAAATGAGTCGACCAACCCCGCTTTGGGCATTCTTAAAGTGGATCACAAGATGGGCATGGATAGCAAATTGCGTTGGATCTCGCCAAGTTAAAAAGTGGAGGCAGTCCAAATGCACGTTCATTCCGGTCATTTGTCCAAGTTGTTTGGCAGAGAAGGCTTTGGGTCGAGCCTACGCGCTGCAAAGTGGAACAAGCTTTTGCCTCTTTCCTGGCCTTCTGTTAACCTAAGTTTTGGAGGCACCGATGGCGTCAAACTTAAAGTGGCGAAAGACCTTGCGAATAATGGGCCTGCTGTGGCTTGCGGCAAACCTATGCATAGCAAGTATTCCACGGTGTGACGCTTTATTTTCAGCAGGGTTGAACGGCAGAGTCCAAGTCGAGGAGCATTGCCATTCCTCCTCTGATAGGAAAGCTCCTGTGCTTCAAAATGCCCATCTTTGCCAATGCTCTCTGGTAAGCTTTGTATTCCTTGCCGTGCAGGGGCCAGACCCTCGGCTCGCACTTCGCACTCCCGACAGTCGGCCTGCTCCCATCGGATTCGATTACCTTATTGAGCCGACTGAAATTAGCCTCGATCGCGTTGAACCACCCCCTCGGGTGTGATCCATCTTTCCCATTCCCAATAATTAGACGCCCAAGCTCAACGCGATCGACGCGCTAGCTTTAGGGTCGCTATCGCCCAACGCCGGTCGAATAATTTTGCCGGGATTGACTCTTATCAACATTAAAAAAGCAGGAAAATCTAATGAATATGCTAATCAGCGTCCTAAGCATGATCTTCTTTATATCGTTTTATGGAATGATGATGGCCTGTGGGTCAAGCAAATCCTCGTCACCTCAAGGCCCCACTCCCGCGCTGGATGCCGCAGGTGAAAACCATGAGAAAGAGGGTGGCGATGAATTAAGGGTTAGTTCAACGAAGGGTCTTTTTCAGGTCGAGGTAAACTGGAGTCCAAATCTTGTGGCGGGAACGATTGAAAATTCGGCACTCGTGCACTTTCATAACCCCGCCGGCGACCATATACCTGCCGTGCTCAAGCGTTTTAAACTCTATATGACGACGATGGGACACGGTTCGATCAAAGAAAATGAACTGACTTTAACCGAAGAGGAGCCCGGCCATTGGCTGGTAAAAAATATTTACTTCTCGATGCCGGGCGCCTCGACTTCCTGGGTCGTTGATATCGAAGCTGAGCTCGAGGGTCAGACGGATACGGCAAGGGTGGTAATCGATGCTGAAGTTCATTGACTCTTATCTTAAGCGGTTGATTCTTGCATCGGGCTTTATTTTCTGTTTTGCCAGTCAGGCCTATCCCTGCTCCTCCTGTGGAAGTGGAGCGGCGGACCCGGTTATCCTTAATCCGCTGGAAGATCAAAAATTTTATCTGGGTTTCGGCGGCCAATCCAATTTTAAGGATATCGATAGCAGAGGCGAAGTTCGCCGCGACCTGGGGCCCGAACAAAAGCGCCAGCTGGAATTGGGGTTTGCTCAAAGGCTTTCTGAGAATGTCATGGGCAGCCTGGTGTCGGGTGTCGGGCGCAATACTCGAGGCTCCCGAGGTGGAACCGGTGTACTCGACACAAGTTTGAATGGACGCTATACGGCGTTGAATCAGACTTTGCTTGAGCCTTATCTCCCTCAGATTCAGCTGGTTCTTTCCCATCGTTTTAAGACCACGGTTTCCGTTCAGGATGCCCGTAAGGAGAATTATCTCGATTCGTTCGGATCGGGCTATGCCGAGACCTTTTATGGGGTTGATGCGTGGTTTGGTATGCTACCCATCATGTTTGGCGGGAGCGTTCTCATGAGTCATCCCTGGGCGACGCCTACGAAAAGCGGTAGGCTTCTTCCAGGAGCCGTGCAAAAGGAGATCTTGAGTCTTGGCTCGATGCTTCTGCCGACAGTCAAGGTGATGGGAGGAATGGTGCGGGAGCGTCGCGCTGCGATCCGTCTCGAAGGTAGCGAACTTTCCGATTCGGATCGAGTGTCCCATGATCTTTTTTTTACGGTCGAAACCCTGCGGCAGAGCCTGGATAACTTTCGGTTCACGGTCAGCAAACGCGCGTCTTTTGGTGAAAATCAAAACGCCACCCAGGTTCTTTCGGTCACCACGGCCTGGATGAGGACGTTATGAAGACCTTTGTATTGAGCCTAATTTTAGCTTTAGGATCGACTGCAGCCTGGGCTGATTGCAGGGTGTATGGTAGTGATGATTTCATCCGCCTGACCCTCGCGAATAAGAGTAAACGCATCGTTTTTTTCGCTTCATGGTGCAAAAGTTGTGTTGAGCATTTTACCGATGCTTACGCCAAGGACTCAGTTTTTGTCACGACTTATGATGATGAAGCAACGGCCGATAAAATTCTCGCGCGCTTCTTAGGGGCCAGCGCAGCGAAATTACCCTGCGTGATTGATCGTGAGAAACGTTTAGAACAACTCTATAAAGTCAAGTTTTTGCCGTTGGTTGTCGATCTTTAAAGGGCGATACGAGTCCCGCGGAAGGCTTTGCCTTCCGCCTGATTCAGGCAGGCACCTGCTTCGGCAACGATGATTTCCTGAACACCAGCCTCCAGCGCTCGAAAACATTCTTCAAGCTTGGGCAGCATTCCGGCCGAGATGATTTTTCTGCCTAAAAGATCTTGGTAATAGCGCCGATCCAGAACCTCGATCAGGCTCGAAGGTCTATTGAGATCAAGCAGCACTCCGGCTTGCTCAAAACAGTAGAAAAGCTCAACGTCGTAATCTTGAGCCAGGCTCTGGGCTATGGCACTGGCAATGGCATCGGCATTGGTATTAAGAATCTCCTGATCAAAACTAAGAGGAGCGAAGACCGGGGTCAGGCCAAGGTCGAGCAGCCTTCGCAAAAGCTCCGATCGCACCTCGGTCACATCCCCCACATAGCCGTAATCTATAGGCTCAGGATTTCGGCGCTTGGACCTGACAAGGCCTCCATCAGCTCCGGTAAACCCCATGGCATCACAAGCCTTGCTTTGTAAGGCGGCAACCAATGATTTGTTGATCTGCCCCCCATAAACCATGGTGACCAGGTCCCGCATGGCCAGCGAGGTGATCCGCCGTCCGTTGCGCATTTCCGTGGGAATATCGAGGCGCTTTGCTACGCTATCGGCAATCACACCGCCGCCATGAACCAGAATTTTGGGGCCTTTGATCAGGGCAAAACGGGTCAAAAAAGTATCAAGAGAGTCGGGATTGTCGATCACCTTCCCGCCTATCTTAAAGACACGGAGCTTATCCATATTGAGTCTCAAGTATACGTTTCAACACCACCTGGGCCGAATACACCCGGTTATGCGCCTGCTGCAGGACCAGGGACTGGGCGCTATCCAGCACGGCGTCTTCAACCTTAAAATTACGGCGAACGGGCAAACAGTGCATGAAGTTTCCGGTCTTGGTCAGGGCCATCTTTTCCGCCGTGATTCGCCAGCCTGGGTCCTCATTGAGTACCTGCCCGTATTGGCTATAGCTCGACCAGTTTTTCACATAGACAAAATCGGCGTCAGCAAAAGCCTTCTTCTGATCATGAATAATTTCGGCTTTGCCTGCATATTCTGGATGAAGCTCATAGCCTTCGGGATGGGTGATCACGAATTCACAGTCGATATACTGCATCCACTGCGAAAAGGAATTGGCCACGGCCTGGGGCAAGGCTTTGAAATGAGGCGCCCAGCTCAAAACGACTTTGGGTTTTTTAACGGTTTTATGTTCTTCTATCGTCATCACATCGGCGAGCGATTGCAGGGGATGGAGGGTGGCCGACTCCAAAGAGATCACCGGGCGGCCACTGTATTTAATGATTTTATTGAGTACCGTTTCAGCATAATCGTATTCTCTGATCTTTAGCTCAGGAAAGCAGCGCACGCCTATGATATCGCAGTACTGCGCAAACACACCGGCCGCTTCCTTGATATGTTCGGTCTTTCCCGCGTTCATCATCACGCCGTCTTCCATCTCAAGGGTCCAGCCGTCCTGCTGGACGTTGATTATGAGAATGTTCATGCCGAGCTGCTGAGCTGCCTTTTGCGTGCTCAGCCGGGTTCGAAGGCTCGGATTAAAAAAGATCAGACCAAGCGAGCGTCGTCGGCCCATCTGCTCATAACTCCAAGGCTCGGCTTTGAGGGCCCGGGCTTCGCCGACAAGCTTTGGGACATTATCGACATCAAGAGCGCTTAGAAAATTTTTCACGTTAGGCCTATCTGCTGCATAGCTTTTTTCAATTGCTCAACAAAGTGTTCACAGTCCGCGCGCGTCACCGAAAGGGGCGGCAGAAGGCGCAGGGTCTCCTTGCTCGAGGCATTGCCAGTGATCACACCATAATCATGGAGTAAGCAGAGCCTTAAAGGATCGGAAGGTCCCTGGACGTCAAAGGCTAACATCAGGCCCCGGCCCCGAACATTTCTGAGGCCCTTGATCTTTTTTATCTCGGCCTTCAGGTAGTTGCCCTGTGCCCGGGCATTGGCCGGAAGGTTTTCCGCTATAAGGACTTCACAGACTGAAAGCGCAGCCCGACAGGCCAGTGGTCCTCCCCCAAAGGTGCTGCCCAGCGAGCCCATCGGCAGGGAATAAGTATCGAGTAGCCAGGTCGCGGCTATGGGAAAGCCGTTGCCTAGACCCTTGGCGGTACAGATGATATCGGGTCTGACGCCATGCGCTTGAAACGCAAAAAAATCCCCGGTCCGGCCGATGCCCGATTGAATTTCATCGGCGATCAGCAAGGCGCCACTCGCTTGGCATAGTCTGGCCAATTCCTGCCAAAAGCCACTCGCTGCTTCACGAATGCCGCCGACCCCTTGAATGCCTTCGATAACAACAGCGGCGGTGGCCTGGGTGATAAGGCGCCCGGCCGCATCAAGATCATCAAGGTCGAGCCAAAGGACGTCGAGACCGCTATTGATGGGAGCGCAGAGTTTGGAGGCATCGGTAATCTGCGCGGCAAGCGAGCTGCGGCCATGAAAGCTGCCCCGCATCGCTACGATCTGCTTTCGGCCGTTGATGAGCGATGCACATTTCAGTGCGTTTTCGATAGCTTCGGCACCCGAGTTTGAGAGAAAGATATTGTAGTCTGGGCAGCCGCTGACTTCGCCGAGAGCGAGGCAGAGATCCTCCTGTTCCTTAAGAGGCACAAGGTTTGAGTAATAGGCTAAGCCAGAGAGCTGCTCTTCAAGGCGCTTGACCCATGCTGGGTGGGAATGGCCGATGGAAATGACGCCGTGGCCACTATAAAAGTCAAGTAGGCTTTGGCCTGACAAGGTTTCCAGGCGAACTCCCCTGGCACTCTTCAACTGAAGTTCCAGCTTGGGATAAACGGCAAGTGGATGCATGGTGACTCCTCTTACTGTGGCTGCGAAATGGCCACGTTGATCTGCCGGCAGACCTGGCTCCTCACCCTGTGAGGTCAGGCCTTAATAAGCAATAGGTTTAAGACGCAATCCGGTTGCTATAGGCCAGTCCATCATGAGGTTGAGATTTTGTATCGCCTGTCCACTTGCACCCTTCAACAGATTGTCGAGGCAGGCCACGATATGAATCAAGCCTTGATGACATTGCACCTGAAGCCGAACATGATTGGTGTTGATCACGCTTTTGAGCGTCACCTCGTCGCCACTAACATGAACAAACTCCGCCTGTGCATAATAGTCATTAAACACTGTCAGCGCCTCGCCTTCAGAGCCATCAAATTCCGTGTAGAGCGAAGCGAGTATGCCACGGGTAAAAGGTCCCCGAACCGGCACAAAAAATAAGGGAGGGACTGCCGCCGCTTCCCCTTGCAGACTGCCGAGGGTGCGCCGGATTTCAGGCAGGTGCTGGTGGTCGAAGCTTTTATAGGTGCTGACGTTCTGGTTTCTTTGCGAAAAATGCGAGGTCTTTTGCAACTTCTGTCCGGCGCCGGTCGAGCCGGTGATCGCCGTGATATGAATGGCGCTTTTCAGCAAAGTCTTATGAGCCAAAGGGGCAAGGGCGAGCTGAATCGTGGTTGCGAAGCAACCGGGATTGGCAACCCGTAGGCTGGCCCGGATATGTTCGCTATAGACCTCGCTCAGCCCATAGACGAAGCCATTCGAGTTATCACGAAAATCCTGACTTAAATCGATAATACGTCTGGCCTTCCTGAGCACGAGGTGGCTATCGATCAGCTGCTGCGCCTGGCCGTGGTCGCCACAAAGAAAAACGACGTCACAGGGCGACAGTTGGCTGGTAAAAGACTTTTCTGGATAGACGAACATATCCTCGTGTACCGAACTGAGAGGCTTGCCCGCCTGACTCTCGCTAAGGCATTGCACCTCGGCGATCATAGGATGGTCGAAAAGCAGGCGAAGGAGCTCTCCGCCTGCATAGCCACCGGCACCAATCACAGCAGCTTTCATAGGTTTTGCACTTTCAAAACGTTGTTCGACTTCTGACGTTCCAACTTTCGGGCTTCCCATAGAGGGTCAAAGAGCATCGCCGTGCAAAAACAATTTTTACGTTCCTTCGCTTGCAGAGTCGGGTAGTTGACGCAGCTTTGACAGCTTGACCAGAATTCCTCATCCTTGGTCAGCTCACTGAAAGTAACGGGTCGATAGCCGAGTTCGCTGTTGATATTCATCACCGCGAGGCTGGTGGTCAGGCCAAAGAATTTGGCATGAGGATTCGCCTTGCGTGATTCCTGAAAAGCGAAATTTTTCAGATTGCGGGCCAACCCCGACATACGGAAAGCCGGAAATATAATAAGACCTGAATTGGCGATATAGGTGCCGTCGCTCCAGGTTTCGGTGTAACAAAATCCTGCGACATCACCTTCCACCAACGCGATGTAGGCTTGCGCTTTGCGCATCTTTTCAATGAGATATAAGGGCGAACGTTTAGCGATACCGGTTCCACGGGCCTTGGCACTTGCTTCCATCTCATCGCAAATTTTGCCCGCAAAAATTTCATCTTTTTCGCTAGCAACCCGGATGACGACAGTTTCCATTACTTTCCCCCAGCTATAAATATGCATTATATGTGCATATAATAGTTTAATAGCGATATATTTACATCAGTCGCTGCAATATTCAATGCCAATGTTCAGTTATATTAGAATAACCCGGGTCGTTAAAGCCAGTGGAAAGCTAGGATAAATTTCCTTTAAATTAATAAATTCAGTCTATTAACCTTTATTGAGTCTATCCAAAGAAACTGCATATTGCCAATGTATATGCGAAAAATTTGCTTTTTTGAAAAGCTGTGGAATGCGCTTTGGAAAGATCGGTCTTTATGATAGGAGGCTAGGGCCTAGAGGAGGTAAATTCCATGCCGCAATACATCAAGCAAATAGCCGACGCTATACCTGCTGAATTCTGTGCTGCTTTGATGAAGAAGTTTGATCAGGACCAAGGCGTAAAGGTCGATCCTCAGCCGGAGTATTCCAGCCGTCGCTATATAAATATATCCGAGCAGATGGCCTGGATCAGGGAAGTGACCAAGGCCACCCAAATCGCCGATCCTTACATCAGCGATTATTTTCGTTTGCCCGAACCCTTCACGGCGAAGGGCATTGCGGAATGGATCAACGACGGATATATCGTCGCCAAATATGAGACCGGCGACGCCTGTGGCTTTCACGATGATTCGCAGAGTCCCGTCCGACCGGCAAATGGTCTTCGCTACCTTACCGTGATCTTCTTTCTAAACGATGTGCCGGAGGGGGGGGAGCTGCATTTCCCGGTCCAAGGGGTGAAGATTAAGCCTCGTCAGGGACTCATGGTTTTGTTTCCCGCGCAGCTTACGCATCCTCACGAGGTATTACCCACGAAGTCCGATCGCTACGTGCTGCAGACTTGGGTGACGGACGTTAATTTGGTCGTCAATCATCGCGAAGATGATTTTTAATGAATGTCGATAAGGACCTGTATTCTTACCCCAATCCCTGCTACCTAAGGTTTTTCCCATAGGGGCCGACTTCATTAATGATCCCATATTTCCAGGTTTCTCCACATTCCAAGATGTGTAGGCCGGTAAATGGGGCATTAGGAGTGAGGCCTTGTGGGAACTGAATTGAAATCGGCCATAGTCTTTATTAGTCGACCAAACGCGCGCATGCTGGTCAGCAATGAATTGAAATCGCGTGGCATTTCCGATTTTATCGAATGTAACTCCAGCATGGCCTGCATCGCCGCGCTGGGAAAAGATCCGAGCGCGCTGCTCATCACCGATACCGAGCAGGAGGAGCGGGAGCTGATTCGCGTGCTGCGCGCCGCCCAAGGCCCCTTCCGAATGGATACACGGCCTATCTATCTTATCCCCTACAGTCCAAGCGAAAAAATTCTCGCCCTAGCCGTTGAATACAATATTTTGCAGCTGCACGTCGGAGACATTTCGGGGCCTCAAATCCAACTCAATTTCATTGAAATCACCCGCTACGGCCAGAGAAGCCCCTTTGAACTTAAAATCTACAGCCAGGTGATCAAGGCGAGAAAAAGCCACAAAAAAGACGAGGCCCGGGATCTGCTTCTATCCCTTTGCCGGGCCGAACCGGAAAACCTCCAGGCCGCCAACGAACTGGGCTCCTCACTCTGTGAACTCGATCTTTGGGGAGACGCGGAAAAACACCTTATAGGAATCGTTGCGCGCTATCCCTTCGATACGCGGGCCAAGCACCTTCTTGCGCGATGTTTTATGAAAAAAAGCGATTATTCCAAAGCCCGTTACTATCTGGAACAGGCCTCGATCCTTTCGCCCTTTAATGCCGAACGCATGTGTGAGCTTGGGCAGGTCTTTCTCGATCAGTATCAGCTCGCTGAAGCTCTGGGTTCGTTTCGCGAGGTCCTTGCCCTTGAGCCAGAGCTCCAGGAAGCGCGCCTGGGAGAGGCGCAATGTGAGTTGCTGCTGAATGATGCCAATGAAATGATCAAAATTGCGAGGCAGCTTCAGGATCCCTTTGAGTTTGCCTCAGTTTTTAACGGGGCTGCTATCGTCGCCGTGCGGGCCGGTCATTTTCAAAAAGGCATAAGCCTCTATAGGGCGGCGCTTGCCTATCTTGTCGATTACCCCTATCTCCTGTCACGGGTGTTTTTTAACATGGGCATCGGCCTCTGGAAGTGGGGCAAGGGCAAACTTGCAATTGCCGCTTTTGAGAAAGCGGTCGCCCTCGATCCGACCAATACCAAGGCCCGGCATAATGCCGACTGTGGCACGATCAAGCTCAAAAGGTTGAACGACAGTAAAATCAATGGAGAGGACGATCCGTTCTCTTCGATCAATAGCATCGATACGATGGATGATAGGGATGGCTTTACTGAGGAGGATTTCTCGCCGCGAGCTTGTGGTTCATAACTGGCCCTAAGTCCTGTATAAGAGGGAGTCAATCGCCAACCCTGGAGTCGCGCGTGAAAAAAGTTCTTGGACCCGCCCTTTCATTGTCCTTCTTCATTCTGACCGCCTGTGGTCCTGATTCGAATGTCTACGATCCGGCGCACGATACAGTTTCCGTGAGTGCCAGCATCACGATCGAAGCCAAGGCCCAGTCGATTCAGGTTTTTGATGCCGAACCCATTGTGCGCAGTCACACGATAGAAGGATGTGAGATAAACATCGAAAATGGGGTGCTGCCTTTTGCGTTTGCCAGCAATGACGAGCTGACTCTTAACTCCCAAACGCTTGAATATATCCGGCCGCTGGCAAGCCCGCCGGCAAATCCCGAAGGCGACAGCCGACTCTATGCTGTCTGGAAAATTCCAACCCATAGGGTTGGGCAGGTGAGCTATAATATAGAGATCGAAATCCAAGCGGCCAAAATTATTTATCGCAACACCTGCATTCAGTAGGGCCCTATGCAAAGATACTATATCAAAAAATATGCAAAGAAAGTGGTACTCGTCGTTTTTCTACTGTTTAGCCTCTATGCGATGTTCCGCTCTTTAGCGTCCTAGGGCCGCTCTTGCCACGCCTGGACTTGTGCTTAATTGCTGAAGTTCAGGACGTGGGGCGGGGTTTGCGTCTGCTGGTTGCTTAAAACTCTACAGCCGGATCGGACCCCGATGACAAGATCCAGGTCTTGGCTCATAATGGGAAAAGGCCCATTGCCGCGGTCGCCACTTCGCCATGAGTAAGTCCATGAAAGTCGTTCGCGTCAACTTCCGTCACATTCCCAGGCCCAGTAAAGTGGCCCGCTCCACGCGACGACTCTTTCGCGACAACGTGCAGCTTGGAACGCTTTTGGCCTTTGTCGCCGGTCACGTCAACTCCATGGCTTTTATACATTTCGGTACCTATGTCTCGCATGTCTCTGGCCATGCAACGCGGGCTGCCATCCATTATGCCGAAGGCGACATGAAGTCAGCCTTTCTCTTCCTCATAGAATTTATCGCCTTTATCTTTGGGGCAGGCATCACAGCTTTTCTCTTGAAGGGCCAGACGGCAGCTTCCTCGCAGGTAAAATATACAGTGCCCATCTTTATTGAATTTGCCCTTATCCTCACCTATATGGTCAGCGCCGTCCTCTTTGAAACTCACAGGTATCATTCGTCCTATTTTTCCCATTTGACATTTATCCTGGCCATCGCCATGGGCATGCAGAATGCAATGTTCAGGTTTGCTTCCGGGGCAATCGTTCGGACTACCCACATAACAGGAGTGGCGACTGATTTTGGAGCGGAACTCGGTGGTGCGCTAAGGATGGGCTTGACTGCTTTTCTGACAGATCGAAGCGATCTTCTCCCTCGTATCACAGCCGCGAGCGGAGTTTTTATCCATAGGCTTGGCGTCGGTCGTTTCCTCTTTCATGGTTTTTTACTCATATCCTTTAGTTCGGGTGCTGTGATAGGGACGCTTGGTTTTTTGCTTTACCGGGATTATGCGCTGGTCGTCCCTTTGGTGCTTCTGCTTATCGTGGGTCTAGAGGAATCCATGCATCGGCCGACCGATGGTGTTCAAACCAATCCCGCTGCTGACCGCCGGCAGCCCAGGGAGCGCCGCCTGCCAACAGAACAGATCACGCCCTAGCCCTAAGGCTCACCTTTTTCAACTAAGTTCCTCCCCGGCTAAAATATTTAATGGACGAAGGTATAGAGAGCCATTTGCCAGGCTGCAGCGGTCAGGGCGGCGAGCCCATGTCCCAAAAAGATTTGAGTGGCTGCGAACTCGGCATCCGCAGCATGAAGATCGGCAAGGACCACAGAAATGATGGCACTTGGCATAGACGCGATAAGGAGCAGCACGGCCTGAGCAACAAACGGCAGCCCTGTTCCTCCCTTCACGAGGAATAGGAACATGAGTAGAGGAGAGAGGACGAGCCTCCAACCGAGAAGGAGACCATGGGCCCTTTTATCCCCTACTGTCCGATTTGCCTTCGCGAGGAAGGTGCCGAGGATATACATGGAGAGAGGCAAGGTTCCTTTGCCTATCCAGCTTAAAATCGTCAGGATGCTCAGCCAAGGCTCCTGATGACTTTTCCATTCGAAGCAGAGCAGCAGCGCGGCAAGTCCCAGGGTCAACAGTGCCGGACTGAAAATTTTCTTCCAGTCCCAGTGGCCGGAAATTTCTGGATAAGCCCAGGTCCAAAGAAATGCGTCAGCGCCGACGGAGGCAATTGCCACCAACGCTAAAGCTTTGTCTCCCCAAAGGGCTTGAGAAATAACAAGAGGTAGGTATGAGTAATTTGGCATTATTGCCAAAAATACATAGCTTCGCCGCGTTGGATTTTGCTTTAAGAGGGCACAGGTTAAACTCAGTTTGCCAACGATATACCCGAAAGCGCAGAGAAGAAAGATCAGCAGGGGCAGGAGATAAAGCGCCTTTACCTCAGGCCAGGTCAAACGGAGGAGCAACGATGAAAAAATCAGACAAGGGTAAACCCAAAGAACCAACGCTTTTGAAACGAGGCGACTCATGGCCGCTTTCGTATAGCCCTGTTGTTCCATCCATAGGCCGACAATTAGCCCGACTAGGGCTAGAATACTGGTAAGGGGCATGGAAAAACCTTTGTGACAAAGCATCATAAAAGCATAAAACTATAAAGAAGCCAATCTGGGTTCAGTCGTTCAAAGTGACTTAAAGGATCGATCATGGCAAAAACAGGCGTCCTCCTTATCAATCTCGGCAGTCCCGATGGCCCCGACACGGCCTCGGTGAGACGTTACCTGCGAGAATTCCTTTGCGATGCACGGGTGATTGATATTCCTCCTGTGCCGCGTTGGCTTTTGGTCTACGGGTATATTTCAGTCTTTCGGTCCCCAAAATCAGCCCATGCTTATCAAAAAATATGGACGGCACAGGGCTCACCCCTTGTCCAAGCGGGACGTGATCTTGCCAAGCGCGTTCAGGAGATTTTAGGGGATGCCTATCATGTTCGGGTCGCGATGCGCTATCAAAGCCCTTCTATTAAAAATGAAGTCAAGGCCCTGCTCGACAGCGGGGTGGATAGGATTCATGCGTTGCCGCTTTATCCCCAATTCGCGGGAGCCAGTACCGCCTCTAGTTTCGAGGAGTTGATGCGCGTCTTAAGCAAGGAAATCGCTTTTCCCGAACTCAAGGTTATTGGCGATTTCTACGATCACCCAGGGTTTATCGCCGCTTTTGCCGACGTGGCCATCAAACACCTCGCGAATTTCAAAGCCGATCATGTGCTCTATAGCTATCATGGGCTGCCTGAGCACCAGATGCAAAGCGCCGATCGATCGGGTCAGCATTGCCTCAAAACTCCCGATTGCTGCTTTAAGATGAGCAGCGTCAATCGACTCTGCTACCGCGCGCAATGTTTTGCGACAACCTACGCTTTGCAAAAAGCGATGGGTCGGACGATGGAGGATTCGAGCCTTTCCTTTCAATCGCGGCTTGGCCGGGCGACTTGGATTCAACCCTATACCGATCAGGAGCTACCCATACTGATCAACCGTGGCGTCAGGCGATTGGCCGTGATGTGTCCCGCGTTTGTTGCGGATTGTCTTGAGACTCTGGAAGAAATTCAGATTCGCGCCGCTGAGGATTGGAAGGCATTGGGAGGTGAATCGCTGACTCTGGTGCCTTCGCTCAATTCCGAAGAAGGCTGGTGCCGAACCGTGGCCGACATGGTGAAATAGGGCAGCGCCAGAGAATGGCCAAGGTAAAATATTGTTTTCATGGCCAATTTCACGATCTTTTGTCCAAAGCCTGGACAGTGCAATGTCCAAGCTTTCAACTTTTTACTTACTGCCCTTAGGTAATGATTGATAAGGCTCGAAAACTATAAAGAAATAAGACCATTTTCCAGTTCGGTTCTGCTGGCATCCTTCCTGCAGTTTTTTCTGAAAATCGCCGAGATTCCAGAGGGAATGTATGAAGATCAAAGCCAAGCAATTCATCGGTATTTTATCCATCGTTTTGCTCAGCCGAGAGGCCAGGGGGAACGTGATAGGTTCCGATCTGCAGAATTTCAACGTGGCCCCGAGTATCCGGGACAATGTCACTGTGAGCAGTGCCCGGACCTTGGGCCAAGGGCGCTTCAGCCTGGGACTTTTTGCGAACACGGCCGTCAATTCCCTCCCTTATTTCAACGATGGAAGCAACGTCGATCCCGAGCGCGGTAAAAAAGTAAACGATACCGTCACCGGTCTCGACTTTCAAATCTCATATGGTGTTCTCGATAATTGGGACCTGTCCCTGTCGATTCCCTCGATCGTCGCTCAGACCGTCAAAGCCAAGGAAAATGCGCACGGCGAATTCAAGCAATTGGGCAATACCGAACTCCGGTTGGCTAGCAAATATCAAATACTCAAGGCCGACTCTTTGCAATTGGCGATCCAGGGTGCAGCCAACTACAATCGGGTCAAAGATAATCCCTATACAGGCGATGTTGATTGGCCGGGTTTCAGCGTGGAACTGGTGGGAAGCACGCAGCTCGGGCCTGTCGATTGGAGTCTGAATATCGGGCATCGCTGGCGCGACTCCAAAGCCGATGCCACGATTCGAGCCTCTTTGCCGATCGATCCCGCAGGCGATCAATGGTTGGCTTCAACCGGCCTCGCTATCGATCTGCCGGGGACGGATATCGATCTTATGGCGGAAATCTACGGTGCTTATGCGGAACATATGCTATCCAATCTTTCCTCACGCAAGAACTCCATAGTTGAAACTGTGCTTGGCATCCGAAAGCCTTTGCCCTATGACCTAGAATTCCATGCCGGCGTAGGATCTGAGATCAATCATTCGGTTTCCTCCGCCGATGCCCGCATTTATTTAGGACTGCGCTGGACTATCGACACCCGCTCGAAAGCAGACGAACCGCTGCAGGTGAAAACGCTGCCAAAATCACTGGTTACGCTGACGTCGACGGGAGTTTTAGACAGACCTGCTGATGTTGTTCTTGAGCTCGATGATATTTTCTTTAAATTTGACTCCACCGATTTTCGGGAGGCCAGGGCTCAGCGCGTGATGCAGCAGCTTGCTGAGGCCTTGCGAGCCAAGCCTATCGACCGTGTTATCATTGAAGGCTATGCCTGCGCCCTTGGTTCGGATGCCTACAATTTTGACCTTTCGGATCAGCGGGCCGAAAAAATTGAGCGCCTTTTGATTCAGCAATTTTTGGTCCCTCCGGAAAAACTGGTGACCGTGGGTTGGGGTGAGTCCCATGCTAAATATGATAATTCCAGGGAAGTGACACGCATGAATAATCGACGCGTGACCTTTAGGATATTTTATCAGCAGGAAAACCCATCACGCAGCCAAAACGTCGCTCACTAAAGGATAAAGGCCGGGTCTCCCATCCAGGAGACCGCAGCTTTCAGGCTTCCTGATCCTGCTCAAGATCACTGCTGTCAAGGCCTTGGCGCCTTTCGATCGATCCGCGCCCCCAGTCCGCACTCTTTTCTATAGAAAAAAACCCTGGTTTTTGAGATTTTTAAATTCTTTAAATAGCTTAGTTGGTCGTTCGTCGATGCTTCTGGGAGTATGGGACGTTTACCAGCGACAGGGAGTGACACACTATGTTGAATCGATTTCATCGTTGGTCTTTATCGATAGCTCTAACGTCTTGGAGTCTGGTCGGTCACGCCGCTGGCAAAGAGATTCTGATCGGTGTTGCAGGCCCCCATACCGGTTCGTCTGCACCTTTTGGGCTTCAACTGTGGAAAGGCGCTGAGCAGGCCGTTGCCGACATCAATAAAGCCGGCGGTATCAACGGTCAGATGCTGAGAGCAATCAAAGCTGATGATGCCTGTCTTCCAGCCCAGGCGAAGTCGGTTGCAAACAAAATCGTGAATACTGATAAAGTCAATGCTGTCGTGGGCCACTTTTGCTCGTCATCGACCATTCCCGCTGCCAGCATCTATCGCGAAAATAATGTACTCATGATCACGCCTGCCTCCACCAATCCCCGGGTGACCGAAGACGAAAACTTTAAAGCAAAAGACTGTGCCGCTATCGCCGATAAAGGCAAAAAAGAGCAGTGCGAACTCAATAACTTTTCGGTGATCATGCGTACCTGTGGCCGCGACGATCAGCAAGGCGTCGAAGCAGCGAACTTTATCGTCAATACGCTCAAGGGCAAAAGAGTAGCCGTTATTCACGACAAAGATACCTACGGGCAAGGTCTCGCCGATGCGATGCGCGCTCATTTGAAGACTCTGGGTCAGCCGGAGACCGTGCTTTATGAAGGTCTGACCCGTGGCGAAAAGGATTTCAATGCCCTCGTGACCAAGATCAAAGCCGCTAACGCCGACACTGTATATTTTGGGGGCTTGTATGCCGAAGCCGGTCCATTGCTGAGACAGATGCGTGAGCAAGGACTCAAGGCTCATTTTATCTCGGGTGATGGCATCGTTTCGAACGACTTTTTATCAGCAGCGGGCGGCGTCAAATTTGTCGAAGGCGCTTTCATGACTTTCGGTGCGGACCTTCGCAATGTTCCAACGGGCAAGGCGATCGTCGAGTCATTCCGTAAAAATGCTTATGAACCTGAGGGTTACACGCTTTATTCCTATGCCGCTGTTCAGGCCATCGCGGCGGCGATCAAGGGCTCGGGCGAGCTGCAGGACGGCCGCAAACTTTCCAAATGGTTGGTTGAAAATGGTGCGGATACGGTCATGGGCAAAATCAACTGGACACCGAAGGGGGACCTCGTAAAATCATCCTACGTTATGTACGTCTGGGATAAAGCCGGCAAATACGCAGAGGCGAAGAAGCTCTGAGAACTTTTGTATCCGGAGCCCGGTCCTTTCGGGCTCCTCATTGTTTTTAGAAAGAGGCCGGCGTGGATCCCTACGTTCTTGGACAGCAGATTGTGAACGGTTTAGTCCTGGGTTCGACCTATGGTCTGATTGCCGTCGGATATACCATGGTTTACGGAATCATCGGGATGATCAACTTCGCTCACGGTGAAGTCTATATGGTTTCCGCTTACCTTACCGCGATTGGACTGGCGGTGCTCGCTTACTGGGGCATCAGTAATCCCTGGCTTTTGATTGCGCTCACTATGGTCTTCGCGGTTTTGTTCACCTCGCTGCTGGGAGTCACCATGGAACGCCTTGCCTATCGGCCCCTTCGCCGTGCCAACCGCCTCGCACCTTTAATTTCGGCTATCGGCGTTTCGCTCATCCTGCAAAACTACGTTCAGCTGAGTCAGGGTGCCAAAAGCCAAGGGGTTCCGACGCTGATTGAAGGCGTGTTGCGCATGGGCTCTGACGATCATTTCTTTCAAATAACCGCCATGCAGATGATCATCGTCGTCGTCGCGATTGCGGCGATGGCGCTGCTTAACTTTCTCGTGCAGCACACCGCTCTGGGTCGGGCCTGTCGCGCCACGCAGCAGGATAGACAGATGGCCCAGATTCTTGGCATCGATACCGACCGGGTCATCGCCCTGGTCTTTGGCTTAGGTGCGGCGCTGGCGGCCATGGCGGGGGTTCTCATCACCCTCAATTATGGCAGCTTCGATTTTTTCGTAGGATTTGTCACAGGTATCAAAGCCTTTACAGCCGCAGTCCTCGGGGGCATAGGTTCCCTGCCGGGAGCGATGCTCGGCGGAATATTACTTGGTCTCGCCGAATCCCTTTTCTCTGGTTTTGTAAATTCAGATTATAAGGATGTCTTTGCTTTTGCGCTGTTGGTCGGAATTCTTATATTCCGTCCGAGTGGATTACTGGGAAAACCAACGGTTGAAAAGGTTTGAATGCATGAGTCGTCCCCGTCTGTCACGGACCTTACTGAGGTCCGTCCTTGCTGCCGTCGTCACCCTCATTCTCACCGGTCCGCTGTCCGGCTTGGTTTTGAATGGCTACGGTTTTGATACACGCTTTAAGGTACCTTTACAAATCGCGGCAGCCGTGCTCATCTTTCGGCTGCTGGCCGGCCTCCTGCCTGAGGGCTGGCTAGTGCCCGCGCAAAGACATGAGGCGACCCCGAGAGCGCCACGCCTTAAACCCTATCAGCTTATTCTTAGCGGTTTTGTGCTCTATCTTGCCTTGGCAAGCCTGGCATTATTCGCCTCCAAATACTGGCTTGCAGTCGGCATCCTGGCTTTGATCTATATCCTGCTTGGTCTCGGTTTGAATGTCGTTGTCGGTTTTGCTGGTCTGCTCGACCTTGGATTCGTAGGGTTTTATGCGGTCGGTGCCTACGGCTATGCTCTCGGTCATCAATATCTCGGTCTGGGGTTTTGGGCCGCTATTCCCCTTGCAGCTGTCCTGGCAGGATTATTTGGAATGATATTGGGATTTCCCGTGCTGCGTATGCATGGTGATTACCTCGCCATCGTCACTTTGGGATTTGGCGAAATCATCCGCCTTGTCCTCAATAACTGGATGACTTTTACGGGCGGTCCCAATGGTGTCGATGCCCCGGCACCAACTTTTTTTGCCTGGGAATTCAAAAACCGTGCGACCCAGGGCGGAGTCCCCTTTCATGAGGCCTGGGGCCTTGAATACTCCAGCGGAATGCTCGATGCCTTTATCTTTTTAGTCCTGTTGACCGTCGTCGGCCTGACCATTTATGCCGTAAGCCGATTGCGGGGAATGCCCATAGGACGAGCCTGGGAGGCCTTGCGCGAGGATGAAATCGCCTGCCGATCGCTCGGCCTCAACCATGTGTGGACCAAACTTTCAGCCTTCGCCATGGGTGCTTCGATCGGTGGGGTGGCAGGTGTTTTTTTTGCGGCGTCGCAGGGTTTCGTTTCGCCGGTATCCTTTAGCTTCTTCGAGTCCGCTCTGGTGCTCGCGATCGTTGTCCTCGGGGGACTGGGATCGGTGTACGGCGTAATACTCGCGGCGCTTTTTCTCACTTTCATGCCGGAAGTTTTGCGTGAATTTGCCGACTACCGCATGCTCATCTTTGGCTTTGCCATGGTTATCATCATGATCTGGCGTCCCCGGGGGATGATACAGCAAAGGCGACCATTCTTTGCGAGGGCGGGCTCATGACGAATCTTCTGAAGCTCGAAGGGATAAGCCTTAGGTTTGGTGGAATTATTGCGTTGAACCGGGTAAGTCTCACCGTTGCAGAAAGCAGTATAACGGCCATCATCGGCCCCAACGGTGCGGGCAAGACCACACTTTTCAATTGCATCACCGGCTTTTATAAGGCTCAAGAGGGCCGCATACTTTTGCAAAATAAAGTTCGAGAATGTGATCTCGTCGCTCTTTTGGGTGGTGGTATAAAGCTTTCCGAGGGGCTTTGGACCAGCATGAAAAAACTGGTCTACGGATTCTTCGGCGGCACCCATCTGGTCGCGCGGGCGGGCATTGCCCGAACATTTCAAAATATTCGACTCTTTGCCGAGATGACAGTTGTAGAAAATCTCCTGGTAGCCCAGCATCGCCATCTCGATAGAAACCTCCTTTCGGGGTTTTTAAACCTGCCCCGCTATCGCAGGAGCGAAGCGAAAGCGTTGGCAAAGGCTTTTGATTGGCTTGATATTATTGGTTTGGCGAAGCTGGCAAATACTCCCGCCGGTGCCCTTTCCTATGGCAGTCAACGCCGTCTGGAAATTGCCCGGGCCATGTGCACAAATCCCCGTTTGATTTGTCTTGATGAACCGGCTGCGGGTTTAAATCCCCAGGAGACCGACGAACTCTCGATACTTATCAAGCGCCTTCGTGACGAGTTCAAAGTTACCGTTCTGGTCATTGAACATGACATGTCGCTTGTCATGTCCATTTCGGATCATATCGTTGTATTAAACTATGGCGAGGTCATTGCCGAAGGCAGTCCACGCGAAGTACAGGCCAATCCCAAGGTCCTTGCCGCCTACCTCGGCACCGATGATGAATAGCGGGGAAAAGTTCGTGCTCAGTCGTCCCGCGTGTGGGTCGGCGTATTTTGTAGAAGGACCTATGAATTTATGAAACAACCCCTGCTTGAGCTCAGAAATATAAGTGTGGCCTACGGTCAGACCAAGGTCCTTCATGGGGTCAGCCTGCATGTGAATGAAGGGGAAATCGTCACTCTCATCGGCAGCAACGGTGCGGGTAAGACGACGCTTCTCAAGAGTTTATTTGCGGCCCCTTCGCCCTATAGTGGCCAGATTTTCTTTAGTGGCAGCGATATCACGGCGCTGCCTACCCATCTCGTTTCCAGGCGGGGACTGTCTCTGGTTCCTGAAGGCCGGCGCATATTTCCAGCGATGACGGTACTCGAAAATCTCTCGATGGGACTTGTTGCCTGTTCCGACAGCAGCCATGAAGGCGATACACTTAAAAAAGTTTATGGCCTTTTTCCCAGGCTTTTTGAACGGCGTGAACAGCGGGCCGGTACTTTATCGGGCGGCGAGCAGCAAATGCTGGCGATCGGCCGGTCGATGATGGCCAAACCCAGGCTCCTTCTTCTTGACGAGCCAAGCCTAGGATTGGCCCCGCTCATTGTAAAGGCGATTTTTGCGACCTTGAGAGACATAGCCAAGGAAGGAACGACAATCTTTATTGTCGAGCAAAATGCCAATCAGGCTCTAAAGCTGGCTCATCGGGCCTATGTGCTGAGCCAGGGGGGCATCAGCCTTAGCGGTTCCGGTACTGAGCTTTTGGCTCACGATGAGGTCCGTAAAGCTTATCTTGGGGGCCATTGAGGCAGGAGGCGCCATCAGCCCCTTTCTCAGGCTTTATTCTTTAAGGCTGGGGTTCGGGCGGTGATTCCTTGCCAGGGCAGACTGGTTTTCACAGCGTGCCCTGTTATACTTTGGGAAGCCATTTCCTTACAAAACATGCTTTCCCTTTCGTACTACGTGGGAGTTCACACAATGAAAAGAATTGTCGCCTTGCTTGGTTTTCTCATGATCCTGGTTTTATTCCCCAAAGTTAGCGGGGCCGCACCCGCGCAGCAGCTGCAGCCCTGGCTTGGCGTCGAGCTCGAGGCCGAGACCGGCGGTATCACGATCAAACGGGTTATTCCCGGCGCACCAGCCGAGCGTGTGGGATTCACTGCCGGCGATACAATCACGGCTATCGATGCGGAGAAGGTCAAGTCACGCGACGAGCTTATGGCCGTTTTGAGGGGCAAGGGTGTCGGAACCAAGGTAACCGTCCATTTTTCCCGTAAACAAAAGGAAGAGTCCAAAGAACTTAAACTCGAAATGCTCCCGAACATGCTCGATCTTGCGAAAGCTCAGCTCTTGAACAAACCGGCCCCCCGCTTTGAACTTGCCTCGGTCACTGACAAAACCAGAATTCGTAGTGACGATCTCAAGGGCAAAATCTATATTCTCGAATTCTGGGCGACCTGGTGTCCCGCCTGTCGAGCAGCAGCGCCCTTTCTCAGTGCCTGGTCGCAGGCTCATAAGGATATCACCGTGATAGGCATCAGTGACGAAGATCCAGCCGTAATCAATGCCTTCATTGGGCACGAAAAGATCAGCTATGCGCAAGCTCAAGACCCCGACGACAGGGTGCAGGGAGCCTATGGCATGGCATCGATTCCGGCCTTCATTCTGATCGACAGGAAGGGTGTGGTCAACGATCTCACCGTTGGCGTTGGCGAATATCTTGAGACTCTATTGAATAAGGCCGATAAACTAGCCAAAGAAAAATCCTAGGCCTGGCCGAGGCACGGAGTTCCAATCTTATCAAAAGGCTTACGGGGACATCGGGCACCCTATCGGAGCGAGCGGTTAGGCAATTCTGCCTAAATCCTTCTTTTTTTTTAACCGATTTAAGTTCTTAAAGGATATTGGCCAGGCTTTGTTTAAGCTAGGCTGCAAACCATATCGGCTCAATAAGCTCGCTACCCACCAGCTTTGAAGGAATTGTCATGAAACCATCTTGCCTTTGCCTTGGCTTACTCATCACCTCGTCATTGTCAATTGCGGCAGCTCAGGACGCAGCAGTCGTTCCTTCAAGTTTTCTGATCAAAAATATCAGGAGCATGGGTGACGCCTGCAGACCTGGAACCGTTGCCGTCGATATCAGTTCTGATAACGAAGCGTTTACCGTCAGTTTTAGTGATTTCATCGCGGAAGAAGGCCCAGATGCCGTCCACGACAATCGCCGGGTTTGTCGCCTCGTTTTCGATACGGAACAGGACGCGAACTGGGAATACGCAATCCTTGGCCTGACCATGCGAGGCTTTGCCCAACTTGATGCCGGGCTCACTGCCCGGCAGGAAATTCGTTTTGGTACGCTGGGGTCTGAGGGTGAGGGGGTTATAAGATTCAAGGGCCCGATCGCCGAAGACTACCTTCATGCCGAGCAGCTTCCCCTCCAAAAAATAAAGTGGTCCGGTTGCAGGCCAAAGGCTAACGATGCGGTTCGTGATTTTGCGGTGAATGCAAGCGCTGTTATTCGGGGAGGGGGCCGGAATACAAGGGGATCGGGTTTGCTTACCGTAGATTCGATCGATGGACAGCTTGAACAGGTCTATGAAGTTCTCTGGCACCGCTGCGGTGATCAACAGCCAAAGTATGTGGCGAACTGTTTCGTGCAGGGGAATAAGCAAAACACGCTGACCGTCAAGGGCATGGGCAGAACTGCGGAGGCCGCGCAAAAGAAAGCGCTTGGTCGGCTCAACCAGCGTTGCGAAAAAGTCAAAGGCCTTTTGGGTCGCTGCGACCAATCGGTTGCTCAATGTTCGACCACACTTTATTAAGGGGTCCCTAATAGTTGAACTATTCCTATCAAAAGCCGGTAAAACACGCTTTTGAAAAGGCACTAAGACAAATTTTCACTGGCGGTTTGATCCATTCAGTACTACATTCCGTCATCTGTACTCAAAGACTGCGCAATCGCCATGAAAATTTCAGGTATTTAACGCATGAATTGGTCTCAATTTCGCGACAAGCTTCTCCCGTTCAAGCCTTACTGGCCTGCAATCCTTGCCGGTTTTGTATTCTTCATCGCTGCATTCAAAATCGTCAGCATGGATCGCACCGTGCGCGAAAAATTTGAAGGCAAAAGGTGGCGTCTGCCTTCCGAGGTTTACGCCCGGCCTCTTGAACTCTATCAGGGGGCTTCACTGGGAGCGTCGGATCTGGAACTAGAACTCAAAGAGCTAGGCTACGTAAAAGCGGCAAAAGTCACCCAGCCTGGTGAATACAGCCTGAATGAAAGCGAGGCGATCCTCTATCGCCGGCCTTTCGCCTTTTTTGAAGGTCAGGAAGATGCCCTTCTCCTCACTGTGCGATTCAGCGGAAGTACGGTGGCGTCCCTCTCGGCCGAGAATAGCCAGGAACTCGATTTAGCCCGTCTTGATCCCCTTAAGGTCGGTGGTATTTATCCTTCTCAGAAGGAGGATCGAAAGCTCGTCCAACTCAAAGACGTGCCCAGAAACCTTATCGACTCCCTTCTCGCCATCGAGGATAGGGACTACTATGATCATTTTGGAATCTCGATCAAAGGCACCCTCCGGGCGATGCTCTCCAACCTTCGTGCCGGTCGCTGGGCGCAGGGAGGCAGCACGCTGACTCAACAGCTTGTCAAAAACTTTTATCTGACCTCAGAACGGTCGATCAAACGTAAAATCATCGAAGCCGTTTACGCGGTCCTCCTCGAAATCCACTATTCCAAAGATGAAATCCTTGAGACTTATATCAATGAAATTTACCTTGGACAGAGCGGCGACAATGCAATCCATGGCTTTGGGCTCGCCAGTGAGTTCTATTTCGGTCGTCCCTTGAGCCGGGTGACCCTCGACCAGGCGGCACTCCTGGCTGCTCTTGTCAATGGTCCCTCCATTTATAATCCTATTCGCAATCCCGAGCGGGCAAAAAAGCGCCGTGATCGCGTGCTGGATCTTTTGCTCGAAGCCAAAAAGATCACGGTGGCTCAGCATGATTCCACTGTTAAATTAAAGGTTAGGGCGCAACCGAGCCAAAACTGGAAGACCAATCGATTTCCGGCATTCCTTGACCTCGTGCGCAGAAATCTTCATCGCGACTATGAGCAGGACGATCTCGCGGCGGATGGCCTGCGCGTCTTTACCGCTTTCGATCCGATTGCGCAGATAGCCTCGGAAAAGGCGGTCCAGGATTTTATGAAGTCCCAGGGCAAAGCGGGTGATAGCCTCCAGGTTGCAACGGTAACCGTGTCGGAGTCGGGTGAGGTTCTGGCGATAGTGGGCGATAAAGTGCCGAACTACCAAGGATTCAACCGCGCTCTCGATGCCAAACGATCGATCGGTTCCCTGGCCAAACCCGTGGTGCTTCTGACAGCTTTGCGAGCCGGTAAAACTCTTGCGACGCAGATCGCCGATACGCCGATCCAGGTAGCCTTAAGTCGCGGTAAAGTCTGGGAGCCACAGAACTTTGATCACTCCAGCCACGGCGAAGTCAGCCTTTTAAGGATGCTGACTCAATCTTTGAACCAGGCGACGGTACGTTTGGGTATGGAAGTGGGTCTACCTGCAGTGCGGGAAACCTTCAGGAAGTTAGCTCACGTCCAGGACATTCCGCTTGCACCCTCGGTGCTGCTCGGCGCCATCGATATGAGTCCATTCGGTGTCGCGGGCCTCTACTATACGATCTTTTCCGGAGGTTATAACACCGATCTCCGGGCGGTTCGAGGGGTTCAGGATCGGGACGGCAAGGCCGTACGCTCCTATGCGAGCAAGATTCACAAAGAGTTTGATTCCGACGTGATGCACCTCATGCATTATGCTTTGCGTGCCGTTGTATTTGAGGGAACGGCACGAGCCGCTTTCAACTTTTTGCCGATGGATATTCATGCCGCTGGTAAAACGGGAACTTCGAATGATCAAAGGGACAGCTGGTTTGCCGGCTTTACCGGTGATCGATTAACGGTTGCATGGGTAGGAAATGATCAGCACCTGCCAACCCAATTAACTGGTGCAACAGGCGGTCTCGCTGTCTGGGCAAGGGTTATGGCGAAGGTTGCTCATAAATCCCTAACCTTAAAAACTCCTGAAGGCGTAAGTTATCAGTGGGTGGACGGGCAGACGGGAGCGCTAAGTGCAGCGGAATGCCTTGGGGTCCGGTATTTACCATTTACCAAGAGAACCTTGCCTCAGGGAATTCCAGGGCCCTGCCCGGCGCCTGAGCCAGCGGTTCCGCTTGATCCTACGGCAACCGGCACTCAGACTACCGCCCCGGCCTTTGACTGGTTTTAAGCCTTGCGCAAAAGGGAATAGAAATTGAAAGCGAATTATAGCTTTTTGTTAGTGTTGGCTGCATTTATCCTGGCGTCCTGTGCCCATCAGGGCGACGACGATTATCCTGTCATGAAGAATAAGATTGGTAAACATCAGGAGCCAGCCGTTATTCCAGTGGCGCCGCCACCAGCACCGGCGCCTGCGGCACCTCTGGTGACCCTTCCTCCGCCTCCCGCTCCGAAGCCGCTTGTAGGTAAGCCGATACCGGGTGCAAACGCTCCGGGAGCGCAGTCTTCGTCTGGCCCGTCCCCAACTGTGGCGGTTGCGGGTAATTTACTCCTGAACGAGCCACTGTCAGCGCCGGTGAAACGTCTGATCAGCGCTGCCGAGGATTCGCTGAAAAAAGGTCGTATCCTCGAGGCCCGGGCGCAAGCCGACCGAGCCTACCGGATGGATCTGAGAGATCCACGCACCAGCTTTCTGATGGCCCGGGTTTCCGAGCGTGAAAAGGCTTTTGAGGATGCCGAGCAATGGGCCATGCGCAGCCTGGAGAATTTAAATGATACGGGTAATAAACGTGTCGTATGGGGTTTCATCGCCAAGGTTCGCGAGAAGAATGGCAATAAAAAGGGAATGCAGGAGGCCTTAAAACAAATCCGTTGATTGCAACGAGCGCCGATCCCCAATATAGGCCAGGAGCAGTCCTGGCTTTTTGCTGGCCCAATGCCAGGGGCGGGCGCCCGGGTGGAGCCACTTTCTAAAAGGCCATTCCAAGCCCAAATCTTAGGCTATTGGCGCCGTTAAAGCTTGCCACCTGTAGTTCAGTGACTTTGGTTTCCCGGCCATCACCGCCTGCATTGGGCGTGACTTTGATCGTCCTATTGAGGGCGCTTTCAAAAAGCTGAGCTTCTATATCCATAAAAAAGGTCTTCGAATAATCAAAGCGAAAACCGGCATCGCCAGCGTAATAAAGAGCAGTAGTGTCGGTCTTCTCGATCTTATCGGCACTGCTATCTGATTTAATTCCCGCAGACCAGGCAAGGAAAGTATGAATAGCCTTTCCAAAGTTTCTAAAGAAATACTGCTGGCCGCCGCCTAAAAGTATTCCCGAACCTCCCTTCGGAGCGTCATCCCCGGAATAACTTGTGGATGTCACTCCCGCATCGATAAACCAAAAACGTCTCTCTTCATTCATAACAAACCCGTAACGGCCGCCCAGCGATATTTTGCTTTCTTTAAAGCCTGGGGTATTGTCCTGCGAACGGTAGAAGCCACTCACAAGACTGATCTCTTCAGCATACACGTGGCCCGATAGGCCCCCCAACCAAAGGCCCGCCAGGAAGAAGCGATTGCGCATTTATAAAAGTCCTTTATAACAGGTCAAAAATGGATTGATTATAAGAAAAGCCGAATACGCGCCGTATGCCAGTCGATCGGCGATCTATTTTGCATGGTATCGAGAAATTATAGCTGATGGACTCATGAAAAGTCTCGCCTTCAGGAGAAGGTTTACTCCTTTGTGGTTTTGGGCCAGGCGTTTCACCTCCTGGCTATTTATTTTTAAAGCTTAGCTGCGAAAGACAAAACCGCTGGGAAGGGAGTCCGCCAGCATTTGCGACTGCATCCCAAAGTCGGGACTCATGACTTCAGTCATCGCTTTTCGCCATTCAGGATGATCGACCTTTGCAAGAAATTTCTGACGGTAAGCAGGATCTATATCATATTGTTTATCGCCCCTCATCCGGCCGCCCCAAGCATAGAACACTGCCGACCGGGTTTGGTCCGGAAGCTGGAGCTGATGCAACTCATCAAACCAGTTCTCCACCACTCTCGGGGCTAGAACATAGAGGCGCGCCAGACCCCAAAGTTTGGTCTCGCTGTGAATCTTGGGCGCTTCCTTGAGCTGATTCAGTAGAAGGCGGCCCAACTGTTCCTTGGCCGAGGTCCCCAGACATTCAAGCGAGGCCAACAGCCGAATGAGCTCAGGCGAAGCGTCTTTATCTTTTCTCAGGACGGGCACATAGCGATCGAAAAGTTTTTGCTGCATGGCTGGATTAAGGCCGCCGGCCAGGCGTCTCCATAAGATCCACCAATGAGTCAACAGCCGCGCATTGCCATCGACGCGGCGGAAACTTTCGTCATAGATCCGCAGAATGGAACTCATCCTCTCTTCATCGCCAACGTAGCCGAAACCCGGCCTTAGACAAAAGCCGGCAAGGTAAAACCAGATGGACTCGTGCTCGGGTGTGATGCCCCTTTGAAACATCACCCCTTCAAGCGCCGCCCATATTCCACGCAGTTGATCGGCGTTCCAGGCCTCGCGCCCAAGCTTGAAGAGCGCTTCCAGTGCAAGCGGTAATTGGGTGATTTTGAGAGTGCCCCGACTCTGCTTTGCAAAGTGCAGCCTGATGAGTTCGACAGCCTGGTCCCTATTGGGAAGGGGGTTGAGCGATAGGGCGCTGCTGACCGTGCCCTGAGCGCGGGCGCTGTCGATGGCAAAGTCCAGGACCCAGACTTGAGCCGTTTCCAAAGCCTGGCAATGGACTTCCAGTACACCCGTCTCCCGAACAGAGGCTTGCAATCGGACAGGAATAAGGTCTTGTTTCCCTTGTCCGTTCAATTTGAGAACGAGCGGCGGCAGGGGAGTTTTCGATCCGTCAGCTCCGATGGCACAGGTCTGAAAACGAACATCCTGGCCAAGTCTTAGATTTAAGCCAGGGAGCTTGACCGCATAGGCGATCAGTCTGGGATGGTTTTTAGGGATGAGGCAAAGATTTTGGATGCCGTTGTTATCCTCCACTTCGATAAGAAGTTCGCGGGGATAGGGAGAACCGATCAATTCCTTGGCCTGTGCCCGTAGCAAGGCGTAACGGGCCGCCCCATAGGCTACCGCCAGCTCAGGTTCGGCGGCCTTTAAGGTCAAGACTGGAGCCTTTTGCCAAGTCTTAATAACGTCTGCCAGACGCTCTTGAAGAACTTGCGGTAACAAGCTGCCGCCTACGCTTAGGATGGCATCCACTTCACTGCCCTGCAAAAACTCAGCGAGATGCCGGGTTATGGCTGTGTCCTTGGCATAAGGCAGGCCCCAATTCTTAAGGCCCGTCGCTCGCGCTGGTTTGTCATTTTTATCGACCAGCGGAAAAAAGTCATCGAGAACCCACTGCCTGATTTCAGCACTCGACACTTCAGCGCTAAGAGAGGCGCCAAAAAGATTTCTTGCGCTGAGGGGAATGCTGAGGTGAAAGCTTTCCTCTGCCGAACTGTTTAACGCGCTTTCTTTCAGACGGCGGACTTGCGCCAGTAATAAATTCCAGGCATCGCGAGGCAATTCGTCAGAGTGTAAACGGGCGCTCAGGTGATGGGCAAGGGCCAGATCAATATTATCGCCGCCAAGCAAAAGATGCTCGCTGACCATGATCCTCTCTGTGCCTTCCGGCTTTTTAAGGAGTAGGGTAAAATCGGAGGTTCCGCCGCCGACGTCACAAACGAGGATTCGCCCGTCGGTGGTCTGCTTTCTCGCTTCGCTATCGTAATAAGCGGCCAACGGTTCTTCCAAAAGTTCAACACCCGGTGGATAGTCTGCGCCTTTCGCGGCTTCCAGGGTTAAGCGTTGGGCGACTTCGTCAAAGGAGGCCGGGACTGTGATGACGACTCGTTGCTGAGTAAATGGGGACGCAGGAAAATGAACATCCCAAACTCGTTTTATATGATCGAGCAATGCTGTCTGAACTTCCAGAGGCGTGAGCTTTTCGCCCTCAGATCCCCAGGGAAGGATTTTGCTAAGGCGATGCGCCACTGTTCCCGTAGAGGCCCAGGATTTGGCGGAATGCACAACCTGCAGGGGCTCGCTCAGGGCTTTGCTGCGCGCGAGCCGGCCTATGACCCAAGGCGTTTTGTGTTCGGGGAAGCTCGGATGAGGCCATAGCCCCTTTTTTAATAGGCTTTTGGGTAGCAACCAAAGAAAGGATGGAAGCCGATAGTCCTCGACGACCTGCTCCTCGTTTTCCCATTGAGCGAGAGGAAGCAGGTAGGGCTCCCCGACGTCCGCCGCTTGCAGATCGATATAAGCCAAGCTGCTGTTGGTCGTGCCCAGGTCGATACCGATAACAAAGCGTGGCGTCATCTCGCTCTCACTTTCTCGTCACGAAGCTGAAAGTTCAGATCCCAACGCCGGTCGCCCCCACGTTCGCGTATCGCCACGCGAAGTTTGCCCGTTTCATCATAATCACTCTGCAGAAATACGGCTATGGGTCCCTCGCCATTGTCATCGATCTGACAGCTGAGTTCGGCAACGGATTCCAGGTCTTTTTCGGCATTGGCAACCAGGCTGCCGAGATCGGCGCGTTCCGCTGAGGAAAAAAGCTGAAAATTTACCTGATCGCCTCCCCAGAGGGCGAATTCCTGATCGTTAAGACCATATTCCGACCCTTCGTCGGTACCCTGCGGAAGCACGCAGAGACCCTGCAGTCTCGGTTTCATGCCCGGAACGGCAAGCTGATTCGCCTCGAGCCCTATAAAATAAGAGCGGGAAGCAGACGTGCGAACGCGCAAGGGATTGCCGGTAACCTTCCATGCCGCGTAATAGGCAGCCCCAAGGGTGACGGCATGATCAAGATCCGGATTATCAAGGAGGGTCACCGGACGGCCTGACCATTGCTCAAGGCAGCTGACGATCCGCTCCTGCAGGAGACTGGCTTTAAAAACGCCACCGTTGAAGAGGACGTGCGTAGGCCGAAACGTGGACGCTTCCGGATCTAGAGTTGAAGCCGGGCTATGCGTCCTGGCGTTTTTCTGCGCCTGCCTTAAGAAACCGGCGAGATGTTTGGTGACGGCCGGATCCTGTTCGTAGGGAAGGCCCATAGCCTGAAGTCCGCGGCTTCTCTGGATTTGGATATTTTCCGCCACCTGTGGGAAAAAACCTTCAAGCAAAAATGCCGCGACCTCACCGCGGTTAAGTTCAAGCGTAACCGCTTTGGCAAAAAGCGAACTGCCGCGACTGCTGACACTGATTGGATAGCTTGCCTCCGCGCCGGACGAAAGTAAAAATTCTTTGGCCTTGCGGACCTCGCGCTGCAGACTTATGAACTGCCAGGAATCGAGCTGGCCATGTTTCTTTGCGAGATAATGGGCAAGGGCGAGGTCCATGTTGTCCCCCCCCAAAAGGAGATGCCTGCCGACGGCGATGCGGTCGAGATGCAACTCTCCCTCGATTTCCTCAACGACGATTAGGCTGAAATCGCAGGTACCGCCACCGACGTCACAGACGAGGACGCTATCACCAACCTTGAGTTTTTTATTCCAGTCATTATTCTGAGCTAACCAAGAATAAAAAGCCGCAAGGGGCTCTTCAATAAGAATGGGATTGACTATGCCAGCGGCACGGGCGGCTTCCTCAGTCAATTGCCGGGCCAAAGGATCAAAAGATGCCGGCACGGTCAACGCAATCGCCTCCACGTCGGCAAGGGATTGACTGCTTTGCCATTCCCAAGCCTTTATAAGGTGGGCCAGGAGAAGGGTCGAGACGTCTTTCGCAGTTTTGCCTTGGCCCTTACCATCGGGCGTTAGGCAAAGTTCACCTTTATAGCAGAGCCACGATTTGGCTGACACTATGGCTCTTTCAGGATTGCCGGCAGCAAGTTCACGGGCAAATATCCCTAGTATTTCCGGATTCTCAGCCCAGGGGAGACGCAATTCTTTATATTCAAAATTATCGAAATAGACGGAAGGCAAAAGATCAGCCTCCACCGTTTCTTGGGCGCCGCTGAGCTGCGGAATACTCAGGAGATGAGCCTTCGAATCGGCGCCCACCGTGGCAAGGCTTGAGTGTGATGTTCCAAGATCGATACCGATGACTATCCCCATCAGTTGCTTTCTCCTACATCGATTTCAGCGGGGGCTAAGACCAGCCTTGTATGCGTAGCCTCCAGCTTTTGACTTTGCGGCAGCTTCAGATGACTGGCTTGCCAACCTTTATGCAATAAACGGCCTTCGAGTGGAAGTTCATCGCCGCGACTGTGCAGCAGCTGATAGCTTTGACCCAAGTCTGCTTTGGGGATTGCAATTAGGCTGCCCTCTTCCGCTATGGCCACCGGCTTAACTGCAAAATAGTCATCCATCATTTCTCGTAGTCCCTGATGCACAACTCGCGACGCTGAACCGACCTGCTGATCGCCTAGCTTATGAATATCAGCCATGATGAAATCGAGGAAACGACCACGTTTTTGCAGATTGCGAATAAATTGTACGACAGCCTGCTCGTCCGCACCCTGACTTTGTTCGAGGGCCCGTTGCGCCTTCTTCAAAGCGGCCTCATAGGCCAGGGTCTGGGCATTGTGTTGACTGGCCTGGGAGGCGGACTCGTTGATTTCCGTCTGCAGGAGCTTAATGAGGTCGTCGCGTTCAGCGATGAGTTTTTGCTGGCGTTGAGCCAGATTCTCAAGGTTCGCGATCTTTGCACTGAATTCACTCGGGATGTGTGGCGTTTCGGGTCTTCGGCGAAGAGCGACCAGGATAAAAAGAAGCAGACCAAAGACCAAGCAGCTCAAGGCAAAAGCAATCGAGGACTTTTCTAAAAAACCCGACAGTATAGTCGCGGCTGCGGCGGCAAGGGCAGGGTAAATGAGTATGCGTGCGTTCATAGTGTCCTCCTACGAAGAATCGGGATTTAGTCTTAATGGACGGCCTGATTCGGAGCAAGCTTTTCCGCGTGCAGAGAGCAAGCTTGGATAAGGGACTCAAGTTCGCAAAATCACTGCCGATAGAATGGAGAGGATCATTACGATTGAGGTGAAAAATGAAAATTTCCAATACTTTCGCATGTTTGGCCTTTGCTCTGGCCCTGATGCCGATGGCCTACGGCGGGATTGAAATTGCACCCTACCTCAGCATCAAATCGACGAAGAGCGTTACACCCGGTAAAAATAATTCCGAAAAGGAGTCTATCAGGCAGCGTCAAGAGTACGGCGTTCGAGCTTCCTTGAGCTTTTGGCGGCTTTTTAGGACTCAGCTGTCGGTGGGTCAGAGCACAACGACAAGCACTCAAAAAACTTCGGAAGCCGTGGATGAATATGCCGAGATCGACTACAAGAAAGATTTTAATATGGATACTTCCAATCCAGAAAACACGATGAAGTTGACCGAGACACAGCGGGTTGGCAAGTTTTCCCTTATGCTGGACCCCAGTTTTTCCATCTTTATCTTGCGCATTAAAATCGGAGTGACAGCCCGGCAGCGTATGGTCGCCAAGGAAGAGGCTGGACGGCCGGCAGAGAAGCTCACAGAGGTTCCGACCTACAAGCCGCATTCCGGGGTAGGCCTTGGACTGCGCTTGAGTCCTGCCATGTATTTTATGGCTGAATATGAGATGTACCACTACAAATATGCACCCGCTATCGAACCCTTTGAGCGGGAACTTTCGGTCAGCTATAACGTTTCAATTTAAGGCGCTTGCGCCAGACTCATAACGAGCACAGTCGGGTCGTAAAAAGAATAAAGGGATCTTGATTTCAAATTTACGACTGCGTGCATCCTGCATTGCATAGTTGCCGCGCATGCTGCCCGTTGGGGTGGCCAGGGGACAGCCACTTCGATAAGAATAACTTTCGCCCGGTTTGATTAAAGGCTGTTTCCCCACCACTCCGTCGCCGACGACGTGTTCTTCGCGCCCCTGGCCGTCACGAATAATCCAATGTCGGCTGAGCAACTGACAGTTTTGTTTGCCATTATTTTTCAGGGTGATCGTATAGGAATAAATAAAATAATCGACGCCACTGTTGCTTTCTTTAGCAATAAAATGGGGCTCAACCGACACGCCAATGCCATCCGTTTCAGCGAAATACATAATTCCCCCTTGGGCTTTGTCTCAGTCACTTCAGTCTCATCTTGTCTCTATAACTCTGGAACAAAGCACTTGCCAGTCCTTTAGCATTTATAGCATAGGTACATCTAGGCTTCATCTGACCTTTATGGAAAATAATCGACTGGATGCGACGGGAGGCCACGGGGATCCTGCAGGGGCAAAAGCGGGAAAAGTATAAGGCAAAGGGAGACCTTGAATCAGCCTCCCGCAGATGCTCAGGGAGCCTTGATGTCTTCCTGACCGAAACTTAATATCTCATTCACTTTTAGACCTTTTTCCTCGCCCTCAGCTTGAAGCCACAGGGAGCGTCTCAGTTCGTACTGAGTGCGGGTCAGAAGTTCTACGCCTTTAAGAGAGTCGTTATTGTTATTACGGTAGTAAACCTCTTTGAGGCCGTTTTCCCGGGCGCTTGGCTGAGGTGAGGGATCTTTCTCTATATAACCCTCGTCTTTCCATGCTAAGAGCTGCGCAATCTCAAAGGAACTTAAGGACCCGGTGGGTGGCATTGTCCCCGACTCTGCGCGAGCTATGATCAGATCGCCTTTGGCGACGACTTCAGCATAATTCCCATAGCTTTCATGACAGGCAACGCAGTTTTTGCCGATGAGATCCTTAATGCTGTCGTTGTAGTTTAACTTAGCGCCAAGGGCAAAGGCCGGGCTGGCCAGTTCTCCGAGTTTGATCGTTACCGAGTAGTCACAGACACTCGACAGACGTAGAATAAATTCCTTATCGTCTTCATAGGCGCCAATATCCTCTTTAAGTTCCCCGCTTGGACAGTGCTCTCCGCTACCCTGGAGCCGGTAATAGTAGCCCGTGAGAGCTGTTGTCAGGGCGGGGTCTTCCGAACGACTCGGAAGTTTGAAGTTTACGGGTATGCGTTTGACATCGGTCTTCGCTTCCGCACCTCCTGTTCTAGAAAGACGGTAGCTGGCTTTATATTCTTTACCGCATCCCAACGAAATGCCACTGATGGTAAGCGCAAGGATGATGTTTTTTGGTAATTTTGCTTTCAAGGCTTTTTCCTCCATAACTATCAAGTGTTTCGGACAAGCTTGGGAAAGACCTTGAATAATTCTTTATAGATGAGTGCTTATAAGGGGATAGATAAACCATACTTGGGGTCAGGTATGGCCAATCGGGGGAATTCATTTATTTCGCATGACCTGAAGGCATTTTTCACCAAAATATCAGGCGCCGAGAAAACTTCCGCCACAGACTCTCAGCACCTGACCATTGATACTTTGAGAGCAGGGGCTGGCAAGGAAGCTGACCATGTCGGCAACATCATCGGGTTGTCCGCCCTGGACCAGACTCGACATGCGTCGGACAAATTGTTTGGTAACAAAGGGGATTTTTGCCGTCATGCTGGTTTCGATAAATCCGGGTGCCACGGCATTCGCGGTTGCGCCTTCCCGCTGCAGATGCTCGGCTAGACCGTGCACATAACCGATCAGCCCGGCTTTCGAGGTCGAATAATTGGTCTGGCCAAAATTTCCGGAAATGCCGACCACAGATGCGAGGCAGATGATACGACCACCGCTGGCGAGCATACCCCGATGTAAAACCCGGGTCGTGATATCGACGACAGCTTCGAGGTTGATGTTTAAGACATCGTCCCATTCCCTTTCGCTCATGCCCAAAAGGGTGCGGTCGCGCGTGATTCCTGCATTATGAACGATGATATCAAGTTTTGAATCTTGACTCGTAAGCCTTTCGATGAGTTGGTCGTGGTCCTGACCAATCGTCGATAAAAGGTACTCACCCTCTATTTCCAGGCTTAACTCCCGTAGGGCTTCTTCGTTTTGCGGCCGATCCAGGCACATGACATGCGCGCCCTCTTCCGCTAGCCGGCGGCAGATTGCATAGCCTATGCCCTGTGCCGCTCCCGTCACCAAGGCCCGTTTTCCCGCGAGCGATCCCGCTAGGGGAGGCAGGGGAAGGTCCCGGATCTGCAGACTTAGGGGAATGACCTGACCTGTGACAAAGGCGCAAAAGTCGGAAAGGAAAAAGCTCAGGACCGGCAGGGCGCGCTCCAAAAGACCTTCGCCCTCACCCAGCACCAGGACATTGACGTTGATGCCTTTTGGCCCCATCTCCCGGGACAGGCTGCGCGCGAAACTGCCAACCGCGCTATGGATCGCCTGTGCCACGGGACTTTGGCCTTGAGCGCCCAGGATCACGATGCGGTGGTTGAAGCCGAGCTGCCCTCTTAAGCCATGAAAAAAGGTATAAAGCGTCTTGAGATCACCAAGCTTATGAATATGGGTCGCGTCAAAAACCGTGCCTTGGAAAACCTTCAGCATGCTGGTGTTGGCATCCTTGAGTTTGCGTGTCGCGTCACCGCCCTCATAGGCAATAGTGGCTTTTTGCTTTTGTAGAAAAGGCGCGACAACGAGCGAAAGGCGCTCGCTTGAACTCAGCAAAATATGTTTGCCCTGCAGGAGTTCGTCCGACCAGGGTCGGTAGGATCGAATGAGCTGGGGGGGCGGCTTGATTCCGATTCGCTTGAGGACGTTGCGAGCGAGTGGGGAACGGCCCATTTCAATCAGGGTATCTTGCATAGAAATCCTCGAAAGCGAGCAATACGAAATGGCTATAAGGATACGCGAACCAGTCTAGCCTAGCAAAGCTCTGAAGTTGCGGCAAGACTTCAGTGACTTCGGCTAAGTCCTGGCGACCCCATGGGGACTTCGCGGTTTTTGCCGATCATTCAAAGCGCCGCGCTCCTCCCCGGACTGTTTCGGCCGGGAAATTTTTAAAGGCTCCGTACTAAACTCCGATAGCGAGAAGACCTACGAACAGGCGGAGCTTGACATGGCATTGGCAAAATCATTGAATTCCTATCAAAGCCCGCAGGAAGAGGTGCCGGGGTATACCCAACTGGTCCGTATCTTTGAAGGCACAAGGAGTCATATCTTTAAGGCTCAGCGGACATCCGACCGCAAAAAGGTGATCCTCAAAATCTTACAGGATGGCTTTCAGGAACGGAGTGAAATCGCTCGCTACAAAAATCAATGGAACATACTCAGCGAAAATAAACTCAAGTGTACGCCCACAGCTCTGGCTTTCGATAAACATCTTAGCTCCCCCATGCTGGTCTTTGAAGATTGTGGCGGAACGTCGCTGGCCCGACTGCTGAATGAGTCGCCGCTGGCCCTGCTTGAAGGTTTGGACGTCGCGCAGAAAGTGGCCCGCGCTCTGGTGGAAATTCATTCGAAAAATATTATTCACAAGGACATCAATCCCAGCAATATCCTCTATGACCGAGGCAATGGTGAGGTCCGTGTCATAGATTTCGGGATCTCAAGCTGCCTGCTTCGTGAGCAGGCCCATCCCCATACCCATGGCATAACCGAAGGTAGTCTGCCTTATATGTCGCCCGAACAGACCGGACGCATGAACCGATACCTGGACTATCGCAGTGATTTCTATTCCTTTGGTGTTACCCTCTACGAGTTGTTTACGGGCCGCTTGCCCTTTGAGGCCGATGATGCGCTTCGCCTCATTCATTTTCATATCGCTAAAAAGCCCCTGCCACCTCGAAATCTGACACCCCAGATTCCTGAGATCCTATCGGATCTTATTTTGCGCCTGCTCAGTAAAAATGCTGAAGATCGCTATCAGAGTGCCTGGGGTATCGTCCAGGATCTGCAAAAAATCTTTCGCTCTCTGCGCGACACTCAGAAAATCGATAAATTTCCCCTGGGCCTGCAGGATATCCCCGATCGCTTTCATATTCCGGAAACTCTCTATGGCCGGCAGAAAGAAGCAGCAGCGATGTCCCGCGTCCTCGGGCGCTGCCGCGAGGGTGGTCGCGAACTCTGCTTTGTCTCGGGCTACTCCGGAGTGGGCAAGACCTCGCTCATCCGGGGCATGCAGAAACCGGTGGCAGCTCTCGGCGGGCATTTCATCAGCGGCAAGTTCGATGCGTTCCGCCGCAGCATTCCCTATTCAGCATTTGTCGATGCCTTTCGCGAACTCATCAGGCAAGTCCTCGGTGAGAGCGAGCAGGGGCTAGCCAACTGGAAGGAAAAGCTGCTCTTAGCCCTCGGCCCCAACGGTCAGATCATGATCGAGGTGATTCCCGAGGTGGAACTCATCATCGGCCCGCAGGCTGGCTATCAGGTTCTTGGGCCGACCGAAGCCGAAAACCGCTTCAAACTCGTCTTTCGTAATTTTGTGGGTGTCTTCTGTCAGCTTGAACATCCTCTGATTATCCACCTTGACGACCTCCAGTGGATCGATAGCGCCTCGATGAAGCTCATCGATATGCTCCTTCAGGATAAGCGCCTTCATCATCTGCTATTCGTCTGCTCCTATCGCGACAACGAATTGAGCGAACATCATCCCCTGCACCTGTTCATTGATGAATTAAAGGTCGCCGAGGTCAGGGTTGATCATTTGCGCCTTTTCTCCCTAGAGCTTTCCGAGGTGACCCAGCTGATCGCCGATGCCACCTACAGCACGATCGAAAGAGTTCAGAACCTCGCCGAACTCGTCATGGAAAAAACGGCGGGTAACCCCTTCTTTACCGATGAATTCCTATGGACCCTCTACGCCAGCCAACTGCTCTATTTCAATCCGGATAAGGGAATGTGGGATTGGGATCTGGAAAAGATCCGTGCTGCAAATATGACTGATAATGTGATCGAATTGATGAGTTCGCGCATTAAAAAACTGCGTCCTGAAACTCGCCACGTCCTGCAGCTCGCAGCCTGCATCGGCCTGAATTTTGATCTCGTGACGCTCGCGGCCGTGGCGGACCAGCCGTTGAAAGTAATAGTGGCTAATCTCCGTGAGGCCATAACCCAAGGCCTTATCGTGCCCGTAGGGGACGGCCATCGATGGGTCGAACTCGATATTCCCCTTGATGGCAGGGAAGTTACTGTCGAATACCAGTTCGGACATGATCGCATTCAGCAGGCTGCCTATGATCTGATTCCTGACGAGGAACGAATACTCGTTCGCCATCGCGTCGGATGCACACTGATCAAACTTCATAAAAAAGACCGCCTTGACGCCTACGTATTTGCTATCGTCAATCACCTGAATGCGAGTACGGCATACCTTCAAACGGAAGCAGAACGCCTTGAACTTATGGCGTTGAACCTTCATGCGGCAAGGAAGGCCAAGGCTTCAGCTGCCTATCAGACCTCGCTTGAGTATTTGCAGGCGGCCCTTCAACTTGAGAAGGCTGAAGATTGGCAAAGCTCTTACGATCTCGTTCTCAGCACCTATCGGGAAGCGGCCGAGGTCGCCTTTCTCAATAGAGCTTACGACACAATGAAGGTATATGTGGATAAGGCATTGTCTCACGGGCGCACGCTGCTCGAAAAGATTCCAGCCTACGAGACGCTTGTCCACGCCGCGATTTCCAGGAACGACATGCAGGAAGCGATCACGATTGGCAAGCGCATACTCAGGGAATTGGATATCTCAATTCCTCAGAATCCAAGTATGCTGCGGGTCGCCTCCTCCCTGCTCCTCACCAAGTGGAAGCTGCGAGGCTTCACGCAGGACCAACTCCTTGAACTTCCGGCGATGAAGGACCCCATTGAACTGGCCCGCATGCATTTTCTCTATTCTATGGCTCAGGCCTTGTTCTTTTTCTTTCCAAAACAGATTCCCCTTATTACGAGCCGACTCGTGAGAAAAACTCTCAAGCATGGCAACAGCTCCACGTCGGCTCTGGCCTATACGACCTATGGTATGATTATGGCCGCTATGGTCGGCGACGTGAAGGAAGGCTACCGGCTCGGCGAACTTGGCATTAAGCTCTTTGACAGGATGAAGGCCAAGGAGATTGAAGCGGCGACCCTAGTCTGTTTCAATATGTTCATTCGGCCCTGGAAAGATCATGTTCGACTGACGATGGCTCCCCTTCTGCAAGCTCACCAGGCTGGTCTCGACGGTGGGGACTTTGAGTTTGCGGCCCATGCTGCGGCCGGTTATTGCAACCGAAGTTTTTTCACAGGTTCTGAACTCAAAGCCTTTAGCACCGAACTCATGAAGTTTACGCAAGTGATCGAACAGCTTGGCCAAAGAGTAGACGAAGATCAGATTAAAGTCCTGCATCAGATGGTGATCAACTTCAGCGAGCCGCGCCCGGTGCCCTATAATTTGCGAGGGGATACCTTCGACGAAGAGCGTATGCTGGCAATTTATGAGCGCAACCATGATAGGGGCGGGCTCTTCAATACCTATTTCTATAAACTCATTCTTGCCTTCCATTTTGATGCGTTTCACGAAGCGGTGAAATTTGCCCGGCTTGCCGAGCCCCATTTTAAAGTGGCAATGGGCACACTGTCCGGTGCTGTGTTCTACTATTACTATGCCCTTGCTGAAATCCAGCTGTGGGACCGGGCCAAATCCGAAGAGCGTTCCCGCATCAAAGCGACGGTAAAAAAGGTTTTGGCAAAATACGAAAAATGGATCAAAACAGCGCCCATGAACTTTCAGCATAAATATGACCTGATCAAAGCCGAGTGGCAGGGGATCCGTGGCAAACCCTATGAGGCACAAACCCTCTATGATCGGGCGATCGCCGGATCGCGGACTGAGCAGTACCTGCAGGATGAAGCCGTGGCGAACGAACTCACCGCCAAGTTTCATTTAAGACATGGGCGGCACACCGCAGCCAACGCCTATATGAAAAGAGCAGGGTATAACTACCGGCGTTGGGGCGCGGATGCGAAAGTGCGGCAACTTGAAGAACGCTTTCCGCAGATGCTGACCAGCAGTTCAGGTGATCGTTCCCTGACGGGGTCATTGGCCACAATGTCTTCATCGACGATCGACATCACTACTTTAAAGCGGGCGCTGCTGGCAATAGCTGAGGAAAATGTGCATTCGCGCATGCTTGAAAAAATTATTTCCAGCGCTATTGAATTTGCCGGCGCTCAGAAGGGGGTCCTCATCCTAAGAAAGGACGGCGAATTTTTCATAGAGGGCGAGAGTTCGATCGACCACGATCAGCCTCGGGTGTTGCAATCGACAGCCGTCGATCACAGCCACAGTGTGTCGCGCATGGTTGTAAACTTTGTGAAGCGTTCGCGCAAGGGGCTGGTGATAGACAATGCCAGCGAAACCCAGGACCTCCTGCCTGGCCTCCACAATGAGCCCTATGTGCGTGATGGTCATATCCTTTCTTTACTCTGTATCCCCATCACAGTGGGCATTGGTGCCGAGGCACAAATCGTCGGGCTTCTTTATCTTGAGAATAACAGGGCCAGTGGCACCTTCACATCGGAACGCATCGAAACTCTGGAGATTATCTGTCTCGCCGCAGCGGGTCGGTTGGAACTGTCGGTGAAAGCTGCAACCGATGGTCTCACGGGTCTTTTTAATCATGATTATTTTCAAAATATGTTTGAGCAGGAGCTCCTGCAATCGCAAAGGCAGCTTCGCAATCTGTCGCTCCTGCTCATTGATATCGATCACTTCAAGAAATTCAATGATCAGTGGGGCCATCAGATCGGTGACCTGGTGCTCAAGAAAGTTGCACAATCGATTCGCGATACCTGTCGAAAATCAGATGTGGTGTCCCGTTACGGGGGTGAGGAGATGGCGGTTATCCTCCCCGAAACCAATTCCGAAATGGGGCTCCTCGTAGCCGAGAGAATACGGAAAAACGTGGAAAGCCTGGCGATTCCCCATGGCGAAAATCTTTTGACCGTGACAATATCCCTCGGTCTGTCCTCACTTACCGATGGCCTTCGCGATAAAGCGGCGCTCATTGAAAAGGCTGATGAGGCAATGTATAAGTCCAAACGCGAGGGTCGCAACAGAGTCACTGTAGCTTAAGTTATCGGTTCTCGGCATTCTCCCGCCGGCTCGCCCTCCCCCGGGAGTCAGCCGCAGCTCCAGCCCGCTTTGTAAAATTCTTACGCTAGAGGCGGAATCCGCTGTATCTCGGCGGGCTGTCTCGCTATCCTCATTCTCTGATTCATGGACGCGACGTCAAGGTTTAGCCGGTGCTAGCTCGTGTCTGTCCGAAAATGGGTATGGTGAGGCGCGAGGCAGAAAAAAAGCGGAGTTTATTCCCATAAATGAGCATTTTTTTCTGCCGATGAAACGCAGCCATCGCCTTTTTCGGACTGACACTAGCTCGGAGCTATTGAGACGGCGAGTCAGCGGAGGGAGGAAGCTTTGGTTGATGTCGTCAGTTTTCCCTACAACGAATTCAAGTTTCTTGTCAGCGAACGAAGCCTGCGCTTTGTAATCGACGTTTTGGAAAGCCTCCATGGAGGAAGTGATCCTTATCCCAGGGGCATCGTCGATTCCATCTATTATGATACGCCCGATGAAATCTTTTACAATCAATGCCTCAATGGTGAGAATAAGAAGCGCAAATTCCGGATTCGGGGTTATGGCGACGGGGCTTTTCATCAGCTGCAGATGAAGGATAAAGACCTTACGGTCATTCGCAAGCTCAAAGATAATATCAAACCGATGCAGGTGATGGGGCAGGACGCCCCGCTTTGGTATCATCTTATACCCGAGCAAGCGAATACCGGTATGTATACGGCGATCATGGCCTTCGCCAATCGTTACGGCATTATCATTCCCTCGCTACGGGTGCGCTATGATCGGCGCCGCTACCGTATCAACGATTACCGCCTGACACTCGACACTCATGTCGAGGTCACCAGTTTTGGAAATGGACTTGAAACCCGTTTCACGCAAGGTTTTTTGCCTGATCATGTCCTAGAGATAAAAACTGCCGATCCCAGGCCCTATCTGCCGCTGCTTGGCCTGACCAAGTTGCCGCAGGTATCCTTTTCCAAGTTTTTCATGGGTCTCAATCTGTTGAAAACCGGCGATGTCGCCGGTTATTGATGCCACGGGTAGGATACACATTATGATCGATACAATGCTAGAGAATCTCAGTGATGGTTTTGATGCCAGCAATATGGCTCACGGTGATATCCCGAGCTTTATCCTCTGCATGGGAGTATCGATGCTCTTCGGTATCCTTCTCTATCTGCTCTATACCCTCTACTTTAGAGACAATGAGCCTCAGGACAGCGGTTTGGCCCGTAGTCTTATCCTGCTGACACCGGCCCTGACTGCCACGTTCTGGATCATTCAATCCTCGGTCATCCTCTCCCTTGGCCTATTGGGCTCGCTATCATTTGTGCGCTATCGGACGCCGGTGAAAAGATCGGAAGATGTTTGTTTTATCGTGATTTCCCTGGCTGTCGCCGTGTCCTGCTCAACCATGAATTTTATCATTGCCGCGGTTCTCATCAGCATGCTCTTCGGCTTCACTTTGATTCGTAATCTCTGGGGGATGAGCACCCGGGGTAAAGATCGCTTTGCCATCGTGACCTTCAACAGCAAAAAAGAAATAGCGATCGGGGAGCTGCGCAATCATTTCTCAAGGCTTGGCATCAATGCCGAGTTTGTCTCTTCGCGCACCTATGATGGCATCACCTCCTTCGTCTTTAATGCCCCGAAGATGAGCAAGGAAAAACATGATGCAATATCGGAGACCTTGGCGCAAATCGACCGCGAGGCAAGTTTTAATATTTTTTATCCCAACGACAGACTTGGCGCCTGAAAGGAAAAGCAATGGTTCACTGGGATAGAAGGTCATTTCGAAAAAAGCTGATGGCTCAGGTCGCGGTCCTGCTGAGTCTGATCGTCTTCGTCAGCGTCACCTATCAGCATAAAAAAACCGGTCTGCAAAGGGATGCCAAACCGCTGACCTTGATCAGCAAGGAGATCATTCCCCTCAAAGAAATCTCGGGCATTGCCAGTTTCGTAGAGAATGGGGTACCCGAGCTGGCCTTTATCGGTGATGATAAATCCAAGATCTATCTCAAAGGCGCGGACAAGGATTATTCCTTCAAGGACATACTCGTCGAACGTTTTTCACTTTGTCAGAACGAGGATTTTGACGAATGCAGCCGTAGCATTAAAAAGCTCACCAAAAACTGGGAGGCGCTCGCTGTTGACGGCGAGCATCGGTTTTTTGCTCTGCAGGAACATTCCCAGACCATAGTCGTAATGAATAGAGGCATCGACAGGATCGAGCATGTTCTGCAGTTCAATTTTGTTAATGCCTTCTCCGAGGCTGTCGCCATTGGATCGCGAAAGATCCGAAAGAATGCTTTAGGGGAGGGGTTGATACTCTTAAAGCGTGGGCATGTGCTGATTGCCAAGGAGGCCTTTCCCGTGGCATTGGTTGAGTTTGGTCCCGAAGGGGAGCAGCCTTTGGGTCTCAGCTCGGAAACGGTGCTCGGTGCTGAGGAGGCATTTCAACTCGATGAGGCGCAGTTTCGAGTGAAACTGGTGCCTTTGAGCACCTGGATGCTTGCGGCACATGGCAAGTGCGATATCAGTGATCTGGCACTGGATGAAGATAGGAGTCTGCTCGCGCTGAGTGAAGTTTGTCTGACTATCCACAGATTTCCGAATCTTAGCCCCGGCAAGGCTGCTGAAGCCAGCGACGTCTATGTCCTCCCGGGTGAGGTGCGCAGCCCCGAGGCCCTCGTGGTTGTGGGTAAGCAATGGCTTGTGGGGAGCGATGTTTCATCGAAAAAGCAGCACAATTTCTATAGGCTGAGTCCGCAAACTGTTCTAAGATAAAGCCACCCTCTGAACAACGAAGGCTCGTAAGTCCTGAGCCGCACTATGAGAAGAGTTGATGCGGTATTCTCTCCTGTTGATAATATCGGTCTGGCCAGGCCTCGGGTTGGCCGAATCAGGCGATGACGCTGATGCCGGCGATAAATCCAGCAAGGCTTCAAAATTGAAGATCGATGGTTATGTGCGTTCGATTTTTGAAGCGGAAAACTTTAAAAACGGCGAAGTCTTTCATGAAGCCCGACTTGAGTTCAAAACCAAACGAAAACTCGGGCTGCGCGCGGATATCGAGCTTGATTTTCGGACTAAAACCGACGATATCCAAGTCAACGAAGCGCTGCTCGATAAAAAATTTGATAACGACCTGCGTCTCAAGTTTGGATACGATCAGAAACGATTCGGTCTTGAGTATGAAGAAAGCCGCCTGGAGCGGCCGACGATTGAACGCAGCTTAATCTATCGCCGTATGGATCTTTTTAACTATACAGGTCGAGAAACCTTGGTGATTCTTGAGAAAGGTGGCGATTCTGATCCCAATCATAAATGGAGTCTGGCGGCGAGTCTGTCCGAGGCTCAAAACGCATCGCTGCTAGGGAATTACCAAAGCGATATCGACCCCTCTTTTCGCTATGGCTTTTGGTTTCAAGCCGGCACCCATCGCATTCAGGAAGGCTCTCAGCTAGCGATGGCCATGATGAATTCGATCTGGCATCGCGATAGCGAAAAATTGTGGCAGGCGGAATGGGTCGTGGGCCTTGACCCCAACCAGACGGAATATGAGAGTGTTTTTGACGATGACGAAAGGGTTTATTTCAATGGTATCAATACATTATACGGGCGCCATTTCTATCAGAATGGCGGCGAAACCGTGAGCGGCCTGGTCGGCCTGAGCGGGGTCAGTCATGACCACCGTGAGCTCAGGTACAACAGTCTCGGCGGATTTTTGGGTATACGCTACGATCTCGACACTCTACGCATTGCCTTCAATGTGGAATTGGTGGGTACCAATAGTCCGATTGACCTCCAGAAGAGAACCTATAATGAATCTGCTGCCAGGCTTGAGGCCCTTTATTCTTTCTAGGATTTGCGCCGTCCTTGTCCTTAATCTGGGCGCACTTTCCAGTGGCTGTAAGGGCATACATTTTAATGAGGAACAAAGTTATGGCCTGAGGCTGGTAACGCTTGACATCACCCCGGAAGAATACGGGCTCCTCAACGGGCAGTTGCTGTCGAAGCGCCCGGCCCAGGTAGGGGTGCGTATTGCGGGGGAATTCGAGGTGAATTGCAGCGCCTCCTATGCCGGACGGTCCAGTCTTGATTCCTATCGGAAAAGCTACGACGTGAACTTCTGCGATAAAGAATACCATAAACGCTCTCACTATAGATTGAGTGCCCAGGCGATGGACAAAACCATGCTTCGGTCTCTGATCGGCTATGAGGTCTTTAAATCGCTTGGGCTCGAGGTGCCAATGGCCGAACAATCGGCCGCTTACATCAACAATAAATATCTCGGCGTCTATCTCTTCATGGAGACGATCGATAAGGAGTTTTTCAAAGTCCACAAGTTTGAAGTCAATGAGATTTATAAGGCCCGTTATGGGAATGCAAGTTTTCATGAGAAATTTGCCTCGAAGCTCCCTGAAGCCTTTAGCTATGAAGGCAGAGGGAAAGACAACTATGTGTTTTTAGAGATGATCTATAAAATTCTCTGGCTAGAGGCCCGCGACGATTATTTTGCCGCCCGGCTCGATGCAATCCTTGATATCGATAGCTTTTTGTCCTATATGGCAGTTGCCGTCTATCTCAATCACTGGGATGGGTTTGACAATAATTATTTTCTGGCTTTCGATGAAAATCGCAAAAAACTCGTCACCGTGCCTTGGGACCTTGATCGTATCTGGGAGAAACCTGATGAGTTTGCCGTCAAGGACCTGACTGGTCGCAATGCGCTGCTCACGCGGCTCCTTGGTATTGCCAGCTATAAAAACGCCTTTCTCACCAAGGTCACCAAGCTCTCCGTCGATTTCCCGTTGGACAAGCTCGTGTTGGTAGCTCAGGTAAAAGAAGCGGCGGCCCATGATGCGTATGCTGAAGATCCCATCCTCTCGCGCTATCGGGCCAGTGCGTTTCAGGAATTGGCTGATAAAATGAAGATTTGGGATCTGAAGATCAAAGACTACCTGATTCGAAACCCATTGTGAATCAATGATAGGGAGGCGACTGGCTTCCCTTGGGAAAGACCGGCTAGAAATTCCCAGTGCGCCCGCTCTTTAAACTTTTCGATTCCAGTCCCTCGAAGTTTCCCTCCTGCCCCTTGGGCAATCAATCCGTTATATCTCAAGTTTTCTCCTGGCCGATAGCCCAAAACTGTCAAAGTTTCTGACAGATGTTGGGTCTTTAACTTCAGTTCCCAAAACCTAGGCTAGCTTTGTCAGGCACTTAGGGTCTGGCTAAAAGCTTGCTCTCTTCCTCTGTGTTGCTGCTGTCGCTATTGCTGTTGCTGCCGAGGAGATTACAAGTGGAACGCACAGACTTAAAGATCAAAACTGATATTGCTGATTTGCATGAGTCCTATTCCGATGGTCTTCTTTTTCCAAAAACTTCCGAAGATTTGACTCGGGAACTAGCCTATTATTCCGTCCCCCTCAATACCGAAGTCAGGCGTCTGATCGACAGTGGTAGTCCTTCCTCTACGGTTCAACGTTTTGTGAAAAGGCTTATTGATCTCTTCGGAGCCAGCGCTGCGCTCGTCCTGCTCAGTCCCTTCCTCTTCCTCTTAGGAATTCTGATAAGGCTCGATAGCAAGGGCCCGGCCTTTTATAGTCAAACCAGGGTCGGCAAAGAGGGACGACTCTTTCGTTTCCACAAGTTTCGAACGATGCGGCCTGACGCCGATGCCCTTAAGGTCACCCTGATGCATCAGAATGAAGCGGACGGTCCGGCATTTAAAATGAAAAATGATCCACGCGTTACTCGGATCGGAAAGTTCCTGAGAAAGTCCTCCCTGGATGAATTGCCACAACTCTGGAACGTGGTTCGGGGCGATATGAGTCTCGTGGGCCCAAGGCCGGCTCTGCCTGCGGAAGTCGCCCAATGGGAACCCTGGCAATACCAAAGATTAGCCGTGGAACAGGGCTGTACCTGTATCTGGCAAGTGTCAGGACGCAGCGACACGAATTTTCAGCAGTGGATGCGCATGGATTTGGATTATGTGGAGACCTGGTCGATCACGCTCGACATCGGCCTTATCTTTCGAACGATAGTGGTTATGCTCACGGGTCGAGGGGCCTATTGATCCCTACCGGGTCACTCTCTAGTCTTTAAGGTTTATCCCTTCCAAGCTGCCTGGGGCCATGAGCGCCGGGCGGCTTGAGGCGTACAGCTCGGCAATTTTTCTTTTCCTAAGACTGTTTTTGGCGAAAATCCTGGAAAAAAGCTTTATAATTTTAAAAGTAATTATTTTCTTCATTGAGCTTCATGCCGACTTTTCTTAAGATATCCTGAGTGTCTGTGTGACTTCGATTTTTAGGCAGCTCGAGTGATCGCTGGGCGTTTTCCTAGAAGGCGACCTAGATGATGGACTGGAATGCCGCAGACAAGGCGTCAAGGACAGGGACGCTTTGCCTCGAAATTGATAGCTGAGTTACCTTGGAGACTGAGTTCATTCAATAGGGGGATATTATGTTGGAAAGGCTAAAGCGCCTTTTTGGGCTGAGAGTGGAAGAAAAGAGTCTGTCGCAAAAACTTTTGGCAAATGTTTTGATGCCAGTTAACCATAAAGATTATTTCCGCACGTCTTACGGCAAATAAATCAGAACTTCTAATGCCTCAATTCATGAGGCATTTTTTTTTGCCAAATGTCTTCTCAGAAGCGACCGACCCTGGTCCTTATGAGCCTGATTGATTGTCCTGCGGCCAATTGCCTGAGTATACCCGCGACTGGACAAAGTCGAGCTTGGCTCGATATATAGCCTGATCGAGATTTCGTCTTATCTGCAGCCTCTGATCAAGCGTCGTAAGCAACTCAAGATTGGTGATCAATCCGCTCTCAAACTCATTTTGCTGGGCACCAATTGTCCTTTCGACTATATCAAGAGCAGTTTGATAGGTTTTGATCTGCTGAAGGCCATTCTCGAACCTTCTCCTGGCAAGATTGAGATTGAGCTTGCCTTCGCGATCGGCCTGCACCTTGGCAAGCTCGGCCCTTTTTCTTTGCAAACTAGCAGTATTCACCTCGGTATTAATGGAACCCGCGTCGTAGAGGGTCCACGTGAATCCAAGGCCCAGACTCAGATCATGGGTGCCCTGGTCGGTTGGATCCAGGTAGCGCCAGCTGTGAGCGGCGATAAAATCAAATCGAGGATTTAATCCGGCACGGACCAAATCGATTTGCGCCGCCGCGACCTCGATACGGGCTTGGGCGGCTTCGACGGACGGAATCGGGGCCCTGGCCTCGGGTAAAGCTTCTGCTTTGAGATCGCCAAGATTGAGCGAATCGTCAAGCTTCAGAGGCGGAGCCATGCCGGTCAACGAGGCTAATTGTTCCTCTTCGGTACCCATAGCTATGCGGGTGGCGGCAATCATACTATTCGTAAGCTCGACCTGGGTGCGGGCGGAAAGAACTTCAGCTTCCCGGGAGCGGCCGATTCTCTCCCTCCTGCTGAGATCACCGACTCGCTGGCGATAGATCTTGATCGATTGCTCAAGATTGATGATGTCTTCCTTTTGAGTGATCAGCCCATAGAAAAGACTGGCGATCTGCAGGTAAAGTCCCTGTTCGCCGGCCTTGTAATCCCACTTGCTGCTTTCTATCGCGGCCTCACCGGCCCGTATCGAGGCTCGGCTCACGCCTCCATCAAGCAAGGGCTGACGGAATTCGGTACGAATGCCAGCGTCTTTATTATTGCCCCACTTCTCTTTGTCGGGCTTGTTTACATGATAGCTTGCGTCGGCACCGAACGTGATGCGTGGCTTTTCGGTCGTCAGAACCTGATCCCGCTGGCTGATCGCGATCGCCCTATCAATTTCAGTGCTTCTTAGCAGTTCCGACTGCTCGCGGGCCTTCCCATAGTATTCGTCAAGACTCAATGCATAGATTCGTGGGGTGACCGTGAAAACCGCAACAAGGGCAGAAATCGAAAGGTAAGTTAGGGATGGGGAGCTGATAGGAAGAGGCATCAAGTTTCCCTTTATGGGGACCGGAAAAAGAACCTCTTTAGGCATATTTTATATTAATTGCAACAGCAAGGGAAAAGGTGATGAATGGAGATCGGAAGCTAGGATTCAAGCCTCATTCAGCCTCCCGTGGTGACCGGCTGAATGAGCCGCTTATAAGCCGGTTCCTTTCCCCTCCAATTTAAGCGCAGGCCCGGTCAGGTCCAATCCAGGATAACTTTTCCTGACTTCCCTTCATTGAGGATGCGAAAGCCGTCATCAAACTGTTCTGCAGGCAGGCGATGGGTGATGACTTTGGAAATATCAAGCCCACTCTGCAGCATGGCACTCATCTTATACCAGGTCTCAAACATTTCCCGGCCGTAAATGCCTTTGATGAAGAGACCTTTAAAGACCACCGCGCTCCAGTCGATGGCAACCTCTTCCGAAAAAATCCCCAGCAGCGCGATTCGACCGCCGTGATTCATGGCATCCAGCATCGATCGGAAAGCCCGGGAATTGCCCGACATTTCAAGACCGACGTCGAAGCCTTCGACCATTCCCAGCTCGCGCATGACGTCGTGCAGGTTTTCATTGGCAACGTTAACGGCACGCGTAGCACCGAGTTGCCTGGCCAAATCCAGGCGATATTCATTGACGTCGGTAACTACGACATGGCGTGCTCCGACGTGCTTGGCAATTGCGGCAGCCATGATGCCAATAGGTCCGGCACCGGTGATGAGGACGTCTTCTCCAACCATATCAAACGATAGTGCGGTATGCGTGGCGTTCCCGTAGGGATCAAACATCGACGCGATGTCATCGGGTATGGAGTCGGCTATTTTAAAGGCGTTGCCGGCGGGCAGCGACAGGTATTCAGCAAAACAGCCCTGACGGTTGACACCAATGCCTATCGTGTTGCGGCAGAGGTGGCGTTGACCGGCGCGGCAGTTGCGGCAATGACCGCAGGTGATATGACCTTCACCGGAAACGCGGTCACCGATTTTGTAGGCGCTTACGGACGCCCCTGTCTGCTCGATCGTGCCGTAAAATTCATGACCCGTGACCATAGGCACGGGTATGGTTTTCTGAGCCCATTGATCCCAATTATAAATATGGAGATCGGTGCCGCAGATCGCTGTTTTTTTCACGCGGATCAAAACATCGTTCTCACCGATTTCCGGAATAGGAACTTCTTCCATCCAAAGACCGGGTTTTCTATGACGTTTGACGAGCGCACGCATGAGCTTGGCCATAAAATCCTCCCCTAAATAAGCCCTAAATTTCGACCGACTTTCGCAAATGAGGCTGCCGCCTGGGTCACCTGCTCCGACGAAAGCTCAGCGGACATCTGCGTCCTGATCCTGGCCTTGCCTTGCGGGACGACGGGAAAGCTAAAGCCGATAACGTAGATACCTTCATCGAGAAGAGCATCGGCCATCCGGCTGGCAAGACCCGCGTCTCCCAGCATAACAGGAATGATGGGATGTTCGCCGGGCAAAAGTTGAAAGCCTGAGACGCTCATCCTGTCGCGGAAAAGCCGGGCATTGTCCCGCAGACGTTGACGCGCTGCATCGGAGCGCTCCAAAAGCTCGAGGACCTTGATGCTGGTCGCGGCGATGACCGGAGGCAAGGTGTTCGAGAAGAGGTAGGGTCTTGAGCGTTGACGCAGCCAGTCGATGATTTCCTTTTTACCTGAGGTATAGCCACCAGAGGCTCCGCCTAGCGCTTTGCCAAGAGTGCCGGTGATGATATCGACCCGGCCCATGACCTGGCAGTACTCATGCGTTCCACGGCCTTGGGCACCCATGAAACCCACCGCGTGAGAGTCATCAACCATCACGAGGGCATCGTATCGGTCGGCCAAGTCACAGATCTCACCGAGCTTGGCGATAGAGCCATCCATCGAGAAAATCCCATCGGTCGCGATGAGCCGGAAGCGGCAGTTCGCTGCTTCCTTGAGCCTGTCTTCAAGTTCATTCATATCGTTGTTGCTGTAACGAAAACGCTGGGCCTTGCTCAGCCGTACTCCGTCGATGATGCTCGCGTGATTCAAAGAGTCACTGATGATGGCATCTTCCGCACCCGTCAGCGTTTCGAAGAGCCCGCCATTGGCATCGAAGCAGCTGCTGTAGAGTATGGTGTCTTCCATGCCGAGGAAGGCGGAGAGTTTTGCTTCAAGTTCTTTATGGACATCCTGGGTGCCACAGATGAAACGGACCGAGGCCATGCCGAATCCGTACTTCGTCAAAGCTTCCTGAGCGGCCTTGATAAGGTCGGGATGGTTGGCGAGACTAAGATAGTTGTTGGCACACAGATTGATGAGCTCTTTGCCGTCAGCCCGAATGCGGGCCTGTTGAGGCGACGAAATCACGCGTTCTTTCTTAAACAGTCCAGCGTCTTTTACCGCTTGGATTTCTTGGTTCAGGTGCTGCCAGTAGTCTTTTTTCATGAGATCCCCATAAATGCTTGGCTGGGACCGAAACTATAAAGGCTCCACCTAAACCTTGCCAGGCAAAAACGCAGGACCCCGTGGCGACGGATCAGCGACGGGATTTTTTAGGCTTAGGAATAAGCACCAAAGTCACTTCTTCCCTATCATGATAGAGCTGCTTGCAGCGAATCTCAAATTTGTCTTCGGTGAGGCCACTTTGTTCCCAGAATGCAAGTTGGCAAGCTTCGATCTCGGCAAAACGTTTTTTCATCGGCAATTTTAGATTGATCACGGCCCAGCTGCAGGTTTGCTCCTTAAACCAGCGAGCCACGAGTTCCATCACTCGCTGAGGCTTTTCCACCATATCGCAGACCAAAAGATCGACCGCTGCTTTCGGCTTAAATTTAAAAGCATCCTCGACCTTGTGGTTGACCATGCCGGAGGCCATCAGAGATTCTGCCATTTTGCCGTTATCGACCGCTGTGACAAAAAAGCTTCTTTCGAGCAGCTGATAGGTCCAGCCGCCGGGAGAGGCCCCAAGGTCGACAGCTGTACCACCCCCTTGGAGGCGTTCGCCACGCTCTTCTTCGCTTAGCAAAGTGAGGAAGGCTTCATCGAGCTTCAGAGTCGAGCGGCTCGGCGCGTCTTCTGGAAATTTAAGTCTCGGGATACCACTTCTCCAGGGAGAACTGCGTTTTTTCCAGGAAAGGCCCATTACGGCGCTTTCATAATTGATAAAGCAGATGTGAACAGCCGGGGCATCATGGTTGCCGCGATCGAGCTCAAAGCCGTTGCGCTTGAGGGCATTGCCCATCGCGGGATGAAATTTTTTGCAGAAGTTTGCCAGCGATCGCCCTTCATTGGTATCCGGAAATTCAAGTACCAATTCGCGGAAACGGCGAAATTTCGTGGTCTTAAGGAGCGCTTCGGCTATTGCCGTGGCACGATCCGCTGCGGGCAGCTCCCTGACGATGCAAGCCTGCTCGAGGATATGGCGGGTAAATATGAAATTGGCGACTTTGGGTATCTCGGCCGAACGTGGGTTCTCCGGATCATAAGGCGTGCCGAGATAGCTGACGATGCCGTGTTCACCATGAATTTCAGGGTAACCATCCCAGCCAAGGGACGCGAATTGATCGTGAGCCTCCGACACACAATCTTTTTCAAAACCAGGACGACAATAGAGCACAAAGCGCATAGGAGGGCCCCTTCTTCACATGAACCGAGAGGCTACTTAATGGATTCAGGTCATGAAGGAAAGCGCGAAAGCAAAAAAGAGCCTTAGACCTCAAGTTATTCCCAGCGATCCCGGCAGGTGACCTGTATCTCTTGGCAGCGACGGAAAAGGCGGGGGCCACAGCCGGGTCCCGAGAGTTTTCTCCAAGCGCTCCTATTTACGCTTAAAGCCTTGATTTTATATATGAAAAATACCTTGTGAATCATGCTGTTCAATCGATTTGAGGCAGCGATTGGATGGCAAAATACCAGGCAAGGCTTGGACTTGACCCTAGGATTTTTTGCCGTAGTATGGCTTCCCCTTGCCGGGGATCGCCGTGAGTAGGGAAGCAAGTCCCAATATTCAGGAATCCGAACACCTTGGGATCATTGTTTCGTAGAGCAGACCGCCTCCGGCACTTGCTCAAAAGTATTCCTTTATAAGGTGATGGCCTTTAAAGCGAGCGTCGAGGACCTTCATCATGATGAATATTCCGCCTATTTTGCGATCGAGGAACAAGACCTCACGGGGCGGAGCCCGAACCTTAAAGGAAAGCGCATATTTCGCCGCGAGACCGGCGACTCGGGTCGGCAAATCGCTTTTCGACCAGATATAACAACCGTTTCTATCAACCAGTTGCGCGGGGACACGGGGGTCAGCGGGAGGCAGCCAGGGTTCAACGGCCATAAAGGTGATGGCGGTGAAGGCCTTGACGATTTTTTCAGAGGCGTCGGCTCCGATAAAACCAAGGGATACGGCAGCCTCGAAAACTTTTTTGGAATCATTCTCAAGCGCGCCTGCTATCAGCAGTCGATATTTGAGGATAAATCCTTCATCGAAACGCCGCACGGCGCCCCAATCGAGGAGGACGATCTGATCTGTTTCCTCGCCAATGCGGATCTTATAGTTGCCAAAGTGAGGATCGGTTTGCATCATCCGAAACTCGAGAAGTTCTCGTAAAAAGAGCTGACAAAACGCTAGGGCGATCTGGGAGCGACGCGCTTCACTCAAAGCCAGGACCTCGGGCCCATCGATACTGTAACCGCGCTCGAAGGAGGTCGTCAGCAAGCGCTCCGAGGAATATTTGGGAAAGGTGCGGGGCACGACAAACCGCGGATCGCTGGCAAGCAGCAAGCGGCCTTCGTCGGTAAAAGCCCTCTCCTTGTGAAAGTCAAGCTCCTGGTGGAGCATAACACGAATTTCCTCAAAAAGTTCTTCAAATGCCGAGCTTTTTGCTGGCATAAGCTTGAGAAGGCTTAGGATCGATCGCAGCGCCTTGACATCGGAGTCGATGGCCTCCTCGACGCCGGGATATTGAATTTTCACGCAGAGTTCTTCGCCAGTTGATTTACAGACAGCGCGGTGGACCTGACCCATCGATGCCGCAGCGAGCGGTTTGGGATCTATGGTCAAATCAGCGAGAATAGCCGGTGCCATACGCGCCTTCAGCAGACGTTCAATGGCCTGCCATTCGACGGAAATGCTTTGCTCATTTAATTGTTTGAGTTGAGTTACCACCTCTTCAGGCAGAAAATGTTCGCCGTAAAGAGCAAGCATCTGTCCGACTTTCATCAGGCTTCCCTTGAGTCGGCCGAGTTCCTGAGTGAGGAGTCTGGCTTGAACATTCATCAAGGCCTTAAAGTGAACCTCACGCCCCTCGCTATCGGCAAAGGCTCCTTTGATCCCGGACATGGCGAGATGGGCACCGGATTGAACGGCCAATTTTGTCAGGCTCAGACTTCGATCCCATAATCCCGAACGAATTTTTTTCAGAGTTTTTTCTTCGGTCATACCGGGCTCCTAATGAGAGGCCCAGCTATTGAAGCAGATACTAGATGAGAAATCGAGGAATTGAAGCAAAGATACCTGTGGAGGGGTCCCCACAGGTCAGGATCGAAAGGAATTACCAGATTTTTACGAGATCCTCGGATTTGAGCACCATGGGATCAGCTTTTTTGCAGGCAAAAGCTTCGGCAAAGGCTGGCTGGTTTTTAAGCTGCTCATTGACCCGGGCGAACCCGCGGGAATGGGGATCGGTTTTAAGCATCTGCTCGGAATACTTGGGAAGTTCCACGCCGCACCAAAGGCGGGCATACTGAAGGAAGAAGGCTTTCTTTTGATCGGTGCTGCCCTGTCCTTTGGGAAAGGCTGCATTGTAGGCAAAGGTAACACCGGTTAAATCGCCAATATTTTCGCCCAGGGTGAGCTCACCGTTGTGGCCGATTTTAGCAAATTGATCGACAAACTTTTTACCCCGGCCGCGGAAAGTCTCGATATCCTTCTCGCTCATCCATTGCCGAAGTTTACCCTCGGCATCGAATTTGGCTCCCTGATCATCAATGCCGTGGCCCAGCTCGTGGCCAATGACTGCTCCCACGGCTCCGAGGTTGACTTCTGCCGGGAGATTGGGGTCATAGAACGGATACTGTAGAATACCGATGGGCATGACGAACTTATTGTCGGTGGAGCTGTAGTAGGCGTTGACCGTCAGGGGTCCCATACCCCAGCGATCGCGGTTGCGGGGCTTGGGCAGTTCCGCATACAGGCGCGAAGTCAAAGCCACGTTCAGCGCTCTGGCGTTGGCGATAGGGGTGCTCGCCGTATAAGGGGCGCTCGGGTTGAAGTACCATTCTTCATCATTCATAGGCTTGACGAGTTGAAGTTTGGCTTTCGTCATCTTTTCGATGGCGCCTTTTCTGCCTTCTTCACTCAGCCAGGTGTTGGCCTTAACGCCCTCGATGATGGAGGCACGGACCTTTTCCGCCAACGCAATGAATTTTTCCTGAGGAAAATTCGGAAACATAAGCGGCAGGAGTTCGGCATCAAGCTCTTTGTTATAACTAGCCATAACCATCTGAGTACAGCGTTCCTCACGAACCGGCCTTACCGGAGCGGCGCCGAAATGCTTTTGATTGAAGCTGTACCGGGTGTTGAAGAATTCCGGGTAGGCGTCGTCCATCAAGGGAGAAAGCGACTTATAGAGGTACATTGCCTTGAGGTCTTCGATCTTCGAGCTTTTAAGAGTCTTGTCAGCAAAGGCATAAGTCTCGGGAATAAAGTGCCGAATGTTCGCCGAATCTGGCACTTTGTCGAGGGCGGCTTTCAACTCGAAACTGGGATACTTCGCGATGATGTCTTTTTTCGAGATGCTGGAACGCTGGCTCCAGATCGCGCGCATTTCCGAGGGCAGAGGATGGACCTTGGCAAATTCGCTTTCAATGGTGAGAACGCTTTTGGCTGATTCCTTGGCCTTTTTATCGCCAATGGTTGCAAAGAATTTTTCCAAGACTTTGCTGAAGTCCTCGGTAACCTCCGGCTTTAAGTAGTAGGATCGCTCGGGAAGGGACTGCATATCGACGTCAAAATAGAAGTCCAGTATCTCGGGGCTGTCCTGATTGGCTGCGCTGCCGACATCGACGAAGCTCGCCTCGGAGGCCTCGCGTTTTTTGGCGAGGTAATCAAGAAATTGCTGGCGTGTTTTGATCGCCTTAAGTTCCGAGACCACAGTGGCGACTTCGGCAAGTTCTTCTTTTTTACGGGCCTCTGGATTCATGCAGGCTTCGTAAACGGTTGCCAGATTTTTGGATCGCTCAGGCAGAGTTTCTTTGGCCAGCAATTTTTTCTGCAGGTCTTTTAAGAACTCCTTTTTCTTATCGAGGAGGCGCTCACGCGAGTCCGAAAAGGCAAAGGTATGTGTGCTACGATCGTCACGGAGCTTGAACCGGCTGACTGCTGTCGAACATGCGTACTCATAAAAATTTTCGCAGGCGCTGACATTCTCATTCACCGGAAATTCCCGGCGATCGGGGATCTCAGAGCTGGCGGGAGGGACTACTGCTTGAGTCGCCGCCAGTAAAGGGCTACTCATAAGCCAGGTACCGATGAAGGCGAGACGAGAGTTTTTCATTGAGGCTCCGTCGAAAAAATAAGGATGACGATGACAAGTACAAATCAAATGATTTCACTTCCAATCTTCTAGGGGGAATACGAGGATTTGCCAAGTATAACTTGCCAAATGCCTGGATTGGGTGAGGAAACGAAGGCTTATCATGAGGGACGTGAGGGGCGCAAAGCCGGCTGTGCCAAGGGAGGCAGTCTGCGAATGCCGCATCAGCAAATAATGGTGTCGGGCGCAGGCGCGACGGTCGCCATGTTCCTTGTGTGTCAGGCAGGGTCATTCTTAGGAGCAGGCGATCGGTAAATCACCTTTCAAGAGGTTTTCAGGCTCTGTGACAGGCGTCTCCCTCCGCTTTCGATCATTGCCAATTTCGCTGTGTAAATTTTGCACAATGGAGCGGATCAGCAGAAAAAGTGATCGGTCCGTATTAGAATAAATAATTTTTTTAAAGGGTGGATCCTTGTTAAAAATAGACATGACTCCCTCGAGTTATTTTCTGATCCCCTCTAGTGCCGGTAGAGCTTGGGCGAGCTCTCCGGCCTATAGTGTTTTCCGCTATCTTACCCCAGTATGCCCCGCCTTATTTATCCAATTATGGCCGTTTCTTTACCTCGCGTTTTCCGGTTCTCATCACAGTCCTAAAGAAATCGGGATACCTTTATGAGCCTGATAGCTGTGCTCGCGGATTTGGAGGAAAGGGCCAAAGGCAATCTCTTTACCTATATCGATGGGGAACTAACGCGCGAGTATTTACCAAAACATCGCAATAAAGCTGCGAAAATGAGTCCGGATTCTCTGCTCGGGTGCCATATGTCGGGGGAACGGATACGGGCTGAGCTGCGGGAAGGCGGCAAGATCTTTCGCATCGATATGACCTTTCCACTCTTCGACCTTGATAATGATTACACGCTTATCGTCTGCAGCTGCCAACGGGATTCCCTTAGTCTGGAAACCCAGCGCTGCCATCATATGTATTTTTTTCAAGATCAGGTTAGAACAGCGCTTCAGCTCCTTTCGGCCCATGCACCCGCCGATCCCCTGGCGGGTTGGCAAAGCCTTATCAGCGAAAATTGTGAAGGAGATGACGACAGATGGCTCATGGACTATCGCTGGCGCTGGGTTTTCGATCCCTTGCGATGGACTCTGCATTTTGAAAAGCAGGGGCGTGACCGTTATGATCCTGACGCTGAGTGGCATTGGATCCAAAGCTATAGCCTTGCCGAATGGCAAGCCCTGGAACCCGAGAGAAAACTCCCGGCCCTACCCGAGCAGCAGGTCTATGATCTCCTCGATGGAGCCAGGCTTTCCCAGCAGGCTATTTCGGATGGGCATAGAACCATTAAGATCGAGGTGGGATCCTGGGCGTTGTCGATACAGGAAGACCAGGATGGCCTCGTCGTGAAACCCGCGCTTCCTGAAAACCATCGGCGGACCGAAGGTCGAGGCCTGGTTGCCTGGTTCGAAGAAAGTGCCAGTCTTTTGCTGATTCCACTCAAGATCAGGGAAGCTCAATTCATCGATTATCTTCAGCGTATGGACCGGCCCTTCCCTCTCTCGCATAAAGAACGAGTGCTAGAGCTGATCGGCCAGATGGATCACCAGGTCTTTAATATCCAAAAGAGCCAGGATGGGCCGCTGATTGCAGCCGATTATTTGAGTATCGTGCGCCTTACCCCATTTAAAAAAGGCGGCATGCGCATAGAAATCCGCCTGCAGATCGAAGCCGGACTTCGTTTGATTGCCGGGGAAGGGGACGCGGTCGTGTCCCGTCTGAGCGGAGCGGGCCAATGGGCAAGGGATTTAAATCTTGAGCGCCGACGGGAGGCCAGGCTGATTGAAAAACTGGGCCTCGAATATTTGCCTCAGCCGGAAGCCGCTGTTTGGATAGCCTTTAACGATAGCAAAGCTCTCGAAACTGTCGCCCGTCTGGAGGAGCAAAAGGGTCAGGCCGATTTTAGCGTCGAATGGCCGAGCTTTCTTGCTAAAAAAGCCTATGAAATCGGCGCGCCGCTTGCCGTTCAAAGCTTAAAGGTAAGTGTTGGTGATAAAAAGGACTGGCTGGCGGTCGAAGGGTGGCTTGAACTCGACGACGGCCATAAACTCAGCCTCCGGGAATTGTTAAAAACGATCAAAAGACGTAACGACTACCTGCAGTTGCCGGATGGCCGTTGGTCGCTGATTCCCGAGCATTTTAAAGAAAGGCTGAATCCCCTCGTCGCTTGCGTAGAGTTCGACGACGAGGCGATGAGTCTCAACATAGCGGCGCTTGATGACGAAGCCAGTCTTTCGGCCATCGAACAATTTCCCTTTCAGGAAAGTTCCAAAGACTTTTGGAGAATGGTGGCCCGCGCCCGCAAGAGTCAGCAGTTGGCCATCGCCCTTCCTAAGGGCCTCAAGGCGGAACTCAGGCCCTATCAAAAGGACGGTTATCGTTGGCTTTCCCGTTTGGCGGAATGGGGATTGGGGGCCTGCCTTGCCGACGATATGGGCCTTGGCAAGACGATACAGACTTTGGCTGTTTTGCTGGCGAGGAAAGACCGGGGGCCTTCGCTCGTGATCGCGCCCAGTTCCCTGAGCTACAATTGGCAAAGCGAGGTTGAAAAGTTTGCCCCCGAGCTGCGCGTCATTCAAATGCGCGAATTGAGCGGTCGCGGCCTGGGCATGAACTTTGGACCTGGCGACCTGGTGATTGCCAGCTATGGTCTGATCCTGCGTTATGCTGAAAATCTGGCGGAAAAGCGCTGGAATATTCTGGTGCTCGATGAAGCCCAGATCATTAAAAACGCAACGACCAAAACGGCCCTGGCTGTGCAAACCCTTGATGCCGACTGGAAAGTTGCGTTAAGCGGAACCCCTATCGAAAATCATCTCGGTGATCTTTGGTCTTTATTTCGTACCCTGTCGCCTGGATTATTTGGGGAATGGGACAAGTTTAAACGCGCTTACGTCTTTCCCATCGAAAGGGGAGATTCTCCGGAGGCGAAAGCCCGTCTTAAAAACAAGATCGCTCCCTTTGTTCTCAGACGCATGAAAAAGGATTACCTGACGGAACTCCCCCCCAAAACCGAGATCGATCTTTGGATCGATTTGAGTCCGGAAGAACAGGAGGCCTACGATGCTATGCGGGGTGAAGCTATCGAGACGGTGCAAAGCCTGGTTAACGAAGATCCTGAAGCAAAAACCCAGTTGCATATTCTCGCGGCGCTGACGCGGCTTCGGCAGGCGGCCTGCCATCGATCGCTGGTCGATGAAAATTGGACCGGTTCTTCGGCCAAAGTATCAGCCCTTAACGAGCGTCTCACGGAACTGAGGGAGGCCGGCCATGCCGCACTCGTATTCAGTCAATTCACCCGATTTTTAAAGCTTATTCATAAAGAATTGCTTGCGCTCGGATTCAAGGTCCTCTATCTCGACGGCACAACAGCCGCCAAAGAGCGATTGCAGCTGGTCGAAACGTTTCAGGCAGGTGGCTACGATGTGTTTTTGATCTCCCTCAAGGCCGGTGGGACGGGATTGAATCTGACTCGCGCAAGTTATGTCTTCCACCTTGATCCCTGGTGGAATCCGGCAATAGAAAACCAGGCGAGCGATAGGGCCTATCGCATGGGGCAGAAGGCTGCGGTCACTGTCTATCGGCTGCGAACCCGGGCTACGATCGAAGAGCTGATTCACGCCTTGCATGGCGAAAAACGAGAGCTTGTCGAGTCTGTGCTTGAAGGCCGGTTGGAGCATGACACGATCAGGTGGAAAGAGCTGTGGAACGCTCTATGGCCGGACGAAGCCTCGCGGAAAAAGCCCCTTTCATAAGGAGAAAAGGGCTTGTTCTGAGGACGTGTCATTGCCAGGATTTAGGGCCGTGCGTGGATCGACCGACGGGTGCCATGGAAAGACTTGCGACTTCGACATAACCACGGTTCACAACGTTTGCCCAAGCGCCTTCGACGACGACGAGGACGGGATCACCTCTTTTAAGTTTACCCACGCTTTGGGCGCTAGCTGACGCTTCTTTATGAAGAGCGACAGATTCCGCATTTACATAGTACACGCGCGAACCGCCAGGGGCGGCTACCGCTTCAGCCGGTGCAGCGGCTGCGGCTACCGCTTCTGCGGCAGGTGCTGCAGCTGCGGCTGCTGGATCGGCGGCTGGAGCTTCGGGAGCTGCGGCTGCCATGTTGCCATCAGCTGGTGCCGCATTTTCGGCGCCTGCAGTTGGGTTTTCTGAGTTAAGAAGTTCCGGTGGAATCTCATTGGCTGGTGCTTCCGCTGTAGCTGCGTTGCCGGCGCCGTTCGGATCCTCAAAGGCGGCATTGCCTTCTGCACCATTTGCGGCATTGGCTTCGGCGCCTTCAGCACCTTCGGTTGCAACGGCTTCGTTGCCTTCCCCTTCAGCGCTTGCTGCATTGCCTTCGTCACTAGCCTCTACTTCTGGGGCTTCTTCATCCCCACCTCCGAACGAGCAAGCGGTTAGACCTGGCATCGTTAAGACGCCTATCAACATCCATTTGACAGAGTGCCTCATTCTCATGTGCTGTCCTTTCCTGTGACATGACACTTTCCTATTCATTATTTCGGAGCGTATGAACTTAACTTTAATGAGACGAGGCTAAGTTGTTGAATTTCTTACTGTCATTTCTTACCTAACGGCAGGGTAGGCTCTGCCTATGGCTGATTTCACCGGCTTGTGGATTTCAAAAATTGTTGTGCTGCTGAGGAACTGGGGAGACTCTTAGGGAGAAATATGGGACCTTCGAGCCTGGTATTTTGCTCGGAAGCTGTTGAGGTTAGTATGGTTCAGTCTGCTTGGGGTTCGCGCGAGACGCAGTTTTTTTATGCGCTGACCCCCGATAAGGTTTTGGATGCTGTGGAATACTCGCTGGGATTGCGCTGCACGGGCCGCAGTATGGCTCATGCAAGCATGGAGAACCGGGTTTACGAAATCGAACTGGAGCGGGACGAAGACCTTGCGGAAGATACGCGCACCATCGACCATCTTGTGATCGCCAAATTTTATCGTCCCGGCCGCTGGACAAGGGAGCAGATCCTGGAAGAGCATGCCTATTTAAAAGCTTTGGATAAGAACGAAATTCCTGTGGTGGCGCCCAGACTCTTTGTGGATGGGGAAACTCTGCATCAGCTTGCGGATAGTGGCATTTATTATGCCATTTTTCCAAAAGTAGCGGGCCGTTCCCCTCAGGAAATCAGTTTTACTGAAATCGAACAGATCGGCCGGCTGCTGGCCCGCATGCACAATGTGGGCGCAAAACTAAGTGCCCGACATCGCATAAAATTGACTCCGGAAATTTATCTCAAAGAAAACTTTGCATTTCTGATTCGTGAGAATTTGATTCCTGAACATCTGCGTGAGGCGTTTAAAGAAATGGTCGATCGGCTTATGCTGATCGCTGCGGATCGTTTCCGAAGTGCCGATTCTATTCTCATCCATGGCGACTGCCACATGGGGAACCTTCTGCAGTTCGGCAACCATTTTTCGTGGGTGGATTTTGATGACTGCCTGATCGGTCCTGCCGTACAGGATCTTTGGCTGCTCCTTCCCGGGCGTGATCTTTATGCGCAACGCATGATGGATCATTTGATTGAAGCCTATGAGCAGATGCGGCCTTTTCCGCGCGAGACGCTCAAGCTGATCGAACTGCTTCGTAGCTTTCGTATGATTCATTTTGCAGCCTGGATCGGCAACCGACGAACGGATCCGGCCTTTATTCGGGCTTTTCCAAATTATGGGACGGATGCCTATTGGAGAGAACTCTTGAGCGATCTTATTGATCAGGAGGAGTGGATTGATAAGCCGGGCCTGTGGAGTTGAGTGCTAAGAGGCTGGCGCGGCGCGGACTTATTCTGGTGATTGAAAGTTTGAATGGCTGCTGCTTGGGTGTTTCAACGCCAATAACTAAAAAGCCGCCTCATTTAAGGGCAGCCCGGGCCCTAAGACATTTCCAGCATGCGGTCGATCGACCGTTTCGCCTTCAACCTTAGCTCTTCATCAAGCGTGATCTCATAGCGATCATAAAGCAAGGAATCCAAGGTGTCCTGCAGGGTAATCTGAGCCATATGCGGACAGCGGTGACTACAGAGGCGAAGGATATCCTTGCTTTTGTTGTCGGCGATAATGTTATCGGCCATCGCACATTCGGTGAGGAGAAGGTAACGGGGCGCCTCCACATCCTTTACGTATTTTATCATAGCCGAGGTTGAACCTGAAAAATCGGCAGCTTCCACAACATCGGGTGGACACTCAGGGTGGGCAAGGACCACGACATCAGGATACTGAGCGCGGACATCCTTGATATCCTGAACCGTGAAAAGATCATGGACTTCGCACTTGCCATGCCATCCGACAAAGACTTTTTGCAAAAGACCATCGCTCCCACGCAGAGCAGAATCCAATACCGTCTCAGGGAAAATAATCTTTTTACCGGTAAGCTTGGCGATGTTTTTCGCTAGATACTCATCAGGCACAAAGATGATGTGATCGGATTCAAGTTGCTGAGCAATCTTCACCGCATTCCCCGACGTTACGCAAATGTCGACTTCAGCTTTAACCGCAGCATAGGTGTTGATATAGGCAAGTACCGGCACGCCTGGAAATTGTTCTTTAAGTTTTCGAACGTCCTCGGCAGTAATCGAAGAGGCTAGGGAACAGCCGGCCTTTTTCGATGGGAGAAGAACCTTACGGGTCGGATTAAGAATTTTGGCCGACTCAGCCATAAATTCTACCCCACAGAATACAATGATATCTTTGTCGGTCTCAGCAGCCTTGCGACAGAGCTCTAACGAATCCCCCTTGATATCGGCAACCATGTGGAAAAGTGCCGCTTCCATATAATTATGGCCAAGTATGACAGCATTGCGCTCCTTCTTAAGCCTATTGATTTCACTGACCAAGACAGCTTTAGCGTCAATTTCAAAATCCGGAAGAAGGCCGCCAAGTTTTTCGTGCATAGTGTCTAGAGTCTGTTGGACGTTCATCTTTAGCCTTTCGACGTGATGGGTCAAAAGTTTCTCGGATATCGAGAAAAAATGCAACGAGAATAGCTTGACTGAAACAGCTTTCCTAAGATTGAATCTACCCTTCAAAATGCAAAAAAGCAGCTTAGTCTTTTCACCAAGCTGCTGCAAACCTAAGACGAACTATGAAAAATTTCAGTTCTCTATACTGAAGGTTATCGTCTTCCTTACACCGTCGGCCGAGAGGGGAAGACGGGTGACGCTGTCGAGTTCTGTTAAATTTCCTGAAAAGGATCTGATCTTGCCTTGGTTCGGTGATTCGCTGGCTTTAAAGTCACCATCAACCTTGAGAATACGTCCGGGCTTTTCTGCTATGAACTGACGGCGGCCGGGTTTATTGAAATTTTGAGGGGCGCAGATGCCTTTAAGTTCGTATAAGTCATCGCCCGACAATTGAGCGGATCCGTCGATGGAATAAAATTGCAGGCCCGGATCACAGAGCTGTCTTATACCAAGGCTCACCGATTCAGCCCTGTCCTGCTCGATAGAAATGCCGAACTCAAGCTTCACTTTGGTCTGGAGTCCTTGAGCTGTGGTGGTTGTGATTTCCCTGTTACCATTTAAATTAAGCGGCAGTTCGGTCTCGGAAACGGGAAGGGGAATAGGAAGAGTGCCATCGGCTCTCAAGGCAAAGCCAGCAGTTAGGGCACTGACGATTAGAAACAACTTACACGGATTCGCGATGTTCATATAAAATCCTCCGTTCATGATCTTTGTCAATCTTACTAAGCAAATTAGTCTGGTCTTTACCAGCCAATTTGTAACCCTGTCTACCCGACAGCAAACAAACAGGCTGGTTTTCATAAGGCTCAATCAGAGCACGAATCCGACGTGCAAGGTCAAAAATCCGTGGGTCGTGCGTTCTAGGTTTATACTCTTCTTCCGGCCAAAGTCGAGACGCAATTTCGTGTTTCCCAACAAAAGTCCCACGGCTATACAGTAACTCCAAAAAGTCGTAAATCAAAGGCTTGTCGTGCAAAGGAATCCATTTTTCCTGCACGCATATTCTACGTAGATCAGGATCCATCTGCATCGTATAGCTTAACGAGTAGTCTAAATCCTTAAATTTTTCGTTTACCAGATACGTGAGATATACACATTCTTCGGGATCAAGATAACAGTGGAGAAGATCAAGACTTACTTCCAAGGAGTCGTATTTTCCAAGATCCTTGTAGATACACGCCTGACTATAGAGCGCCTTTATTATGAAGTAATGCCATTTCTGAGCCGCTGCCTCACGAATCACCATCTGCAGAAACTTCTTTGAAACAGCAGCATCCGGGTGAAAAGTATGACTCACGTTGGCACGAACCAGATAAAGACTCAGCTTTTGATCAAGATTAACCAGATCCTCGAGCTCCTCCATCTCCTGCACTAAACGATCGATATCCTGCGGTTTCTTAAGCGAATAATAGACATTGGCCAGACCGAGCACGGCCTGAAAATAATCTTTTACCGTTTCGCTTTTGTCGGCCAGTATTTTAAAAAGACGTTCGGCCATCTCGTATTCTTGATCCGCATAGGCAAGGCGTGCGGTTGCATAAAGATAGACATCCGATTGCTTTTGCTGAAATTGTGTCAAATCCCGGAGTACGAGACGAGACTCCGCAACGCGGTGCATTTCAAAGAGCGCCATCGACTTGCGCATCTGCATGGTAAAGTAATGGTCGAGGGATGGGCTGCTATTTTGGCAATGCATGTCCACGACTGAGACCACCTGCTTGAACCGACATTGATAGAAGAGTTCTTTGACCTCGCCTATTGTATGGTCCCAATCCATCCTCCCCCCCTTTTGTTAAACCAGCAACTGCAGCCAGGTCGGCGCTCATCATCTGATTTCATTGCTGTGTCCTTTTCAATCAGCAAAGATTATGCATAAAACGAGCCAAGGTTCTAAACTCATTAATTGCATTAGTTTACTTGAAAAATTAGGTTTTTTTGAAAAAGGCGAAAGGAGCAAGTGGTTTACTTTTGATACCAAACCATAGTTTCGCTGGGACGTATGGATTATAATGACTTGGTGAGCAAAGAAGTGAGTCGACCCGGTTTGAGTTTTTACGACTCCTTCCTGATTTTCTATGCAATGTTGCCATAGTAAAGGCTTCCACGAGGGAAGGCATGACCAAGGCAAAAGCGGATAAAGATAAACGAGGGGTGCTGGTCTGTATATCGGGGAAAAGTCAAAACGAGCTGGTAAAGCTCCGTCGGGACAATACCATATTCGGCCGGGAAAAAGCAGATATCATAGTTTCGGACTTTGAGGTATCTGCCACCCACTGCCAGATTCAATGTATCGAGGACACCTATCATATCTTTGATATGAATAGCAGCAACGGTACGTTCGTCAATGGCCAGCGCATCGTAAAAGCCCGGCTCAAGGAAGGCGACATCCTTGAGATCGGCAAAACTGTGTTTCGTTTCGGCCTCGAAGATGAAAAGAACGTTCGGCATATACCGACGCTTTATAGCTCGACAAAAAAGATGGACAAAGCCAGCTCGCTCGTCGATACGCTGATCGAGCGGGAGTTGAAGCAGGCGAATAAAGTCTATCTTGAGATCGTGGTTACCTACGGCAACAATCATCGCGAGACCATAGAACTGCAGCAAAAGTTGGTCTATATAGGGCGAGCGTCGAGCTTTGGGCATTTCGATCAGGATACCGAAATTTCGCGAAAACATCTTATGATCAAACTGAATGACACGGGCGAGGTCTTCATCGAAGATCAGGGTTCCACCAACGGTGCTTTTCTCAACGGTCAAAAGATTTCGGGCATGCATAGGGTTCAGGCTACCGACGAGGTTCGTGTCGGGCGATGTATCATGAGAATAGTTGCCAAGAGTTAAGTCGGCAGAGCGCCTGGTATGCTGATCCCTGTTCGCTTGAGATGGTAGGCCATGGGAAGCCGCATCACCGCCGCCTGTAAGGACAGGCTAAGGTTCGGGTTCCGCGATCTTGAGTCGAATGCAGATCGTCGTCCCATGTTGGGTGGGCGGCTTGGAGCCGAACAGATCATGGAGAGGGGCATCCATCGGCACCGAGCTTATCGAAATCTCGCCTCCAAACATTTCCAGGAAAGTTTTGACAAGAGGCATTCCGAATCCCGAGCCGACCTCGCGCGCCGTTCCAAAACGGGTGGTATGGCCATGGTTGTCAAAGATTCTAGCCAAGACATCCTCTGACATTCCGATGCCATTATCTTTGACTGTGATAGAGGCAAAGCCTGCCTTTGCGATTGCTTCGACGAGCACCGAGCCGCCACGCATCGAGAATTTGATGGCATTGGATACCAGATTGTTCATGACCTCGTGCGTTAATGAAACCCCATCCGCCATGATAAAAATATCGTCGATGCCCGGTTGAAAACGGCAGGTGAGGCTGATGCCCTTATCCTGAGCGCGCCCCGCAAAAAAGAATTCAAGCTCCTCGAACACTTTTTTGAGCGAGCAGGCCTTGAGTTCGAAAGCAATTTTTCCCGAGCGAAACTCCTCATATTTTCGCACCTGATTGATAATAGCCTCGATCGAATCGGAGGCCCGTCTTACGCGTTGCCAGTTTCTGATTTCTTCGGGCGAAGCCTGATCGCGCCGTTCCCCCAGATAGAATACGGTTTTGATTATGGACAGGGGATTGCTGATGTCATGGCACACCATGCGCAGGAGATGCTGAAGGTTGTCTTTTTCACGTGCGCGCATTTCAGCTGCTAGTTTCTGCTGGTCAATCTCCTTGATTCGCAAAGCCAAAGCTATCGACATCAATACCATCTCGCACATGTTGCCAAAAAGAGGGACGTCGGCAACAAACATATTCTTTGCTAAAATGCCGTTGTTGCCCAGGACCCATATCACAACGGTGGCGGCAAGGATTCCCCAGGCGAAGAGAAAAACCTTGGCACTCTTATCGCCTTTTCTGATGGCAATGACCGCGGCTACAAACACCAACACGACAGCCGTGACATCAAAGTAACTGACGAAACGCAAATACTCAAAGCTGATATCGGTCCATAGAAAGAGCGCAAAGGCGCCTTCTAACCAAATGATGTAACCCATCACCCGATTAAGCCTCGGTGCAACTATTCTTAAACGAAGAAAGGACCGGGTGTAAAGGACCGACGCTATCGCCGGAAAGAGGAGGATGCGGCAGGCGTCGGAGGTTGATCCGAGGAAGGGAATGTGGAGACCAAAAAACTCGGCAAATCCTGCCTGTACATAGGCATTGATCAGCATCGCCAGACCAAAAATCACGTAGAAGAGATAGTCGCGGTAGCGCAGAAAGAGGAAGAGAAAAAGATTGTAGAGAATGAGGGCGATCACAGTTCCAAAATAGGCGAAGTAAAATAACGATTCGCTTAAGGCATAGTTCAAAAAACCGTTTTCGTCGAGAAGGAAAAAAGTCAGACTGAGCTGGAGCGGACTCCGGACCTTCATAAATAGGGTGTATTCGTCCCCCGGTATGAGCGAAAGTCGACCCGCTGGGATCCGAGTATTGAATTCTTTATGGTCAACGCTGGTGCCGAACTGTTTGGCTACTTGGAGTTTTCCATTAGGGTCCAAAAGATAGACGTCCAGCACGACAAAGTCCGGACGCGTGGATCCAACAATCCATTCTGATGAGCTTGAATCGTTACTAATACGGGATTTTACCCATATGGTGCTGCGCGTGAAGCCGAAACCATTGCTCTGAAGGCGCTGCCTGGGGATGAATAGACCGGCTTTATCCATCACCAGCACATCGTCAAGACTCATCGTGGCGCTGATATCTTCGAAGACCTCGATGGAATTATTGAAGTCAGTCGGTCCAAATTCCCGCAAATGCACGGCATCAGCATATGCCTGGGTGGCAAAAGCAAAGAGTAACGACAGGAATATGTAGAGGACCCGCTCCAACATTTTAACAAATTCCTAATAGGTATAGAGGGATCGGACGCCCCAGACTTAACTAAAGCAAAGCGCCTTGATTTGCTAGTGAATGAGTGAAAAATCCAATCGGGAAGGCTTCTTGGCGTCAGATCTTGCCTGTTCTTTGTCAGGCAGGTGAGCCTAGAGCCACGCGTCAGGCGTTCCTTGGCATTCTCACTTATACCTGGAAATACGCACAACCTAGGAAGATTTTCTCGGGAAAGCTATAATCACCAGAGTCATTATTTTTTTACCAAGCAGTGCCAAAGATTTTCTTGCTCAAGTACAAGGCAGAAGACCTTAAGCCTGGGAGAACTATGGGCTTAATACCTGTTTCTTTATCATTTTCCGAAACGATGCATGGACATTTCGCTTGCCGGTCCGAACTGGACAGTTATCGCGACGAGACTCTGGAAAGCTATCAGTTCTGCACGAAAATTGGTGAAAAGTTGGATAGAGTTTTAAAGTTTTTCATCAAAATCATCATCGATGACATGCACGCATTTTTAAAAGATCCAAACCTTACGGCCCGGGTCGAAGGTTATTTGGAATGTCCGGCTCTCGGTGGCAATATTCCCCTGGCTCATGGCAGCTTTAATCTCTTTGTAAAATCGGCACCCGATCAGGCAGCGACGATACTGCGCGAGATGCACTATGTGCTCTATTTTCATGCCAAGGGACAGCCCTATACTTTATATGGATTTAAGGCGATCGAAGACGGCCAGGCCCTCGATGTATGGAACGAGACCACGACCCTTTATACCAACATCTGGGAGGGCCATGATGGCGGCAAGCCTACGGCAATTTTCGGCAAGGGCATTTTGCGCCTGACGGCCGAAGATTTTATTCAACAGCTCACTACTTTTGAGAGTAGCGGTCAAGACTTCGCCGCCCGAGCTGAAGCGGTCAGCGCCTTTGCCAAGGTGTTCCTGGGGCAACTCTGGCAAGCCTATTTTCCAAGGCTAAGTCGACCTGAGCCAGAACTCTGGTCGCAAATGCGCTACCCTGTGCATACGCTGCAAGGGGTAAAGGCCCAGGAGATTTCGGCGCACACTGTCGATACCGAAGATGGCTTGACACTGAGCATCCAACGCTTTCGCAATGATCTTAATGGCCCGAAGAATGTAGCTGTTTTGCTGCATGGGCTCACGACCTCAACGGATATGTTTATCATGCCGGAGCATGCAAATCTCGTGCAGTATCTACTGGACAATGCCTACACTGATGTCTGGTCGATCGACTGGCGCGGAAGTTCCAGGCATAGCTATAATCTTGAGCCGCATCGCTTCAGTCTCGACGATGTGGCTCGTCATGATGTCCAGCCCTGCCTCGACTATATAGAGAAAAACTGCCCTGCTGCCGGCCTCCATGTCATCGCGCATTGCGTGGGCGGCATCGTTGTGATGATGGCTTTGGCGCTCAAACCCCGACCCTCAATCGCTTCCCTCACCGTTAATAGTGTGGGCCTGTTGCCGACTGTTTCCTGGTGGTCCTCGATCAAGCTGCATATTGCGCCTTTTCTCGTTGAGAAAGTTCTGCGCTATCCCTACGTCAGTCCCAGGATGCCTT
>CAXSGP010000001.1:0-53900 GCA_964236955.1 uncultured Oligoflexus sp. | reverse complement strand
TTTTCTATGGGCAAATGGTTAAGCTATGCCCTGCGGCTGATCCACCGTGAATGCTCCAATCCAGCCTGCCATATGATTAGTTTTATGTGGGGCAGCGGGTCGCCAGCCGCTTATCAGCATGATAATATTAGTCGAATCACCCATGATCGCATTCATGACCTGTTCGGGGGAACATCACTCAATTATCATCGCCATATCTGTAAAATGGTTGATGCCGGTCATGCCCGGCCGATGACTCGGAAGCCCGATCTGCCCGACGATTACCTTGAGGCCTATAGCAGGCTTCCCCAGGCCCCACTGTTCTTACTGGGTGGGCAGGAAAACCATATATTCCCCGGCTCAAACAAAGCTCTCTACCAAGCCCTGCAGACGAAGCCCGGCAAACGCGAACTCAGCTTTTGGGAAATTCCTGGCTACGGCCATCAGGACGTATTTATGGGCCAGCATGCGGCTGAGGATATCTTTCCCCGTCTTGTCGCCTTTCTCAACCAGCATAGGAGGATGTGATGAACTGGGATGCGGAAGCTCTTGTCATAGGAACTGGTTTCGGGGGGGCGGTCGCAGCCTGCCGCCTTGCCAAAAAATGGCCGTCCCAAGTCATCGTCATCGAACGAGGCAAGCGCTACGGATTCGGCGATTTCCCACGCAGTCCGCAGGCGATGGCTAAGAATTTCTTCACAGTGGCTCCTGATAGAAACTACAAGCGTCCTCATTTCGTGCCCAAACAGCAATTCACAGGGCTTTTTGATATTCGCTGCTACGGACGCATGGATGTCGTGCAGGCTGCCGGTGTGGGCGGCGGTTCCCTTATCTATGCCAACGTTTTTATGGAGCCGCCTGAAGAGGTATTTGACAATCGATGGCCAGCCAACACCAAAAAATCCGATCTCCTCCCTTACTATGCGGTCGCCAAAAAGGTTTTGGCCGCTCGCACGGCGCCCCAGGGAGACCACCCAAAGCGCCAGGTGGCGCGTACCCGCTATTTCGAAAAAATCGCCAGCGTGATGGGGCGGACCTCCGAACTCGTGACCATCCTCGTTAATTTTGGCAAGGAGGGGGAGGAAGGCGACCCAGGGGTACAGGGAATCAATCCCTACGGTGCGATGCAAAGCACCTGCAATTATTGTTCTGAATGTGACGTGGGATGCAATACCCTGGCGAAGAACAGCGTTGACCTCAACTATATGCACGTCGCTGAGCATCGATATGGCGCCCGTGTGTTTACCGAGCACCTAGCCTATAAGATCACGCCGCTCAACGAGGCGGGTGAGGACGATCCCGCAGGCCATGGGAATTTTGGTTACAGTGTTCATGTTCAGGATCTGACACAAGCAGAGATTAAAGTCTTTCGAGTCAAACGCGTCGTCATCGCCGCTGGCACACTCAATACCAATGAGCTCCTCCTACGCTGTCGCGATCAGTTTCAAACCTTAAAACGCCTGAGTGCCCGGCTCGGTTACGGATTTTCGGCCAACGGTGATTTTTTATCCTTTGTAGTAGGGGCCAGGATACCCGCCGATCCCAACTATGGACCTGTGATAACCCAACGTATCGATTTCAATCTCTTTAAGGACTTTCGCGCTGGCGAAGCTTTTATGATGCAGGACGCTTCCTATCCTATTTTTCTTGCGTGGTTTATCGAAGGGCAAAAACCCTTTGTGTTTAGACTCAAAGCGTTATGGGAGACGATCAGGGCCCTCTATTATATGATGACCCTGCGGGGCGGTATGGGACGTCTGGGATACCTTATGACCAAGCTTCTAGGCGATGACCTTTCCTATCACACGAGTGTTCATCTTTGTATGGGGCAAGATAGCAGTGACGGCAGAATCACCTTAAAAAATAATGGAACCCTGGATTTGACCTGGCCCGGGCATGGTAGCCGTAAACTTTATCAAGCTATCGATAAGGCTATGCAGGAGTTTAAGCGGGCCGCAGGAGGACGGGTGATGTTCCATTCTCCAAACTGGAAATGGCCCTTTCGAAAAAATGTCACCGTTCATCCGATGGGCGGCTGCGCCTTGGGAATGGATGCAAAAACTTCAGTCGCCGACTGTGCCCTTGAACGCTTCGGAGCGCTGCATGGCTACTACAACCTCTATGTAGCGGACGCAGCGCTGATTCCCAGTGCACTCGGTGCCAATCCTGCGGCAACCATTGCCGCACTTGCCGAGCGGGTCGCCGAAGGGATAAGCGGAATGCGGCCGACCGCCGATTTATAGGCTAGGCCTCTCGAGAACCTTGGCTATGTAAAAGGCAGGCGAATTAGGCCTTGGCTTTCGAAGCTGATTTTAAAGGTTTGGTGAGCGCCTCGCGGATCGGTTCAACCAGGTTGCAAAGATGCGCTTTGAATCGATAGGGTGCTTCAAGCTGATCGATAGGGGCGCTGCTGGCGACGACCTTTAAGAAGGCGGGGCCACCGATGAGGTGGCTGAGCTTCGATCCGTTGACACAAAGCAGCGAATAGTTGTTGATTCGACTTGGCGAAGAAATTTCAAACTGCAGATAGTCGGCACTTTGAAGCCGGGCCTCGGCGGAAACCATCGCGTAAGACAGAGGGTGATCGTGGGGCAGGAAGGCCAGGCGCTTGATTCCCGACTCCGGTTGCTTTAGGTGAAAGGCTGCAAGATAGTCCCGCTCGATCAGGTCGCCAAGGTTGGTGGGGATATGCCGCAGACTGCGCATGCGCCTGTTGCTGGTGCTGCCCTTGATATCAGCCCCTTCATAGCGGTTGCCAATGGTGACGATCGTTGCATGCTCAGGCAGATAGCGAACCATGTCGAGGAAGGCATGATGCCCTTCGCCATTGGTCATCTGCTCCTCGATGAATATTAAATCAGGGGTAAAAAATCTTGGTTCGTAAACGAGGCTGCTCTTTTGAAGGGCGGTATGAACTTCGTACTTTCGACGGTCCGCGTAACGAAGTATCGTCGTCCGCAGGGCGGGCGACTGGATCGCCAGGAATATTTTGGCCCTAAGACCGAGGTCGAGCTTCGTCAGGTACTCCAGAGTCTCTTTGATCTTTTGAGGCTCGGCGCGGGCCATGACGTCTTTGGCCCAATTCACGGTCAGGGCTTCGGAAAATCGATAGCTCAAATGCGTTTTTTGTTTCTCGATCACCACGGCCTTGATTTCCTTGAGGCCAAGGCGTTCGGCAAAGCCACCCCGCAGCTGTATCGTGTCTCCGACCTCGGCCACGGTCTTGGATTCTATCCACATCGACTGCGTACCGATCCAGACGACGCGGGCCGGGATGTTGATTTCGATTTTCTCTTCGAATTTTTTGAGATCTTCATGCAGGTCGAGTATGGATTCCATGCCTGAGGTTGCAAATTCAAAGCGTTGCAGCCATTGGCTATCGCCAAGATCGAGGGGGATGATGTCGCGGAAGCCTTCCATGCCAGCCGCCTGCATGAGTTCAAAATCATTGCGACTGTTCGATAAGAGCAGACGGGCTCCGGCAATATCGGGAATATTGGCAAACGTCTGTATATGCTTGATAGCCACTTCACTGGGCCATTCGTCGCCCAGGATGAGTATTTTTGCGCGTTTGACGCAAATCTCTTTGACCAGTGCTTCCAGATTCTCGAAGAAATAGACCTGATAGCCAATGTCATCCAAAATGCTGGCGCGCCTTTGATGAACCTCTTCGATCGAAGGACAAAGCCAGTAGATGCCCGAACGCTTCATTTCCGCTCCTGGATGCTGCCGATAGGGAGGCGCAGCTCAAATACCTTTGTTCTATCGGCAAGCGACAGGATGAGCCTTACTTGCCGAGGGGCCCGCTTCCCCTGGTGCCGGAAGCAAGAAGTCATAATAACTGAGCTAGCCAAGCCAAATCGAGTAAATCCCAAAGCTACCCTTCGTTCAACTTTCCCTCCCATGCGGAGCTTACCATAGGCCGTTGCCATTCAATAAGGTTCGTCGCCCCCGGACTCATTCCCCAGGTAGGTCGGGGTCAATGGGCAATTTTCGCAGAAAGGGCAATTGTTGGAGATCGACCGGCTCCTCCACCAGTTCTTCCACGATCAGGATATTGTGGAAGGGAATGTGCAAGCTTTTCGTTTTGCGAAATCGCTTACTGGCCGCTTCTTCTTGGGGCAAAATAATTTTTTTTGTACTGTCTTTAAAGATGAAATCACTGAGGCAGACGAGACCGGGCAGGGTGCTTGGCTCTATTTGACGCACCAGAGCCTCTATAACCTCGCCCTGCTGCTTTTCGAGAAAACGAACACGAAAAATCGTCTCTCTTTTGTTGACCACGAATCTCACACTCCATGACAAAATGCATTGGTCTCAGGGACACGCAGCTGTAGGTAGGTTTTGCATTCCTCAGCAGCCGCTGTCAAGCCTCCGTCACGAAACCGTCCGAGCCAGGCTCATTCTCTTTAAGATTGAGGCTTCTCAGGGCTTTCAGAACCAGTTTTTCCTTGTCTTAAGGAGGAGCTGTGCTAAAAATATCCCTCTCTAGGGCCAACGCGGCACTCATCATAACTCTATATTCCGTAGGAAAAGCATGAAACCCTTGACACCTCATTGGGCGGATCAAGCCGCTGCCCGTGTGATTGCTACCTGTGGCGAACAAGACGTCTACACTGTAGCCAGCGGCATCACCCCAAGCGGGACCGTTCACATCGGCAACTTTCGGGAGGTGATCACCGTCGATCTCGTGGCCCGTGCCTTGCGTTCGGCAGGAAAGAAGGTCCGCTTTATTTATAGTTGGGACGATTTTGATACCTTGAGAAAGGTGCCCAAGAATCTCCCCCAACAGGAGATGCTCACCGAAAATCTGCGTCGACCGATCAGTCGGGTGCCCGATCCCTATGGCGAGGACAAGAGTTATGCCGCTCATAACATCCGCGTCTTTGAACAGGAAATAGGTGGGGTTGGCATCAGTCCTGAGTTCCTCTATCAAAGCGATCGTTATAGCTCGGGGCTCTATGCCGAGGCGATTCAGCACGCTTTGGAAAACAAAGCGGCTATAGCCACCATACTCAACGAGTTTCGTAAGGAGCCATTGGCAGACGACTGGCTGCCCACTGCTATCTACTGCGGCAAATGCCAACGCGATCAAATGGACTATGAGCGCTATCCTGGTGCTTATAACTACGAATATAAGTGCGGGCTTTGCGGCAATGAAGAGACGGTGGATATTAGGGAAACGGGCGATCTAAAGCTCAACTGGCGAACCGACTGGCCGATGCGTTGGGCCTATGAAAAAGTTGATTTTGAGCCAGGTGGCAAAGACCATTCCAGCGACGGCGGCTCTTTTGATACCGGCAAGAAAATAGTCAAGGCACTTTGGAACCGCGAAGCGCCCCAGTACCTGCAGTATGACTTTGTGTCGATCAAAGGCGGTTCGGGTAAAATGTCATCGTCGAGTGGTGAACTCATCACCCTGAGTCAGGCGCTCGAGATTTACGAACCGCAGATGGTCCGATGGATATTTGCCAACCAAAGACCCAACACCGATTTCGCGATCTCCTTCGACAGCGATGTAATCAAGGTCTACGACGAATTCGATAAGGCGGAGACCGCAGCCCTAGGCCCCGTACCGGCTCAACCTGGAAAATGGCCGGTCCTGCGGCGTGCTTATGAACTTTCCTGTATCGGCGAGGTTCCGTCAGCGGCATGCTATCGGGCCCCCTTTCGTGAATTGTCGGGACGGCTGCAGATTTTTGATGGCGACATTCAAAAGACCTGGGATCGCTGGTATCAGGCGATCGCCAAAGGACCTGAGGATAAGGCGGCTTTTTGGTCGCGGGCTGCACGGGCATGGAATTGGATCAGCCAATGCGCTTCCGAGGAGTTCCGTTATCAAATCTACAGTCAGCCGGTGAAAGTTGAGCTGAGCGAGCTGCAGGTGAAAGCGGTTCGGGCCCTGGTTCAGCTGCTTGACCAGGTCGATCTCGAGAAGATCGAGCCGAAAGAGTTAAATCAAAGGCTCTTTGATGATATCATCCATACGACGGCATGTGATGGCAAAGAGTTCTATCAAGCTGTTTATCAGAAGGTGATCGGCCGCGATCAAGGACCCCGACTTCCCAGTTTCTTAAAGGATTTGGGCAGCGAGAGAATCCGGCGCCTCCTTGCTGATGTCTGAGATCGACTTGGTAACTTCAGGAGCTCGAGTATGACTAGGCGCCTCAGGGCTCTCGGTGTGATTGTCTCACTTTTGCTCTTTGGCTCGGCTTTCGCCTGTAGCCATATGAGACATTTGCTGGGGATGGTTGCTGATAAGCCTGAGGTTCGCCTGCTCAAAGTCGATGTTCGTTCGGTTAGTACCAAACGCATGGAACTTGATTTCCTTCTCGAAGTGATTAATCCCAATAGCTTCAGTGTCGAAATCGAGGAGCTCGAGTACAGCGTGCGCAGTCTCGACCTCGATCTCGGCCAGGGCGCTCATAAGGACAGCATTGCCCTGCAAAGCCACGAACGTGTCGAGGTCCGCCTGCCTTTTCAGATCAATCCCGATACCCTGGTGCAATTGATGCGAAAATATATTCAAAATCCCAAAGAGCTCAAGGTGCAGTTCCGGGCCAACCTTTTTCTCGGCACGGCCATTGGTAAAATGGATATGCATTTTGAAGATGAAAAAACCATCATGAGGGGTTTTGCTCCAAACTGATCGGCATGAGGAGCTCGCGTGAATCTGCCCTGTACGCTGGTCATGCTCTATAGCTGTTTCAATTTTCCGGAAATAGAGGATAGGGAATTTCTTCTGGATCATGGCATCTCCGGCTTGGCCAGCGATGGATCTCTGATTGGTGGCAGAGCCGGGAGTGAACTTCTTGCACCTATCGTCGGTGAGGATGTGCCCCGTCGCGAGGAAAAAATTCTCGCCTGGCTGAAGCAGGGTAATTGGCCGAAAAAACTTTCCCGATTTAAAGCGGTGCAGGTGATGGAAAATGGTCACCACCTCGTTTATTGGGTGATGGCTGATTATCTCTCTTTAGGCAATGATGCCGATTTCGTTCTTATGCCGCTTTCCTGGGTGACGGCGAAAAGCCTGTTAAAACAATGGAATATGCTGCTGCCCACGGCGAAGATGGTCGATCAGATCTTCCAGCAGGCTGAACGGATCCATTGGCCCCATGCTTTTCCTCCCTCCGATGCCATGCGCTCGACGCCCTATCTTCTTAATCATAATGCCTGGATTCAGGCGGTCACCCAGCTCGAATTTATCGATCACCCCCTAATCGCCGGTCATAAAAAAGATCTGGTCGTAAGCCCGCGTCTCCTTACGGCTGCAAAACGCGTAGCCATCTACGGCTGGCATAATCTGGCTAATGGTGCTGCCATTCAGCCCCTTTCCCTCTGGCATGGAGATTTCTACGTGGATTATAGCCATGGGCTCCGACTGGTCGCGCCGGAAGCGGAACTAGACGGCAAAAGAGTCGCGCTAAAGGCTATTCTCAAAGACCCTGATTTAGCGCCTCTTGTTAGTTTTGAAGGCGCTTTTGATATTTGCGAAGTTCTCAATTATCCGTGTTGAGCCCTATATCCAAGGGTCAGATCCCGATTCAGGCTACCGATGAAGATTTGATGGCAAGAATTTTTCTTATGGCTTGGCTGCGGCGTTTATAGGCTTCCAGAAGTTTCCATTCCACGGCTGGAATGTCTTTGATCAAATCGTGAGGGACTAAAAATCCAAATGAATCCTCAAGCGCTCTGAGCTGGAGATTGTGAGAGCTGTCGGCAAGCAGCACATTATCCTCATAACAAAAGTCGCCGGGCCGCAATACCTCCAGGTAATCACTGTTAAAAAGGTCCATAGAGCCTTTGTCGAGCAGGAACACGTATTGACCTGAAAAATGTTTGATCACTTTGTCTTTTTGGATCTCAAAGGGTTCAAGCGATTTGGCGATCTTGTGCAATAGCGGAGAATAGCGAATCGGCGAGAACAACTCGCTATGTTCCAGCTGACGTCTTTTTTCAATATTCTTCGAAAACGACTCCAATAGATTATTGCGCAGCAGAAAGGCCCTAAAGACTGCGGCCGGTATCCGCAGAAGTTCGGCCCAGCTTTTGCTGCGGAGTTCCTCCAAAGGACAATCCAGTTCATCATTGATAAAATAGCCGGCCTGGTATTCGAGATCGCTGAAAGTCGAAACCTTATGATGGGCAACTATGCCTTTCATGATGAGGAAGACATCCTGAGGCGATTGACTGATCGTTGAGATCGCTATGCCGGGCTCGATTTTAAGGATCGCCTGATTCAGTAGATCATAAAACGCCCCGTAGGGAACAGTCGGGAAATGATGATGCAGGGAACGCGCAGCCAGTTCATGACGATAGTCGACATAGCCTTTAATCAGGTGATCCGTCTGGCCAAAGCGGGCCTGACTGCCAAATATCTGCTGGGTCATTGTCAAGGGCCGGGTGCTGTGGGAGAACACGATCTTGGTTGATTTATCATCACGGAAATCGCCGGCCTGTCCATGGATAATGCCACCTCCGGCATCAATTTTTTTCAAATCGGCCCTTTCGAGATAGCTGGCCTTGATCGTGTCGTAGAGGGCACGGGTAAGGCCTGGTTTAGAGGTGTCATCCTCGATCATGTTTTTGAGGACGTCGAAGGATGCGATGTCGGCCAGATGATGATAGGTGCGATAGCCATCGGGCCCCATCACGCGGAATTTCAGGAAATAGGTCTCAACCGGATGCGGCGAGATGCTCGGATAGACTTCAAGGCCATCGACGTTGTTCCACGTTTGGGCATCAAAGTCCTGGACTGCGAAAAAGCTCGTGAGGACAGGCATGTTAATGTTGAGCAAGGCCTTGAGTTTGTTTTCCACGGACATGCGCACGAGTTTGGGAGCATAATACTCGATTTTTCTATCGCCTAGCATCAATTCGCAGAGGCCTGCAAAATGATCGTCGTGCGCGTGGGTCTGAAAGATGCCCTTGACCGAGTTCAGACTCAATCCGAACGATCGGAGTGTATGCGAAATAAAGGGTCCGGCATCGATAAGGTAGATGTCGGGTCCGTAGCATAGGATCGATGCCATTGAGGGATTATGAATATCCCAGCCGTCGCCTTCGCCGCTGTGAATGACCGAAAAGAACTCAGGCACGATATCCTGAAATTTAAAACGATGCGTGGGTCGGTAGGATTCGTTTGACGCCAGGTTTAAATCAATCCGAAGGCGTTCGTTGTCGCAGCGAAATTCAAAGAGATTGACGGCAATGCGACGAATGAAGACGCCGTTGCCTATTTCCATCTCGCGATCGAGCAGTGGCAAGGTGCGAATAATACTTTCGATCGGCTGAATCTTGCCGAAAGCAAAATTGAGTTTGATCCTTATATGCATCTCCGCTTCTTCGGGTGAGGATGCCGCCGCACGGATCTCGCTTTCAGTCAGACCGTAGTTGCCTCGGAAAATATAATCGAGCTGGGCATCAAGCGGTTCGGGGTGACCGATCAAGAGAGGTTTTTGTCCGGTAAATCCAGGATGACTCGGCAGGATCATGCCTTGCCGATAAAACATCTGCAGAACTGAAAATTCGGCCATGTTAGAAAGCTGACCATTTTGAATACTGAGGTCGGAGAGGAGTATCGTATTAGGCCCGAGTTCCACTCCGCTCTGCTCGCGAATATAGCCACTTTGTATCATATGCTTGACACTGTCAGCGGGACAGCCGCACTGAATATAGATCGAACGGGAGGGTACTGCTACCCACATCAGTCCTGGAGTGATTTTTTTATATTCGATAAGTGCCATGTACCCATCCTCTGCTGCCAATGAATCGGATGGAGTCAATAATTATTGAGCGTCGGGAATTTGAGATTTTTGATAACTGAGCATTAATCAAAAATTAAATCAATTGGTTTCATCAATCGTTTCGAGAAGGTAAGGCTTTCGGAACAAAGCGTTGGCATCGATTCTAGCGATTGGAATGATTGGCCAATTTAATTAATTTTAAGGTGCTGAAGAAAAAGCTCAGCGACGGGCTGCCCTTTCAAAACCAATTTTTAGGAAAAGGCATATTTTGATTTTGACCCCCGGCAGGGGGCCTTGAGGAGGCGCTTTTTTCGGAGAGTGGCATGATTCTATAAAATATAGGCGGTGAAAATCGTTAATCGCGTGGCAGGGCTTAGCCACGCGTAGGGATTTAGACGGAAGGGACGCGGATCCCGTCGGTTCCCAAATAAGGCTGGAGAGCCTTGGGAATGCGAATGGATCCATCCTCCTGCTGATGCGTTTCAAGGAAGGGAATGAGGACTCGGGGACTCGCAATCGCTGTGTTGTTGAGCGTGTGACAGATTTGATTGGTCCCGCCCTGATCTTTGTAGCGAATCTTCAATCGACGCGCCTGAAAGTCGTGAAAGGTCGAACAGCTATGAGTTTCCGAATAAGACTTGCGCGAAGGCATCCACGTTTCTATATCGTGTTTTCGCACCTGCCCCTGGCCCAGATCACCTGTGCAGACATAGACGACGCGATAGGGGAGTTCAAGGTCCTGAAGAATTTCTTCAGCGTTATGGAGAAGTTCGTTATGAAGAAGTTCCGAGCCCTGAACATCATTTTTGCTGATAATGACCTGTTCCACTTTCAGGAACTGATGCACGCGGTAGAGTCCGTGAGCATCCTTGCCGTAAGTGCCGGCCTCCCGACGAAAACAGCTGCTCATCGCCATATAACGGAGCGGCAGGGTTTCCTCTTTTAAAATTTCGCCCGCATGAAAGGAAGTGAGGGAAACTTCGGCGGTGCCGACCAACGCCATGGCGTCCCGTTCCACAAGATAAGCCTGATCGCGACCTGCGGGGAAATAGCCGGTGCCGGTCATGGCCTCTTCATTGACGAGAACTGGAATCGAAAGCTGTATATAGCCCTTGTGTATCAACTTATCCAGGGTTAGACGCAGGATGGCCTGCTCGAGGCGTGCGCCCCAGCCTTTGAGGACATAGGAGCGACTTCCGGCGAGTTTTACGCCCCGATCAATATCGATGATATCGTGCTTCTCACCAAGCTCCATATGTGTAAGCGGCTTGAAAGAAAATTCGCGAACGGTGCCCCAACGTTTGACTTCGAGGTTTTCGCTATCGTCTTTGCCGATGGGAACATCGGAACGGGCAGGGGCCGGAACGAGCAGAAGCTTTCTCTCAACTTCCGCACTCAGCGTTCGCACTTCGACTTCAAGGGTTTCCAGGCGGGGCTTCAGGCCACTCACCTGAGCCTTTAAGGTCTCACGGTCGGCAGGACTGGCACTCGCGATTTGTTTGGATACACGATTGCGTTCAGCCTGCAGTCGTTCCATTTCGGCCTGCAGGGATCGCAGCTGCTCGTCGTCTTTGAGCAAACTGTCGAGATCGACATGAAAACGTTTGTCCTTGGCGGCTTTGCTCACAAGGTCCTTGTTCTCGCGAATAAACTTAATATCGAGCATGGTCTCTGTTCCTGATCAAAATCACTGGGGCCAGCAGGCTGCTGAATTCATAGGCGGCCTATCATAGCGGCTTTAGGCGCAAGGGTAAACCAATCACTTAGGGTGCACACTGCGTCTTACTATAGGGGCGGCGGTTTAAAATGCAGGGACTTCGGTCTATTTCAGCGACAAAAAAGATAGCGCGTAAGTCCGATTTGTTCTATTAGACGAAATCTCTCGGTCATGATGATCGTGACGAGTCGACGAAAGGCTAGACAGCCCATGCAAAAACCTCATCCCTTTGCTCGCCTCGGTTTGCCTGGCACCCCCTTAGTCCTGGCGCCCCTGGCCGGGGTTTCCGATCACCCCTTTCGCCGAAGCTGCACTGCAAAAGGTGCCGATCTTACTTATGTGGAGATGATCTCGGCGACCGCCATGCTTTATGAAAGCAGGCGCACCTTTGATATGCTCAAACGTCATGAAAGCGAAGCCAAGCTTGGTGTTCAGATTACTGGCCCGTCGGCGGAACAGGTCGGTCGGGCAGTCGCCATACTTGATAAAATGAACTTCGATACCGTCGATATCAATATGGGTTGCCCGGTTAAAAAAGTGGTTAAAACCGGCTGCGGTTCGGGAATCCTGCGGGATCCCGAACGGGTTATGCAGACGGTTCGGGCGGCCGTCGAGGCCACGGATATGCCGGTTACGGCCAAGTTTCGATTGGGCTGGGATAAATCCACCCGCAATGAAGTTGAAGTCGCGCAGGCTATCGAAGCCGGCGGCGCGGCCTGGATGACCATTCACGGTCGAACCCGCGCCGATGATTATGGAATTCCAGTCGATCTCGAGGGCATACGCCGGGTGAAGGCTTCCGTCAATATTCCTGTGTTTGGCAATGGCAATATCTTTCAAAAGAGCGATGCTGATCGCATGCTTGCAAAAACGGGCGTCGACGGCCTGATGGTCAGTCGCGGTGCCCTTGGCAACCCTTGGCTTTTTGCCGAGTTAAGAAGCGGCGATGCCAGCGTGGAAGTCGATGATTGGGAGACGACCCTCCTGCAGCACCTTGCCTGGCAGTCGGCCGAATATGGCGAAGCGGTGGGTGCTGCGGTATGCATGCGCAAGCATCTGCTGTGGTATGCAAAAGGCTGGAATGGGGTCAAACCTTTCCGCGAAGCGGTCAATGCCGCCGGAAGCCTTCGGGATGCAACGGGACTGGTTCGAATGTTCACCCAGGGTTTAAGGGAACGCGGCGTCACTCATCGATCGAGCATTATTCAGGGTGAATCAGAGACGCGATTTGCGTGGGATCCTAAGTATGACATGGACAGAAGCCTGGATAGGGGTGTTGGAGACGATGCCATGGAAACTTTGCAAGAATCTGAAAGGGTTTAATCTGTAAGTTTAAAAGCTACCATCTGGTGGCTTGTCTTTTGTCACAATCCTGATTTTTTCCTGGGGGCTCACTTGACCTTCGGGCCCAGAGAGGTAAGATCCGGGACGTTGAAGTTAAGTCACTTCAATGGCTGGATGCCAGTCATGTAGGTCTGGCACTTTAGGCCGTTGGCTAAGAGAGGAACCGACAGATGTTTGGACAAGCCGAGTATATTTGGCTCGATGGAACGAAGCCAGTTCAGCAGCTCAGATCGAAAACGCGTATCCTTCATAACCTTGGTGCCAAGCCGGATCTCTCTCGGTTTCCGCAGTGGAGCTTTGACGGATCTTCGACCAATCAATCTCCCGGAAACAACTCCGATCTTTTGCTGGAACCCGTCTGCATTGTCAAAGATGCCCTAAGGGGTGAAGGCAACTTTCTTGTTCTCTGTGAAGTTATGAATGAAGATGGCACGCCGCACGTGACTAACGAACGGGCAAAGCTTAGAAAAGTTCTTGAAAATGGCGGCAAAGAACTTGAAGCCTGGTTTGGCTTTGAACAGGAATATGTCATCAATGGTGCAAATAATGCGCCGGTGGATTGGCCTGAAAATGGCTTTCCCGCGCCCCAAGGTCCCTTCTATTGTGCGGTTGGTTCCAAAGTGATCTTTGGCCGCCCCTTGGTTGAGCATCATACCAAAGTCTGTATAGAGTCTGGACTTCTGATCTATGGAACGAACTCAGAAGTCATGCCCTCGCAGTGGGAATATCAGATCGGCTATCGCGGTGTGAAAGAAGAATCCGCTGACGCTTTGACGACGACCGATCACTCCTGGATCGCCCGCTGGTTGCTCTACCGAATCGGTGAAGAATACGGCTGGACGCCTAATTTTGACTGCAAACCAGTTAAAGGGGACTGGAACGGATCCGGACAGCACACCAACGTTTCGACCAAAGATACACGCGATTCTAACAAAGGGGCTGCGACCATAGAAAACTATCTCAGTCTGCTTGAGAAGAAACACAAAGATCATATCGCTGTCTACGGCGTGGGTCTTGAGGAACGCCTTACCGGTCATCATGAGACCTGCAGCATCGACCAATTCCGTGCGGGTACTGCCGACCGTGGCTGTTCGATCCGGATTCCCCGTCAGGTCGCAACTTTAGGCTATGGATACTTTGAAGATCGCCGTCCTGGTGCAAATGCCAATCCTTATTCAATCGCCGCCCGTATTTTGTCGACGTTGATCCAGTTCGAAGTGTAATACCCACATTCTAAATCTTTATTTTAAAAGGATCGGCGCCAGCTGGTCTTTTTTTGTTATGGGGGATTCCCGAAACCCAGGCTTGCGCTTAGGAATGGCCGGGCATTTTTTAAGATAAGCTGATTTTATTATGCCTTTCCCCACAAATGAACTATTTAGCGCAAGTTTATTCGTGTCTTATAAATCGTTTTTTACCCTGGAAAAATTCCAAGTTCTCTTAAGCTTACGGCCTTTTTTACCTTCGGCATTTTTTACCCGTAATGAAAACGAAAAGAACTCCGAAGGAACAATTGAGTCATTTCGTGAGGGTAGTAACAATGCGCATAATGAGAGTCGTCTCGATTTTGCTGGTCCTAGTGTCGGCTTGTGGCAAGGCAGAAAACGATCGCAGCGGTGATCCGGGGGCGGCAACAAGCAGTGGGCCGCCTGCCGAGGCGCCACCGACAGGAACCGGTACTGCGACAAGTATAACGGTCGCGGATCTTATAAGCACCGCGCTCTATACCTCGGATACAGCCGCCAACAGCTGTATTCCCATAACCATCAAAACTCTAAAAGACGGTGCCCCTATCGGTGATGTCGCTGTCGCGTTTAGTATCAGTCCTAGCAATGTTATGCAGGACAAGGGCACCGTTACACCGATAGCCACAGTGAGTGATGCCGGAGGGGATCTTACCGTAAATTATTGCTCAGGTAAGGATGAGGGATCGGTTACGGTGGTGGTGAAAGCCGGTGGCATTAGTTCTAATTCAGCCAAAATCACAATTTCCAAAAAGGCAGTTTTTGAGTTTGCCTATGTTCGATCAGACTTAGACGGTATCGTAACCAACGTCGAAGGCGATAAACTTCTCACGCTCAACACCCTTGATTCGGGCCCCTCTGACTGTACTAATATATATTTTAAACTCTCAAAATCCGGGGCCCCAGTAGTCGGGGAAAAACTGGTTTTCGGTACTCAGGTCGATTTTCCTAAAGGCAGCAAGTTGGGTAAGAAAACAGAACCATTGACTACTCTTTCCGACCCCATAACAAACAAAAAATATGCAGTCTATACCTCCATTAGCTCAGGTTCAGGAGAATTCGCAGTGCCGGTCTGCGCAGGAGTGACTTTAGGTTCACTGATCGTTTCCGCGACTTATACCGATACCTCCGAAAACCGGGTCTACCATGTAACCAGTCCGGTGATTCGAATTACTTCCGGACTCACCAACTATACGACTTTCTCGCTGACCTTTGATAAGGATAATGCGAGGACTTTGAAAGGCTACTACAACACCAACAGTGAATTCGATTTAGCCCTGACGATCCAGCTTGGAGCCCGCTTTGATGGGCGCGCTTTACCTGACTATCCCCTTATCTTTGCCACCGAAGTGGGGCGCTATACCCTGGATAAAGGCGGTGTTGCCGACGCTGAAACAGGGACCGTTAAAGCCACCCTCCATGCCCTTCACCTGGTCGACAATTATCCCTATCCTATTATAAATTTTGGTTTCGGCTTTTCGCCGGCTCAAACGCGTTGTGAGCCAGCATCGATTGCGGCATGGGCCCAGGCCCAGGGGCTTCCTTCCCTTAAGTACAAGGATTTACGCCGAAACTGGCAATCCACCGCCGTCTACGCGGTCAGAGGACAGGAGTATTTTAATGATGCCGACCGTAACGGAATCTATAACGAAGGCGGTGATGGATTCTGGGATAAAAACCAAAACGGTGTCTACGATGCAGGTGATGAATTGACCTATGATGCGGGTGCCAATGGTTTTGATCCCACCGGTGAATGGTTTATTGATCTTCCAACCCCATTTGTTGACGTCGACGACGATAAAGTTTTCACCCTTAACAAAGATTATCTACTTGGGGACGAATATACTGCTCCCAATGGCAAACGGGATGCAGATGCCCTTATCTGGAAATCGGAAGTGTTTCCGATCAGCATGGGCCCTTCTCACTTTGGGCTCATGTCGCAAGAAATTTTGGCCGGCAACGGCTATTTGACAAATCCGCTTCGGGATTTCGAAAATGGCTACGTTTGGGGGCGTAAGAATATTGATGAATCTCTACTTTGGCCGGGAGGCGCCACCGATTATCTTTTGGGTTCGCAGGTGATGCTGGCGTTTTTCGCCCACGACATTTGCGGCAACCTCCTCGCAGGTGGCACTAAAATTTCGATCGACTATGTTGAACTTCACAAGCCGGTATGGGGCGATAGAAGTCCCACAGCCCATATTTATACTCAGCCCGATGATTTTTTCTTTGAACCGACCCGGCGCATGCTTTCCGTGGCCACGGGAAGTCCGGAAGCCACCATCAATTTTAATGGCATTGATCACCCCTCTAATGCGAAAAGCTATCCAATTTATACCTATACCGAAACTCCGCCTTGCTCGAATGTTTGTAGCGGCGCCGTGATAGCCGCCAACCCAGGTTTGTCCTGTGATGGCTGGGCCGGACGCATCAGGCTCAATGTGACAGAACCGGATCTTGACCAGCACGGCTCAGGAACGACCATCGAAAACAACCTTTCCTGGCCCGCCGTAGAAACTTGCAACTGTATTAATCCGGCACCGCCGAACTTTATTATCCAGGATAAAGGCGTCTGTCGTTGTCTCGACCCCGCTGACAATTGGGATGGGACAAGCTGTTCGCATTAAGGATTGCAGCTTGAAATAGAATGAAGCACCCTCCAGCTAGATAGTTGGTGGGTGTTTGTCTAGGGTGCCGTGGATGACGATGCATTGAATGGAATGGAATCAGGGGGCTTGCCTTAGAGCTTAACCATTGCGAATATCACTGGGAGCCAGGGTGATTCCGTTGATATAGTCCTTAACCATTTTACCGCGCGGCGTAAAATTCGGCGCGCTTTGCAGTATAGCTTTTGCACTGCTGTCGTTGATAAGCGAGCGAAAAATCTTATTCAAGCAGTAGTCGCTTCGAAGGATCTTGTTTTCGTTGGTCGCACCTGCGGATATCTCATTGAGGGTTTTCAATTTTATCGACTCATCTTCCATAGTCCTCTCCTTTTCAACGGAAAAGATCAGAGGTTCTCCTGATACAATCGCTTTGTCCAGCCGCATGCGAAGACTGTTGACCTTGCGCTTTCGAATATGATTTTTGGTGACGGCTGCCGAAGCCAGTACATCGAGAGCTTCCCGAAACCGGTTGGACCGCGCATAACCAAGACCAAGATTATAATAGATAAGGGATCTCACCTCGGCCTGGCCATCCGGTATGGACGCAAGTGCCTTTCTATAGAGTTCGAGGCCCTGCTCATGGTTGCCGACCTGGATCATGGCGACCGCCCGGTTGTTCATAAAGGCCAGCACTTCTTTGAACGAATTGAGACTTTGAAGCAAGACCTTTGCAGAGTCCGTATGGCCTCTCTTGATAGCGCCTTTGGCTTCGGTCTCGATCACGATCTGAGCCTGGGCGTCGAGGCCTTTCGCCTTGTCGAGATATTTTTCAAAAGTTTTATCGTCGCCGTTTTCGAGGTGACATTCGGCAATTTCACAAAGATAGGAGACGTTGTAGGGGGATAAAATAGTAACGTAGTCAAGGCAGCGAAGGGCCGCGTCGAATTCACGAAGTTTCATCAGGGTCTTGCTCAGTATCTCAAGCACCTCCCGCGGATCGCCGGCCTCTTTAAGAGCGTCGAGGCCGTATTTCTTTGCATGCAGATAACAACCGGCATCGAAGGCGAGATGGGCTTCCATCAAGATGCGCTCACTGTCGATAAGCATCGGATGCTGCATATAGGTCTGTTTGAGTTGCAAGAGATCCTTTTCCTGTTTTTTCGAGGCAAGTTTGAGTTTGGCTCTGATGCTGGACAGATCGGTAGGTCCCTTGCTTTGCTGCATGGTCCAGAGTACCGCCTGGAAAAGATCCTTTTCGACGATGGGTTTGGCTATGAGGCAGCTGATTTCCAGCTCTTTGATCCACGTACTGTCTTTGTGCGAGAGCTGTTTGTTAGTGATGATAATGGGAATATGGAGATCGAGGCGGTTTCTTATTTTATAAAGGAAAATGGGGCCAGGGATCTCCGGCAGCTGCCATTCGGAAATCACCAGATCAGGTGCCGGATTGCGTCGTAACCAGCGCATGAGGGAAATCGGATCGGAGAATTCCTCCACCGCGACAAATCCTAGTTTTCGGACGAGCTGGCCGATTTTATCGAGGTACATCCGATCCGAATCAAGGATAAGGCAGGTCTTGAAGCCGTAATGATCCGCTAGGAACGAGGTCGGGCCGACTTCGGGGATTTCGCCCGGCAGATGCAGCTTTAAAAGCGTTGCGATTTGCGGTCTCCGATCGGGAGCCGTAAGCAGGAGCTGTTGAATTATGATTTTGGCCTGGTCGGGCTCATGAGCCAGAAAAAGCGTGGCAGCGAGGTCAAGCAGAATATCACTACGGCCGGGGTAGATTTCGAGCAGGGAGACGTAAAAGCGTTTGAGTTCTTGAAACTCCTCCTTCTCGGTTAAATAGTCCCGCAGATAGTCGGCACTTACTCGCGAGCAATCACCATCGTAACGTTCGACGCGTTGAACGAGTTTCTGAAATTCCTGATGACAGGCTTCCTTGGATGTTTCGAATTTATGAATCGAAAAGGCGCCGAGCTCCATGGCATAGGCAATAGAACTGTCATCCTTATCGCGAAGTATGGAAACCTTGAGTGCTCTCAAGGCCGGGTTGTTGTTGATAATATTCAAGATATGAAGAACATGACCATTGTCATGATCATGGGTCGGTGATATCACCCAAGCAACGGGTTCCGTTTCCATAATCTCAATACAGGTCTTAATATCCGAAACTGTCGAGATATTGGTGAAAGCCAATTCCTTGAGAATGGATGAGAGCAGGCCTCGAATAGTGCTCGACGGCGAGATCACTATACATTTGAGGTCGGGCTTGCTGAAGCGACTCAAGCTAGAGGTAGCCACCTCATGACTTCCTTTTTAAAATGCGTTGAAGAGTTTCGAGGAGCATCTCTTTCTTCACGGGTTTAACAATCCACGCAGCAACACCTAACTTTTTGCCTTCGTCGATTACCTTTTGCTGCGAGAAGGCCGTCATCACCACCATCTGTGGTTCGTTGGCCAGACGCATTTTCTTGACAGCCGTCATGAATTGCAGGCCGTTGAGTTTGGGCATTTTCAGATCCGTTACGATCAATGCCAGGTCGGGGTGGAGCTGGACCAACTTGAGGCCCTCCTCACCATCGGGTGCCGAGAAAACATCGTAGCCAACTCCTTGCAGAGTCTCGCAAAGCATTTCGCGCAGGTCTTCTTCATCTTCCAGGAGAAGAATTTTTGGCCCTAATTTCAGGAAAGTGCTCTTCGCGGTACCGCTATCCTCAGGCGGCTGAGCAAGATCACTCATCCATGATGAAGAAACTTTGCCGCTGTCACAGAGTGCCTTAAGCTTTTCCCATGCCAGCAGGCTGCCATTGCTCACGGCCATCTGTAAAAAATAAGCTGCCTTTTCAAAGTCTTGAGGGCGATCCAAGCCAATTTCATGGAGCAGCGCCAGGGAGCACTGGGATGCAACATCGCCGCTTAATGCTTTTTTCTCTAACTCAAGCTCGCTCATCGTTTAACCTGGCTTGATTTTTAATTGATTTCGATTACTATATCGGACGTTTCCAAGCTTTCTTGAATTGCGCCTTATGTCGGTTTGATGAAGGAAGGTTCTAGATGGTTAAAAAAACGAGATAATTTGGTTTTTTTTGTCTAAAAAAGATTAGTAGATTCCTATAGAATCCGGTACAAATGTCAGTACTGTCAAAGAGTACCTTATGAGGTGTTGGCGATGTCCGAACAGCAGCAGACCTTGTCAAGATTGAAAGATCTGTCGCATATTCCCTATACCGTTACCCTTGATGACGATCCGGTTATGGCCAAGATCATCGAGGAAACGCTAAGCATCAAGAATTTCGCGTTTGTGACAAGCGAACAGTTGCTTGAATGCGCGGAACATCTTGCTCCTATTGGAGCCTTCATCGATATCCATCTGAAGGATGAATGCGGGCTTGATATCATTCCTAGACTACGATCGCTCTGGCCCATGACGGCCATTATCGTAATCAGCGGCGACGAGTCCGATAATAGTGTGACCCAAGCTTTGGCTGCAGGTGCGGATGATTTCGTTCGCAAGCCTATCTCCCCTGCCGAGGTTGTCGCTCGACTCAGAGCGCGAATTGAAGATCTCAATGATAAGAATCGTCTTAATTTGCTAAAATTTGGCGATCTCAAGGTCGATCTTAAATATAAATCCATCAGCGGCGCGAAGGGCCAGTTGATTCTTTCTGCTCGTGAGATCGATCTCTTGTCCGAACTTATCCGGGCCCAGGGAACGATCGTTCCAAAGGATGTTCTTAAAAGGGAATTGTGGGGTTCATTGGCCGTCAGCGACAATGCCCTCGATCGCAAGATTTTCGAAGTTCGTAAGGCATTGCGGGAAGTCAGTGATAATGTTGAGCTGCATTCTATCTATGGCATAGGTATGGTGCTGCGCCTTCGCAATCAGGAAGCTGAACAGACGCTGCTCAACGATTTTGATGAAACGCTGCGAACAGGACGTAAAATGGCGCGTAGCGATTTGCTTTAAGAAGGCGGCCGCTCTCTCTCTCTCTCTCTCTCTTGTTTCGTGTATCTGGCTTAGCCCTGTCTTTTATTCGGCCTTTCCCAACCCTTGCTGTATAGGCACCAAGCCCTTGCAGTAGGGGTTTTTGATAAAACGGGCCTATAAACAGGGCTATAAGAAGGGCAAGAGCGGGACAAGAAAGGGATCCATAAACGGGCTTGCTTTGGTGTCTCGGCGATTCATTTTTAAAGATAAATAAAATTTATGCACCGAGACATCTCCATCTTGAATCCTATCTCAACAATCGAAAAGTAAGCCCTCAGCGAGCAGCAGGGTTGGCCTTTTGCAGAAATCGCTTCGTGCGCGCCGCAACGCGGGTGCTAGCAAGTTTGATTTTTACATCCACCCATTGTTGGCTGCGACAATGGAGTAACAATTGCGCTCCGTTGCTGGAAAGCGTTCCAAGAAAACTATCGCCTATTTCAGGCTCAATTCCTGAATCCGCAAGGAGACGAAATACGCTATAGCTTGAATCAGGCAGCCGGACCGCAATCCTATCACCATTCAGAAGAACCACTCGACCTTCCATGAAAGCATCCCCCTCTATCGAAATCCTGGCAGTGTCCCGACATTAGGAATTTCCCTTCGTGAGGGCAAGGGACAAGACAGAAACTTCCTTCGAAGTATAATTAGTGTCAGTCCGGAAAAGGCGATGGCTGCGTTTCATCGGCAGAAAAAAATGCTCATTTATGGGGAATAAACTCCGCTTTTTTTCTGCCTCGCGCCTTGCCATCCCCATTTCCAGACAGACAGACAGACAGACACTGATTAGGTCGGCTCCAGAAAAACCAGGATCAGGCCAGAAAAACCAGCTGCTGCTGTGCCGTGAAAAAAATCGCGCAGCTAATGTCACTTTCAGGATAAAGCCGCTGCACACCCTCGCGATAGAGGGCAAGCTGCTGGTCGTATTTTTTTTTATAGCAAAGCTCATGCAGATCGCCCCCTCGCAGGGCCTCCCAACTTGTTTTGTAATCGACTACCCACCATTCGCGAGCGGATTTTTGAATCAAAAGGTCGATCACCCCACGCACGAGCATGTCGTCTTTGAGATAGGCGATAGGCACTTCGGCTTCAAGCTGAAGAGCATCATTGCGAAGTTCGCGCCAGACCTCCGAAGCCATGACCTTCTGCTTTTCGGCCTCTACCAGGATCCAGGCTTTGAGAAAGGTCTCACGTGGGTGATGGCGGCGGAGCGTGGCCCAATATTCCTCACCGATAAAGTCCTGAGCCTTAATCGTAGCTTCGAGGGCTTTGTGAATATAGGTTCCCGCCTCGGCCGCGAAAGGCAGGGACAGAGCGCTGCCGGGGGGTGTTTCGTCACTCAGAAGCCGAGCGGGAGCCAGTATCTTCACACCAGGACCGCTGGCTGCCACCGCGCGCCAACTTTCTAACATTGTTAAATGGGCCTGTGAATGCTCTTTCTCATTTGAACTCTCAATCGTCTCAGAATTTTTCAAAGCGAAATCATCGCCAGCTTCCTGATAGAGGCAACGCGGATCGTCCCGGAAAGGGGCCGCGCCACTGTGCAAAGCGGCAGCTCTGAGCAGTCCATGAAAATAACTTGTTTCATCCTTAGGCCGGCGATGAAATCCTGTGACGACGATTTCAAATTGCGCGCGGGTCAGCGCAACATAAAGGAGTCGGTAGTTCTCACGTAGTGCTTCGTCTCCTATGATCTTGGATAAGAACTGAAAATGGGCATCGTCGTCGGGAAGGTCCGACCGTCGCCCTACATAAGCAAGGCCAGTACCAAGCGAGCTGTCTTTAAGTTTGGCCCAATAGAGATCAGCTTTTTCCCACTCCTCGCCTGTTCCTGTGACAACCACCAAAGGCCATTCAAGGCCTTTGGATTTATGGATCGTCATCAATTGGACGGAGTCTTCGGAGACCGAAGCGAGACTGATTGTTTCCTCTTTTTCTTTATCGAGTATCGCGCGTAGTACCTGCATCCAACTGAGTTGGGCGGCATTATCGGTCTGCAGGACGAGCTCCATAAATTTCTGCAGGTTCGCCGCCGCGAGCAGGCCTTCCTCATTATCAAAGGCGTCCGTATAATTTTGTAGCCAGCTCCCCTGCTCACAAAATTCCTGCAGGCACATATAGGGACGCGTCAGATGCCGCGCGGCGAAAAATTGTTTGAGAATCTGGGCCGCTTCACCCAAAGAATCCAGCAGGGGGGCAACCTGATCACTGTGTCGGAGACTTGCATCACTGTCGATCACAATCTTCCCGGCCCGAAGGGCATTGAGCAGGACGCTGTCTTCGATTCCGACCAGAGGGCTTTTCAGAACATGAAACGCGGCCTGGATATCGTTGGGATAGGCCATGAGTCGGCAGAGGGCGATAAGGTCTAAGATCTCAGGTCTGTTAAAAAAGCTTTTACCCTCCTGTATCCTGACTGAAATACCTCGCGCCCGAAGGGCTGCGGCGTAGGTTCGAGCGTGGGTTGATGCCCGATAGAGAATAGCGCAATCGGCGGCACGGAGGTCTCGGTACCGGCCGAGGTGCTTGTCGAATACCTTGTGGTGCTGGGTGAGTCGGCCGTGAAGAGTCGTTGCGATAAAGTCAGCTTCCGCATCGATCGCACTGAGCTTGCCTTCTTCGCCGGTGAAAAGTGGGCTGATGAGGAGAGAGGCATTGCCCCTGATCACAGCATCGCCCTTGGAATCACGAGCGGCTTCATGCCGTGGAAAATCGTCCATGACGTCTTGCATGCATTGGTTTACGAAATCCAGCAGCAGCGGATGGGTTCGGTAGCTCGAGCTCAACTCGATATCGAGCGCGCTTCGGGCCAGCATGAATTCGGCGGCCGTAGCAAGGATCTCTGCGTCGGCCTCCCGAAATCCATAAATCGACTGCTTCGAATCGCCGACGATAAAAAGAGTGGGATCAAGGTCATCGGCGCTGCGAAAGCCTTCACCTGAGAGCATCTCCCCGGCCATTTCCTTAAAGACTGTCCACTGCAGGACGCTCGTATCCTGAAACTCGTCGAGCAACAGGTGGCGGATCGATCGATTGAGAAGATAGCGTGCTCCGGCAGCCTGATCGTGCGTGAAAAGATGGAATCCCCCTTTGATGAGATCTGCAAAGCTTAGGGAGCCTTCCTCAAATTTCAACTGGCTGCTGGCGGCCTGGTAATTCTGAAAGACCTGCATCAGTATCGAGCCGGTCTGATTGAGGCGGTTTTTCTGAAGAAACGAGAAATAGGAACGGGATAGATTATTGATCGTCGCAATCTCATGGGCGTAGGAATCTTTCTTGGGGGAGCGAAAGGTCCCACCATGAACCTGGGCCCCGGCAGTTAAAAAACGGGACTCGCGCAGCCCACTGAGACTTTCTCCCAGCAGGCCCATCCCCAGCTCCGACTGGCGATCCCTGGAGAGGATCTGACCCAGGCTCCTCAGGCTTGGCGCCAACGCTTCGAGCAGACCTTTTTCGCCAGTATCGCCCCAATCGTCGGTAATGGGATGATCCACGAGCCGATTGTGGAGATGAGGGCGTTGCTGTTTGAGGAGCCAGAGAAAGGAATCATGGCGCGAGAGCTCCTTGAGTCTGTTCTCAAGGTCGATAAGATGAAGGTTCTCGGGATTCTCGAGGATTTTGCTGATGGCATCATCGCTCGTTTCCATGATGCCTTTAAGTGTTCTATACCAGGAGCGGCGATGGTTTTTTTCCTCTTTGTACTGCGACATGAGTTCAAAGCGCGGTGGTATCAGCAAGGCCCCTTCGCCAGAAGCCTCGAAGGGAAACTTTTTAAGCCACTCTAAAAGTATAGAATCGATAGTTGAGATACGCAGCGATTGGGTGCTTGCCAGGATGCGGGCTGCCGTTTCCATCGCCGTAAGGGGCCGGGGCGCATGCTGATTTTCGCGGTGCTCATAAAAGATCGCCAATTGCTGCTCAAAAAGAACCTGTTCTTCCCGATTGGCGAGGAGTTTGGCAGCGAGATCGAGAATACGGGCTCGCATCTCGGCAGCGGCTTTTTTAGTGAACGTAACCGTGAGTATGGTCGATGGAATGGCTCCGGCACCCACCAGAAAGAGAAAGCGCCTGGAGAGCTGATAGGTTTTACCGCTACCGGCTGAAGCCCTGACCACAGAGCTTCGATAAGGGTTTTGCGGATTTTTATGCATCCGGTCCGTTCCCCTCGAGTTTTCGAGCCAGGGTGTTCTGCTCGGCCATGCGCTCACGAATACGAGGATCGTCCTTCCGGCAAAGGCCTCCGTAATCGCAGAGCTGGCATTGGCCCGGATCAGCATAAAAACGTTTTTTCGCTAGAATGTCTTCTTCGCGCCAACGCCAGGTCTTCATCAATTCATCGGTCAGGGCTTCGGTCGAAGGGGTGCCCTTCGTGCAAAGGCCCTCGGTTATCAGGAGTTGGCGGTGCTCTTCATCGACCCCGTGTGCGGTCCATATGCCTTGATAAATGTTCCAATATCCGAGCACCAGCGGCGGCAGAGGCCGTTGCGGGCTACGCTGTTTGAGGGCCAGGGCATAAAGCGAAAGCTGGGCATTGAGTCCCTTCTTGGATTTATCGAGCACAGGAATCGTCCTCCTCTTATAGTCGGTGACGAAGGACCATTGACTGGAAAAATCCAGTGCATCGATGCGTCCGTGGAGTTCCCGCACCTTGCCTCGGAGCTCTATCGTGACCGGCGCATGGCTTTGCCCAAAGGCGAACTCCCTGAGCGATTTGTTTGGCCCGATCTGATGGAGAAGATGTTTGAGATAGCGTGGCCAGGCATGATTTTTGAGATGCTGGACTAGAGCTGACTCCTTAAGGTCGTAGGGCACCATACGATCGGTGAGAAAATTTATTCTCGTCTGCGCTCGTTCCAGAGCATCGTCTTCGTCATCGGGTACCCAGGGCTCAAGAATCTTGCCTCGTGGACCCTGACCGGTAATAAAGGTCTGGAGCACCGAATGCAGCCATTCCCCCTCACGGCGGCTATCGGTATCATCGGCCTGGCCCGCTGTTCCCCTGATGCCGAGACTTTCTAGGAGAAAGCTATAGGGGCAATGCAGAAGTTTGTCGAGTCGGCTGGCCGACATACGGGCCGTGCTGATATCGAGCCAACCCTCGACAAGACCCTCATCCTCAAGCGGGCTTTCGCCACTTTTGCTAAGGGAATAAGGGGCTTCCAGTTGAATTTCCTGCGTGGTTTCCCGTGCCATCAAAGCCTCGGTAAAACGCGAACGAACCAAATGCTCTTCACCAAGACGCGAGGAGCGCAGCATGATGAGATGAGGGAGCCTGGCTTTGAGCAGGTGAAAAGTCTGATCTTCCATCGCCTCCAGGACTTCCCAGCCGGGCAGACCGATAAGTTTTTTTAGATAATTGTCGAGCAGTTCATCCTGAGGCAAAGCTTTCGGGAAACAGCCCTCGTGACAACCGATGATGATGACAAATTCAAAAGGAAAATAGCGTGCCTCGGCCAGACTGAGAATCTGAATGCCCGCCAATGGCTCACCGGTGCCACGCACGCTTCCTTTGAGCAAATGGCTTTCCAGCAAGTCCCAAAAGCTGTGTCCTGTCATCAAAGGTTGCTGGCTACCAAAGGCTCGCAGCGACGCGATAAAATCTTCATAAAGCTCCTGGCTCGATTGCATCAGATCGCGCGAGGGAAAACTATTCCAATAATCAAAGTGATCAATGTAGTGCTGCAGGTTTTCCAGCCAGGCGGAAAGAGGTAGGATCTGATCCATACGCAGGGGGGTGAGGGCCAGGGCGACATCGTCAAAGTCTTCCCGCAGATCCTCTTTGAGTTCGCTCCGGATGGGATCGAGTCCTGAGGGCACTCCACTCTGCATTATACCGCGTTTTAAACCATCAAGTTTTGAAGGGTCCCATTGCGCTCGCGACAGGGGATGGTCGATCCACGCCAGGAGGCTGGCGAGGTTTTGTTTTTCCTTCCAAAACTGCAGGAGCGAGTAGAGATGCCGGCCCGCAAGGGTCCCCCCCCAACTTTCCGGTAAGGCGATATTGCATTCGAAGGTCTGTTCGGCAAATATACTGCGGATCGCTGTACCATAAAGGTTTTCGTCGGTGACGAGCAGACCGATGCGGGCCGGAGAGAAGCCCTGTTGGAGGGCTTTGTGTACCATGCGATTGGCCCAGACGATTTCCTCCCTGATGTTTTGTGCCACAAAACATTGAAAAACCTGATGAGGTTTCTCGATGCCTGCAACCACCCTCTCTTCCGGCCCTAGGCCGCGTATCGTTTTCAAAAGCTCTTTCAGTGGACTTGATGGATGGTAGAGACGGGGGGCTTCGCTTAACCAGAGTTCAACCCTCTCATCATCGATTAGAGTAGGCAGCAGGGTTTGCCAGCTGGTAGCCATGCTGGTAAAACCGATTAAAGTAATTCTTTCAAAATCTTTGGTCTGCTCCTTCCAGCTTCCGCTGAGGCGTGAGGCGGATCGCGACAGATACTGCGAGCGCGGCATGAGATGGAGTTCGGAAAGTCTTGCATCAAGAAAATCCAAAATTGCCGCGATCTCGGTGGCCCTATCATAGAGGCTGCCGAGATGGCTCTCGTTTTTATAGATGTCTTCGGCGATAGCTGACTGGAGTTTGATCAGGCCCTCGCTCCGCAGGCGATGATCATAGAGTTCGCCATAAAGCAGACGGAGCTCACGTTCGTGCCCAAGCTTGAGGTGTTTATAAGGATGCTCGTCGAGCCGCTGCCGCAAAATGAGGTCGATCGTCGCATCATGGGCGATCGCGAGGCCTTCATTGCCTTCGGCACCGGCGTTACGAATCAGTGCTTCAAGCGTAACGATATGGGGTGGAACCAATGCCGGACGAGTTGACAGCAATCTCACCAGCAGTGCCGTGCCTAATCTTTGGGTCGGCACGACCAGGATAGTTCGCCTCAGGGTTTCTATCGAAAGAGACTGGAAGTTTCTGGCCACCTGTTCGACAAGACATTGATCGGGCGGGAGCAGATGGAGCTTTGCGCTCATAAGTCCATCCTCTATGAAAGGGATATGGTTCATCTTTACCACAGAGAATGCGGGGGAGACGAGAGCGATTTTCATAGAGCGCAGGTGGCGACGTAGGGGTTGCTGATAGCAGAGGCATGCAAGTTCGGTTTGGCCTGCCTGAATCCAGGCCGAAGCCCGGCGTGGATACTCTGGCTCTCATGTCCTGCCGGCTTTTGCCGACAAGAGAGAGCCGTATAGGAGAATGGGCCTATGTCGAGATTTATTTTTTTGATGGTAAGTTTTTGGGTGTTGGGAGCCGCGGACATCGCGTCGGCTCAAATTTTGACGCCGAGTCTATCGCTTTTCTACTTTCAAAATGCAACCAAGCGCGATTATCCCAGTACTGCTGACACGACGGACCGTATCACACAAAAGGAAACCTACACCTTTATAAATTTAGGAGTTTGTTATAATTTGCGAGGATTGTGCCTAGGTCTCAAGTATTTACAGGGCGAATTGGCAACCAAAGTCAGCTCGCCGGGTAATCCTTCGGCCTCTACTGCGGTCTTTCATGGTCCGGGTATAAGCCTCGGGTATTCGGGGGCTGAAGGCATCGTCGCCCATGCCAGCGTATTGCTTGCGGCTAAAAAAAGCATCGAAACGTTGAGCACGACTTTCTTTTGCAAGTCGGCCTATATAATCGAATTGGGATATGGTTTCAAAGTAAGCAGCGTTCGAGTCGGCCCATTACTTGGCATCTATCAGTTCGAATATAATAAAAAGGAAGTAAACGGAGTCAGCACCAGCCTGAAGCCTAAGGAGAGTGATAAATTTGTTATGCCTCAGCTCGCCCTGTGGATCGATCTCTAAGGTTTCTGCCACTCTATCTGCCGGCGTGCCAGCAACTCATCGCTGGCACTATAGGCTTCCACTCGCCATTTTTCATCCGCATTAAATTTCAGGTTTTCATCACTGAAAAAAACCTGACGTCCTGAAATAGCAAGTTTTTGAGTCAAACGAAAGCGTGTGCCGCTACAGCGAAAGTCGCTCGCGCTTTCGGTTTGGCAGAATTCCAAAAAGTTGCTGTCAGCGGGTGCCGACAGAGAAAACTGATACTGACCGCTGCCGCCGCTTACGGCCAGAAAAAGGTCGGCTGAGATGGGGATCTGCCTTAAGCGTTCCTGCTCGGGGGCGTAAGGGGAATCAAGACTTTCCAACCCTGCTTCGTAAGCCAGGAATAATAGGCCGAATTGAACCATGCGCCGAATCCGGATACCATCGTCAAACTGATCCCGCGTATCACTTATCGAATGAATAAAAGGGTTGTCGGCCAAGGCGTTTTCAAAGGGAAAAAGTGTTGGGTACCCCTGCTCAAACCAGGCCTTGTGATCGGAAGCGGCGCCCTGCGGCATCGCTCCCCGCCTATATACTTCACCCATGTAGCCCTTTATCCATTGAATTCCGCTTCGGGTTAAATCAAGCGTCGTAAAGTCCTCAAGGAAAAATAATAGGCCACCATCGGCGGCGACCCGGCTGTAGTAGGCCATATCAAATTGCAGCATGGCATCGATAAGCTTGCCGCTGGCTCTATAATTCGCCGCAATTTCGCGGCTGCCGACCAGACCAACCTCCTCGGCTGCATAGCCCTGAAATTCTATGCTGCGATGGAAGCGGAGATGACGAGACTCGATGATGCGCATGATTTCGGCAAGGATCGCGATCCCCGATGCATCGTCATCGGCGCCTGGCGCGGCTGTTTCAGGGTTGCTGCGACTGGCGCCGGTAATGCTATCGAGGTGCGCGCCCAAGACTACGGTATCGCTTGATTGGCCTTCCAGTCTGGCAATAACCGAACGCTGGGCCGTGTTGCGGTGAGGAAATTCCGCGATCGACCAAGCGTTCGAATTCTGGGTTTGGCTTTTCCATATTCCGCTGATCGTTTCGCTCGCGTTTTGGCCGGTGCTGTGCTTGTGAAAGCGGGACGGAAGCGCGGCGAGGGTATTGATCGTGGCATCGATATTGCTGAGGGTCACATCCTCAAGGATCGGTTCCAAAGTGGTAAAATGGGCGCTAGCCGCAAAGAAGGGAGGGGTATGGGAAATGGATTCAGCCATCTGGTAGTGCAGGGGAAAAAAATCAAAGCTGCCGCAAAGTCCGGTCGCATCGTGGCTGATGCTGCCAAGCGTATCGAGCTCACGCAAATCATCAATTGGAACCAGGAATTCCATGCGATCAGGCTGGAGGCTTAGGATTTGGGTTCCCTTTTTCAAAGGATGATCTTTCAACTGTGAATCCCGAACCACGTAGCGGGCGTAACCCTTGGCACCGACGGGAACCTGTGGATCAGGATAAACCAGAGATAGGTGCAGGCCGCTAACGAGCAGAGGACCTAGAAATGATGGTTTCAATTTAGAGATCCTTTGCTTTGAGGTCAGCCGTTGAAAAATCTGACTTTAGATCCCAGGTGCTGAAAGCCGCCGGAAGCCCGTTTATCGTCGTGCCTCCAGGGGCGGCGACCGGATCGGGATTTTGAGCCTTGCTTTTCTTGCCGCAGCCGGCCAAAGGCAAAAGAGCGAGAACCATTGTAAAATAGTGTGTTTTTATTGGTCTTGGAAGCATTTTGCCCCGCCTTTGCATGGAAGAATACATTCAGCATAGCAGAAGCTTAGTTTCGGGCAAGTTCTGCCGATAGAGAAAGGGGGGAACCATGATCAAAAAACTTACCATAACCAAATTATTAGCTAAGATACTTTTCGTCTCGTCGCTGGCGGGCTGCGGCGGATTCAGCGACGAAACGCTCATCGAGATACAAATGTATGGGATCGAGAGAGCGCCGGTCGGCGCCACGGGAACTAAAGATCCGCAGTTTCAAACTTATGACGTGCAGTCGATCACTTTGAACAGTCCGACTGAGAGTGCCATTCTCCTGGGTACTCCGACCCCCTTCAAGATTGTGGATCGACCGCAGATTCTTGTGTCCCTTAATGCTAAGGACTATATCGGCAAGGAGTATACTGGACTGACCATTGCCTTCGCTCCCAAAGTGATTGGCGGCAATAACGAGGAGAGCAGCCTGAGCTTTCAATTGACTCAAGCCTCGCTGGCGCTCGTGCAGACCTTGAGTTTTTCGGAAGGCAAAAGCAAAACTTTTGTCATCAAGGCCTCCTGGAAAAACACCATAGACAATGGTGTAATGACAGAGCCAGAACTCGTCCTCTCCCTGCAATAGTCGTTGACAGGAATCTCCTCCCTCGCCCCGTAAGCCGGTTTTTTATAGGTCTCGAAGCGCGTGACGTGGCCTTTCTTCCCCTCAATTTCGCTTCAAAATGAGTTTGCCTCCCTCCTCTTCTCTGTTAGGATAAGGAGGGTAAGCTAAGGAGAAAACCTATGGGCAAGATCAGAGCGATTGTTGTTTACGGAGGGCGATCGACCGAGCACGAAGTGTCCTGCCGCAGTGCTTCTTATATCTATAAAAATATCGATCGCAGCCGATTCGAGCCCTATGCTTTCGCAGTTGATAAAGGTGGCGTCTGGCACGCTCAGAATCGATTGGCTCTCGAGAAGTCGGTGCCCGTTTCCCTTCCGGTTGCCTCCCACGCTCATGGCGATGAGGAAAGTAAGCAGTTGCTGGAAGCGTTCTGGAGCCGTGAAGGAAGAGTTACCAATGCCGTCGTATTTAATATCATTCATGGTACGACTGGAGAAGACGGTTGTCTTCAGGGATTTTTCGATTTGAAGGACGTGGCTTATGTGGGTCCCTCGCTCTTAGGTTCGGCGATAGCGATGGATAAAGTCGTGGCCAAACAATTGGTTGCAGCGGCTGGTGTGCCGATTGTGCCCTATCTGGCACTCCGCACTGCCGAGTGGGACGCGTTGGCCCCGGAATTTCTGAAAAACGCTGAAAAGACCCTTGGTTTTCCTATCTTTGTGAAGCCTGCCAGCCTTGGTAGTTCGGTTGGTATAAGAAAGGCTGGCAACGCAGCTGAACTGAAAGAGGCTATTGCCTTTGCTCTAAGATTTGATGAGCGCATACTTCTCGAAACGGCGATGAATGTCCGGGAGATTGAGTATGCCTGTCTCGGTGGTTATGATCCTCAAATCAGTGCCGCCGGTGAAGTGGGCGTTGAGGAGGGATTTTATACTTACGAAGAAAAATATTCGAAGACAAGCAAAGCAACGGTCAATGTTCCTGCCAAGCTTGATGTCTCCCTGGCTAAGGAAGGGGCGGCGATGGCGAGGAAAATCTTTAATGCATTAAATCTCTATGGCCTGTCGCGAATCGATCTGTTTCTCAATAAACAGGATAACTCGTTCTACTTTAACGAGGCCAATACTTTGCCCGGATTCACCGTGATTTCCCAATATCCTCAGCTGTTTGAACATGCCGGCTTTAGCGGAACCCAGCTGGTAGGGAAGCTTTTAGATCTTGCTTTGGATCGCCGTGAAAAACTCAATCTACTGACGCGATCGCTATAATCTTTTTTACGATCTCTTTCCTGCAGGCCATTGCAAATAGCGCCCCATTGGCCTGCCATTTATATTTTAACCATTAAATAATGCCGCCACGGGGCGGGATGTCCCTCCACTGTTTTGCTTTTATCCCCTTTATCCAAAAAATCACTCAAACTCTTAAGCTCGGCCCATGGAGTTGCTCTTTGTTCCTTGGAATCCAAAGGCGCTGAATAGATGACCGTCTGCTGACTGAAACCCGCGCGTCTGATCCAATTCTGTAGACAAGTCAGGGTCGGAAGAAACCATACCCCTGTTGCGCCCGCATAGCGGCCCGTCGGCGTCAGTGACAGACTGTCGGCACCAGCGATGCCCTGGCAATCGATGATGATGCGGCCTTTGGGGTGCAAAGCTCTGCGCATCTTTCTCAAAAGTCCCACGGGGTCCGTATGGTGATAGAGTATGCCCATGCACAGTATCGCATCAAAGCTCTCAGGGAAGAGATCGATATGCTCGACCCCAAACAATTCCAGACTGATTTCAGGGACGGGATAAATATTCTGCAGAAGTTGATGATTGTAAAAGTTGATCGGCATCGGTTCGAAACCCAGTACGCATTTGGCTCCTAAATCCCTTAGCCTATACATGTAGTAGCCGTTGTGACAGCCGATATCGGCGATCACCTGGCCTTCGATGCTGCCGAGAAAAGGTGCGATACGATCCCACTTGAGATCGGAGCGCCATTCGCTGTCGATCTCCCGTCCGAAAATCGAATAAGGCCCCTTTTTCCAGGGTAAAAAGGCTTTCAGCCCATAATCGATTTTAGCGGCATCAGAGTCGGACAGGGCCTGATGGGAACCCAGGCAGACCGTTCCGGCCGTCACCTTTAGAAAATCAGCTTTGACGGCAACCACCGCATCCGCACCCTCTCTCCAGCGCTCCCATCGTCGATCAAGAAGTTTTTCGTTAAGGCAATCCCTTAGGGCCGAAAGAGCAATCTTATCGACCTGTGGCGAAAGCCATGCGGCCCATTGTGGAAGCATAGTCAATATCCCTTCATGGCGACGAGCGTCATGAAATTGTTCCACTTCATCACCGACTCGATATGAGAAAAACCGGAGAGTTTGAGCAGATGGCGATGTTCATCCTCGGTAAATGGAATCAGCACATTCTCCAGAGCTTCCTTTTTCTTTTCGATTTCGGTGCGGCTGTACCCCTGCTTTTCTTTGAACTGCTCGTAGAGCTTGGTACCGAGTTCCTGAAACGAAGGCGAATTGAGGCGTACCTTTTCGCTTATCAAAAGAATGCCACCCGGTACCAAACTATCCCAAATGCGCTGCAGCAAAGTTGTGCGTTGGCTGACGGGAAGAAATTGCAGCGTGTAGTTGATGACGACCGCCGAAGCCTTGGGCAAAGCCACGGCCATCACATCGATGCATAGCAGCTCAAGTCGATGACGGCCGGGAAGGTCGGCAAGCTTTTCCTCGGCTCTGGCTATCATGGCCTCGCTACTGTCGATGGCTAAAAATTGGGCGGGGGCCGCCAGGCGATGAGCAATCTGGTGCGTGGTGGTGCCCGTGGAGCAGCCGATATCGATGATGGAAGTCCCCTGTTGATAGAAATGAAGCACCCAGTCTGCCGTAAATCGAGTCACGTCTTGATAGAGGGGAATCGAACGTTGGACCATGTCGTCAAACACTTCCGCCACCTCATGATTGAAGGCAAAAGGCTTCGGATAATGCTGGCCCGCGAAGATATTGTCATTTTGGCTATTTAGCTTGAGTTCAATAAGGTTATTTTCCATAGGATGACCTCTCGGGCTGCCGTAAGGGACGAAGGCGGAAGCTACCATGCCAAGTCATAAAAGAAAATAGTCATCAGCCTTCCATGGACAAGTCAGCTCGGACGTATTACAAAGAGGCCGCGAGGGGGATCGTTATGCATGTGTTATCTGAGATTACCGGCCGCCCATTGGATAGAATCACCCTAAGGGACCTTGACGTTCAATGCGTGATTGGGGTGCATCCCGAAGAAAAAATGCGACCCCAGACCCTTAAACTCGATGTCATGATCTACCTGGATACCTCAGCAGCAGCGGCAACTGGCATACTTTCCCACACCGTCGACTATTCCCTGGTGGCAAAACAGCTTGCGTTTATTTTGACTCACTCACGCTTTCGATTGCTTGAAAGTGCGGCAGAAGCCCTGGCCATATTCCTCCTGACTCCTCCCAGCGAGGATCATCCGAAGATCCAGGCTATCGAACTTGAGGTCAGAAAACCCGAGGCCTTGGGCGGCATCGCTGAACCCTCGGTTAGAATCTTTCGAAGCCACGACAATCGCCCCGCCGGACTCTTGCAGAGCCCTCCGAAGAGCATCCTCTTTCAAGTTCCGGAGACTTTGATAGAACGCTGGCAGATTCCGGCTGGCCAAACGCTGATAGCAGAAACCACCGATGGATTGGCCCTCATGACGGAATCGCCAAGCGTAAGCGTCAATGAAAAGCTCGTGTCGGCAGGATTTGTCATGCCGGTGAACGAATCCGTCGCCATCGGAAGTTCTGACCAAAATACGAAATCTGTGATCGCCGTGACCTTTCGGGGCCGCGAACGTTTTCAGCCGTCCATCAGTCGTTTGCATTGAGAGGCCATTAAAAAATGGAAGAGCTGCTCCAATCTCCACGAACCCCCCATCTCTTTAGGATTTGGTCCGACCTGGCCAAACAGAAAGAATTGCCTCAACTCGATCGCTGGCTGGTTCAACGTATGAAGCAGGACAAGCGTTTCGGGTCCAAAGATCGCCGTTGGTATAGTGAAGCTGTTTTCGCGGCCATTCGTTGGTCCATGCCTCTGCTCGATAAGCGATTGGAAACGGCCAGCCTTACGCCGGCAGCTGCATGGGAGGCCTTGCGTACCCTGCCGCCTGAAAAATTATTTGGCGAACTGGGTGAGTTTGGAAAGAGTTTACCAGCCGAGGGTTTGGCCAGTGCTGGCCTGTCGTCCTGGTTTCAAGCCTCGCTTGATCGCCGGGTTGCCCTTTCGCATTGGACGGACCAGCAGAGGGATAGCTTTTTAAGCGCTCAAAACCGTCGCGCCGCATTGTGGCTTCGTCTTAATAAGCCTAGCAATAAAGCTAAAGTTGAAGCCAAGCTCAATGAAATGGGCCTGAGCTACGACTGGCATGGCAGCAGTTTAAAAATTGAAAGTGATAAGAACCTCCAGCAAACACCTATCCTCGAGGACGGCTGGGCAGAGGTACAAGATTATGGTTCGCAGCTATTGGGCGAAAAAATCCCCGTGCAAGCGGCGGCTCAGATTTGGGACTGTTGTGCCGGCGGCGGCGGCAAGAGTCTGCAACTCGCCGCTCTATATCCCAAAGCCCATATTTTCTCGAGCGATATTAGGGCTCATAAAAGCACGGAAGTGTCCCGCCGCGCGCATCGTGCCAAGCTCCCCAACGTCACTCCGATTCCATGGAATGGTGGCGATCAATTTGATTTACCGCGCTCTGTCGGCAAAGGGTTTGACATTATCCTGGTCGATGCGCCTTGCTCCGGTTCTGGAACCTGGCGCCGCAGTCCTGATGGTCGCTTTCGCATATCCGACGAATCGATCCGGAACCTTCAGACCCTTCAGTTAAGCATTGTGGAAAAGGTCCTGCCCTACCTCAAAAAAGGTGGCCAGCTCGTGTACGCGACCTGCAGTTGGTTGCCTGAAGAAAACGAAGATGTCACCGCCAAGCTTCGCGACACACTTCCTCTTGTCCTGGAAGAGGAGATGATTTGCGGTTTGCCCGTGTTCGATGCCGATTGCCTCTTTGTATCCCGAATGCGCAAAATCCACTAAGGCTCTGAAAAAAGTCCGGAGCGCCCTGGTTGCGGATGCCGCTTTTTCTTCTCATCCTTCATTATTTTTAGCATTCTTAACCACAGCTCACTCAGAACGAGGCACGATAAGGCCGACGTATTCTGCGTCACTAGTGTTGCGGTTCAGGGGTTTTGGGAGCGGCTTGCCTGCGTCGGCCTCTCATCGTTTTTTAACGGTCGAATACCGAAGCTCGACAAGCATTTTAGCGTCTCAAAAACTCTGGACCGGAGTACTAGGTCGTTATGTATTTGAAACGGGTTTTTATCTATATTTCTCAGCCGATAAAGGGTATCTTTGGCGTCCTTGGCGGATTTTTGTTGGTTCCCATGCCCAGGTAAATAAAGGCCATTCCATGACGACGCTACGCACTTGTCTTTTCGGTTTAGGGCATATGGGACGCAACCACCTGCGTGTGCTGCAGGAAGATTGCCGTTTCGAATTGGTTGGCGTCATCGATCCTGTCACGGAACAACTGCCGCCCACCGCGAGGCCGGTGCCCTTATATAAGCAGCTTCCTGACGATTTAAAATTTGACCTTGCCGTTGTCGCGGCGCCTACAGAACTGCACTATACGATCGTCACGAAACTGCTGCATGGCAATCATCACGTGTTTGTCGAAAAGCCGGCAGCCAGCACCCATCAACAGGCCCGTGAACTTGTTGAGCTTGCCAAGCAAAAGGGCCGACTGTTGGCGGTTGGGAATATCGAACGCTGTAATCCTGTGGTCGGCGCTCTGCGCAAAGTTGTGGAAAGTGGAATCCTCGGTCGCCTCGTCCACCTCAACGGGCTACGCGCCGGCGGGTTTCCGCGCAATGTAAAGACGGGCAACAATGTTATTCTCGATCTCGGCGTTCATGAACTTGATCTGTTCCGCATGATCATGGGCCCTTTGGCTGTCGTCTATGGAATCGGTCATTGCACACGATCCCCAGCTATTTACGATACGGCTGAAATAATGGTTCGATCCAGCCTTGGCGTGACCGGAACTGTGCATGTGAATTGGCTGACACCGCAGCGGATGCGTTCGATAAGGGTGACGGGGAGCGATGGCCTCTGTCTCGTCGACTACCTGAACCAAACCTGTGAGTTGTTCGGCCAAGACCTTTCTAAAAAGAAAACGATTTTTTCGGAGCTCAAATGGTCGGTCGACACGCAGGGGCTGGAAACTGCAGCAGTGCCTGTTATAGCCAGGGAATCCCTTAAGGAGCAACTGGACCAGCTCCATGCCTATTTACATGGCAAGCCCCACATCCTCGCGGTCGATGCCGAACTTATCGAATCCGTGTCACTGGTCGAACAGGCCGAACATCAGGTCGTCAAAGCTCATGTCCTTAATTTTCAAGCCCCCCGAAGCGAGTCGAAGCTATGAGCGTGAAAATTTTTGTCTCAGCCGGCGAACCCTCGGGCGATCTTCTTGCCGGTGAATTGCTTGAGGAACTGAAGCCGTTGATGCCCGATGCCGAATTTTTTGGAATCTGCGGTGAGCGCATGCGCCGTGCCGGATGCGAGGAACTGTTCGGCATCGAGGAACTATCGGTGATGGGTTTTGTTGAAGTGCTCAAACACCTTTCCTATATCAAACGTTTGGAATTTTCCCTGCTCGAGGAAATCGACCGACGCAAACCGGACTTTGCGATACTGGTCGACTATCCCGGCTTTCATCTGCGCCTTGGTGATTCTTTGAAACTCCGAGGTACTTTTGTGTTTCAATACGTGGCGCCGCAGCTGTGGGCCTGGGGCGAGAAGCGAACGAAAAAACTTAAGCGCAGTACCGATGAAGTTTTAGGAATCATGCCCTTTGAAGCGGATTTTTTCAGGCAGCGTGATGTGAATTACACTTACGTGGGTACCCCCCAGGTCGATCGCGCAGCGGCTGCCGATGGAGATCGCGTGCGCTTTGGACTTGAGCCAAACCAAAAGGTTATTGGATTTTTTCCCGGCAGTCGCCGGAGTGAGATTCAAAGGCTTTTGCCGCGTATGCTGGCCGCCCGCGAGGAATTACGCCGCCTTGATCCCAGGCTTCGATTTGTGGTGTCCGCGGCCCCGAATCTGCCGTTAACCCTGTTTGCGGAGCAACTGGGCGCCGCCTTGCCGCTGCCCATCGCTGATACCGATGGTCTTAAGGTCTTTGTCCTGGGGGACACCACATTGGTCCAGGGTCAAAGCATTCTTTTGATGAAGGCCTGCGACTCGGCCTTGGTGACCTCGGGAACGGCGACCCTGGAGTGCGCTTTGGTCGGAACGCCTATGGCCGTCGCCTATGTCATGCAGAGCCTAAGTTTTCAGATTGCGAAACGCTTTGTCAAATTGCCTCACATCAGCCTGGTCAATTTGGTTGCAGACTATGGCTTGGTCAAGGAGTTTGTCCAAAATTTCTCTGGCGCCGCCGTAGCCCAGGAGCTTCTTACGCTTATCCAAGACCCTGAGTACCGAGCCAGCAAGAAGATCGAACTGGAGGCGCTTAACGGTAAGCTCAAGGGCAATCTCGCGCACCAAGCCGCCGAAACCATCGCTTCCTGTTTTCGAGACGGCTTACCCCGTCTGCGGCATTTGGCAGCTCCTAAAAATAGCCCTCTGAAAACGGCTACTAACAAATAAAGTACTTGCTTTTTTCAGGCTTAAGCACTACCAAATTCCACTCTGGAGGCCATGTGCCGTTTTTGATCAATCCCAAGTGTCACGACTAAGGTTTTCAACGCGTCTGCACCTTAGAGCTGGATTTCGAATCGGGATACGAAGTATCCGTCGTAAATGGCCTACAGACTCCGGATAGTTCCGTATTGAACGAAAGGACAAGCTCATGAGAAACGCTTTTCTAGCCTTGGGTCTCATTCTCGCCTCGCTACCCGCGTATGCGAAGGATACTCTCGTGATTCTGTCGCCGCATCGCAAATCGATTCAAGACGAGTACGTTCCTGCTTTCGCTGAATACTATAAAGCTAAGTTTTATACCGAGGTCCAGGTCGATTGGCTCGATCAGGGCGGCACCTCCGATGATGTTCGTTTCATCCGTGCAAAGTTTGGTTCGAATCCGAAAACCTCAGGCGTCGACATTTTTTGGGGCGGTGGAACCGGAGTGTTCGTTGATTTGCAAAAATCAAATTTCCTGGCTCAATACAAGCTCCCCAAAGCGCTCAAGGCGCAGATTCCTGACAACGCGTCAGGCGTTCCCCTCTATGATAAAACGGAGACCTGGTACGCTTCGGCAGCTTCGTCGTTTGGCATGTTCTTCAATAAAAAAATTATGAAATTTGACGGTGTGCCGGAACCCAAGTCGTTTCGCGATCTTGCCGCTCCTATCTACCTTGGCAATCTAAGCCTGACCGATCCCCGTCGTTCAGGTAGCGCCAATAACATGGATGCCATTATACTTCAGACTGAAGGTTGGGTTAAAGGCTGGGAACTTCTTCATGGGCTTGCCGGAAACGCCCGAAGTTTTACTCACTCCAGCACCGATCCCATCAAAGCTGTCGTTGCCGGTGACGTTACAATGACGATGGCTATCGATTTCTACGCCTTGGCGAAAATCGGCGACCTTGGTAGCGAAAACCTAGGCTTTACCCTGCCTTCCGGTCAGGCCGTGCTCGATCCCGATCCTATCGCTATTTTGAAGGGCGCGCCCAACCGCAAAGTTGCCGAGCGCTTCATGGAGTATGTCCTGTCGGTCGAAGGCCAAAAGCTGCTTGTCCTGCCTAAGGGCGTACCCGGTGGGCCCAAACAATCCTCCCTCGGTCGTATGGCAATTAACACGGAAGCCTACAAGCAGACCGAAGGCAAACGGATCTATGCTATGAATCCGTTCACTCAAAAAGGTTTCATCCGACTCGATATCGAAAAAGCCGCTAAATTACAGCGCGTATTTAATGATCTGGTCGGTGCCCTTTTAGTCGATACTCACGATGACCTCAAGAAGGCCTGGACTAAAATCGTCAAGTCCAAAAAACCTGATCAAGCGCAGATAGCAGAATTTGCTAAGGTTCCCCTGACCGAAGAGGAATTTTTCAAGGTCTCCGAAAAATGGGACGATGAAGTCTTCAGAAATCAAACGATTAACGCTTGGGTCAGCTTCGCGAAAACAAAGTACAAGTCTTTCCAATAATCTCGACTATCAGAATCAAGCAGTGCTTTCGCTCACAGTGTTTGAGCGCCAGGCCTACGCAAGACCTCAGCGATTGCGGGGTCTTTTGTCCGAGTTAGCCGGAATCGCACCAGTAGCGACTGCATCACGTGCCAAACCATGTTCGCGGGAAATCTATGGAAGTCGTATTTAAAGGTATCTTCAAGCGCTACGGACAGGTCACGGCTGTTCACAACCTTAATCTTAAAATAGAAAAAGGTGCCCTGCACTTTCTCCTAGGGCCTTCAGGCTGCGGCAAAACCACCACTCTCAGAATGTTGGCTGGTCTTGAACCCGTTTCGGAGGGGCAACTCTTTTTTAATGGCAAAGACGTGACCAAGCAGCCTGCGGTTGAACGCGGTATCGGCATGGTTTTCCAGAACTATGCACTCTGGCCTCATATGACTGTCTATAAGAATATAGAATATGGCCTGAAACTAAGAAAACTATCCAAAGAGGAAATCAAACGTCGTATAGACGAAGTCGTTCAGATCACCCACCTCGGAAATTTCGTGGAGCGTCTGCCCGGTCAATTGTCAGGAGGCCAGCAGCAACGCGTTGCGCTTGCCAGAGCTTTGGCGATTCGTCCTAACGTCCTTTTACTTGACGAACCCTTGTCGAACCTCGATGCCAAACTAAGAATGGAAATGCGCGACAATATTTTGCGAATTCACAAGCAGACTGGTATCACCACTCTCTATGTGACCCATGATCAACGCGAGGCTTTATCGATGGGTAGCAGTGTATCGGTCATGCATGCTGGCCACCTCATTCAAACCGATAAGCCCCGCACTCTTTATACCGATCCAAAGACCGCATTTATCGCGGGTTTTATCGGCGAAACCAATCTGGTCGAAGCTGTCGTCGAAAAAGTTGAAGGCCCGGAAACTCTGGTTCGCACCTCCTTTGGTCTGCTGCGTTCCACTCATCAAAGCCAGGCCTTCAAGGTTTCAGACAAGGTAAGCCTGTCCCTGCGCCCTGAAGCGATCCATATCGATTGGACGAGGTCGGGTACGGGGGGGAACTATTTTACCTGCAAGGTTGAACATCTCACTTATCTTGGTGAATCGGAGCAATTTCTCCTGGCTACCGAGAGCGGCGAGTGTTTGAAAGTGAATTTCTATCACGCGCCCGAGCATGATTTCCACGAAGGCAGCGCCGTGGGGTGCACGATCGATGCGAGTGATGTTCTCGTTTTGCCACCTCTTGAACTGGGGCCGACAACCTGATGCAAAGCAAGGCTGATGAATCCACAGTATGGCGCCGCAAAGCTTCTGACTTTGTAGGTTACGGCACGGTGATCGCTACCCTCGCGATACTTTTTTTCTTCCTGGTGTTGCCGGTTTCGGTCATCATGGCGAGAGCATTTTTTAACAATGGCGAATTTACCTTTCGCTATTTTCCTCTGCTTTTTTCCAACGAACTTTTGATGGGCTCGATCTGGAACAGTGTCCTCATCGGCATCGTGACGACGATCTTCACGACCTTGCTCAGCTTTCCCCTGGCATTGATCAATGCGCGCTACGATTTTAAGGGAAAATCCTTTCTCTCAGGTCTTTTGCTGGTGCCTATGGTCATGCCTCCCTTCGTTGGCGCAATCGGAATCATGAGGTTTTTTGCTCGTCGAGGGTCAGTAAACCTAACTCTTATGGATTTGGGTTGGATCAACAGTCCTATTGATTGGCTCGGACCTGACAGTATGTTTTGGGCGGTCGTAATCCTTGAAGTCCTGCATCTTTATCCCATCATGTATCTGAACCTTAGCGCTGCTCTCGCCAACGTGGATCCAAGCGTGGAAGAAATGGCAAGCACTCTGGGTGTTCCGAAGTGGAAGCAGTATCGGGATATCGTCTGGCCATTGGCCCGACCGGGCTACTTTGCTGGTGCCATCATCGTCTTTATCTGGGCTTTGACCGACCTTGGCACGCCCTTGCTCGTGGGTTACCACGAGACAATACCGGTGCAAATCTTTAATATGATCACCGACGTCAATGAAAACCCGGTGGGATATGCTCTCGTTTGTCTTGTCATTGTCATGACCGTGAGCTTCTTTGTTATATCCAAAAAAGCCCTGGGTGGGAAAAAATACGAGATGATGGCCAAGGGCCACGTGAGCTCGGAAAAGAAACACCCGACCTGGTGGGGCTATCCTTTAGTTTATGTCCTGGTCTGTGGTACGGCATTTTTTGCTTTATTGCCGCATTTGGCCGTACTTATCACTGATATTTCCGATAAATGGATTATGACGCCTTTGACGGAACAGTATACGCTCGACCACTTCAAACAGGTATTCGGCACCGATTTGGCATTTAACGGCATCAAAAACAGCTTTTTCCTGGCTGGTCTCTCGACAATCGTCGATTTGATCCTTGGACTTCTCATCGCTTATGTCATCGTGCGAAAACTTGTACCTTTCCCGGGTATCCTTGATGGATTGGTTATGATTCCTCTCGCTCTCCCGGGTATCGTGCTGGCATTTGGATATGTCGTTACTTATTCTGACAGTTTTCTCGATCCCTTGCATAATCCCGTGCCTCTCTTGGTCATCGCTTATGCCATTCGGCGTCTGCCTTACATGGTTCGGTCGGCGACAGCGGGACTGCAGCAGATGAGTAGTTCTTTGGAAGAGGCTTCGACAACCTTCGGGGCATCACGTTTCCATACCCTGCGTAAAATTACAGTTCCTTTGCTTATGGCCAACCTGATTGCCGGCGCATTGCTTTGCTTTTCCTATGCAATGCTCGACGTCAGCGATAGCCTGATCCTGGCAATGAAAGAGCGATTCTATCCTATGACCAAAGCGATCTATGTCCTCTTCCTTGAACAGGGAACGGGCGAATTGGTCGCGAGTGCCCTCGGCATCATTGGAATGGTGATCCTTATCGTCTGTATCATGGGAGCGTCACTGGTACTTGGCAAGAAAATGGGCGAGCTGTTCCGCTCCTAGGTTTTGGTGCTCATTCAAATGAAAACGGCGATCCTAATCTTTAAGGATCGCCGCTTTGCATTTTGTCTTAATAGCTCTTAAAGGGTCTGAGCCTGCTCATAAAAGCTTTGCATCATGCGGGGTAGATTAACGGCCACTAAAGCGTTGGTTATGGATTTGGGTGCGAAGATCTTAATCTCAACATCAAGATTGTAGCTCACTCTGCACTGTTTGGGTCCAAGGGGGGTGATCGTCCAGCGACCGGAGTTCTTTTTAAAGAGACTCCCGTCTTCGAGTTCCCAAGACACAAGTTCAGGACTCTTTAAGGTCATTTTTAAAGTGTAGTGAAAGGTCTTGACGAGATTGACACTATACTCAACACTTGCGGTAGTCGTGGTTTGATTTTTAACTTTGATTCCACCTACTTCCGGCAAGATCTTAGGATAATTTTTAAAATCTGTCAATGCGGCGTAGTATTGTTCTGCTGAGACATTAAAGACTTCTTCGCGTTCTGCACCAGCCATATCAATTCCTTTTGTTTTATATAGGCATAGGCGGCGGGCCTTAAAGAGCCGGCGTAACTGCCGTCGAACGAACTATATTGGAATAAGAGAGAATGAAGTGCGAGGAAAAAAAACCTCCCAAAGACGGTTAGCTTCCCGTAAGTCTCTGAAGACCTTCAAGAGCGGACGTAACAAAGACCTCCAAAGGAGGTCTTTAAAGGTGCGTTCTACTTTAGCGATTCATCCGAGTCAACGACGGGAGGCCCTGCAACAACCACTGCAACGGGGAGCCATCAGTCGGTCAATCGACAATACTTTCGTCAAGCATACCGATAAGGAGGTCTTCGATGCCGGCTGTCACGGTGTTAGCCGCGATCGTCATCGCAAACGAAACGTCAGGTTGAACGGTTGTCTGATAAACAAGCAACCATTTTGTATCATCACAAACAGCTAGAATCTTAGGATCACACGTGAGGGCGTGAATGCTACCGGTTTGTGATTTTAGGCCCTTTGGTTTTTCTTGAAAGCCAGGAACCGCTGTGGTTTGAGCCACGAATTCAAGGCTGGCGAGGGCGCCTTTATAAGGGGCAACGATCGTGTTGTAGGTAATCCCACGTACCGATTGCTTCAGCAAAGGAATGCCCTGAATCTTCAGGCTGTAGTCGTAAACGTGACGCATGGTAACGACGCCGTCAGCGCTGGTAAGAGGCTCAAGAGCGACCGAACCCGCTCGCTTGAATTCGATCACAGTGTCGGGAGAGGTCGCTGCATATTCGGGCCAACGTGGGAAATTTGTATAGCGGGCCAGGATCGATTCCACGGTAGGGAAAGCATCTTTAGAAACCACGGCTGCAAACGTAACAGTGGTCTTGTCGCCGGTGATGACGCGCGCTGAGCAGTAAAGCCCATTGCTTGAGATCTGATCTCCACAGCCTTGAGGCAGAACGGGAACGGTTTTTACTACGCTCTGAGCAAAAGTGCCTTGAGCGAGGAAACTGGCAAAAATTAGGGCGATAAATTTTTTCACGTTAACTCCTTCTTTGAGGATGAATCCCCTGGTTTACTAATATGATCGATTGCTTTCACTTTGGCTGTCGGGCGGTGTTTCGCCTTTAAGCCAAAGCTTAACAACTTCGAGCTGTTTGTTGCGTAGAGTCTCGTCTCGGCTCAATTCGTAAAGCTGATCGAGAGCGATACTAAAGGCGTTATGTTCAGGATCAACTTTCCAAATGATATGCGACCTAAGAAAGTCGAAGGCTCTAACGAGTCGAGCCGACAGTTGAGCTTCCTCATTGAGTGCCGCTCGCCAAATGGTCTCGGGTACGCTGTCGACAGCCTTGATGGCGAGCACCGCTTTAGCCTGCAGGTCCCCGGGATGAAGCAGCCCCACCCAAAGATTGCCGCTATCGAAATCAAGGCGTTTTTGATGCAGAAAGTTGGCCAGGGCGGCTGCGCCATCGCTATGGTCGGCAACAGAATTTAGAATCGAATCAGCCCAATTACGCCAAAACAAAGGCTCTTCAAATGCGCTTGCCTCTTGAATGCTATGCAATAGTAGGGGCCCACGCTTGATGATTCCTGTCAGGAAATTTTCGAGGACCACTTCACCCGTCAAAGTGTTTTCGCCGTTGAAACCCTGCAAAGGTTCGGACAATTTGCTTACCACCGAAGCCCATTGCCTACGGAATGGCTGGCCTAGGGAAATGTGGTTCCAGGTCGAGGCCAGAGTTTCAAATCGCTCTGTTAAATGTGTAGCATCGTCGGGGAGATAGAGTGTGGCAAGCTCTACCGCTTCTGAGGATAGCTTTGCCAGGAGTCCGGCCCTGTCCCCCAATTCGGCAATCGAACGCAATGATAAATGAGTCTGATCGATGAATCGATCGACTTCCTGCGGGTTGAAGCTCTCGCCAAGGACTTGCCAGCTTCTTAAGGTGGTATGCTGAGCAAAATATTTGGCAAAACTGAGTCCCGGATCCTTCCAGTCAAAGGGATTAAGGTCGGGAGGAAATAGCTGGATCGTAGCTAAAGGCAATTCATTGGAGTAAAAATCGTAGGCTTCCGAACTGTTGAGGTCGGTCAGGAAGTTGGCAATAAAGCGCCGGTATTCTGGATTCTCGGCGACCACATCAAAAAGCTTAAGGGCAAAAGTAACGGCCGTTTCGTCCGCCGCAGCGGCCATTTTCTGCTGACTGCTCCATTCCCGAAGCAGATCGCGCAGAATATCTTTGGTCACACCCTTCGCGTCTTTTTCCGCAAAGGCAATAAGAACGTTGCGCCAGGTATAGGAGTCAACATGCTGACTCAGGAGATTTAAATAGCTATTGAGTAGGTTCGGAGAGCCAACCCAAAATCCACCGGCGAAAAATTCTCGCCGTCTTTGATTGGTCGCGTTTTTTTCGCTCCAGACGCCTTTGCTTTGCTGTAACCATTCAGCAGCAAAATGCTCGCCGGTCAATTCTTGATGTTTTAGCTTATAAAAGCGCATGGCGCTTGGAATCTGAACCAGGCCGGCCTTAAGGCTGGCTTTACGCCCCATCATGAAAATATCATTTAAAACCTGGGCACTGTGCCAGGTCGGAAAGCGATAGGCTGCCAACGCCGGAAGACTGCTTGGTTGTTTACAGAGTATGGGACTATCTAAAGCCAGGCCCAGGCGTTCGCTCCAAAGCTCGTGGGGACCAAAGGTATCGGTCGCAAGGAAGGGGCAAAAGGACTGAATGGCGACGGTACTTATATATTCGCGAAACTTGTTGTAAGCTTCTTCTTCTGTTGCGCCCTGAAAGTCGAGGGGACATGCCTGAGGATTTTCTATCCAGACGGTGGGATGGGCCGGGTCTTTGGCTTTCGATCGGCATAACTTGCCGTAAAAACCCACAAGCGATTGCGGGAGGAATTTGCTCTGCGGTTTGGAAAAAGTCAGAAGATCAAGACTTGAAAGCAAAGCCATCGGGCTTGCTGTATCCACCGGCAGACGAGCGATGTCGTTCACCTGCGCCAGTTCCCCAAAGTTCCAATCAGCTGATTTCGTCTGAAATGTCGCGAGGTCGGGAAGAATCGCGGCTTTTAGTTCGCTGATTTTATGCGCCGTATTCAGCACTTTTGGGAAGGCTTTTGCATAGGCCGCGTATTGCGATTCATAGTCGTCTTTGACAAGGTAGGAAAGACTGAGAAAACCGCTTATAGGATTGGCAAATGCCGTGAGGTCGGACTTGGGACTTGAACTCCTGCCGAAGGCAACTTCAGGCGGTAAGGGCAGTAGCTGGCTGGGTTTTTGATATTGTTTGAAATAATAGGAACTGATGAGGCGGGCCTCAGTCTGCGTATAAGGCTCGACATCAAAGAACTCGACGCCGAGGCCGCTGGGCAACGCAAGCTGGGACTGAGCCTGAAGTTCGGGCCAGAAGGCATCGCCGCTGACCGTGGGAATAAAACTTTGCAGATACCAGTCCTGGAGCTTGGCGGCCAGCGCGACGGGAACGTCTTTGACAGTGAGCGGACCACTTGCATAGTGCTGCATCCAAAGGGCCCAAGAGCTACGCCCCTGCTCATCATCGGCAAAGGCGCGTGTGGCCTGAAGAGGCTGAATGATACGATGGCGCGAAGACTCATTGATGATGGCCTGAAGGCTAGTGGCCGGCCCTTCTTCGCTGTTAAATCCCAGATAATTGCGGAGTGAGCTCCCCATGCCGGAGAACGTAACAGAGTCTTCGCCCGATAAGGAGCCCATGCTTGGCGATCGGAAAATTCCATCGGCTTGTTTGGATTTATATACGATGCGACTCCAGACACTGGGGTGCGATTCAAGATAAGCCTTCACATCCTGCTGGTCCGCGTTAAAGGTGGAGGCAAATTGCGAAAGCGCAAATTTTTTCCCGAACAGGGCTTCGACCGGTCCATCGGAATAGAGACCAGCGAATATTCGACTGCTGCGCCGCTCAAGTTCGCTATCGATTTCCTCTGCCTGGTCAGGTGCGAGGTCAGCAAATTGATGGCTCTGGCTGGTCAACGCTTCGATGCGATAGGTGAGCAGCTTTTCCAGAAAATCCTTTTGCAGACTATCCGCAAATTGTTCGCTGATCGCTTCGTCAAGACTGGCGAGGCCGTTCAAGGACCAGTCGTCGGCATCGATCAGCCTTTTCTCAAGCTCAGCCAGAATCTTGGGCTCGACGCGATCCTTTGCAAACTGAAGGTTATAAAGAGCATAGGGATCGTCAAGAGTAAGAGCTTGTAAGCGTCGTAGGCTATCAAGCGCCAATTTTTTGGTAAGGTCTGGATTTGGAGCGGCGCCGGCCCATAGGTCCTGGCTCGTCGAGAGGGGGCTGGTTTCAGCGAGGCACACAGGTTGATTGTCGCAACTCGCGCTGATGGTGGCACCCGTTATAAACTCAATGGCAGCCACGAGGGGAATGCGACCCCCACAGCTTGCCTGGGGAGTGCTCAGCCTGTTGAGAACTTCGGCATAGGAATTAAAATCACTGTCGCTCGTGAGTACCGCTTGATCGAAATAAGAGCAGTTTGGAACCTTAGCCCCCTGACTCAGCATCACCTGCAGCTGATAGGTGAGTTTGCTGGCTCCAGCTTTGGCGCGAATGGCTTCGAGGGAAAGGTTATTCCCCTCCAGGACCAACTGATCAACCGCATAAGTGATACGATCGAGATCCTTGGCTTTAAGCGTGTCCGCATCCCTTAGAAGGGCTAATAACCATTTGACCGAATGGGCCTGCTGGCCAAGTATGCTGCTCATTGCTGAGGCAAAGCGTCCATCCAGACTCAATCGCTCAATCTCGCTCAACTTTTGATAAGACTGCCAGTAAGAAAGCAAGACCGAGTTTAGCCCTTGCAATACGGTTGGCGTGTATTGCGTATGTTTATCTGCAAAGGCCTTCAGGGCTGTTGTTTCGATTGCTCCTTCGACCGGATTGACCGCGAGTGCCTGGCTATCGCTGGCAGTAAGCGCCTCTCGATAAGGCGCCAGCAATCGCGTCTGCTCAGACGAAGTCAGGGCGCGAGCCCGCCTTTTGGCAAGGCTGTCGCTGAGATTGCTAAATAATAAATCCTCTTTTAGGACGCGGCGTGACAGGTAGAGGAAATCAGGCTTAAGAATCCCACCGGAAAGCAGCTCGTGCGTTGCCGATTCCAGGCTATTATCCTGGAGCTGATCGATAAAAGCTCCAAGCTCATCAAGGACTTCGGCTAGGTGACCGCTACGGGACCAGCTGCTGATTATATGCTGACTTTTGCTGGCATCAAAGGAGACCAGAAAATCCTGAAGTGTCTCAAGCCTTTCGTTGGTCAGATTCAGGCCATTGATACGGCCTTCGACCAGGCCGCGATCGAGTAGGGTTGAGGCTGCCAGGAGATAGGGATATCGCTCCTCGTGAGTGGTACCCTTTGGATTGACGGTCAGAAGAAAATCTAAAAGCTCTTGCAGTTTATTTTCATCGAGTTGGGCGAGGAGATTCTGTAAACCGCTTAAGGTTTCTGCGCCATCGGCACTGCGGTTTGAAGCACATCCCAAAAAACTATGCAGAAATTTGCCCGTCATTTCCCACTGCGAGACATTAGAGCTCACGCAGGCTTCGGCTGCACCGGGAGTCTTAAAAAAGCCAAAATCAGCTTTATTCTTGGTCTCTGATCCGCCTCCCCAGCAGCCCGACACCAAAAACATCAAGCCGAGCCAGCCGATGGTCTGCTTAAAGCTCATAGTCGAGTCCTCCGACAAAAGTTTGGAGAGAATGACCTGATCCCAGGTGAATAGCAGCGCCACGGGCACTTACACGATCTAAGCGTGATAGACGGCTGTACTGATAGGCTGTCTCGAGCGTGAGCCGACGGCCACCTTCATCGGCTTTCCATTGCCAGTTTAAACCTGCGGCCAAAGATTGGCGAGCCGGATCGACGACCGAAGTCCGGGTATGGGGACGATTTGCGGACTTGTTTATTTCTAGGCCGCTACGAAATTCCAACGATTGGTCCATGGGTCCATCGAAGGGGACAATAGCACCTATCCGATAGGCCTGCGTGTCTCGAAGGTTGCCGTTGCTGGCTGGAGACAGTGCCGATAGAGCCGCTACATCGTTGCCTGAGAGGGTCACCAACGGGGCTTTAAATCGAGCCCATTGCGCTTGTTCAAAGCTCAATAATATCTCAACATCATGCAGCGTCGTGGCAACACCGAAACGCAAGATCCCGGGATCGTAGAAGGGCACCAGACTTGTATTGGCATTTATTGGCAGAGCGAAGGTGCTATTCGTCAATGAAAAGCCGGAATCAATCTTCGAATCCGTTTTTTGCGCCTCCCGATAGACCAGCCCGACCGTTCCCAGCTCGCCAGTCCAAGCCAGCCCACCGTAAGGGGCAACGACAGGCTGCATATTAAGGTCGATGCGACCCTCGCTTTCGTCTGGAGTCAAGGCGATCTGCAAAATACCTTTGGCACGTAAGGTGTAATACGCACCTAGGCCTATACTAAAGCCCGCAGGAAGCTCAATTCCAAGGGCGGTAAATAGCGCTGGTTTGCCTTGATTTTCATTGAATCGAAGATAGGTGCTTTGGTAGGACGAGACGCCTTTGATTCGACCAAAGCTGCCCTCGGGCATGTAAGCGGCGAGGCCGACATGAAGGCCCTCGCGCAGCGTAAGATTCATGCCGATGCTGTTGCCTTTGAGTGAATCGGCATCCGAAGCGCGATCTCGGTCGGGAGGTAGTGGGCTGTCTGCCGCCTCTGGTAGATCTTCCAGATTGAATTGGGTAACGATCGCTTGGACACTGATTTCGTTCTTTTTAGCTCTGACTAAAAGGGCGGGGTTCGTATACGCCGAAAACGCTTGGGTCCCACCAGCGCTGGTTGCATTGCCTATGGCAATAGTACCCGCGCTCTGACCGTAATTGTCGAACACATTTGAAAATGCCTGTGATGAAATCATAGAAAGGCCAACAATGGCCTTTATAGCAGTGCGATCAGTCATTCAATAACCCTCTCTAGAGATCTTATTCAGGCGTTGGGCGACAGGATTCGATCTTTCTAGAATTCCTGAATATCAATCTCCATCCTCTCGGTCAAAGTATAATTTTGCATTCAAATCATTGCGGAGCCTGGCCCAGCCGGAAAGAGTTGATAACATGCCGGGAGCTTAGAATAAAAACTTGCAGGTGTACGCTAACAATTTGAGGCTTTCTTTCGCGAGGGGTTTGAATGGCATGTAAGAGAATTCTGGAAAAAAAACAGCGGAGAGCGGGGATCGCAACGCCATTTCATAGGAAAAACCAAGCTTACGATGAATTTCCTGGATTGGGACAACGCCTGGATGCGACGCCGGTACCATCAGGTTTGATACAGAGAAATAGAATAGCTGTGGGATTTGCCATAGGTTTTTGAATTCAAGGTCAATTGTGCCTTGAACTCTGCGTCTTCGCCTTATTACTATTACAAGCTGGGTGGTTCGATTATTTAGGAGCGTTGCATGACATGGTTCAATGAAGCGAGCGAAAAGTTTAGGGATTCTCAATACCTAGGAGTAACATTGTTCGAATGGGCTATGATTTTAGGATTAACATTTATTGTTTGGACGGGACTTAGTTTCCTTAAGAAGCGCTTCGGTAAAAAGATTTCAAGGGTCGCTCTTAGGACCAATACCCACTGGGACGATATCCTCGGTCGTATCATAGACCGGACCCATGGTCTCTTTCTATTCATGGTCAGCCTTTATCTGTCATCATCGGTGATGGGGGCTGATTCCAAAGCGATGGTGCTTCTCTATAAGATCATGGTCGTCACCACCTTTTTTCAGGGTGCCCTTTGGGGCAATGAAGTACTCACCTTTCTCCTCGGCCGATACCTATCGAAAAGATACGGGCAAAAAGATGATAAAGTCGACAATTTGGCGACCTATAGTGCGATCGATATCACGGCAAAATTTCTTTTGTGGACCATTCTCTTTCTTCTCTTGCTCGATAATCTTGGTGTCAACATCACAGCCCTCGTAACAGGCCTCGGGATTGGTGGTATTGCAATCGCCCTGGCCGTTCAGAATATTCTTGGCGATATCTTCGCTTCCCTTACCATCGTGCTTGACGGGCCATTTGAGGTTGGTGATTTCATCGTGGTCGAGGACAAGTCGGGCACGGTGGAATCGATTGGACTCAAGACCAGCCGCATCCGCTCCATTTCGGGCGAGCAATTGGTATTCCCCAATAAAAAACTCATCGACGGCTATATTCAAAATTTCAAACGCATGCAGGAGCGGCGGGCGGTTTTTCGTTTTGAATTGGCATATGGCACGACTGTGGAAAATCTGGAGCGCGTTCCGAGAATTGTTACCGAGATCGTCAAAGCCCAAAAGGACGTGCGTTTTGATCGTGCACATTTTGCCAAGCTTGGCTCCAATTCACTTGAATTTGAAGTCGTTTACACGATGCTGAACGCTGACTATAACCTCTTCATGGATACCCAGCAGCGTATCCTTGTTGAACTCTACCAACGCTGTGAGGAGATTGGAGCCAAGTTCTCCTGTCCTGGTCCCACCACGATTATTCAGGCTAATCCGCAGTTAAATCCTGAGCCAAAAGTCGAAAGAATAGTCCCCAATCGAGTCTAATGACAGCCAAGGGCCACGCTAAGGATCAGCGTGGCGCTGGTCTCACGCTAGAATTTTAGGCGGTTCAAAAGAGTTTCGGGAAGGTGGCTGACGACATACATAATCCAACGCCAATAAGAGGGGCTATAGATTACCGGCTTTTTTCGCGCGATCGCAGCAATGATGTCTTTGGCAACGGACCTTGGGTGAACCATAAGGCGGGAGCGCGGGAGATGTTCGGTCATCGGCGTAGCTACCAGCCCGGGTTTCACAGTCAGGACATAGACGCCCTGGGGCGCGAGGCGGGCCCGCAGTCCCGAGACAAATACACTGAGGGCGGCTTTGCTGCTACCATAGGCAAAGTTAGAGGCGCGTCCCCGGTCACCGGCCACACTTGATATAACGGCAATCGTTCCGCGCTTTCTGGCTCCCATGAATTCTTCCAGGGCCATGAGAATGCCTATGGGCGAGAGAACATTGACCCTGTAAAGCAGGTCCATCTCCGACGGGATTCTTAGAAGTTGATCGGTGTCGCCGAGAATTCCATGGGCAATGAGAACAGTGTCGGGTGAATCGGTTTGCTTGATGATTTCCCGGGTTGCGGCGTAGCTCCCCTCGAGGGCATCCAGGGAATAGGTTACGATTGCGACGTTTTTTGCGCCTCGGGTATAGAGATCGGCGCTGATGTCTTTCAGCTTATCCTCGTCACGGGCAATCAATGTGAAGCGGGCTTTCCGATTGGCAAAAGGCCGTGCAAACTCCACAGCGATTCCCGAACTCGCACCAAAAATCATCACATGATGCGGAGTCTTTTTAACTGTGTCTTTGTCCTCTGTCCGATGCCTCTTCCTGATCTTCGAGAAGGGCGATCCCGTACGCAATTCATCGGGGGTTCTTAATTCATCCACGTGTACTAACCCTTTCCCAGAACATCGATCGAAATAAGGGATCGACAAAACGCTCGAATTCAGTCCAATCAGGATACGAAGTTTGAAAGGTCAGGGCGCTCATCCGTGAATCCTTGGCCGGATAGAGTCGTCCGCCGGCTTGCGAAACGATTTTATCGAGTTCGCTGAAAAGTTCGTTTTGGGCAGGGCCGGCATTGCGGAAGTCAAGGCTCAAGGTATAGCCTTCGATAGGAAAGGAAAGCATTCCCGGAGAGCGAATACTTCCGAAGCGTTTTAATACCGCCAGATAAGATGCGTGGCGGGACTTTGCCACAATCCCGAATATTTTTTTGAGCGGTTCAATCTTATGAAGCGGGACCACGCACTGATACTGGAGCAGGCCTTTTTTTCCATATAATCGATTCCAATCGCCGATTGCATCAAGCTGGTAGAAAAAGCGATCGAAGGATAGTCTCTCCATTTTCAGTTTCGATATCTGTTTGTTGTAGAAGGCTTTGTTGAAGGCTTTGAGGGTCAGTTTATTGAGGCTGATGCCGGGGGCGTCGAAGGGAACTGTAAACAGCGGACCACTTGGCGGCTGATAGTCCTGGCGGATATCATGGCCTTTCGCGTGATTGCCGCGCATGTAGAGGCCACGGCCCTCGTGAATGCCCGTTGCCATGCAATCGATCCAGGCGGCGGAATATTCGTAATCACTGGCCGAAGTGTCGTCGATTTCAAAGAATTCATCAATGCTGGTGGTCTTGATCGTTTCAGTATCGATCCAGACCGATTCAATGGGAATCAACTGGATCGTGCAGGATAGTATGATCCCGGTGAGGCCGAGCCCGCCTATTGTCGCGCGAAAGAGTCCTTCTTCCTGGGCTCGCGAGCATTGGAGGTGTTCACCGTTGCTGCGCATCAGCTCAAGTTCAAGAATGTGACAGCCAATCGAGCCGCGCCTCAGATGGTTTTTGCCATGCACATCATTGGCGATAGCGCCGCCA